>NZ_WNKZ01000125.1 GCF_009720835.1 Pseudoduganella buxea
GGGGGCCGCGCACGGCCGCGGCGTCGAAGGAGGCCGTGCCGTCGTCGCCCGTCAACGCCGCCAGCCGGGCCGACAGCTCCGCCAGCAGGCCTGCCGCCTCGGGCGACGCGGGGTCGGCATCGGCCACGGCCAAGCGCGGTGCCAGCAGCTTGTACATCACCGTGGTGGCGCCCAGCGAGCCGTCGTCCAGCCGGGCAAAGGCGGGAATGATGCCGCTCACCTCGAAGCCCAGCTGTTCATACAGGTGCTGGGCGCCGCTGCCGGTCCATGTGTCGAGCACGAGCAGCCTGCGGCCCAGTTCACGGGCCCGCGCCTCGGCCGCCAGCATCAGCTGCCGGGCGATGCCGCGCCGGCGGGCGCGCGTGTGCACCAGCATCTTGTTCACTTCCGCCCGGTGCGCGCCGTTGGCGGGCGTGGCCAGGGCAAGTTGCACGGTGCCGCACACGCCATCGGCATCGCGGGCCACGAAGACGGTGCGTGCGCCGCTGTCGACCTGCTGCGCCACGCCCAGCCAGAAGCGGCGCGCGTCGGCCAGGCCGAACGGCGGCAGGAAGCCGACGCTGGCGCCGTTGCACACGCAATCGTGCAGCACGTCGGCCAGTGCCGCCGCGTGGAACCGCACGCCGTCGCCGTGCAGTTCCTCGATGGTGAAAGGGGTGTCGATCATGGTTCGCACACGGCGATCAGGTAGTGGGCCGGCGCGGGGCCGGGGCAGGAAAAGCGGGTGGGGCCGAACAGGCGAAAGCGCAGGCAGTCGCCCGCCTGAAGGTGGTAAATAACGCCGTCGAGCGTGTAGTCAAGCGTGCCGTCCAGCATCCACAGGTGCTGCTCCATGCCCTGCACGGCCGGCTGGGCATAGTCGATCGCGGCGCCGGCCGGCAGGCGGCCCTCGACCAGTTCCGCGCGCAGCCCCCGCAGCGGCGGCGACACCATGCGCCGCGTGAAGCCGCTGGCCGGATCGGTCCACACGGCCTGCTCGGCCGCGCGCACCAGGGTCGCGCCGCCCTCCTCGACTTCGGCGATCAGGCGCGACATCGGCAGGCCGTAGACGGTGCACAGGCGGCCCAGCAGCGCCGCCGTCGGGCTGCTCTCGCCCCGCTCCAGGCGCGACAGGGTGGCGCGGCTGATGCCGCTCTCTTTCGCCAGCTGGTCCAGCGACCAGCCGCGCTCCTCGCGCAGCACGGCAAGGCGGCGAATCAGCTTCAGTTCAAAGGCATCGTTTCCCATATTCGAGAGACTATCTCGAATTTGAGAAATACGCAACGATCAATCGGTGCGCCGGGCAAACCGCTGGGCCAGCACGGCGCACACCATCAGCTGGATCTGGTGGAACAGCATCAGCGGCAGGATGATCATGCCCAGCGACGAGCTGGCGAACAGCACCTTCGCCATCGGCACGCCGGTGGCCAGGCTTTTCTTCGAGCCGCAGAAGACGATCGTCACTTCGTCCTCGCGCGAAAAGCCCAGGCGCCGGCTGATCCAGAACGACAGGCCCAGCACGACGGCCAGCAGCACGCAGCACACCACGGCGAGCGTGACGAGCAGTTGGGGCGACAGCTTGTGCCACAGTCCCTCGGCCACGGCCTCGCTGAAGGCCGTGTACACCACCAGCAGGATCGAGCCCTGGTCGATGTATTTGAGCTTGGCCTTGTGGCGGTCGACCCACGTGCCGATCCAGCGCCGCATCACTTGCCCGGCCAGGAACGGCACCAGGAGCTGCATGACGATGGTGAGCACGGCGTCGAGCTGGGGCCCGCCCCCCTTGCCGTGCACGATGAAGGCGCCCACCAGCAGGGGCGTGAGGAAGATGCCGAAGAAGTTCGAGGCGGAGGCGCTGCACACGGCCGCCGGCACGTTGCCCCGGCCCAGGGCCGTCATGGCGATCGAGGACTGCACGGTGGACGGCAGCATGCACAGGAACAGCAGGCCCACCGTCAGGTCCGGGGTCAGCACGGCCAGCGCGAGCGGCTGCGCGGCCAGGCCGAGCACGGGGAACAGCACGAAAGTGCAGCACAGTACCAGCAGGTGCAGGCGCCAGTGCGTCAGCCCGGCGACGATGGCTTCGCGCGGCAGCTTGGCGCCGTGCAGGAAGAACAGGAGGCCAATGGCCACGGCCGTGACGTCGCCGGCAACAATGGCAGCCTGCCCCGTGACGGGCAGCACGGAGGCGACGGCGACGGCGACGAGAAGAGCGAGCGTGAAGGTGTCGGGCTTGAAGCGTGACAGGGAAGCGAAGTTGAAAGGCATCGCGCCATTCTAGCCGAGATAAAAAAAAGGGAGCCGAAGCTCCCTTAGTCATGATGGCCTAGGCCATTACATGATGTGGCGGCCGACCCACCAGGCGATCGCCGCGACGAAGGCCGACGCGGGGATCGTGAAGATCCAGGCCCAGACAATATTGCCGGCCACGCCCCAGCGCACGGCCGACAGGCGGTGCGAGGAACCGACACCGACGATGGCGCCCGTGATGGTGTGCGTGGTCGATACCGGCACGCCCCAGAACGAGGCCATGATCAGCGTGATGGCGCCGCCCGTTTCGGCGCAGAAGCCGCCTACGGGTTTGAGCTTGGTGATCTTCTGGCCCATCGTCTTGACGATGCGCCAGCCGCCGAACAGGGTGCCGAACGAGATCGTCGCGTAGCAGGCGATGATGACCCACAGCGGCGGCTCGGCGTCCGTCGCGGCGACGTGGCCGGAGGCGATCAGCAGCATCCAGATGATGCCCATGGTTTTCTGCGCATCGTTGCCGCCGTGGCCCAGGCTGTAGGCAGCGGCCGAAGCGAGCTGCATGCGGCGGAACCAGCCGTCGATCTTGCGGGGCGTCGACTTGACGAAGATCCACGAGACCAGCAGCATGATGAGGGTGCCGAGCAGGAAGCCCAGCAGGGGCGCGACGACGATGAAGACGACGGTCTTGATCAGGCCTGCCGAGATCAGCGCGCCGGTGCCGGACTTGGCCACCGCGGCGCCCACCAGGCCGCCGATCAGCGCATGCGACGACGACGACGGAATGCCGTAGTACCAGGTGATCAGGTTCCACACGATGGCACCCACCAGGGCGCCGAAGATCACGTAGTGGTCGACGACGTTGGGATCGATGGTGCCCTTGCCGATGGTCTGCGCCACCTTCAGGCCGACGATGAAGATGGCGATGAAGTTGAAGAAGGCGGCCATGGCGACGGCCGTCTGGGGTTTCAGTACGCCCGTCGAAACGACTGTCGCGATGGCATTGGCGGCATCGTGGAAGCCGTTCATGAAATCGAAGACGAGGGCGAGGAAAATCAGGAGTGCCAGCGCATAGATGCTGATTTGGAGAGTCTGCATATCGTTTAGTCTTGGCGCGTGCGCTGATTCGTCGAGTGCTTGTGCATTGGGTGCATGTGCATGTTCTTGTTCGGGCGCTTACGCGTTTTCGACAATGATGCCTTCGATGATGTTGGCCACGTCTTCGCAGCGGTCCGTCACCGTTTCCAGGATTTCGTAGATGGCCTTCATCTTGATCAGGTTGCGCACGTCCGGTTCGTCGCGGAACAGCTTGGACATGGCGGCGCGCATGACGTGGTCGGCATCCGACTCCAGGCGGTCGATCTCTTCGCAGATGGCGACGATCTGGCGCGCGTTGTCCATGTTCGACAGCAGGGCCACGGCGTCCTTGACCTTCTCGCAGCAGGCCAGCACCAGTTCGGCCAGGCGCTTCGCTTCCGGCGTGACGGCGTGCAGGTCGTACAGCGAGACGGTCTGGCCGGCGTCTTCCATCATGTCCAGGATGTCGTCCATCTTGGTGATCAGTTTATGGATATCGTCGCGGTCGATCGGCGTGATGAAGGTCTTGTGCAGCAGGTCGACGGTCGTGTAGGTGATCTTGTCGGCCTGTTTTTCGATGCTCTCGATCGCGTGCACGCGATTTTCCAGGTCGTCGAAGTTGGTCATCAGGCCCAGCATTTCTTTCGCGCCTTTGACGCACAGCTCCGCATGCTGGTTGAACAGGTCAAAGAATTTGCCCTCGGTGGGCATCAAGCGTCCAAACATTTTGTTCTCCGTTGGTTGGTTCGGTGGTGCGGGGCCCTCGCGCGACGAGGACCCGGTGGCAGGCCTGCCGCTATCAGTCGCCCTGGTAGACGGACAGGTTACCCGTGTAGTTGCCAAATTTCGTGTACATCCCCATCCACGTGAGGCGGATCGCGCCGATGGGGCCGTTACGCTGCTTGCCGATAATGATCTCGGCGGTCCCTTTGTCCGGCGAATCGGGGTTGTACACCTCGTCGCGGTACAGGAATATGATGACGTCCGCATCCTGCTCGATAGCGCCCGATTCGCGCAGGTCGGACATGACAGGACGTTTGTTGGGGCGCTGCTCCAGCGAGCGGTTCAGCTGCGACAGGGCCACGACGGGGCAATGCAGTTCCTTCGCCAGGCCCTTCAGCGAGCGCGAGATCTCGGAGATCTCGGCGGCCCGGTTGTCGCCCGGCTGCGAACCCTGCATCAGCTGCAGGTAGTCGACGATGATCAGGCCCAGCTTGCCACACTGGCGGGCCAGGCGGCGCGCCCGGGCGCGCATCTCGATCGGGTTCAGGGCCGGCGTCTCGTCGATATACAGCTGCGCCTCGTTCATCTTCTGGATGGCGTGCGTCAGGCGCGGCCAGTCCTCGTCGTTCAGCTTGCCCGTACGGAGGCGGTGCTGGTCGAGCTGGCCGACCGAGCCGAGCATACGCATGGCCAGCTGGGTGCCGCCCATCTCCATCGAGAACACGGCCACGGGCAGGCCCGCTTCGATGGCGACGTTTTCGCCGATGTTGACGGAAAATGCCGTCTTGCCCATCGAAGGACGGCCGGCCACGATGACCAGGTCGCCCGGCTGCAGGCCCGAGGTCATGCGGTCCAGGTCGATGAACCCGGTCGGCACGCCCGTGATCTCGCTGGTGCTTTCGCGGCTGTACAACTCGTCGATGCGCTCGACCACCTGGGTCAGCAGCGGCTGCACGGCGGTCCAGCCCGACGCGCCGCGCGAACCTTGTTCGGCGATGGCGAAGATCTTCGATTCAGCCTCGTCCAGCATCTGCTTGACTTCCTTGCCCTGCGGGCTGAAGGCATTGCCGGAGATTTCGTCGGCGACGGTGATCAGCTTGCGCAGCACGCCGCGGTCGCGCACGATTTCCGCGTAGCGGCGGATATTCGCCGCCGACGGCGTGTTCTGCGCCATCGCGTTCAGGTACTGCAGGCCGCCCACTTCCTCGGCCTTGCCCAGCATCGTCAGCGCCTCGAAGACGGTGATGACGTCGGCCGGTTTGCTGGCGTTGATCAGTCGGATCATCTGCTCGAAGATGATGCGGTGATCGTAGCGGTAGAAGTCCTCCGCGTGCATGAAGTCGGCGATGCGGTCCCATGCGGCGTTATCGCGCAGCAGGCCGCCGATGACGGACTGTTCAGCCTCGATGGAGTGCGGCGGGATGCGAAGGGAGTCGACTTGCGGGTCGGATGGTGCGGCGTTCATGGCGCGAATTATACCTGCTTAGGATGGGCCTAGTCCGAGATTGCTGGCAATAAAAAAGCCGGGCGAACCCGGCTTTTTCATCTATACGACAGTCACTCCGCGAAAGAATTCCCGGATTGACTTAGGCAGCTTCGCCCACGACGGCGACGGTCACTTCGACCACGACGTCGGTGTGCAGTGCCACGGAGACAGGGTGCTCGCCCGTCGTCTTCAGCGGGCCGGTCGGCATGCGCACGGCTGCTTTTTCGACAGCGAAACCAGCCTTCGTCAGCGCTTCGGCGATGTCGTAGTTGGTCACGGAACCGAACAGGCGGCCATCGACGCCGGCCTTCTGCGACACGGTCACGGTCATGCCGTTCAGCTTCTCGCCCTGGGCTTGCGAAGCGGCCAGCTTTTCAGCGGCTGCTTTTTCCAGTTCGGCGCGCTTGGCTTCGAATTCGGCCACGGCGGCCGTGGTGGCACGACGTGCCAGCTTTTGCGGGATCAGGAAGTTACGTGCGTAACCGTCCTTGACCTTGACGACGTCGCCCAGGTTGCCGACGTTGATGACTTTTTCCAACAGAATGATTTGCATAGTTCTCTCCAGGATCTATCTGAACCGCAATTAAGCGTGGTGCAGATCGGTGTAAGGCAGCAGGGCCAGGTAGCGGGCGCGCTTGATGGCGGTATCGACTTGACGCTGGTAGTGCGCCTTCGTGCCGGTCAGGCGTGCTGGCATGATCTTGCCGTTTTCCTGGATGAAGTCCTTCAGCGTGTCCACGTCCTTGTAGTCCACTTGCTCAACGCCAGCGGCGGTGAAGCGGCAGAACTTCTTGCGCTTGAACAGAGGATTTTGCTGTTTGCGCTTCTCTTTCAGCTTTGCTTTGTTTTTGTCGAACTTTTTACCGAATGCCATTTTAGGCTCCTGTATCTAAATGTTGTGCCGTCTCGACGGCACGGAAATCAATGATGTGAAAAACCAGGCTCTTGCTGTGGCGATTCTTCTTTGCCAGGAATCCCGTGAACTCATACGTGCCACCCAGTGGCGTTCCACTGAACCGGCCGGAAATCTCGCCCGCGGCAACCGCGGAGATTTCAAACTCGGCCAGGCGTTCGATGCCTGCCTCCATCTGCTTTGAACTGTGCTGCAAGACTGCATTTACAAGTGGCAGACCCGCCGGGGTGTATCGCAATACTTCCCGCTCGGTGATGAGGCCGACGAACTGGAGCTGGTTCAGCTGGACTTCCTGTCGATCAATCGCCGACGAACTTAGGCTGCTGCGGCTGCTGGAGCGGCGGCGGCTGGTGCTTCCGAGCGGTGGCTCTTGGCTGCGTCTTCACGCTGGACCGACTTCATCATCGGCGAAGGAGCGGTTTCCGCTTTCTTCATCTTGACGGTCAGGTGACGCAGCACGGCATCATTGAATTTGAATGCGGTTTCCAGTTCGACCAGGGTCTCGTTGTCGCATTCGATGTTCAGGCAGATGTAGTGTGCCTTGGCCAGTTTCTGGATCGAGTACGCCATTTGACGGCGGCCCCAATCTTCCACGCGGTGGACGTTACCGCCGCGCGAGGTCACGCTGGCTTTGTAACGTTCGATCATCGCGGGCACTTGCTCGCTCTGGTCCGGATGGACGATAAATACGATTTCATAGTGACGCATGCAAACTCCCTTAAGGACTGTTGATAGCCCACCCCGGCGTCAAGACGAGTGTGGGAAGAGGTAAGCCCGCGACTATATCAGCATTCCGGTCAAAAATCCAGCCCCCGAGCCGCAGGGCCGGGGTCGGAGTCCAGGCTCTGGTCTGCCGGTGGCGGCATGCAAACTGCCATTTAACGCTTGAGTTCGCAATTATTTCGTCAAAATCAACAAATTCCCTTGCAATCCTGTGGGTACTGTACAAAAATACAGACTGTCTATATACACAGCTTATGAGCGCCACGCAACCATGATCAAGCTTACTGCACGACAGGAACAAATTCTCAATCTGATCAGGGATGCCATCGAGAATACCGGCTTCCCGCCGACCCGGGCCGAGATCGCCAACGAACTGGGCTTCAAGTCCGCCAACGCGGCCGAAGAGCACCTGAAGGCGCTGCAGCGCAAGGGTGCCATCGAAATCACGGCCGGCACGTCGCGCGGCATCCGCCTGCTCGGCGCCCGCCCCGCCGCCCCGGCGCCGGCCACCACGCCGGCGGACCTGGGCCCGCTGCCGCAGGTGCCGGCCGCGCTGTTGATGTCGCTGCCGCTGATCGGCCGCGTCGCCGCCGGCTCGCCCATCCTGGCCCAGGAAAACCTGGAAACGAGCTACAGCGTCGACCCGGCCCTGTTCTCGGCCAAGCCGGACTTCCTGCTGAAGGTGCGGGGCGAATCGATGCGCGATATCGGCATCATGGATGGCGACCTGCTGGCCGTCAAAAAGGTGGACAGCGCCAAGAACGGCCAGATCGTCGTGGCCCGCATCGGCAACGAAGTCACCGTCAAGCGCTACCGCCGCACGGGTTCCACCGTCGAGCTGCTGCCGGAGAACCCGGACTTCAAGGTCATCACCGTCGACCCGGAGTCGGACGAGTTCGCGCTGGAAGGCCTGGCCGTGGGACTGCTGCGCAGCTGGCACTGATTCCCGCGTGACCCAATGAAAACGGCGGCAGGTGCGCGATGCACCTGCCGCCGTTTTTGCTTTCTTGACGGATCAGGCATCCAGTGCGGCGCGAAAATCGTCGACCAGGTCGCCCGTGTCCTCGATACCGACGGAGACGCGGATCAGCGACTCGGCGATGCCCATCGAGGCACGCCGCTCGGCGCCCATCTCGTAGAAGATCGTGTGTGCCACGGGAATCACGAGGGTGCGCGTGTCGCCCAGGTTCGACGCCGGCACGGCGATCCTCAAGCGGTTCAGGTAGTCGAAGCAGTCGATGCCGTCCCGCAGCTCAAAGCTGAACAGCGAGCCATAGGCCTTGAACAGCTCGGTGGCGATGCCGTGCTGCGGGTGCGACGGAAGGCCCGGGTAGTGCACGGCCGCCACCCTGGGGTCCTTCGACAGCATCTCCGCCAGTGCCTTGGCATTGGCGCAGGTGCGCTCCATCCGCAGCGCCAGGGTCTCCGCGCCGACGGCGATATGGTGGGCCGCCTCCGGCCCCAGCGACGCGCCGAAGTCGCGCAGGCCCTTGGCACGAACCTGCGTGATGCCCCACATGGCCGGTGCCGCCTTCTTGTAGTTCTCGAAGATGTTGGCGAAGCGGGTCCAGTCGTAGGCACCCGTGTCCGTCAGGCTGCCGCCCAGCGCGTTGCCGTGCCCGCCGATCGACTTCGTCAGCGAATTGACGACGAGGCCCGCGCCCACGGTTTTCGGCTGGAACAGGTAAGGCGTCGTCATCGTGTTGTCGACGATATACAGGATGCCCTTCTCGGCGCACAGCTCACCGATGCGCTTCAAGTCGGCGATCTGGGTGCGGGGATTGGCGATGGTTTCGACGAAGACGATGCGAGTGTTGTCACGGATGGCAGCCGCCACGTTGGCGACGTCGGTAGCATCGACGAAATCGACGCCGACGCCCTGCCCCGCCACCGTCTGCCACAGCGAGTTGGTGTTCCCGAACAGGAAGGACGACGACACCACGTGGTCGCCCGCGCGCAGCAGCGCCTGGAACACGGCGCCGATGGCCGCCATGCCGGTGGCGAAGCACAGGGTGGCGACGCCGCCCTCCATCTTGTTGACCTTCTCTTCCAGCGCCGACACGGTCGGATTGCCCTGCCGGCCATACCGGAAGCCCGGCTCGCGGCCCTGGAACACGGAGGCCAGCTGGCGCGCATCCGTATACCCGAAGGCCACGGACGTGTGGATGGGTTTGTGCAGCGAGCCCTGCTCGATGGGCTTGGCACGGTCGCCGTGCAGGATGGTGGTGGTGAAGCCGTAGTTTTTCTTGTCGCTCATAATTTGCCAATGCAAGATCGATAGCGGAGCGTGCCTGCCAATGCGGCAATTCGGCAGCGTTGCCGGCTCCAGCAGGGTACCGTCGTAAAAAAGGGCCCGCCAGGGCCCTTTCACGAATCAGGCCATCACCCTTCGGTGGTGGCGGCGTTCAGGTTCAGCTGCGTGCGGGCCGCGTCCTCGGCGCCCTTCTCCTTCGGATTGTGGCGTGCGTGCTCGATGCGGTCCAGGTATTCCGGCGACACGTCGCCCGTCACGTAGATGCCGTCGAAGCAGGATGCCTCGAAGTTCTTCAGGGCCGGGTTGACGTCGGCGATGGCCTTCTTCAGATCAATCAGGTCCTGGTACACGAGCGCGTCGGCCGTGATCTCGCGGCACACTTCTTCCGTCGTGCGGCCGTGGGCGATCAGCTCGTCGCGCGTCGGCATGTCGATGCCGTACACGTTCGGGTACAGCACCGGCGGCGCGGCCGAGGCGAAGATCACTTTCTTCGCACCCGAGTCGCGTGCCATCTGCACGATTTCGCGGCTGGTGGTGCCGCGCACGATGGAGTCGTCCACCAGCAGCACGTTCTTGCCCTTGAACTCGTCACCGATGGCATTGAGTTTCTGGCGCACGGATTTGCGGCGCAGGCCCTGGCCCGGCATGATGAAGGTGCGGCCGATATAGCGGTTCTTGATGAATCCTTCGCGGTATTCCTTACCCAGGCGCAAGGCCAGCTGGATGGCGGCCGGACGGGAGGAATCGGGGATCGGCATGACGACGTCGATATCGTCGGCCAGGCCTTCGCGACGGATCTTGTCGGCCAGATACTCGCCCATCTTCAGGCGCGTGTTGTAGACCGAGGCGCCGTCGATGACGGAATCGGGCCGGGCCAGATAGACGAACTCGAACACGCAAGGGTTCAGCGACGGGTTGTCGGCGCAGATGCGGCTGTGCAGCTTGTTGTCGGCGTCGATGAAGACGGCTTCGCCCGGCGCGATATCGCGCACGAAGCGGAAGCCCATGCCGTCCAGCGCCACGGATTCGGACGCGATCAGGTATTCGACGCCCTGCTCCGTTTCGTTGATGCCCAGGCACAGGGGGCGGATGCCGAAGGGGTCGCGGAAGCCCAGCAGGCCTACGCCGGCGATCTGCGCGACGGCGGCGTAACCGCCCTGCACGCGACGGTTCAGCACGGTAACGGCCTGGAAGATCGTGTCCGGGTCGATCGAATAGCCGGTCGTGGCCTTCTGGATTTCGTGGGCCAGCACATTGAGCAGCACTTCCGAATCGGAGTCCGTGTTGATGTGGCGGCGGTCGTTCTTGAACATTTCCTTCTTCAACTGTTCCCAGTTGGTCAGGTTGCCGTTATGGGCCAGGGTGATGCCGAACGGGGCGTTGACATAGAAGGGCTGCGCTTCTTCTTCCGACGAGGAGCCGGCCGTGGGGTAGCGGCAGTGGCCGATGCCCGAATTGCCCATCAGCGAACGCATATTGCGGGTGCGGAAGACGTCGCGCACGAGGCCGTTGGCCTTGTGCATCGAGAACATACTGCTGTGGCTGGTTGCGATACCGGCCGCATCCTGGCCGCGGTGCTGCAACAGCAGCAGCGCGTCATACAGCAGCTGATTGACAGGTTGATGGGATACGACGCCGACGATACCACACATGCTGTGCTCCTGAATGGGTGCTACGGATTTAAGAAATTCTAAAATTGCACATGCTGCGCCAGGGCAGCGGGCAGAAACGGCTTCACGGTGCGGGCCCCGCTCTCGGCCAGGGGGCTGAGCAGCGCCTGCCGCCAGAAATCCTGCTGGGGGATCGACGTCATGCCGCACAATATGACGCCGGTCAACACGATTACAAGCCCGCGTGCCAGCCCGAACAGCCCGCCCAGGCCCCGGTCCGCCAGCGACAGCCCGCCTGCCTCGACCAGGGCGGCGATGGCCATTGTCAATATTCCCATCAGGATGCGCACGCCGATGAACAGGGCGATGAAGGCGACGATCAGCCGCACCACTTCGCCGGGCACCGCTTCAGGCAGCAGCACGGCCAGCGGCGCACTGTAGCGGTTGGCCACGACAAAGGCGACGATCCAGCCGGCCAGCGACAGCATTTCCTTCACCAGCCCGCGCAGGGTGCTGATGATGACGGAGGCAACCAGCACGAACAGCACCACGTAGTCGAAAATCGTCACGTCTTGCCGCTACCGATCACAGTCAAACGGGGACCAGGCTGCCGGACAGGCCGATCTTCTGCAGCCGCGCCTTGGCCTTTTCCGCTTCCTCGCGGCTGCCGAACGGGCCCGCCTTGACGCGGGTCAGGTCGCCCGAAGGCGCCTTCTGGGTAAACGACTTGATGCCGGCCGCCTGCAGCTTGCCCTGCAGCTCGTCGACCTTGTCCTTGGCGGCCAGCGCGGCGACCTGGATGACGAAGCGCCCGGAGTCGGTCGCGGCCGGCTTGGCGGCCGGTTTGCCTTCCAGGATGGCCAGCGCGCGCGAGGCATCGTCGCCTTCCGGCTTGCCCTTCGGTTCGGGTTCGGGCTTGGCCGCGAGCTTCTTCTGCTCCGCCTCGGCCTTGGCCTTGGCTTCGGCCTTGGCCTTCGCTTCGGCCTCGGCCCGGCGCACGTCCGCCTTGGCCTCCGCCTTGGCGTCGTCCTTGTGCTCGGCCTTCGCTTCCTTTTGCTCCGGCTTGGCTTCCTTCTTCGGCTCCGGCTTCAGGGCCTTCGGCTCGGTCCACGCGATAGTGTCCTTCGGCGCCGGTTTCGGCGTCACATCGGGTGCCGTGGCGGCTGCGCTGTTCTTCGGCGCCGGCTCGGCCGGTTCGACGATTTCCTCGCTGCCGTCGAGCGCGTCGGCCTGCGCTACGTGGCGGCGCGGCTCCGCCTCGGCCTCGGCCTCGGGCGTCTCGGCGGGCGTGGCGACAGCCGGCGTTTCGGCCGGCTTGTCCTTGGCGGGAATCTGGATGGCGATGTCGTTGGCCAACGGCTTCGGCTCGGAATCGAGCACCATCGGCAGGCCGATGGCAACGGCCAGGGCCAGGGCGATGGCACCGACGAGGCGGCGGCGCGCCCGTTTCTTTTCCGGCAGCACCGGGTCCGGCGCATCGCGGCCCGTGCGGCCACGGCCGCGATGCGCCGGACCCGGT
>NZ_WNKZ01000126.1 GCF_009720835.1 Pseudoduganella buxea
GTGCGGCGGCCGGCAGGCCGGCCGCGCTTCCTTGCGCCAGCGGCAGCCGCACCGTGAACGTGCTGCCCTGGCCGATGCCGGGGCTGCTGACTGCGACGGTGCCGCCATGCAGCGCCAGCAGGCGGCGCACCAGCGACAGGCCGATGCCAAGGCCACCGTTGGAGCGCGCCACGCTGCGCCCCACCTGCGTAAACATGTCGAACACCGTCTCGAGCGCGTCGGCCGGGATGCCGATGCCGTTGTCGGCCACGGTGACGACGACACTGCCGCCATCGACCCGCGCTTCAACGGCGATGCGCCCGCCGTTCGGCGTGTACTTGGCCGCGTTCGACAGCAGGTTGCCCAGCACCTGGCTGACGCGCACCACATCCACGTCGACCGGCAGGGAAAACGGCGGCAGGTCCACGGCCAGCGCGTGGCCGGGCGCCTCGATGGCCGGCAGGCTCGTCTCGACGGCGGCCGCCACCACGTCGCGCAAGTCGACCACGGCGCGGCGCAGCACGATCTTGCCGCTCGAGACGCGGGCGATGTCGAGCAGGTCGTCGATCAGGTGCACCATGTGGCGCACCTGGCGTTCCATCATCTGCCGCACACTGGCCGCCATCGCGCCGTCGGTGCCGCCCAGGCGCAGCAGCTCCAGGCCGTTGCTGATGGGCGCCAGCGGGTTGCGCAGCTCGTGCGCCAGGGTGGCGAGGAATTCGGACTTGTGGCGGTCGGCCCGGTGCAGCGCCTCCGTCGAGCGGACCCGCTCGATATGGGCCCAGCACCGCTCCACCACCGCCTCCACCAGCGCGATCTCGTCGGCCGTCCAGCGCCGCGGCAGCGCCTGGTGCACCGCCATCATGGCCACCAGGGCGCCGCCCTTGACCAGCGGGCAGCAGATGATGGCCTTGATGCCGATGGCGTTGAACATGGCGTCGCCGTCGCCCGGCGCCAGATCCTGGTCGACGTCGTCGATCGACAGGGTGCGGCCGATGCGCAGGTTCGACGTGGCGCGCGATCCGAACAGGTCGAGCGAGTACACGCCGACGGTGCTTACCACGCCCGGCACGGTCCAGTCGTGGCGGATCGTGAAGCGGTCGTTGTCCGCTTCCAGGTCGGCATAGGCCACGCGCGTGACGCCCAGGTACTGGCCCAGCAGGCGCGTGGCCTCGGCCATGATGGCGCGGGGGTCCGTGGCCACGCGGGTGGCCTCGCCGATGGCGTCCAGCAGGCGCAGGCGTGCTTCGACCTGGCGCCGCTCGGTGATGTCGGTGCCGGTGGCGGCGACGAACAGGGGCGCACCGGCGGCATCCAGCACGGGCGCGAAGACGATATCGGTCCAGCGCTCCCTGCCATCGAGCGAGCAGTACGGCAGTTCGCCACGCACCGTGGCGCCGCCCGCGGCCTGCAGGACGCTGTCGCGCACCCGCGCCGCCAGCACCGGCGAAGCGCGCCACCAGCCGCAGTCCCACAAGGACAGGCCCACGATTTCCTCGCGGCGCCACGCACCCGAATCGAGCGCGGCCCGGTTGATGTCGACGACAGTGCCGTCCAGCGCCATCAGCGCTGCCGAATGGCTGCCCTGGTCGAAGAAGGTGCGGTACTTGGCGTGTGCTTCCAGCGCCGCGTCGCGCTGCCGCTGCGCCACCACCGTGGCCGTCGTCTCGACGCACACGCACAGGATGCCCGCCACGGCGCCGTCCTCGCCGCGAATGGGACTGAGCGAGAAGGTCACATGGATCTGCTCGGGGCAGCCGTTGCGCTGCAAATCGAAGGGACGGTTCTCGGCGTGGACAGAGCCGCCCTGCTCCACCTCGGCCAGCATCGGCGCCAGCTGCGGCCAGGCGTCCGGCCACACGTGCGCGATCGGGCGGCCCAGCACGGCCGCCGGCGGCCGCGCGCGCTCGCCCAGGATGGGCAGGTAGGCGTCGTTGAACAGCAGGTGCCGGCCCGGACCCCAGGCGATCAACATGGGATGGCGGGCATTGAGCAGGATGCCGGCGCTGGTGCGCAGCGACACGGGCCACGCGTGCAGCGGCCCCAGTGGCGTCGCGGCCCAGTCGAAGGATCGCAGCAGCGCCCCCATTTGCCCGCCGCCCATTGCGAATGCCGTGTTCAGGTCGGGGGAAGCGGGATGTGCGTGGGACATGGCGGTTGTTCTGGCAGGCGTCAAATGGCCGGCGACACGCCGGCCATGACCGCACCATAACATTTTCGCCGCCCGGCAGTGTTCACGCTGCCGGGCGGGCGGTCCGCCGCGCCGCCTTTCAGCGGGCGCCGTGCCGCGCGAACGGGATCGTCAAGCCTGCCGCGCCAGACGCGCCACGTAGTCGCCCGTGCGGTCGATGACACTGGCCCAGCCCTTGCCATGGCTGTCGCGCCGCTGCACGGTGGTGAACGGCCCCTGGTGGAAGCGCTGCACGGTGCGCTCGCCGTCGCTGGCGAAGGTGACGGTGATGCGGTTTTCCGGGCTGTGCGTGTCGTCGCCTTCGTCCGGGTCCCACCTGAAGGTGGTGACGATGCGCTCGTCGGGCACGATCTCGACGAAGCGTCCGTTCATCCAGTGCTCGTCCTGGCCGTTGCCGATGCAGGCGCGCCACGTGCCGCCGGGCCGGAAATCCCAGTCCAGGCTGGCGCACGTGAAGTCCAGCGGCGCCAGCCACTGCCTGACGTGTTCCGGCTGGCGCCATACGTGAAATACCAGCGCGCGCGGGGCGTCAAAGGTGCGCACGATCAGCAGCTCGTCGTAACGCACCCCGTCAGCTGTCGCCTGGGTTCCCCTTGCCGGTGCTGCCTGGCTTACTTCCATCGCTGTTTCCATTGTGTTCTCCTTGGATCAGTTTCAGATAAGTGTCCATCTTGTCGAAGCTGCCTTCCCACATGGCCCGGTAGCCGTCCAGCCAGCCATCGAGCGCACGCAGCGGTGCCGCTTCGAGCTTGCAGGGGCGCCACTGGGCGGCGCGCCCCCGGGTGATCAGCCCCGCCGCCTCCAGCACCTTCAGGTGCCGCGAAATGGCGGGCAGGCTGATGTCGAAGGGAGCGGCCAGCTGGTTCACGGTCGCCTCCCCTTCTGCCAGGCGCGCCAGGATGGCACGCCGGGTCGGGTCCGCCAATGCCGCGAACGTCTGGCTGAGCGGGTCGTCCATCAATTTAACTCCTTCGTTAATTAACTTAGAAGTTAAATTAACGCCGTGCGCCTGTCAAGCGCGTTTTTCCAGGGGGTGATTCAGGCCAGGGCCAGCTCGGCGGCGTGCCGCGCATGCAGCGCGGTGGTGTCGAACAGGGGCACGCTGGCGTCGTAGCCGTTCACCAGCAGGGTGATCTCGGTGCAGCCGAGGATGATCGCCTGGGCGCCCCGTGCCACCAGGTCGTCCATGATGCGGCGGTATTGCGTGCGCGAGGCCGGCTCGATGCGGCCCACGCACAATTCGCCGTAGATGATGTCGTGGACGATCTGGCGGTCCGCCTCGCCCGGCGTCAGCACGGCCAGGCCATGGCCTTCCATGCGGTCGCGGTAGAAGGCCTGCTCCATCGTGAAGCGCGTGCCCAGGAGGCCCACCGTGGCGCAGCCGGCCGCCTTGATGGCGTCGGCCGTGGGGTCGGCGATATGCAGGAGGGGGATGTTTACGGCCGCCTCGATGGCCGGCGCCACCTTGTGCATCGTGTTCGTGCACAGCACGAGGAAGTCCGCGCCGGCGCCGGCCAGCTTGCGCGCCGCGTCGGCCAGCATGGCGCCGGCCGCCTCCCAGTCGCCGGCCCGCTGCAGGGCTTCCACTTCGTGGAAGTCGACGCTCACCAGCACCAGCCTGGCCGAGTGCAGGCCGCCCAGTGCGGCGCGCGTCGTTTCGTTGATCTGACGGTAGTACGGCACCGTCGATTCCCAGCTCATGCCGCCGATCAGTCCAATGGTCTTCAATACAGTCTCCTGGCTACCGCGCAAACAAAAAAAGCCCTGCTCCACGGCGGGAGGCAGGGCTGGTCCGGCCCGCGGCCCTTACATCTGGTCGATCATGACGTCGCCGAAGCCGGAGCACGACACCTGCGTGGCCCCTTCCATCAGGCGGGCGAAGTCGTACGTGACCTTCTTCGTGGCGATGGCCTTTTCCATCGACGCGATGATCAGGTCGGCCGCCTCGGTCCAGCCCATATGGCGCAACATCATCTCGGCCGACAGGATCAGCGAACCGGGATTGACGTAGTCCTTGCCGGCATATTTCGGTGCCGTGCCGTGGGTGGCTTCGAACATGGCCACCGAGTCCGACATGTTGGCGCCCGGCGCGATGCCGATGCCGCCCACCTGGGCCGCCAGTGCGTCGGAGATGTAGTCGCCGTTCAGGTTCAGGGTGGCGATGACGCTGTACTCGGCCGGGCGCAGCAGGATCTGCTGCAGGAAGGCGTCGGCGATCGAGTCCTTGATCATGATGTCACGGCCCGTCTTCGGGTTCTTGAACTTGCACCATGGGCCGCCGTCGATCAGCTCGGCGCCGAATTCCTTCTGCGCCAGCGCGTAGGCCCAGTCACGGAAGCCGCCTTCCGTGTACTTCATGATATTGCCCTTGTGGACGATCGTCACGGACGGCTTGTCGTTGTCGATGGCGTACTGGATCGCCTTGCGCACGAGGCGCTCGGTGCCTTCGCGCGACACGGGCTTGATGCCGATGCCCGAGCTGTCCGGGAAGCGGATCTTCTTGACGCCCATTTCCTCGGTGAGGAACTTGATCAGCTTCTTGACGCCTTCGCTGCCCTCCTGGTACTCGATGCCGGCGTAGATGTCTTCCGAGTTCTCGCGGAAGATCACCATGTCCGTCTTTTCCGGCTCGCGCACCGGCGATGGCACGCCGGCGAAATAGCGCACCGGGCGCAGGCAGACATACAGGTCCAGTTCCTGGCGCAGCGCCACGTTGAGCGAGCGGATGCCGCCGCCGACGGGCGTCGTCAGCGGGCCCTTGATGGAGACGACGTAGTCCTTCAGCACCTGCAGCGTTTCTTCCGGCAGCCACACATCCGGGCCGTACACGCCGGTCGACTTTTCGCCCGCGTAGATTTCCATCCAGCTGATCTTCTTCTGGCCGCCGTAGGCCTTGGCCACGGCCGCGTCGACCACCTTGATCATCACGGGCGTGATGTCGATGCCGGTGCCGTCGCCTTCGATGAAGGGAATGACGGGATGGTCCGGCACGGCCAGCGAGAAATCGGCGTTGACGGCGATCTTCTGGCCGTCGGCTGGTACTTTGATATGTTGGTACATCGTGTTCTCCATTTGTCTGGGCTGTGGACGGCACCCCTGGGCGACGCGGCAATCTGCATTAAAATGCCCGCTGCAGCGCAGGCATCGCGGCCAGTGGGGTACTGAACAGGCATGTCTTTTATTATGCACCAGTATTTTGCCGGCTGCCATGCCCTTGGCCGGCCGCCTCCCCGCCCTGCCTGCGCCGTCCGGAACCCGTCCAACCGATTAGCTTTCCCATGCCACTGATTTTATTTAACAAGCCCTTCCAGGTGCTGTGCCAGTTCTCGCCGCAAGAAGGGCGCGAATCGCTGGCGGATTATCTCGCCATTCCCGGCATCTACCCGGCCGGCCGCCTCGACGCCGACAGTGAAGGCCTGATGCTGCTGACCGACGACGGCCGCCTGCAGCACAAGATCGCCCACCCCGACCACAAGGAAGCCAAGACCTACCTGGTGCAGGTGGACGGCGTGCCCGATGCGGCCGCGCTGGCGCGCCTGCAGGCCCCGCTCGACCTGGGCGACTTCGTCACGCAGCCCTGCCGCGCCGTGCGCATCGCCGAGCCCGAGTGGCTGTGGCCACGCAACCCACCCATCCGTGCCCGCGCCGACAAGCCCACCAGCTGGCTCGCCATCACCCTGGCCGAAGGCAAGAACCGCCAGGTGCGGCGCATGACGGCCGCCGTCGGCCTGCCCACCCTGCGCCTGGTGCGCAGCAGCATCGGCCCGTTCTCCCTGGCCAGCCACCCGCTGATGCCGGGCGAATTCGCCGAAGTGACGCTGGCATAGTTGCTCAAAAAATGGGGACAGACCCCATTTTTCAGGCAATAAAAAACCCGCCGACCTCACGGTACGGCGGGATTTTTTCTCAAGCGTTCAACTTCAGGCGATGGTTTCCAGCGCCGCGTTGAAGGTGGCGCTCGGGCGCATGACGGCCTTCACCTTCGCTTCGTCGGCCTTGTAGTAGCCGCCGATATCGGCCGGCTTGCCCTGCACTTCCAGCAGCTCGGCGACGATCTTCGCTTCGTTCTCCGTCAGGGTCTTGGCCAGCGGCGCGAACTTGGCGGCCAGGGCCGCGTCGTCCGTCTGGGCGGCCAGTTCCTGGGCCCAGTACATCGACAGGTAGAACTGGCTGCCGCGGTTGTCGAGCTCACCCGTCTTCGGCGATGGCGACTTGCGGTTGTCCAGCAGCTTGCCGGTGGCCGCGTCCAGCGTCTTGGCCAGCACCTTCGCCTGCGCGTTGCCCGTCTTCAGGCCCAGGTCTTCCAGGCTGACGGCCAGGGCCAGGAACTCGCCCAGCGAATCCCAGCGCAGGTGGTTTTCCTCGACCAGCTGCTGCACGTGCTTCGGTGCCGAACCGCCGGCGCCCGTTTCGTACATGCCGCCACCGGCCATCAGCGGCACGATCGACAGCATCTTGGCGCTGGTGCCCAGTTCCATGATGGGGAACAGGTCGGTCAGGTAGTCGCGCAGGATGTTGCCGGTCACCGAGATGGTGTCCAGGCCGCGCCACACGCGTTCCAGCGTGTAGCGCATGGCACGGACCTGGGACATGATCTTGATGTCCAGGCCGGTCGTGTCGTGATCCTTCAGGTAGGTGTTGACCTTCTTGATCAGTTCGTTCTCGTGCGGACGGTAGGCGTCCAGCCAGAACACGGCCGGCATGCCGGAGTTGCGTGCACGCGTGACGGCCAGCTTGACCCAGTCGCGGATCGGCGCGTCCTTGACCTGGCACATGCGCCAGATGTCGCCCTTCTCCACGTTCTGGCTCATCAGCACTTCGCCGGTGGCGAGGTCGGTGATATTGGCCACGCCGTCTTCCTGCACTTCGAAGGTCTTGTCGTGCGAGCCGTATTCCTCGGCCTGCTGGGCCATCAGGCCCACGTTCGGTACCGTGCCCATCGTGCGCGGATCGAAGGCGCCGTGCCATTTGCAGAAGTTGATGATCTCCTGGTAGATCCGGGCGAAGGTGCTTTCCGGGATCACGGCCTTGACTTCCTTCAGGCGGCCGTCGGCGCCGTACATCTTGCCGCCGGAGCGGATCATGGCCGGCATCGACGCGTCGACGATGACGTCGTTCGGCGAATGGAAGTTGGTGATGCCCTTGGCGGAATCGACCATGGCCAGTTCCGGACGGTGTTCCTGGCAGGCGTGCAGGTCGCGCACGATCTCGTCGCGCTGCGAGGCCGGCAAGGTGGCGATCTTGTTGTACAGGTCGGCCATGCCGTTGTTGACGTTGATGCCCAGGCTGTCGAACAGTTCGCCGTGCTTCTCGAATGCTTCCTTGTAGAACATGCGCACGCAGTGGCCGAACACGATCGGGTGCGACACCTTCATCATCGTCGCCTTGACGTGCAGCGAGAACAGCATGCCGGTCTGGTGCGCGTCTTCGATCTGGGCTTCGTAGAAGGCCAGCAGGGCCTTGCGGCTCATGAACATCGAATCGATGATCTCGCCTTCCTGCAGCGCGACCTTCGGCTTCAGGACGATCTTCTCGCCGTTCTTCGTGACCAGTTCCATCTTCACTTCACGGGCGCGATCCAGGGTCATGGACTTTTCGCCGTGGTAGAAGTCGCCGCCCGTCATGTGCGACACGTGGGTGCGCGACGCCTGCGACCATGGCTGCATCGAGTGCGGGTTCTTGCGCGCGTATTCCTTGACGGCGCGCGGGGCGCGGCGGTCCGAGTTCCCTTCACGCAGGACCGGATTGACGGCCGAGCCGATGCATTTGCCGTAGCGGGCCTTGACGTCCTTTTCTTCATCCGTCTTCGGATCGGACGGGTAGTCGGGAATGGCGTAGCCTTTTTCCTGCAGTTCCTTGATCGCGTTCTGCAGCTGGCTGACGGAGGCGCTGATGTTGGGCAGCTTGATGATATTGGCGTCGGCTTCCAGCGTCTTCTTGCCCAGTTCGGCCAGGGCGTCCGGCACGCGCTGCTCCGGCGTCAGCTTTTCCGGGAACGCAGCCAGGATACGGGCCGCCACCGAGATGTCGCTCTGCTCGATGCGGATGCCGGCTGGCTTGGTGAAGGCGCTGACGACAGGCAGGAAGGCGTGGGTCGCCAGCAGCGGCGCCTCGTCGGTCAGGGTGTAGATGATGGTCGGATCACTGCTCATGCACTTTTTCCTCAGTTTTCGCGAAATGGTCTCGCGACTTGAAACTCGATAAATAACCGCCGGTTTGCGCTTGTGGCGCACCCAACACCGTCGCACATTCTACTCCGCCCCGCGAGCTGATGGACAGATCGCCCCAGGCCGGTCGCCGGGGGCACGTCACCCGGACTGTCGCAAGAAAGTCTTCTATAAGACATAAGACGGCGCGTATTATGCCCCAGCTTGGCAATCGGTGCCAGCCGTCGCCCCGCCGCGGCACCGTCGAGCCTGTCGACATCGGGGTCAGACCCCGATCTCGACACGAGCTCGACACTGGAAGCGCCATTACCGGACGAGCTCGTGTCGGTTTTCGTGCCTGACCCCGATGTCGACACGAACTGGGCTGTTGGGAGATCGCACGCTTGACCCGGCCGGGTGGGCGTGGCTTAATCGGCGCTTATTGTCCAGCCGAAGGTAACGATGAAACGATTTTTGGCCTGCGCCGCCCTGGCCTGTTCGGCCGCCGTCCAGGCGCAAAGCGGCATGCCCGTGACGACCCTGACGGCCGGCATGCACCTTATCAAGGCCGAGATCGCCAGCACGGATGCCCAGCGCGCCCAGGGGCTGATGGGGCGCGAGAGCCTGCCCGCCAATGCCGGCATGGTGTTCGTGTTCGATGCGCCCGCCACGCAGTGCATGTGGATGAAGAACACGCCCCTGCCCCTGTCGGTGGCCTTTATCGGCGCCGACGGCAGTATCGTCAATATCGAGGACATGCGCCCGCTGGCGCTGGACAGTCACTGCTCGCGCAAGGGCGTGCCCGTGCTGTATGCGCTGGAGATGCGCCAGGGCTGGTTCCGCGAGAAACACATCAAGCCGGGCATGAAGATCGGCAATCTCCCCCCGCCTCGCCGCTAGTCCGCACAGGTGACAGGGAGGGCAGTGGCCGGCAAGGCGGTCCGGATGCATCCGGCAAAGCGAAAAACCCGCGCCGGCTAGGCCGGGCGGGCTTTTCTCAGCACCGATCTGGCGGCTATTGCCGCCGCACGCGAACTTAGGCGGACAGTGCCTTCAGGGCAGCTGCCAGGCGGCTCTTGTGGCGAGCGGCCTTGTTCTTGTGGATGATCTTTTTGTCGGCGATCGAGTCGATGGTCGACACGGACGACTGGAAGATTTGCGTTGCAGCAGCTTTGTCGCCAGCCTGGATCGCCTTGCGAACGGCCTTGATGGCCGTGCGCAGCGTGGAGCGCTGTGCCGAGTTGTGAGCGTTTTGCTTGACTGCTTGACGAGCGCGTTTGCGCGCTTGTGCGGTATTTGCCATGGAATTTCCTAAATCGTTGTCAAAGTTCGTTTGCAAACAATAGCGTTTGCCAAACCGGTGCGTTCAGCTGTCTGGTCCAGGAGAACCTGGAGACCACGCAGTACAGACCACCTGAGTCGGTTGCCCATCGAGACCGCAAAGATGATGCCGCTGCGATGCCGTCGTCGTTGTGTCTGCGTAACTGAATTCTGTACAGCCTTAAATTATAGCCAGCTTTTGATGGCAGGGCAATTCAAAAAATCGAAAAACTTGCCGGCTTCACAGCATACCTGCGGCATCGGCACAGCAAGCTCGCAGCAACTTCGCATTATCTTAACTTCAAGCTCAGCATTTCCGGCCGGCAGCGCAGCTATAATCGCGCACCATGAACCTACTTCGAACCCTCGCCGCCGTCTCCAGCATGACCATGCTGTCGCGTGTCACGGGGCTGCTGCGCGAAACCCTGTTTGCCCGGGCTTTCGGTGCCGGCGCCTATACCGACGCTTTCAACGTGGCCTTCCGCATCCCCAACCTGCTGCGCCGCCTGTTCGCAGAAGGCGCCTTCTCGCAGGCCTTCGTGCCGATCCTGGCCGAATACAAGCAGCGCGAAGGCCAGGAGGCCTGCCGCACCTTGTCCGACCACGTGGCGAACTGCCTGGTCTGGGCCACGCTCATCGTCAGCGCCATCGGCATCGTCGGTGCGCCCGCGTTCGTGCTGCTGATCGCCGGCGGCCTGACCCACGACGCCGGCGCCTTCGATGCCGCCGTCTGGATGACGCGGCTGATGTTCCCGTATATCGCCTGCATGTCCTTCGTGGCCATGGCCGGCGGCATCCTCAATACGTGGAAGCAGTTCAAGATTCCCGCCTTCACGCCCGTGCTGCTGAACCTGTCGCTGATCGCCGGCTCGCTGTTCCTGGCGCCCTGGCTGGAACAACCCGTCTACGCCCAGGCCATCGCCGTCTTCGTCGGCGGCATCCTGCAGGTGGCGATCCAGGTGCCCGCCCTGGTCAAGATCGGCATGCTGCCGCGCCTGTCGATCAATCCGCTGGCCGGCCTGTCCGACCCGGGCGTGCGCCGCGTGCTGAAGAAGATGGGCCCGGCCGTGTTCGCCGTCTCCGCATCGCAGATCAGCCTGATGATCAACACCAGCATCGCCTCGCGCCTGCAGGAAGGCAGCATTTCGTGGCTGACCTATGCCGACCGCCTGATGGAATTCCCCACCGCCCTGCTGGGCGTGGCGCTGGGCACGATCCTGCTGCCCAGCCTGTCGAAAGCCAATATCGACGGCGACAAGGTGGAGTATTCCGCCCTGCTGGACTGGGGCCTGCGCCTGACCCTGCTGCTGGCCATTCCCGCCGCCGTCGGCCTGGCCGTGCTGGCACTGCCGCTGATTGCCACCCTGTTCCACTATGGCGCCTTCACGGACCGGGCCGCCGAAATGTCGGCCCGCCCGCTGGTGGCCTACGCGGCCGGCCTGGTCGGCATCATCCTCGTCAAGACGCTGGCCCCGGCCTTCTACGCCCGCCAGGATATCCGCACCCCCGTCAAGATCGCGCTGGGCGTGCTGGTGGCGACCCAGGTGATGAACCTGATCTTCGTGCCGTATATCGAGGTGGCGGGCCTGGCCCTGTCGATCGGCCTGGCCGCGTGCACCAATGCGCTGTTCCTGTATATCGGCCTGCGCAAGCGCGGCATCTATGCGCCCTCGCCCGGCTGGGGCAAGTTCTTCCTGAAACTGGTGCTGGCCGTCACGGTCATGGGGGCCGCAGCCTGGTTCGGCGCCGCCCAGTTCGACTGGCTGGCGCTGCGCGCCACGCCGCTGCTGCGGGCCGGCGCACTGGCCGGCGTCATCGCCGTCTGCGGCCTGGTCTACTTTGGCGCCCTGCTGGCGCTGGGCTTCCGGGTGCGCGACTTCCGGCGCACCGGCAAGTGATCGGGGGCGGGGTCGGACCCGCCTGGGACCTTGCGGGCAGGGAGTGATGCTCCCGTCCAGCGGCGCCGGGCATGCGCTGCGCCGCTGAGCTGCCTGCGAAGGCTCCGAACGTAAAAAAACCCGCTGGGAGCAGCGGGTTTTTTTTCGGCGCAGCGTTGATTACGCTTGTTTTGCCTTGCGACGTGCCAGGAAGGCCATGATGCCCAGGCCGCCCAGCATCATGCCGTAGGTGCTTGGCTCTGGTACGGCCGACACGGTCAGCTCGCCCGAGTAGATCGCCTTGGCACCGGCAACGCCGGCCAGGTTCAGGATGAACGGGCTTTGTGCGGCGGTTGCTTCCAGGCCGAAGAACTTCAGCTTGCCCGAACCGTAGGCTTCGCCCTTGAAGCCGTTCAGCGTCGTGTTGGCAGCGTCGAACGTCAGGTTCTGGCCGGAGATGGTCAGGACGATGTCGTACACGCCTGCCGACAGGCCTTCGAACGTCAGCACGTCCGAACCGCCGGACAGGACGCCGTCGTTGCCGACGATCAGGGAGTCGAACGAGCCGACGCCGTCGATGATCTGGACCGACTGGTCAGCAGCGAAGGTGGAGAAGGAAGCGGCGGCCAGCAGGCCTGCAACGGCGAATTTCAGTTTCATTTAGTTATCCTTGTGAGAGTAGTAGTGTGGTCGCTGGTCAGTGTCTACTGCTGGGATGAATCGTAACACACATATATTCCCGACAACGTTATTCCGTTGTGAAAATTTTATTGAAACTGTTGTTTTTGCAACAGCAGTCGCAATAACTTAGCAATTGCAGGTCACTTCGAGTTGGGAGGCTCCACCGGCTCGGCCGGCGGCTCCGGTGCCGGCTCGGGCGTTTCCGGTTCTGTCGGCTCGGCGGGGGGTTCGGCCGGTTCGGCCGGCGGCTCCGGCGGCTCCGGCGGCTCCGGCGGCTCCGGC
>NZ_WNKZ01000127.1 GCF_009720835.1 Pseudoduganella buxea
GCCACCGCGGCCACCCCCGAGCCGGCCCGCAAGGCGCGGCGCGGCGGCCGGGGCGGCCCGGACCAGTAGCCCAGCGATCAGGCGCCGCCTCGCGAGCCCGGTCTCACCACGCGATGCGGTGCTTGCTTTCCGTTTCCGTGTGGCGGCTGTCGTCGGGTGAATGCAGGTAGGTGTTGGTCGTGCCGATCGACACGTGGCCCAGGGTGTCGCGCACATGGCGCAGGTCGACGTCGCCGTTGACCATGTGCGAGCCGGCCGTGTGGCGCAGCCAGTGGGCCGACGCCATCATCACGCGCGCCGCCTCGGTCGCATAGTCCGGGCCCTTGGCGCGGAAGCGTTCGGCCGTCTTCTCGAATACCTGCTTGACGATTTCATGCACGCCGCCCCGCGTCATCTGGCGCTCCTTGCCACCGATGGGCAGTACCAGCGGCGCCGTTTCCTGCGGCAGCGGGAAGGGCGTCATGCCCAGCTCGCGCCGGTAGCGCGACAGCTCCGTCATCAATTCCGCCGTGGCCGGCACCAGCCGCAGCTTGTCGCCCTTGCCCACTACTTCCAGCCACCAGCGCTGCACGCCGGCCCGGTCGCGCCGCGCGAAAAACGCCCCCATCGACGTGCCGATCACTTCGGACACGCGCAGCCCGCACAGGTAGAGCAGGGTGATCAGCCAGCGCATGCGCAGGTACTGCTCGCGCTGGCGTGGCGTGTCGCGCGGCATGGCCTCGATGGTGGCCTTGACTTCGGCCCAGATATCGTCGTCCAGGTAGCGGGTGATGCGGGGCGGCGTGCGGCGCTTGCGCTCGCGCGACAGGGCCAGCGGGTTGCCGGCCAGGTAGCCGGCCTGCACCAGCCAGGAGAACAGGGCGTTCAGGATGATGGCCGCCTGCCGCTGGCTGCTGGGCGACAGGGGGCCGGCAAAGGGGCGCCATTGCGGATGGGCGCGGGGGAACTTGCGGCCGGCAGGGGAGATCCACCGCTCGGCCGGCTGCGGGTCCTGCAGGAAGTGGCGGTAGCGCAGCCAGTCCTCGTGCACCAGCGACGACAGGGGCTTGCCCAGTTCCACCGTCGCCCACAGCAGCAGGCGCTCGGCCTCCTTGCGATAGCTGTCGAAGGTGGTGCGGGTATCGATGAAGCGGGCCAGCCAGGCCTTGATGGCGTCGATATCGTTGTCGGCGGCGATCTGGGCACGGCCGTCGCCACCCCGGTTGCTGCCGCGCTGGCCGTCGAGGTGGGCAGGCAGGTGCAGGGCTTCGATGGCGGTCGGGACGAGGGTGGTGGTCATGGGTGGCGAGGGTGGTGGCGGGCAGTTGCGTTGGAGTCGGCTGCTTCGGGTTTCGGGTATTCGGCGGGCCGGGCAGGGCGGCGCTACAGCAAATTCACCAGCATGCGGCCACGTGTCGTTATATGCGACATTATACAAGTAATGTCATATATTTGCTAGTTAAGCCAAGAAACACAACGTAATACGTTGTATTACCAATTCCGTATTCCTCGATTCCAGGATAGAGGCCCTGATAGGTGCCGTCATTCCGTGCGCTGTTCGGTTTCGCGGTGAAATCGCGGCGCCCTGCCGCCATCGACAGGAAGAGGGCGCTTGAACCGTGGCAAATTGACAACGCGTCCGCTCGCGTCCGCCTGTGTTGTTGCATATACTGCGTCAGAGCAAAGGCAGCTTCGCTTTGCAAACAGAACGAGCCGCAACGCTTTATCGTGGCCAGGTGGTCAACGATGAGCGGCAATGCAGCCGACCAGATTGCCGTCCGCCTCCTGAAAGCGTCCCATGCGTTATCGCGCCGAAATCGACGGCCTGCGCGCCGTCGCCGTGCTGCCCGTCATCCTGTTTCATGCGGGGTTCGACTTCTTCAGCGGCGGTTTCGTCGGCGTCGACATCTTCTTCGTTATCAGCGGCTACCTGATCACGACGATCATCGTGGCAGAGATCAAGGCGGGCAACTTCAGCATCGTCAATTTCTACGAGCGCCGCGCCCGGCGCATTCTGCCCGCGCTCTTCTTCGTGCTAGCCTGTTCCTTGCCGTTCGCGTGGATGTGGCTGGTGCCGCAGGACTTGAAAAGCCTGTCGCAGAGCCTGGTGGCCGTGATGCTGTTTTCATCGAACATCCTGTTCTGGAAAACCAGCGGCTACTTCGAATCGGCCGCGGAACTGAAGCCGCTGCTGCACACGTGGAGCCTGGCCGTCGAGGAGCAGTTCTACCTGTTCTTTCCGCTGCTGCTGATGGGCGTGTGGCGTTTCGGCCCCCGGCGCGTGCTGCCGCTCTTGGCCGTGGCCGCCCTGGCCAGCCTCGCCATCGCCCACTGGGGCTCGGCCGCCCAGCCGGACGCCGCTTTCTATCTACTGCCCACGCGCGGCTGGGAACTTTTGATTGGCGCCTTCGCCGCCCTGTGCCTGCTCGACGAACGGGCCTGGCAGCCGGGCCGATTGGCCAGCGAGGCCGGGAGCGCGCTGGGCCTGGCGCTGCTCCTGTACAGCATCTTCCTGTTCGACAAGGACACGCCGTTCCCCAGCCTGTACACCCTGGTGCCCACGGCCGGCACGGCCCTCGTCATCCTGTTCGCCACGCCGGCAACCACGGTCGGCAGGCTGCTGGGGCGCCGCGCCCTCGTTGGTATCGGCCTGGTCAGCTTTTCCGCCTACCTGTGGCACCAGCCGCTGTTCGCGCTGGCCCGCCACCGCAGCCTGGACGAGCCGGACCGCCTCGTCTTCGCCGGCCTCGTCGTCGCATCGATCGTGCTGGCGTACTTCAGCTGGCAGTACATCGAAAAGCCGTTCCGCGACCGCCAGCGATTCAAGCGCGGCCAGATCTTCCTGTACGCCGCCATCGGCAGCACGGTCTTCCTGCTGCTGGGGCTGGCGGGCCACGCCACCCATGGTTTCGAACAGGCCCGCACGACGGACGCCCACCGGCAAGTGCTGAAGACGGCCGCCGCCAGCCCGCTGCGGGCAAAATGTCACACGGGCGGCGCCGATTACACGCCGCCCGCGAAAGCCTGCGAGATCAACGGCGGCCCATTGCGCGTGGCCGTGTTCGGCGACAGCCATGCCGTGGAACTGGCCTACGCCCTGGCGCAAGGCCTGGAACCGCGCGGCATCCGCCTGAAACAGTTCACCTTCAGCGGCTGCAGCCCCATGTTCGGCCGCACCGTGACGGGACGCGACCAGCCCTGCGCCGACTGGACCAACGAAGCGGCCAACTTCATCGCCAGCCATCCCGATATCGACCACGTCGTGGTGACCTACCGCATCCACGGTGCACTGTTCGGCTCCCACGAACGCGCCTATCCGGGCTGGCCGGACACCATCGGCGCGGACGAACGGGAACGCCGCTGGGCCGCCTATGTGGGCGTGCTGCGCCATTTCGTCGCCCACGGCAAACAGGTGCGCCTGGTGCTGCAGGCACCGGAACTGCCGAAACAGATCGACGCGCTGGTGCTGCGCGCAAGCGATCCGCTGGCGCCCATCGACGGTGCCAGCCGCGCGTGGTGGACCCGCCGCAGCGCCTGGGTCACGGCCCGGCTGGCCAAGCTGCCGGCCGGCGTGACCGTCATCGACCCGGCACCGCTGTTCTGCACGGGCGTCAGCTGCCTGGCGGCCAGCGGCGGCGTGGCGCGGTATTTCGACGACGACCACATGTCCGTCGGCGGCGCCCGCCTCGTGGCGGACCAGGTGTTGAAGGGCATGGCCTTGTAGACAGGCTGGCAGGCGAGCGCCCGCAGATCGGGCCGCGAAAGGGATTTTTCCGCATACCGGGAGGAGTGGGGCAGCGAACGCAGTTGGTCAAGGTCTTGACTGCCACCATGCCCAGGCGGTATTACCTGCGCCCGGACCCAGCGCTTACTTGCGCAACCTGCGCAACTGACACATGGCGGCGCCCAGGCGCTGTTGCGCGGCTGCGTTCCTCGCAAGCATGCCTGCAACGGCCCCCGGCGGTCGGCGCATCGCCGGGCGGAATCAGTCGATGCCATGATGCCCAGCAGTCTCGACCAGCCGGGCGCAGATGTACTGGCGGACGTCGGCCGAACGAGCATGTAAAGCTTTGGACGCGAGCAAGTGCAACGACATGGCGCTCGTGATGGAACTGCTGGGCCACGACAGGCACCGTTTTGCTTGCACGCGCATCGATCGGCTGGCGGGTCTCGACAGCCTGGGCGACGCACGCGAAGCCGTGCCAGGCCCGGGCACAGGGAAAAGAAGCTGGCCAGTGGCCTGGTGAAGCTGGAAAGCCAACGCCGAATTTGAGCGCACGGGCGAGCGCGACGACACCGACAACTGCGACGCCACGGATATGCCGACCAGCAGCGAGGATTTCGCTGACGCGCAAACTGCGCGGCACCACGGTTTGTCCAACGGACCGATGGAGGTGCCGGGGTGGCCTGTTGCGAGTGTCGATCTGCCGTGAAAACCTGGCTGAAAGCGCCATGGCTGCTATTACGCATAATCTATATTATGTCAAATACGACATTTGCCGGCAGGCAAGCGCGCGGTCTACGCCATCCACGCTCCATCACGCCCTGCTCAGCCAAACTTGTATCCGCGAGGAAGATGCGTTGATTCCCGCCAAGTCCTGCCAGTCAGCACGAGGTTAAGGTGGCGGCTACATTCGGCACGTGCGTTGCCGCCGAAAGCCATCGGAGACAATCAATGGGCAAAATCCAGGATATCGCGCTCGGCGCCGCTCTGTCGGCGTTCAGCGGCGCCTCCCAACATAACCGCCTCATGCAACTCGACTTTCCGCTGGCGGACGGGCCGCCCGCGATCCTGCTACCGAACAAGCTGGCCGCCCGTGAGGAGATTTCGCGTGGCTTCCGCTTCGACGCCGAGCTGCTGTCGGACGACCCGCGCATCCCGCTCAAGACGCTGATGGGGCGGATGGTAACGATCTCGCTGGTCCTGCAAGACGGAAGCCTGCGCTACTTCAACGGCTACATCACCGAATTCCGCTTCCTGCGCACCGATGGCGGCTTCGCCTTTTATCAGATGGTGCTCGAACCGTGGCTCGCATTTGCCCGCCTGCGCAAGGACAGCAGGTCGTTCCACAATAAGAACGTGCTCGAAATCACAGCGGAAACCCTGCAGCACTACCAGCAGGCCGACTGGCAGATGGTTCAAATCGACGAGTCAAGGCTGACTGTCGCCAACCAGTACAACGAAACCGACTACAACCACCTGCACCGGCGCTGGGAAGCGCTGGGCCTGCACTACTGGTACGAACACAGATCTGACGGCCATACGCTGATGATCTCGGATAACAGCACCCTGTCCAAGCCGATCGACGAGGAAGCGTACGTAATCCCGTTCCACGACCAGGGCGGCTCGCGCGAGGACGACGGCATTCACGCCTGGTCCGCCATTCGGCGCATCGGTTCGGGCAAGACGACATTGGCATCGTTCGATTACAAGAATCCCAGGGTGCAAAGAGTCGAAGCGCCTTCCGTCAACCGGCAAGGCGATTTCTTTCCTTATGAAGTCTACGAAGACACCGGCGCCTATGGTTTCCGCCTGCACGGCGAAGGCGAGCAGTTGGCAGCACGGCGTATGGACGAGGCGGATAAGGAAACACAGTATTTCGAAGCGACGGGCAATGAACGGTGCGTGCTGCCTGGCCGGACGTTCAAGCTTGGCGGCCACTTCAGCGCCGCAATGCGCGCACGACAATACGGCGGTGAGGCGTACGGCAGTATCGAGGACCGCCGCTACCTGATCCTGTCCGTCGACCATGAAATATCGAACAATTATCAGGTCGGTCCAGGCGCCCTCTCCCACTACAAGAACCGCTTTACCTGCATCCGCGAGGACCTCCGCTGGCGCCCCGGCCGCAATTATCACAGCGAGCCTGTCAACTACACGGGCTTGCATACCGCAATCGTCGTCGGCCCGGCAGGCGTGGATATCCACACGGACGGCTACGGGCGCGTCAAGCTCCAGTTCCACTGGGACCGTCTGGGGGACTACGACGAGAAAAGCTCGCCCTGGATTCGCGTCATGACGCCTGCCGCCGGCAGCGAGTTCGGGCAGATCCGCTTGCCAAGGGTCGGCGAAGAGGTGGCCGTCGTCTACCCCAACGGCAATATCGACCATCCGCTCGTACTCGGTGCGCTCTACAACCATATGCACATGCCGCCGTGGGCGCTGCCGGAGCAGCAGTCGCTTGCGGGCCTGCGCAGCCGGGAGCTGGGAGGCGGCTTTCGCGGCAATCACCTTGTCCTCGACGACACAAAAGACCAGATCCAGGCGCAGCTGAAAAGCGATCACCAGTGCAGCCAGCTGTCGCTTGGCCACATCACGCGCATCGAGGACACCAGCGGGCGCAAGGACGCACGCGGTGAAGGCTGGGAGCTGCGTACCGACGGGCACGGCGTGGCACGCGCCGCCAAGGGGCTCCTGATCACGACCGAGGCGAGACAGACAGCACGCGGTCCCATCAAGGACATGGGCGAAACGGCGAAGCGCCTGGACGCCGCGCACAAGCTGCACGATGACCAGACCACGGCCGCACTGCAGGGCCTGGCACAGGAAAGCGGGCAACAGCAGGACGTGGCCGATGCGCTGAAGGCACAGAACGATGCCGTGCGCGGCACCGGGGAGCAATTTCCTGAGTTGTCGCAGCCCCACCTCGTCCTGGCGAGCCCGGCTGGAATCGAAACAACGTCGGCGCAATCCACCCATATCGTCAGCGCCCAGCACACTGCCCTGACAGCGGGTGGCAGCCTCTCGATTGCAGCCGGCGATAGCCTGTACGCGAGCATCAAGAAAACCTTCCGGCTGTTCGTGCACAAGGCGGGCATGAAGCTCGTTGCTGCGTCCGGGAAGATCACCATGCAGGCGCACGACGATGACATTGCCGTTATCGCGAACAAGGTCCTGTCCCTCATCAGCCAGTCCGACTGGGTCGACATCCGGGGCAAGAAAGGCGTGCGGCTGCACGGCCCGGAATGCATGGTCGAAGTCACCCACCGGCTGGAAGTCTTCGCGTCGAAGCCGGCGCTGTTCCATGGCAACCTGGAAACCGTCGGGCCCCAGAACCGGCCGCAAGCTTCGTCGGAACACAAGATCAAGATCGCCGAGCCGCAGACGCCGGACGAACCGACCCAGCTGCTGTTTGCTTTACAGACCCATAAGGACAACGGACGGCCGTTCGCCAACGTCCCCTACTCCCTGTTCAAGGGCGACACCAAAGTCAGGGACGGCATCACCGATGACATGGGCATGGTCGCAGTCGAGCACAAGGCAGGACCGGCCGACTACCGTGTCGAGCTGCCGAACGGAGAAGTCTACGCTCTCGCGGCCGTCCCGCAACCCGCACCTGCCGACGCGCCGGCTCACCGCGAACAGGTGTTGTCCAACATGGGCGCGCGGGCGCTCGATGGCTCGACCGACAGTCGCGAATATCTCTGACAATCGTCCCCCCATTCTTCGAAGGAGGCTGCATGCCCGACCCGATAAAGCGTACCGAGAAAGTCCATATTGACGAGCTCAGCCGCAAGGCTACCAGTACGGTGCAGTGGTTCCTGGAGAACCGCTGTCAGACCCACCCAGTCACCCACAATAACGAGCTCGAGGTCTTCATTTGCGGCGAGAAGGCGTTCGCGGACATTGCCGCGAAAATCAAGGCGGCGAAGCACTCGATCGACCTCTGTTGCTGGGGCTTCGACCCGGGCATGGAACTGCTGCGCGATGGGGGGACCACCTGGCCACGGGGAGAAACCTACGGGGACCTGTTGATCGCCGCGGCCAGGGGCAACGGCAAGGATAAGCCCATGGTGCGGGTTCGCCTGTTGGTCTGGTACAGCAAGATCGGCAGCGCGGCGGCGCTGTCCATGCCGGGGCATTCCCATGGGACTAACCCGTGGCGCTGCGTGAGCGGCTCCAATGAAGCCGGACAAATCGGGGCCAGGCGCAGCGTCGCGCTGATCCGGGAAAACCTGGGCACGCTGCGGGTAGCCGGGACGCCGGCGCGCGGGACCGGTGCGGTACGGCCACACACCCCGGAATCGCTCGCGGCCATGGCGCGCGAGGAGTACTGCCACAGCTGGTACAAGGCCGCGTTCGCCGGTCTCTTGGATGGCATTACGATCCGGACGCGTGCCGGCGTGCCGGCATCCATCGAGCAAAGCCTCGCCAGCGAAAAATACAAGCCCGGCGGCATGGGCGAACTGGAAGCCGAGCGGACTGGGATGATCCGACTCGGCACCCACCACCAGAAGACGCTGCTGATCGACTACGACTACATGGACGGTGCCAAGGCAGTCGGCTATGTAAAAGGGCTGAACTCGGTAACGGATTATTGGGATACCGAAGACCATCTGATCGAGGATCCGAAGCGCGAGCGCGGTGGGGAGCGCGAAGCCGGCGAAGCCGTGCAGGCAGAGGAGAACAAGAAACCGGACGCAGGCTTCAAGACATTCAAGCCCTACCGGGACTACGCCTGCCGCATTTCCGGTGGCGCGCTCGCCAGTGTCTACGCGAACTTCGTGCGCGCCTGGAGCCGGGCCGGCGGCGATATCATCGCCGACGACTTGAAGACCGTTCCGTCGGCGCTGAAGCGCAAAGCCATGGCGGGAACGCATTCGTCGGTCCAGATCGTTCGCACGCAGCCGGAGGAACGGGACAAGACCGCCAAGGAAATGTATTTCCTGGCCACCGACGTGGCCGCTGCGGCGACTGGCTATCTTTATATCGAGAACCAGTACTTCCAGTACCAGGAGTGGGCGGAGCGGCTGGTCCAGGCACGCAAGAACGTCATGGCCCGCTGGAAGGCGGCCGGACCGGCGACCGGCAAGACCAAGGGCGACATGCCGCTGCTGCACGTGTTTATCGTCATTCCCGTGCCCGAACGCGCACAAATGGTCCCGCGCACCTACGACACCCTCGGCGTCCTCGGCCAGCAGGCCGGCATGAAGGGCCAGTCCGCCATGATCGAGAAGGAAAACAAGCGCGAGCGTACGGGCGTGGGCCGCGACGAGATGGGCCGTCCTACCGGCGCGGTCCACAACAAACCCACGGTCGTGGAATACGCCAACGGCATCGACAAGCCAAGCATCGACGCGCTGGAACAGAAGTACGGCCTGAAGGTGGCCGTGGCCATGCTCCAGACCAGCGGCTACGATCAGCGCCGCATGCGCTACCGGGAAATCTACATTCACTCGAAACTGCTGCTGGTCGACGATTCCTTTTTCAGCCTGGGCAGCGCCAACCTGAACCAGCGCAGCATGGCGGTCGACAGCGAAATCAACCTGGCGACGAACGATGCGAAACGGGCGGCGGATTTGCGGCGGAAGATTTGGGCGAAGTTGAGTGGCGGGACGGTTGATGGGAAGAGTGCGACGCCTGCGGAGATTGCGGAAGCATTCGGTGAATGGACAATTACCATGAATAGTAATCAAAAACGAAAACGCAATTCGCAGCCCATGACGGGCTTCCTGCTGCCGCTTGAAGACAAGCGCAGCGCCACAGTGCGGTTGGGCTGACGATGAAACGATCCCTGCTTCGTCAGGTTTCCACCGTGATGCTGGCAGCTTTCTCCCTATTTTGTCTCTTCAAGGCCTTCAGCATGGCACACGACCAATACAAAACGATCAAGGACCTGCCCCGAAACAAAGAGCTGCCTCTCTTCGATCCGCACCGGCCCGGCTTTGCCTGCGTGATCGAAGCGAAGAAGGTGCCACCAGTCGATGCACAGGCGGATGCATGGTTCCGCGAAGCACAGGCGCTGGACGATCCGGACATGTGGGAAGAAGACCGCGACTACAAGAAGATCGTCCAGCTGACGCGGCAAGCGGCCGACAGGCGGCACTGGAAAGCCATGCTCAACCTCGCCACCTTATACCTTGAAAAGCGCGATCCGCCAAACGGGGAGATGGAAGCACTGGCACTGGTGGAGCAGGCAATGCAGCTCGGTATCCCCGCCGCCTATGACCGCATGGGAACCTATTATATGAACAGTGTCGGCGTGTCGGGCGACGCGACAAAGGCTTTTGCCTTCTGGCAAAGGGCAGCGGAAATGGGCAATCCCCAGGCTATGGCCTACCTCGGTGACAAGATGGCGGCAACGTGGGATAACCCGAGCGAGGGATTCTGGGCAAACATTCCAGTTGCGAGGAAGATGCTGGAGTGCTCGCTGGCCCAGGGTTACGGCCCTGCAGCATATGATTTGTATTACCTCCAAGCATGGCCACGCGCAGCCGACGGCAAGATAGCAGGACCGCGCACGCCAAGTAGCAGAGCGCTAGCGTTGATGACCTTACACACAGGTGTTAAGTTGGGCTGCTCCAACTGCGCCCTCTACTTGTCTGTGGAGTTCCGTAAGCCCGACGACCTGGCCGACATGATCGTGCCTCATATCGACAAAGCGCGCTCAGAGCGCTATGTGGTACTTCATAACGCACTCAATCTCAATCCTCTACTCCTTTTTCCGAACCTGGACAAAGTACTTCCATTGCCGCCAGCCCCGCTGCCGCCATGGAATGGCGACAAGCAGACCCTCATCGATGCCGCAAAAGGCGTAACGCCAAAGCCATCCGAGCCCCAGGCAAGTGCCGCCTCGCAAAGGCAAGGCCGGCAGCACCTAAACGCCGCCTACGACTTGCTCCCGAGCGACGATAAGACGTCCGCAACCGAAGCACCATTCACAGGATACTGGCAAGCGACCGCGCCTGCCGAACCGGCACCCTTGCGGACCTGGCTGGCCCAAAACCCGCCCGGACTTTACGAGACGGGAGAAGCTTTCGATCGCCCGTGGTATCCGCAGGACATGGGCCGCGGCGCGATCCCGGGAATCGTGTGGCAGCATTTCCTCACCGTCCGCCACAACCACGGCGCGGTCGAACCGCTGGCTGCTACTGGTCTCGCACGCGAAGTCGCACCCGTGGAGGCACATCTCACCTGCGGTGCAAACACGCCATGCCCGGCGACCGGCACCTGGCAGCCGTGGCTCCCACTCGAACACCCGCTACGGCACGCCATCAACCAGCCCTGGCGTCAGGCCTGGGTCACCGCCGGGCAGGCGTTCCCGACACTGCACGACAACGGGCATTTCCCATTCGATCCGGCCGCCTTGACATGGCACCTGCTCGATAGCGCGGAACCGGAACTGGTGTAATCGGACACATAAGGAGCAGCCATGAAGCATACGGGCCGTGGCGTCATCCGCCTCAACGACAAAACGGATCACGGCGGCAAGGTGATCTCTGCTTCATCCGGCACGGTCGTCATGGGTATTGAAGCAGCACTTGCCGACGATATGACCGTCTGCCCGAAGTGCAAAGGCAAGTTTCCCATCAAGCCGATTGGCGCCGGCGCCAAACACAAGGGCCGGCCCTATGCCTATGACGGCGACGTCACGGCGTGCGGTGCGAAGCTGATTTCCTCGCTCTGAGGGCCGCTGAATGACGATCAAGCGTTTGCTCCTTCGTCGCCTGTCGACCGTTCTGCTGGCGGGACTCGCCGCATTTTGCGTTTCCAAGGCGTACAGCGTGGCACACGATCAGTACCGCACGATCCAGGACCTGCCCCGTAACGAAAAGCTGCCTCTCTTCGATCCGCACCGGCCCGCCTTTACCTGCGTGATCGAAGCGAAGAAGGTGCCACCGGTCGATGCACAGGCCGATGCATGGTTCCGCGAAGCACAGGCGCTGGACGATCACAACCTTTGGGAAGAAGACCGCGACTACAGGAAGATCGTCCAGCTGACGCGTCAGGCGGCCGACAGGCGGCACTGGAAAGCCATGCTCAATCTCGCCACCCTATACCTTGAAAAGCGCGATCCGCCAAACGGGGAAATGGAAGCTCTGGCGCTGGTGGAGCAGGCCATGCGGCTCGGCATCCCCGCCGCCTATGACCGCATGGGAACCTATTATATGAACAGTGTCGGCGTGTCAGGTGACGCAACCAAGGCCTTCGCGTTCTGGCAAAGGGCAGCGGAAATGGGCAATCCCCAGGCTATGGCCTACCTCGGTGACAAGATGGCGGCAACTTGGGACAACCCGAGCGAGGGATTCTGGGCAAACATCCCGGTCGCGACGAAGATGCTTGAGTGCTCCTTGGCTCAGGGGTACGGACCTGCAGCTTATAGTTTGTATTACCTCCAGGCGTGGCCGCGTGCTGCAGATGGCGAGATAGTAGGTTCGCGGACATTTGAAACCAAAGCGTTAGCGTTAAAAACGTTAAACACGGGCGTGAAGTATGGTTGTTCCAAATGCGCGCGGGATTTATCCGTAGAGTTCCGCAAACCCGATGACTTGGCGTGAGATAGCCCCCTGATCCACCAGACACAGTCGATGCGGTATCCTTACGGATAGGAATACGACTGTGAATATGACTAGGAACAACCAAACCATCGAAGTAGTGACGGTGTCGGAGGAGCGGCGCC
>NZ_WNKZ01000128.1 GCF_009720835.1 Pseudoduganella buxea
GCCCTGTTCCAGCACCAGCTTGACTGCTTCGGCTCTGAACTCGGGCGTGTATGTTTTCAATTTCATGTGCTTGCCCCTTCCGACAATTTTATCAATCGGAAGTGTCCGAAAAAGTCAGGGTACCTCACCCGTCTGTCCGCCGCAGCAGCCGCCCTTGTTGGCCGCATCGACCTTGGAGTCGCGCCCCACGCCGTCGGTCTGGAACGGCACCAGATTGCACTTGCGGGCGCGCGTGCAGTCGTTCAGCGTCGCCAGCATGTCCTGGCCGTCGGTGGCCAGGCCCAGGCTCTTGTTCAGTTTGGCTTCGCCGTCGGGCATGGCGCTGAAATCCTTGAACTCGGACGCGATGCGCTGCATGTCCGTGACTTTCGCCTTCAGCACCTTGAGCTTGTCGAGCGATTCCGATGCTACCCGCCGGATTTCGTTGACGTCGCCCACGGCCACGGCAGCGTCGGCCACGGACTAGATCGCCATTGCGGCATTACCCACCGCCGGCAGGGCGCTGCCCGCGCCCTGCTTGACGGCGGCTTTCGCGCCCCACTTCAGGGCCGCTTTCGTGGCGGCATTGCGGGCCATGTCCTGCAGCTCGCTCTTCAAGGCGTTCAGCAAATCGAGCTCGCCGGGAATCTCCTGGTAGATCTTTTCCATCTGCTTGGCGTAAGCCTGTGCCCCTTCCTTCGTCGGCAGGGGTATTTCCAGGCCGTCGCAGTGGTCGTCGGTCCAGTGCCAGCCGGACTTGCCGCCCTCGCGGCGGCCCTTCTTCGGGTCGTTCTTGCGCGTCATCTTGAGCAATTTGCTCAATTTGCTATTGCCCTTGATTTCCTTCCTGCTGTCCGAATGCTCGTCCTCCGCCTGGCAGGCCCGTTCGATGTGCTGTTCTTCCTTCTTGCAATCGTGCGAGAACCAGCCGCGCGAGATGTAGGGGAACAGCGGCGTGTTGCTGGGCATCGAGCCGTGGTTATGGCCGACCATGTCGTTGTGGCGCGGCACCCCGAGGCCTTCGAAGACGACGTCGAACGACCATTGCGTGAAGTAGGCCTTGCCCGTGATGACGCCCGTGGCCACGCCCTTCTTGAACGCCTTCGTGGCCGGCTCGTTACCCGTGCTGGTGGAAAAGCAGGAATGGTCCTCGATGGCGATTTCCTTGCCGCAGATGAAGACCGTGCTGGTGCCGTTGGTGATACTGCTGGCGTAGCAGGTGTTCGGGTAGGGAATGACGATCGGGCCGGCGGCCGGGCCGGGTGGGCTCCAGCACGGGTCCGGGAAGGCCTGCGGCGACACGCCGTCGTTGCCGGCGGCCTTGCAGGCGATTTCCTGGTTGTTGGCGTAGACGTGGGTTTGCATAGCGTGGCGGTCGATAAATCAAGAACGGAGACGGACGACGAGGGCGGCGCGCTGGCCGTCGTCGCCGGCGAAGTGCAGCAGGCCGGCGCGGCCCGGGCTGCCCTCCGGGCGGTCCATCACGCCGGCCAGCCATGCCAGCGTCAGGGCAGGGCCGGCGGCGCCCGTTTCGCCGACGCTGCGGGCGATCATCAGGTGCGGGAAGTCGGGTTTGCGGCGCTCGATGCAGCGCGACAGCGCCAGGCTGGTTTCCTTGGCGTACCAGGCTTCCCCCGTCATGCCGCTGGCGTGGAAATCCAGGTCGGCCACCTGGCATCCGGCGCCCGCTGCCGCCGCGCGGATCGCCTGCGTCAGGCCCTGGGCGCGCATCGGCACGTCCGATTCGATGCGCCAGTCTTCCTACGCCGTCGCCACGGCCTCGATCCAGGTGCCGGCGTGCGCCGCCGGCGCGCGGGACAGCAGCAGCGCCGCCGCGCCTTCGGCCGGGATGAAACCGTCGGCATTGGTGTCGGTGAGCAGGCGTTCCTGCGCCAGGTAGTGCTCGATGGTGCCGGCATTGAGCAGCGAATCGACCGAAACGAGCATGACGTGACCGGGTGCGCCTTCGCCGTCCAGCAGGGCCGAACACCGTTCCAGCGCGCGCGCGATACCGCCCTTGCCCAGCGCGAGGAACTGGCTGTAGGGATGGAAGGCCCGGCCGCGGCCGCGCTCTTCGTCCAGCACCTGGCCCAGTGCGTCGCCCAGCGTGGCGCTGTGCCAGCCGGGCCGCTCCCCTTCGGCCACCGTCAGCACGATGGCGATGTCGCCGGCGGGGACGGCGCCCGCGCCGGCGCCGGCTTCATCGAGCACGGCGCGCAGCATCCAGGTCAGGCGTTCCGGCCCCATGCGTCCAGCTCGTACAATGCGCCGCCCGCCAGCGGCGTGCCGCCCGGCGCAACGAAGCCCGTTTCCCGGAAGTGGTTCAGGCGCGCGTTGATCGCGGCGGTGGGCGCTTGGGCGTTGTGTCCCACCGCGCAGCACATCGCCCGCGCCGCGATGCGCAGCGGCCGGAACGCCGCGGACGGCGCCTCTGCGGCCGCCGTGCCGGCCTTGCGCTGTGCCCAAAACTTCATGCCGCCTCCTCCGCGCCGCAGCCGGCGCAGCCGCCGCCCTGCCGGCCCAGCGAGATATTGGCCCACCATTGGGGATCGACCGGGCCGATCGCCACGGTATCGAATTCCTGCAGCCTGCGCCGGATCGGCGTGCTGGCACGCCATACCACCGAGAAGCGGCCCTGGTCGGGCTCGAAATACAGCGTGTCGGCCACCGCACCGACCGCCTCGGTGCTGTAGTCGGTGCGCAGCACGCGCACGGCCTGGCCCTCGAGCCGGGGCAGGGCGAAGCGCACGTCCGGCCGGCCCGCCATCATATTGCGCAGCACGACCGGCTCGCCGCCGCGCAGGTAAGCGGTGCGCTGGTCCGGCGGAGCACATTGGTTGAAGTGCTCGTCGTAGTCGGCCGGCAGCAATGGGAAGACGTCGCGTTGCCAGGCTTCGTCATAGGTGCCGGCCAGCTCCCGGCGCGGCGACCAGTGGCGCGCGATGGCCGAAAACGCCGTCGGCGTGTACTGCCTGTGCGGCGAGCGTACCGGCTCCTCGATTGCCTCCAGCCCCGGCGCGGCAGTGTCGTGCAGCGCCGAAGCGGCGCGCGAACCGGCCCAGCCGACGCCGGCCGGATTGCCCCCATAGGCATCGGCTTCGCCTTCCTTCGGTGCCGGGAAGGTGCCGCCGAAGGCCAGGCCATAGTGCAGCGGGCGCGTGACGAAGGCCTCGGGCTTGCCGGGCGTGACGAAACCGAGCTTGCTGCGCCACGTGCGCGGACCCAGCACGCGCAAACCCTTGCGCAAGGTGCCGACTTGCCAGGCCACCAGCAGTTCCGTCACCGCTTCGCCGCCCGGTGCATGCGCGCTGGCGTCGAACAGCACGTCGCACTGGGGCTTGAAGCGGGCGAAGTCGGCCCCGTACAGCATCGGCGAGAGCCCGGGTTCGCCCACGTAGACATCGGACTGTACCAGGGCCTGCGGCGGCAGCGGGCGCGGACGCTGGCCCGGTTCGGGTATCGACCACGTGGCCTTCGCTGCGATGACCAGGTGTTCGCGCCCGGCCACGTCGAGGGCGATGGCGACGTCCGCGGCGACATGGCGGGAACCGGTGACGATCTTCATTGCTGGCGCATCCCGTGTAAGTCCCTTTCAGTTGACGTTGACGGAGCCGCCCAGGATGCGCTGGGTCGCGCTCGCTTGACTGGTGATGTAGGTGCCGCGCAGCTCGATGCGGCCATCGGCGCTCAGGATCAGCGCCGCCTCGCCGCAGCGCAGTTCGATTTCATGTGCCGCTTCCAGCACCACGCGCTCGCCATCGAGCAGCACGTCGGCTGCCAACGGCGCCGCCGCCGGTGCCGGTGTCAGCATCACGCCCAGCACGATGGGGCGCAGCGGATCGCCCTCGTCAAAGCCCAGCGCCAGGCTGTGGCCGGCTTGAGACGGGTCAAGCGGTGCGATGCTGCGGGCGCGCACGCGGCACAGGCCCCAGGCGGGAATGCTGACCAGCGCCGTTCCATCGCCGTCGATGGCGTCCAGCACGCCGGTGGCGACGCCGTTGGCGCGGGCCGGGTGTTGCGGGGTGCGTGCGACAACCTCGGACAGCAGGTGCGTGCCGGCGTCGTCGGTGCCAAAGACCGGGGCCGAGTCGGATGCGGCGGGCAGGGTATTGGGACGCATATCAGTTTTCCAGGATCTTCTTGGCCTTCATGTTGATGTTGCCATCGGCATTGAAGGACTGTTCGTCGCTGGTGCCGACGCTGAAGGTATGGCCGTTGAAGATGATGGTGCCGTCGGACTGCATCACCAGGCTGGCCTTTCCGACCGTGATGGAGAGCTCGTCGCCGGCCGTGATCGAGATGGTCTTGCCCACCTTGGTGATCTGGCTCAGCCCGACGATGGTCGACATCATCATGCCCACGTTCAGGCATGTAGCCCATGCCGACGTTTTCCAGCCGGCCCATGCCCACGTTCTGCATATAGGCCATGCCGACGGTCTCGGTCTTGTTCATCGCCACATAGGTCGACCAGTTCTTGCCGATCGTGTCCTTTTCGTTGCGGCCCACCGACTTGCTGCGGTTCCCGCCGATCGTGATCGACTCGTTCTTGCCGACATCCTCGGTGCGGTCGTCGCCGATGCTGATGGTTTCGTTGTGGTCGACCGTTTCGGTGCGGTTGCGCTTGATGTGGCTGGTCTCGTCGCGGTCGATGGTCTTGCGGCGGTCGTTGCCGACCCACTTGTCCTCGTCGTTCTCCACTTCCGTGAGCTGGTCCTTCTCGGCGTGCAGCCACAGCTGCTCCGCGCCCTTCTTGTCCTCGAAGCGGATGGCATTGGCGTTGTCGTAGCTGCCGCCGGGCGTGGAGCGCGTCAGCAGGCCGCTCTGGGTCTTGTTCGCGGGCAGGCTCCACGGCGGCAAAGTGTCGGCGTTGGGCACCATGCCGGTGATGATGGGGCGGTCCGGATTGCCGTCGAGGAACTGCACCAGCACTTCGGTGCCGATGCGCGGAATCGACGTCATGCCGAAGTTGGACCCGGCCCACGGCGTGGCGACGCGGATCCATGCCGAACTCTTCTCGTCGCCCGTGCCGGTGCGGTCCCAATGAAACTGCACCCGCACGCGGCCATATTCGTCCGTGTGGATTTCCTCGCCCGCCGGGCCGACCACGATGGCGCTCTGGATGCCATGGATGCGGGTGTCGACGAAATGGCGGCCACGGGGTGCGCGGTAGGGGATGATCTTGCGAATGCACAGCAGGCGGTTGTCGTACTGCGATTCCGTCGCGACGTTTAGGTGATAGTTGTTCGACGCGCTGTGCGTCACGTGGGTCACGAGGAATTCGCGTGCCTGCGCATCGTCGCCGTTGGCGCTGGCATCGAAGTGGCCCGTCAGGCGGAACCAGCGGCCCGGCGCCACCTGCCGGTTGTTGCCCACGCCTTCGAACTGCTTGCCGGCCACTTCCATCTCTTCCATGCGCAACCGGGCGCGGCGATGGCCCGTCTCGCCATTGCTGAAGCCATAGGTGCCCACGTATTCGTAGGATTCGATGGCCAGCACGTCGCCCTGCCGGTTCAGCGTGTTGATGTCCGTCAGCACGGGGCGGGGCGCCTTGAAGTTGAACGAGCCCAAGGTGACGCGGCCGGGCACCAGCTGGCGCACCGGCGACCATTCGCCCAGCCCGTCCTCCTGGACGGCGCCGGCATGGCGCTGGAACGGCACTTCCGGATCGCCGTCGATGGGCGCCGCGATGGTGGAGTCGTCGGACAGCACCAGCGTATGCCCCGTCGCATCGTGCTCGTACCAATAGAAGATGCCGCTGGCATGCCAGCGCCGTTCCAGGAAATTGCTGTCGCTTTCGGCGAACTGGGTGCAGTCGGTCAGGATGTCGCGGGCACCGGCAACGCGCCATTCCCATCTCGGCAGGCCGTCATAGTCGCCGAATATGCTGGCGGTCTGGTCGTATATATTGGTGTTGTGGAAAATATAGTTGTCGTCCCGTAGCGAAAGATAACGGAACCACGGGCCCAGCGTCGCCACATAATACGACATGCCGCCGTCTACGGTCCGCAGGCAGAAACTGTATACGACCCCGGTAAAATAGCGCAGGCTGCCATCGCCGCGTACCATTTGAATACAAAGCAGTTAACCCTGCATGTCCTTCAATTCGATGCAGGGATTATCGGCCAGCAGTTCGACGGTGAATTCAAATGGACAGGACATGCCTTCGGACGCTTCCAGCCGGTTCACCAGCAATTCACCAGGCGGGCCATCCTCGTTCGGAAATGAAAGCTGCAGCAAGCGCTTGTGCTGGCGATTCATGACCAGGTCCATCAGGTTCATCCGGATCCCCATTCAATCGAAGGCAGTTGGTTCGGGCGCCCGGAAAGAAGTGGTGCGCAGCGAACTGCGCGGATGCCGGCGGGCGCGGCGTCTAAGGCGATAAAATAGCATATTTGCAAATATTCGGCTATCCTCCGCATTGCGGAACACCTGTGCGGCGGCATGGCCCTGGCACGCGCGGGATGGCGGTGCGGGCCGGTCAAGGAGGAATATGAACAAGGTCCGTCACATTATCGGCGGGAGCGATGGCTGGCTCAGAATCAAACTGGAACCGGGCGGGGAGATTGTTTCGGTTCCCGAGTATCTGCAGGTGGCGGTCGATGGATCGTCGGCGGGCCGCGATCACTTCATGGTGCTGGAAGGCGTGCAAAAGGGAAAGCCCGCCTCCGTCACGGCGGGTAACCTGACACCTGGGCCGGTCCCACTGCGCAAGGCCGCGCGGCTGGTATTCGAGAAGAGCAAAGGCGTTCTACTTTGCGGCGAGCGGAAACTGCATGCCATCACCGCGCCGCACAACGAAATTCCGGACGGCAGCCATCCGATCCAGATACCGGACTTTCCCCACCAGGGCGGCAGGGGTTATATGACGGATTCAAAGTATGCGAAAAGCTGGTTCTTCCTCGGCAACGGCGACGCCGTCGGCGGCCTGCTGGGGCGAGACCGCTATCTGCACACCGGCATGATCAGCGCCGGCTGTGTCACGGTCGATCCGCCCGACTGGACGGCGGTGTATGAGTACCTTATCCGATGCAGGAGCAATGATGGCCGGACGGTTGGCACTCTTATTGTGCGCAAGTAGCGTGGCATGGGCGCTGTCGGGGCAGGCCGCGCCGGCCAGGGTGCGCCCGCTTACCCAGCAGCAGCTGGAGCAGCCGGACCAGGTGGCGGCATGGCTGCGGCAACATGCGGCCACGGTGGACCGGCAGCGCGCCGACGAGGCTGCCCTTTTCGGTGCCGCCGAAGCGCGTCGCGGCGATCTGGGCAGCGCCGTCAAGGGCTATGGCCTCAGCGCCGTGCTGTACCCCAGCCCGGCGGCGCTGAACGCCTACGCCGGCACGCTGGTGCGCTATCTCGGCCAGCTGCGCGCGCATCGCAAGGACCGGGCCCGCCATCTCGACCAGGACCTGGCCAGTGTCGAAGCGCTGTACCGCGCCGCGCTGGCCAGCAACACGGTGCTGGCGGCGCTGCCGCCGGCCGAGCGCGTCGCGACGCTGGCCAACGCCGACTGCGTCGCTGCCTACCGCCACGGCCGCGCCGCCGCCGGCACTTGCGCGCCGCTGCGCGCCTACGGGCTGGCAGCGGCCGACCGGCGGCGCTAGCTGTGAAGTTGCAAGAGCTTGTTTCGGTCGGTTGAGAGCCTGGACATTGACGTCTTGCCACCGATTCCTGATGTGGTCGATGCCAGTTGTAGTGATGGCTCCAGTCGCGCAGCATGATGGCTCGCTCGCTTGATGTCTTGTAAATGAAGCCGTAGGCCCATTCGCGTAGCGCCGATTGGATGAAGCGTTCAGCCTTGCCGTTCGTCTGAGGGCGATACGGCTCGGTAAAGCCGTGTTTCAGCTCCAGGCTTGCGCCCGCTCGACTAAGGCTTCTTGCGCGGAAGGCTGACCCGTTATCACTCAGTAGTCGTTTGGGCCTGGCACCGAGCGAGCAGTAGCAGGCGTGAGCGTTGGCGAGAACGCGGCGGGCGCTGTCCTGGGACTCGTCCGGGTACAGCTCCGTGTAAGCGATTCTGGCATGATCGTCAATTGCCACAGTCGCGCCGGGGCCGCGGCGAAAGCGGGCGTGCTGCAGCTGATCGCCAGCGGCAAGGCCGGTTTCGACGTGCAGGCCGGCTTTGCCGCCAACGGCTACGGCCATTCGCCGGGCGCCTGTTCGCTGCTGTCGGCGCTCCGTCAATCCGGCCCGCAGCACCGGACCGGCCCTGTTCGTCGGCGGCTGGGCGCTGGCGCAACTGTGGCTGTTCTGGCTGGCACCACTGCTGGGCGGCGCACTGGCCGGTGTGCTGTACCGGGGTTTGCTGCAGCGTGACCCGAGCGAGCCGGCGGTCAGCGGGCAGCCGCGACCGGGGATCAGCGGCGCACCCACCTGACGCGCGCCGGCCCCGTCGTTCCGTCAGGCAGCGCTGCGAGCTGCCTGGCAAAGTGACCGCGACCGTGTATAGCGGGGCGAACAGCACGATGACAGGGCGCACTGTACCGCCGCCATTGTCACTAGTGTGTAAAAATGGGCAATGCCTACCCGACCGGACTTTTCGGCGTTGTTCGACGCTTCGCCTTACCCTTACCTGCTGATCGACACGCAGTTCGTCATCATCGGCGCCAACCCGGCCTACCTGCACGCGACGGGACGGACCGCCGACGAAATCGTCGGCCGGCATGTTTTCGATGCCTTCCCGTCGAACGAGGCCGATCCGGATTCGACCAACCTGGGCGAGGTGCGGGTGTCGATCGAGCTGGCCATCGCCACGCGCAAGCCCCATACGAGCGCGCTGCTGCGCTACGCCGTGCCGCGCGTCACGCCGGACGGCACCGTGTTCGACGAGCGCTACTGGAGTGCCATTCACACCCCGGTGTTCGACGAGGCGGGGGAGGTGGCCTTCGTGGCCCAGAATGCCATCGACGTCACCGACCTGTACCGCTTCGACGCGCAGAGCAGGAAATATTACTTGCGCCAGGGCGCCGACGCGGTGCCCGATATTCCCCAGCTGAACCCGTCGCGCATGCACGAAGCGATGACGCGCATCCTGAACGCGGAACGCAGCCAGATGCAGATCCTCTTCAACCAGGCGCCGGGCTTCATTGCCGTGCTGCACGGCGCCGACCACCGCTTCGAAATGGTCAACGACGCGTATTACCAGCTGGTGGGCTACCGCGACATCATCGGCAAGCCGGCGCTGGAAGCCTTGCCGGAAATGGCCGGGCAGGGCTTTCGCGAACTGCTCGATCATGCGTTCAGCAGCGGCGAACCGGTGGTGCAGCGCGAAGCGAGGGTGTCGCTGCAGCGCCAGCCCGGCGGCGCCTTGCAGGACCGTTATGTCGACCTGCTGTATCAGCCCATCGTCGGCGATGACGGACGCGTCACCGGCATCTTCGTGCAAGGCCACGATGTCACGGGCGCGCACGAGGCCAACGGCGCCTTGCAGGAAAAAATCCAGCAGCTGGAGGAAGTGCGGGAAAGCCAGGCCTTCCTGCTGGCGCTGGCGGACCGCATGCGCCAGCTGGCCAATGCCGACGACGTGACGGCGGCCGCCTGCGAGCTGCTGGGCCGCAAACTGGACACGTCGCGCGTGCTGTACGCGGAAATCGACGACGACGGCGGTACTGCCTTCATCCGGCGCGACTGGACGGCGGACGGTGTTGCCAGCGTGGCCGGCACGACCAAGATCCTTGACGACTTCGGCCCGGACATGATCGCCGCGTTGCGGGGCGGCACCACCGTCGTCAACCACGATGTCGCGCGGGACCCTCGTACCGCCGCGCATGCGCACTCGTATGCCGCGGTCGGCATCCGCGCCGACCTTCTGGTGCCCTACGTCAAGGCCGGCAAGCTGCAGGTGGTGTTGACGATCCAGAACGCCGCCTCCCGGGTGTGGCAGGACAGGGAGCTGCGGCTGGTGGAGGAAGTGGCCGAACGTACCCGTTCAGCCGTCGAGGCGGTACAGGCCCAGGCGGCGCTGCGCACGGAGCGCGACCAGAGCCAGACCATTTTCGACAGCATGGACGAGGGCTTCGCCGTGCTGGACCGCCACTGGACCATCCTGCGCATGAATGCCGCGGGGCTGCGGCTGACCCAGCGCAGCGCCGCCGACGTAATCGGGCGCAACCACTGGGACGTGTGGCCCGAGCTGCGTGGCACCAGCACGGAGCAGGTCTACCGCCGCGTGATGGCAACGGGCAGGACCGAAATCGTCGAGATCGCCCACACCCTGCCAGACGGTACGAGCGCCTGGAGCGAGATCCGCACCCACCGCGCCTTCGATGGCGGCATCGCCTTCTTCTTCCGCGACGTGACGGCGCGGCGCGCGGCCCAGGAGCAGCTGACCCTGGCGGACCGGCGCAAGGACGAATTCCTCGCCATGCTGGCGCACGAGCTGCGTAACCCGCTGGCGCCCATCGGCGCGGCCGCCGAGCTGCTGCAGGTGGCCCGGCTGGACGAGGAACGGGTGCGCCAGACCAGCCAGATCATCAGCCGCCAGGTGCGGCACATGACGAGCCTGGTGGACGACCTGCTCGACGTGTCGCGCGTCACGCGCGGCCTGGTGCAGCTGCAGATGCAATGCCTGGACATCCGCCACATCGTCAACGATGCCGTCGAGCAGGTCACGCCCCTGATGCGGGCGCGGCACCACCGCCTGCGACTGGAACTGGCGCCCGATGCGCCATGGGTGTCGGGCGACAAGAAGCGGCTGGTGCAGGTGCTGGCCAACCTGCTCAACAACGCCGCCAAGTACACGCCGGAAGGCGGCCACATCTCGCTGCAGACGGCGGTGCGGGACGGCCATGTGCTGATCTACGTCGCCGACGACGGCATCGGCATGGCGCCGGACCTGGTCGAGCGTGCCTTCGACCTGTTCAGCCAGGCCGAGCGGGCGGCCGACCGCTCGCTCGGCGGCCTGGGCCTGGGCCTTGCCCTCGTCAAGAGCCTGGTGGGGCTGCATGGCGGCACCGTCTCCTGCGCCAGCCCCGGCCCGGCCCAGGGCAGCACGTTTACGATCTGCCTGCCGCGCCTGGCCCCGGACCAGGCCCCTGTCGCGGGCGCGGCCGCCCCCATGCCGGCGACAGGGACGGCGCCAGCCGGCTTGCGCATCATGGTGGTCGACGACAATGCGGACGCCGCGTCGATGCTGGCCATGCTGCTGGGCGCCATCGGCCACGATGTCGTCGTCCAGCACGGCGCGCGCGCGGCCCTGGCGCACGAGGCGCGGGCGGTGTCGGACGTGTTCCTGCTCGATATCGGCCTGCCCGACATCGACGGCAACGAGCTGGCGCGGCGCCTGCGGGCCGACCCGGCCACCCGCGACGCCGTGCTGGTGGCCATTACCGGCTACGGGCGCGAGCAGGACCGGGTGCAGACGGCGGCGGCCGGGTTCGACCACCACCTGGTGAAACCGGTCGACATCAAGAAGCTGTACGCCATCCTGGCTGGGATCGCCCCGCGCTGACGCGCTGAAGGGAATCGGGCGTCAGCGCTGGTCCACCAGCCGGGCCCGGAGGATTTCCCGTTCGGCCGGCGTCGGCGTGTGCAGGTAGTGAAACTTCCCCGCCACCAGGGTGGCCACCGCCACGCCGTCGCGGAACAGCACCCGGTTGCCGGCCAGCGCGGGCACCTTGTCGCCGGGCAGCAGGGTGCCGCACAGGTTCAGCGGATCGACGCCGGAGACGGCCACCATCGTGCCGTCGTGCGGGCGGCGTCGCATGTCGCGCAGCAGCGGGATGGCTTCGGGCAGCGCGAACTGCTCGCCTGAAAGGCCCGCCACGAAGCGCCCGCCCCGGATCTCGCCGCGCGCCTCCAGCCGGTGATACACGGGCAGCAGCTCGCGCCAGGCCGGCAGCCACGACGCCTCGCGCGCCAGCAGGTGCCAGAACATCACGCCGTAGCGGCGCAGCAGGGTCATGGCGATATGCTCCAGCGTGGCCGGCTCCGTGCGTGGGCGACGTGCCGGCATCGTGGATGCGGCAACGGACGCGGGGGCGTCGTCGACAGCGCCCCGTTCGCGGATCGTCACGCCATCCGCGCGCCGCACCAGGGCCCAGCGTCCCGCTTCCTCCATCGTCGGGCCGCCGCCGCGCCGGCGCCGCCGGTCCATCGTGTTGCGCTTGTTGGCCGGCACCAGCATGGCGCGCAGGCCGGCATAGCTGTCCGCGTTCACCAGGCCGGTGGCCACCAGCTCGCCCAAGGTGTCTTCCAGTTCCGCGCCCAGCAGGCGGGCATCGTGCGACAGCTCGTCGAAGAACATGGCGCCGTGTTCGCGCAGCGCCGCCAGCACGCGGGCCGCGCGCGACGAAACTTCCACTTCGCCCGCCACGGCCGGCAGCGCGTGCCACAGCGCCAGCTGGCGGCGCGGCAGCAGCACCAGCGGGGTGC
>NZ_WNKZ01000129.1 GCF_009720835.1 Pseudoduganella buxea
TGGCGCCACCTGCCGGCATGGCCGTCCTCATCGTCGGGGCGGACGGCCGCACGCGCCGCGCCACCGGCGCCACCGTCATGCCCGGCAAGGGCGAGGCGGCGTGGTGCTGGCATCCCGGCCCGTATGCCATCGAAGTGGCGCCCTTTGCCGCGGCCCCGGAGGCCGGGCTGCGCATCGAATGCGTCATCGTCGCGGACGACGCGTCGCGCGAGCAGCACCGCTTCGAGCTGTTCCTGTCCAGCGAAGTGACGGCGGGCACCCACGCCGTGCCCTTGCCGGCCTTCGCGGCCCTGCTGCAGGGCGCCCTGCGCGGGGCCCTCGAAGGCGGCACCCTGGAACTGCCGCCCTGCACGGCGGTCGACGAGTGGCACGCCTTCCGCGCCGGCGTCAACGAACTGCTGTACACCCGCTTTGGCCTCATCGTCACGGACTGTTTGCCCGTCGACCTGGGGGAGACTGTCGATTTCGCCGCGCTGCTGCGGGCGCGGGCGCTGTCACAGGTGGCACTCGTCGTGGCGGAACCGGAAGTCGTTTCGCCCGCCGCGCCGGCGCCGGTAGCGCAGCCGGACGATGCCGCCGCGCTGCGCCGCCTGTTCCTGGAGCTGCCCGCGCTGGCGGCCCGGTTGCGCGGGCTGCCCCTGCCGGATGGGGCGTTTGCCGCCCACCGGGACCTGCTGCAACGCCTGGCGCTGGTGTCGGTACAGGTCGACACGATGCCTTCCCTGGCGCTGGCGGCCCCCGGGCAGGCGCTGCACGCTGCCGGCCAGCACCTGCGCACGTCGTCCAGCATCGCCGCCGTCGCGGCGCTGGACGAAGGGTGGCGTGTGCTGGCCGCAATGAGAGGGTCCGGCTTCGCCGCCCTGGGCGACGAGCTCGATCGCATCGTCGCCAACCTGGAATGCCATGTGGCGGCGCGCCGCGCCGACCCGCGGGACCGCCCCGAACGACGCGAGCCGACCTGATGAACCATATTCCACCGCCGGCGGCGGCAAGCTGCCGCACCCTGCTGGCCGACGGGCGCATCGCCACCTTGACGGCCACGCGGCGCCCCCGCGCCAACCGGGCCGACGTCAAATGCGCCGTGCCCGGAGCGCCGCAAATGGGCGAGCGGATGGCCGAGGTGGTGCGCCTGGCACGGCTGACCGAGCACCGTTTCGACAGCCGCGACCAGGTCGTGCTCAGCATTGACGCCGTGCCGGCGCCGCAGGAACGGGACTGGGAGCTGGCCGCCGTGCTGGCGGACCGGCTGGTGCGGGGCGTCTGGCACTGCCCGACGGTGCCGCTGGCGCTGGGCTGGTCGGACGCCTGGCAACTGGGCCGCGTCGACGGCCACGATGGGGCGGCTCCTGATACCGAGGGCAAGGTCGTGCTGGGCGGCGGACAGCTGCCGCACCTGGGCGCGCTGACGGGCCATGCCGACCCCGCCGCCGCCGTGTCGGCCGTGCGGACCTGGTTCCCCCTGCACAGCGGCGGCATCAACGACACGCTGGGCTGGGTCGAGGTCAGCGTGTTTCCCCTCGATGCCCCCGGGCTGGAGGAGGAGGACACCATCGCCGTGCCGGGCGCGGACGCCGTGCTGCAGCAGGCCGTGCGCGCGGCGCTGGCCGGCGCGCGCCACTTCGATGGGCGCGGCCTGGGGCGCTGGCGCAGCGTCGTGCGGTTTTCGGAAACCCGCTTCCAGGGCGACTCCTACCAGCTGGCGCTGGTGATGGCGGACCGGCTGGCGCGGGGACGCGAATTCGTCCCGCGCGGGCGCCTGGTGGCGACGGGTACTTCCACCGCGTGGCATGCGGGCACCGTCGCCACCGTCGAGGGCTGCACCGCCAAGGCCGAGCTGATATTGCGGGAAGCAGCCCAGGGCGACCGGGTACTGGTGCCGGCGGCGTGGCACGAGCAGCTGCCGGCCGGTTACGAGACGGCGCTGCGCGCCCGGGGCGCGTCGCTGGCGTGCATTGCCCGGATCGGCCTGATGTGAATCGTGCGAAGGGAGGGCTGCCCCACGCCTGTTAAAATCGCAGGGCAGCCCATGGTCAAAAAAGCAAGGAGTCTGACATGTTCAAGATGTTTGGTGCCGGTGGCGCCCGCTGCCCCCGCTGCGGGCAGCGCAGCGGTGGTGCCGATGGCTATTGCGGCGGCTGCGGCCTGTCGCTGGGCGCACCGCGGAGCGAACCGGTATTGCAGGAAAACCGCTGGGTGCCCGCGGCCGACGAACTCGCCGTCTACTTCGGCGTGCGCGAACTGTCCGGCATCTTCACGAAGACGCTGCGCGTGCCCGCCACCACGCGCGCCTACATCCTGCAAGGCGAGCAGGCCACCGAGGTGGCCCAGGGCGAGTACGAACTGGAAGGCTTCTTCCAGCGCCTGAACAACCTGCTGCGCGACCAGCACGGGGAAATCCTCATCACCCGCACCACGCCGCTGCCCGTCGAGTTCTCCTTTTCCGACCTGGCCACGGCCGAACACCTGAAAATCGCCGCCCGCTTCACCGTCGGCATCAAGGTCGAGCAGGTGCCGGCCTTCGCCCGCCACTTCATGACGGCGCCCGGCACCGTCACCACGCAGCACCTGCACGAGCTGCTGGCGCCGTTGGTGCGCCAGGTGGCATTCGAGTTCGTCGGCGCCCGCTCGCTGCGCGAGATGAACGCCAATCCGGACTTGCGCCTGCAACTGGACGAGCGGCTGCAGGCAGCCCTGAAGCTGCGGCTGGCCGACTTCGGCCTGGCCGCCGTGCAGGTCGAGACCCTGGCGCTGCGCCACGACAAGTTCGACGCCAACCGCGAACGTATCGGCAGCCTGTGGCTCGTCACGGACGAGCGCCATGTGCAGCTGGAGCACGTCAAGCAGCTCGACCAGCTGTACGACGAGGAGGAATGGCAGGCCATCTGGCGCGAGGAACAGAAGGCGCGCAGCGACTACCGCCGCGCCGAGCTGCGCCAGGATGCCACCGTCGACAAGGCCGAACTGGCGCTGCGCCAGTCCGAGCGCCTGCAGGCCGTGCGGGCACGCGAGATCGACCTGTATGCCCGCATCGCCGAATCGGAATCGCGCAAGCAGGCTTTCGACCGTGGGGCCGGCGCCGTGGCGGCCGAGCTGGAACACGAGCTGGCGAAGAAATCGTCGCTGCGCACCGGCGAGGCGGCCGAGTGGGAGCACGTGCGCCGGTTGGCCCAGATCCGTCTGCGCACCGAGCTGGAAATGGCGCAGCAGGCGGCCGTCGAGGAAAGGGCGCTGGCGCGCCAGCGCTTCACGCACCAGCTGCACCTGCAGCAGATCCGCAACCAGATGGAACAGGCGCTGGCCATCGAGGACGAAACGGCGCGCCGGGCCCAGACCCGCCGCCTGCAGCAGGCCGAGCGCGATGCCCAGCAGCGCGAGGCCCAGATCGAGGCGGAACACCACGCGGCCCGCTTCCAGGGCGTGGCGTTGGCCAATGCCGCGCGGCGACGCGAAGCCGAGCGCGTGCAGGAATGGGAAGAGGAACTGCACATCGCCAGGAAGCGCGAGCTGGCGCGGGGCGAGGCGGCCAAGGAGGCTGGCGGCCAGGTGCAGGTGGCGGAGATCGCCGCGCGGCTGGACGAGTTGCGCCGCAGCGGCGCCGGCGCCGACGCGCTGGCCCAGCACGAGAAGCTGCTGCGCACCATCGAGGCCGACGGCATGCAGCAGCGCCAGCAGGGCGCGCTGGCCATTGAAGCCGAGGAAGCGCGCCTGGCCCTGAAGCTGCGCGAGCAGGAGGCCCAGTGGCAGCAGGAACTGCGTCGCATGGAACACGAGCGCGACGAACGCTTCGCCCGTTGGAAAGGCGAATACGACACCCTGGCGGCCCAGCAGGACCACGCGGCCGAACTGGCCCGCATCGAGATCGAGCGTATCCAGGCCGTCGGCACCTTGTCCGACACGGGCAAGATCGCGTTGACCGATACGCCGAATGCCCAGGCCCTGGCCCAGCTGATGAAGACGCAGGCCCATGCCGGCATGAGTGCCGAGCAGTTGCAGGCCCTGGCCGGCGTGGTGGCGGCGGAAAACAGCATCAGCCAGCTGGACGCGCTGCGGCTGGCCCAGCAGGGCGTCAGCGACGAACGCAGCCGCACGGACGCCCAGCAGGACAAGGACCGCCAGCACCAGCTGGAGCTGCTGAAGCTGCAGAACGCCACCCACGCCAACGCGCTGGCGGCGCAGTCGCAGCTGGGCATCGGCGTGGCGCAGGCGGGCGCGCCCGTGCATCACCACCACGCACCGAATGCCGCCCCCGTGCCGCGCACCTGCGGCAATGGCCACCCGGTGCCGAAGGACCGGCCGGACGCGAAGTTCTGCGCGGAGTGCGGCGTGCCGCTGCAGCCGTAAGGACGCGATGCAGACAGCAAGGGAAAAGATCCGCGAACTGCGCTCGCTGCACGAGGACGGGCTCCTGAGCCTGGCGGAGTTCGACCGCCGCAAGAACGCCATCCTGGACGCGGAATACGCGCCGCCGGGCGGTTCGGCGCCGCCGCTGCCGCCCCGCCAGGGCACGGAACTGGGGCTGATGGCGGGCCAGGAGATCGGTCCCCAGCACCGCCGCTACCGGCTCGAGCGGCTGCTGGGCATGGGCGGCATGGGCCAGGTATGGCAGGCCACCGACCTGGCCACGCACGCGGAGCTGGGCCACAGCGAGAACGTCGCCGTCAAGATCCTGCCGCCGCAGTTGACGCAAAGCCCAGTGCACGCGCGCCTCCTGATCGAGGAAGCGACCCAGGCACGCCGGCTGGCCCACGACAATATCGTGCGCGTCTACGAGTGGGCCCAGGACCCGGCCACGGCCAGCTACTTCATCATCATGGAATGCCTGGATGGCGAGGACCTCGACGCCTGGCTGGCACGCCAGGGCCAGGGCACCGTGGCCGACGCCTACCGCATCCTGCGCCCCGTGGCGGAAGCCTTGCAGTATGCGTGGGACAAGCACCGGCTGGTGCACCGCGACCTCAAGCCGGGCAACGTGTTCCTGACGGCGCTGGGCGAGATCAAGCTGCTCGACTTCGGCATTGCCGCGCGCGCCCGCGACGCGGCCAGCACGCCGGGCGGATCGGCGCCGGCCCGCCGCTTCGACACGCGCACCCCCAATGCCGGCACGGCTGGCTACCGGGCGCCGGAGGCGGGCACGCACCAGGGCCAGCCATCGCCCCGCCTGGACGTCTACGCCGTGGCCGTGATGATTTACCAGATGCTGGCCGGCGCGCTGCCATTCGACGAAATGCGCTCGGCCCAGATCCAGCCGGTGGCGCCGCCTGGCCTGAACGAAGCGCAGTGGCGCGTGCTGCAGGCCGGATTCGCCTTCGACCACGAGGAGCGCCCCGAGTCGGTGGCGGCATTGCTCGACGCCCTTGAGCGTGCCGCTGGTCCGACGCCGGGGCAGATCGAGGAAGAACGCGCGGCCGAGCAGCGTCGGCGCGAGGACGCGGCCCAGGCGGCCGATGCGGCCCGCCAGGCCGAAAGGGTCGCGCAGGCCCCTCGCGGGCCGGAGGTGCGCGAGCCTGCCGTGGCCGCGCCGCCGGTCGTCGAAGCCGATCCCCGTGTGCTGGAACGCCAGCGTGCTCTGGAAGCCGAGGAGCAGCGCCGGCTCGAACTGCAGCGGCAGATGGAGCTGGCCGCGCGCAAGGCCCAGGTGCAGGCGCAGGCCCGGGCGATCGCGCTGGAAAAGCTGAAGCAGGACCAGGTGCGGCGGGCGCTGGAAAAGCAGCGCCGGCTGGAAGCGGAGGCGCAGGCGGCCGAACGCAAGGAGCGCCTGCGCCAGCAACTGCTGGCCCGGCGTGAGGCCGATGCGCTGAAGGCGCGCCAGCTGGAAGAGGAAAAGCAGCGCAAGGCGGCCCTGGCCAAGGCCGAAGCAGCCTATCGCGCCGAGCAGGAACGGCACCGGCGCGAGCAGGCCGCGCGCCACGCGGCGGAGCTGGCGGCGCAACTGCCGACAGCCGCCAGCCCCGTCGCCGATGCCAGCGGCGTGCTGCGCGACGCCTTCATCGACGGCAGCGGCACGGGGCCGGACCTGGTGCTGATCCCGACGGGCCGCTTCGAGATGGGCGCCCACGACTACGAGCACACGGTGGCGCTGAAGGCGGGTGCCCAGCGGGCCTGGCTGGAACGGGAGAAGCCGCCGCACTGGGTCGGCATCGAGCACTCGTTCGCGCTGGGCCGGCATCCTGTCACGGTGGGGCAGTGGCGCAGGTTCGTGCGCGCCACCGGCTGGGAGCCGAAACTGGACTTCGACTGGTCCAATCCCGGTTTTCCGCAGACGGACGAGCATCCCGTCGTCGGCATCAGCTGGTACGACGCCCAGGATTACGTCAACTGGCTGTCCGTGATGACGGGCCAGGTGTACCGGCTGCCGAGCGAAGCAGAATGGGAATATGCCTGCCGCGCCGGCACCAAGACGGCCTTCAGCTTCGGCGCCGAGATCGCCACCGAGCAGGCCAACTACGACGGCAATTTCACCTACGGTGCCGGCGTCAAGGGCGAGGCACGTGGCGGCACCACCAAGGTCGGCAGCTTTCCGCCCAATCCGTGGGGCCTGTACGACATGCATGGCAATGTGTGGGAATGGGTGCAGGACCCCGTGCATGACAACTACGTGGGCGCGCCCACGGACGGCAGCGTGTGGGAGCAGGGCGGGGACCCGTCGCGCCGCGTGCTGCGGGGCGGCGCCTGGCTGTACCAGCCACGCTACCTGCGCTCGGCCGTGCGCAACGGCTACTCGGCCTTCCTGTCGAACGACGTGGTCGGCCTGCGCGTGGCGCGCCGGCTCGGCTGAGTGCCCTGGGCAAGCTCCCGCTCAGTGGCCGGTGGTTTTCGAGAACACGTTCATGACGATGACGCCGGCGATGATCAATCCCATGCCCACCAGCGCCGGCAGGTCCAGCTTCTGGCCATACACCAGCCAGCCCGCCAGCGCGATCAGCACGATCCCCGCGCCCGACCAGACGGCATAGGCCACGCCGACGGGAATGGTGCGCAACGTCAGCGACAGGAAATAGAAGGCTATGCCATAGCCCACCACGACGACGGTCGACGGCAATGCCCTGGAAAAGCCTTCGCTGGCTTTCAATGCCGAGGTGGCGATGGTTTCTGAAATGATGGCGATGGCAAGGAACAGCCAGTTGTTCATGGGGACTCCGGAGCGTTGACAATGGGCGCAGTATGCCAGCGTTTGCGCTTCGCCTGAGCCCCTGCGATCCGTCATATAGGCAACGCCCATCAGTACGGCCAGATCAACAGCCTGTGCCCGCGCCGCTTTTACGATCAAGGCTCCCGTTTTCCAAGGAGCGTACGATGCCTTTCGTTTATCGCGGCGTGGCGGATCTCGAAAAATCCAGCAAGGTCGGCGGGGGCGAGTGTGCCCGCCTCGTGCAGCATTATTTGCCTCGAGTGGGTCATACCAGCACCTGGGTGCCGGGCGAACGTGTCATTGAGGTGTTGCAGGCGGGCGGAAAGATAGAACCCGGTAAGGCTGTCGCCATGTTCGTCAATGGGCGCTATCCCACCAGCGGCCATCGCCATGCTGCACTCTACGAAGGAGCAGTCACAGCCTGCGCTTACGATCCGAAATTGAAGCGCTGCCCCATCGTTGGCGTCATCCTGATGGACCAGTGGAATCCGCAACCGGGAAACCCTGAAAAAAATCGTGTTTCCCGGCGCACGGTCTTTCGTAGAGGTCAGATGCGGTCCAACGGCAGCTGGCCCAGCCCGTCCGATAACGCCGAAGCATTGTATGTTATCGAGCACAGAGCAACGGTGAAGGCAAAATGACAAAGCAGAGCGAGTCGATTGCAATCGTGTTGTGGGTATTCGCCGTAGCGCCGCTTCCCGTACAGGGTCACGCGGCCGCAGGACCTACCCCCCCCAGCCATGTTTTCGCGTGCCCTGCCAAGCTGACATCGGATGATGTCACAGTACGCGCGTCAAAGGGCTGGACCGGCTTTTACCTGCCGGGCAGCACCCTGCAAGCACTGGATGCGCGCGTGTGGTTGGGGCGTATCGAGGATCGCGGCGTGATGATCGGTGAAACGGATCAGCGCAGCGACGGTTCAGTCATCAACCGCTTTGCCCTGACGGGTGGCGAACCGGCGGACTTGCCGCCACTGGACAAGTGGATCGTGTGCGACTACGGCGACAACATCTACCAGGCGTTCAAGCTTGCAGCCGGCACGGACGAATGCACGGTCAAGTTCAAACCGGACGGCATCGATCCAGCCACGAAGCGGCGCCGGCATTCCCTGTCGGTCATCACGTGCCGCTGACCCGGCCCGCACGGGCTATCGGGCGGGCGATCAGCCCGCGCGAACCTCAGCCCGCCAACCGCTTCGTCAGCGCATAGCGCGCGCCGCCGGCGGGGAAATCTGGCAGGCGGCTGAAGACTTCGTAGCCGGCCCGTTCGTAGAAGGGCAGGGCCTGGAAGCTGAGCGTTTCGACGAAGCTGCCGGCGCAGCCGCGCTGTACGGCTTCCTGCTCGGCCATGGCCAGCAGCGTGCTGCCGAAGCCTTCACCCCGCAGCTGGTCCGTCAGCCACACGACCTGGATCTGCAGCCAGCCCAGATAGGTGGCGCCCAGCAGGCCGCCGGCCAGCTTGCCCGGTTCGTCCTTGATGGTGATCAGGAGGTAGCGGGGCGTTTCGCCGCCCGCGTGGTCGGCGTTGAAATCGGTGAGGCCCTGCACCAGGCCGTGCATGTCCTCCGGTTGGGGTTCCGTCTCGAGCGTGACGTGGTAATTCCCGTGCATGGTGGTTCTCCCGGCTCGGCTGGTACTGCGCGTTGAATGGGTAGGCGGAAGATAGCAGAACACAAGGAGATGCGAAGTACGGTTCGCCACCCTCCCCTTTGGGGCGATAGGCAGCCGCCGGCAAAAGGTGTACATTGCGCCAAGCTTGAAGCCCTGACAATCACCCGCCGAGGAACACATGTCCACACCCGTCACCGTTCGCCGCGACCTGTCGCAGCCCATGCGCCACATTGTCCATGTGCGTAACCACATCATTTCCACCGACGTTACGCCGGCCGAGGGCGGCCTCGATGCCGGGCCGTCGCCGCACGACCTGTACGACTCCGCCCTGTCGGCATGCAAGGCGCTGACGGTGCTGTGGTACGCCAACCGCAAGAACATCCCCGTCGTCGACGTGCAGGTGACGACGCAGCGCGACGACAGCGAGGAGCGCAAGGGCGTGTACCGCCTGGCCGCCACCCTGCACCTGACAGGCGAGCTGACCGACGCCCAGCGCGAGGAACTGCTGGGCGTGGCGCAGAAATGCCCGATTCATAAACTGATGACGGCCGTGACGACGGAAGTCACGACGCAGCTGGCGTAACGGAGGAGGCCATGACGATCTCGCAACTCCTGAAAGGGCACGACAAGGACCTGGGCGGCGGCTTCATCGTGCGCCGCTTCCTGCCCGCCGCCGTCAAGCAGGCCGTCGGCCCGTTCATCTTCTTCGACCACTTCGGTCCCATCGACGTGCAGCCGGACGCCAACCACGACGTGCGCCCGCATCCGCACATCGGCCTGGCCACGGTGACTTACCTGTTCGAAGGGGCAATGGACCACCGCGACAGCATCGGCACCTTCCAGCGCATCGAGCCGGGCGCCATCAACTGGATGACGGCGGGGCGCGGCATCGTCCATTCCGAGCGCACCCCGCAGGACCTGGCCGGCAAGCCGCACCGCACCCACGGCCTGCAATTGTGGGCCGCGCTGCCGAAGGCGAACGAGGAGGATGCACCGGGCTTCTCGCACACCCCGGCCGACGCGATTCCCGAGGTGACCGTGGGGGCCGCCACGGTGCGCGTGCTGATCGGCAGCGCCTACGGCTTGACGTCGCCCGTGCCGACCTTCATGGAGACCTTCTACCTGGACGTGGTGCTGCCGGCGGGGCAGGAGCTGGCCTTGGCGGCCCTGCCGCCCGAGGCGGCGATCTATCCGGTACTGGGTTCGCTGGCGCTGGACGGCGCGCCGCTGGTGCCGAACACGATGGCCCTGCTGGACACGAGCGGCACGCAGAACGTGCGCGCCGACAGCGACGCCCGCTTCGTCGTCATCGGCGGCGCGCCGCTGGACGGGCGTCGGTTCATGTTCTGGAATTTCGTGTCGTCCTCAAAAGAGCGCCTGTTGCAGGCGGCCGAGGACTGGGAGGCGCGGCGTTTCGACCCGGTGCCGGGCGAAACGGAATTCATTCCGCTGCCGAAGAAGCCGGCGGGCGGCACCTATCTGTAAGGCAGTCGCTCAGGCGCCCTGTTCGGCCGCCGCGGGTGCGGCCGTTTCCGTCTCCAGCGCCACGCCCCCGGTGCGGATGATCCAGCTTTCCGGGTAGGCGTCGCTGGCGAAGCGCGTGTGCGGCGCCACCCGCGCCAGCTTTTCCATCTGCACGGTGGGCGCCAGCGCCGTTTCCTTGCCCGTCACGGCGTCCAGGTGCCAGAAGCCGCCATCGAGGTGGAACAGCACGGGGAGCGCGGCGGCGCTGGGCGCCGTCTGCACGCGGCGCAGTGGAAAGCCCGGGTGCGTGTCGGGCGCCAGCACGACGAAGCATTCGGCGCGGGCGCCTTCGTCGATGCGGTGCAGGATCACGCCGTGCGGCATCAGGCCCGTCACTTCCAGCACGGCGATACCCTTGATGCTGGCCGACAGTTCGATGCGCATGCCAAGACGCAGGGCCACCGGCTTGTGCTTGCCGGGCCAGACGCCGTCCAGCAGGATGCCGTAGCGCGACACGTCCTCGATCTCGAAGCCTTGCGTGCCCCGGCGGATGACGGCGTGGCGGCCGGACAGGCGGCGCGTCAGGCCAGCACTGTCGATGCCGTCCGGCGTGTAGTGGTGCAGCAGCGCGTTCGCTTCCGGATCGACCAGCTCGAAGCGGCCGAACACGCATTCGTCCAGCGCGAACAGGCGCACGTGGCGCTGCGCGAGTGCTTCCGGCGCGGCGTTGACGAAGCTGGCGGCGCGGCTGGGATGCGGGTGGGCCTGCTTCACGGCCGGCATGTCGATTTCAATCAGGTCCTCGTCCCACGCGATCGTCGAGAAGCCCAGGTCGATCTTGCCCTGCGGGGCGCCCAGGTCGACGTGGGCGATGCCGGCATTGCGGGCCGTAACGTCGATATCCATGCTGTGGCCGCCCTGGCCCGACACGCGGGCGATCGACGCATCGTCCGCCATCACGCGCACGTTCTTGTGGGTCGACAGGAATATCCGGTGGATTTCCGTCAGGCTCGCGTCCAGGCGCGGCACCAGGATGACGAAAGTGCATTCCCATTTGCGCGCGGCCTGGCCGGCGTGCTGGGACAGCACCTGGGTGGTGATCTGGTATTGACCGTGTTCGCGGTCGCGCGACGAGAACTCGACGAAGACGGGGCACCAGTCGCCGTCGATCGAGCGCACGAACTGCTGGCGCACGGCGCCGTTCGGAATCAGTTCGGACGTCAGCTGCAGCGCCAGGCGGGGTGCGCAGTCGGCCGGCATGCCGCGCAGTTCCATCTTCAGGGTCTGCCGGCCACCGGCCGCGCGCGGATCGAAACCGCTGATGTGCAGTTGCGGGCGCACGCGCATCGGCGTGGCCAGCTTGCCATACGCGGGTGGGGTCGATGGCTCGGGCGCTTCCATCACATTCGCTTGCGGCGCGCGGGTGTTGCGCACGGCGCTCAGCAGCTCATAACTCGAATTGGCCGGCTGCGCGGTCGGGGCGGCGGGCGCGGCAGGCTGCGCGTGGCCGCCTTCGCAGGCGTGCTGACCCGGCGCGACCCAGAAGGTGCAGTGCGGGTGATCGATGTTACGGCATTGGTTCATTGGTTCGCCACGAAAGGGATAGACGAACTTTACGCGCTTTTACGGCTCGCTGGCAATCAACCTTTAGCCCGAACAGGAGGGTATTTCCCCTCGTATTCATGCAGTTGCGGCGGGGTCGGCCGGGCGGCGAGATCGAATGCACAACTTTCGATGACGGGCCGCCAAGTTATGGCAATTGTGTCATCGGTGTCACGGCTCGCCGGCCTGGCGCAGCCACAGGCTGCTGGCCCAGCCTGTGTGCTGGGGGGCGGCGCCATAGCGCACGCGCCACCAGTCGCCCTCACGCTCGCCCGTCGGCGTAACCAGCGCGCCGGCCGGTACCACCGCCAGCCGCGGCGCGCCGACGCCGGCCCCGTCGCGTACGTTCAGGTCGCGATAGACCCGGTAAGGCCGGCCCGATGCGGGCAAACGTGGCGCGCTGA
>NZ_WNKZ01000012.1 GCF_009720835.1 Pseudoduganella buxea
CCCGGCTCGTACGTTTCCTTGACCAGCGCAGCCTTTTCCTGCACTGACCAGCGACGGCGCCGCTCCTCCGACACCGTCACTACTTCGATGGTTTGGTTGTTCCTAGTCATATTCACAGTCGTATTCCTATCCGTAAGGATACCGCATCGACTGTGTCTGGTGGATCAGGGGGCTATCTCACGATAGCCCTCAAACTCTATGTCCTGAATACGACTATCTTGCGTTGTATCGGCTAAACACCAAGTTACACGTTTGGTAACAGTCGCTTCCGCCGTCGGGCCGGCACGTTCGGATTCTGCGAGGTTGCGGCTGACGAAATAGTAATGTCCGCGCTTCAGCACCGCGCAATCGGTGACGATGTAGCCATCAAATCGCTTTCGGTATTCCTCTTCAGTTAATCCGAACATGGATTATCCCCCCATCGTCACAGCAATAGTCTCAGCGACACCACATGTGAGCGCGGTCATGGGAACTGCAAGCGGTGGAATATCAATTTCCATTCTTTTCCATCATGAACGGCTGCGCCATGGGTGCCCGCCATCAGCATTTCCCCATCACGGACTGACAGATTGCCCGCGCAGACCTTGATATCGGATGAGGGCAAATCTGCCTCGACCAGTTTTCCGTCGATCAAGTTCCACAAGCCATAGTCACTGGTAAGCCACACTTTGCCAGCATGCCAGACAATGTCTTTAAAAGGCAGCGTGAGCATTTCTCGTACCAGAAGCGTCCATTCGTTATCACGTCCACGGAAAACGCTGCCGGATTGTGCCCCGATGTAGACGTAACCGTCTCCGGCACAGCAGATGGAATACACGTCCATATTCGACGGAAATGCTACTGCGGACCATTTTTCGCCGTTGAAGTGCCAAACACGACCGGCGCCAGCAATAACATACAAATCCTCAGCGGAGAAACCGTCTATGTCGGTGAATGCCATGTTATCGGAGCGGTCCACATCGTTGGCATCTGCGGCAGTAGGCGTCGGTAAATTCAGACACAAGGATTCCCAATTATTTTTCCCTTTTCGGACGCAGACTGTATGACTACCTCCCACCACGTATAAGTTTTCGCCGACAGTTCGCAGTCGACGTATGGCACCACGACGTGGGCCATTTATCGACTTCGGAATAGCGTCCTCGTCTTCACTTGGCTCGCCACCACCTGTTGCGGTAACTAAACCTTCTACTGAAACGCAAAGCATACGCTCCTCGCCGGCAAAGCTAGGCCCGATTTCCAGAGTGCCATAGCCTGCGAAGCGCATATGCTTCAGGCGGTCACCCTCTTGTTGATTGGGGATAAACCAGCTCATACGTTTTGTTACCGTAGCTTCTGCAGTCGGGCCAGCTTTTTCAGATTCTGTTATGTCACGGCTTATAAAATAGTAATGGTTTTTCTTTAAAATGGAACAGTCAGTGATATTAAACCCATCAAAACGCTTTCGATACTCAGCTTCCGTTAACTGCAACATAGTTCCTCCTGTTATTCCTCGGCATCGCGTTTTCGGGGAACTCCCGCCCTCGGTGGGAGTGGTTTTATACATTTTGTTTTATAGTAAGCGTCCAATTGGGCTCGTAAGCATTTGCTGTCGCATTTGGACTCTCGAAACGTAGCTTGTAAGCTCTTTATGCCCAAGTCTCGAGCTTTGTTATAGCTGATGGCGTCTGGGTTTCCGAACACACCATGTACATGTTCTTCGATCCGCGTGTTCATCTGCTGATGAATCCTCCCATGCGATCCATTACTACCGTTAGCCCCCTCCACACAAACCGTAGGCGCGTCCCCGTGCACATAACCCGGGCAATTGCCGTTCTTAGTCATCTCATCCGGCAGCACATGGTGGCCCGTCTGTCCAGGGCAGCACCCGCTGCCGCCCAGGCTCGTCGCTGTTTGAGTTTTGTTGTACGGCACCAGCATGCACCGCCGGGCGCGGGTGCAAGGGTCGAGGCGGGACAGTACGCCCATGCCGTCTGCCATCAGGTCGGTGGGGGTCTTGTTGGCGATGTTGTCGCCCAGGGCGGACAGCTCGCGGCTGGCGGTTTCGGCGATATTGAGGACCGTGCCGATTTCCTTGATGGCGCCGTAGGCTTCGACGCCCATCGTGGCGGCCTGGTAGCCGGTCTTGCCCCAGTCGTAGATGTTCCAGGCCGTCGCGATGGTTTCCGTGACGATGGCGCCGACACCGCCGACGGCGGCGCCGCTCAGGCCGACGCCCCAGCGCGCGCCGCCGCGGATGCCGGCCTTGACGGCTTTTTCCTTGGCTTCGGCGATGGCCTTGTCCTTGATCTCCTGCGTGACCTTTTCCACCAGGGGCTTGACCTGCGATTCGACCGCCTTGCTGACGTCCTTCGACATGTCCTTCAACATGCTGTTGAATTCGAGCAGGTCTTCATTGATGCTGCTGGACGGCTTGACCCACAGGCCGTCGCAATGCGACATCCAGCCCGTGTCCGCCGTGTCCTGGAACTTGCCGCCCTTGATCTTGGTGGCCATCCTGTCCAGCGCGGCCACCGGTTTGTCGCCCAGCATCTTGCGCAGTACGGGGTGCTTGTTCTTCGGCGAGCGGTCGGTCTCCTTTTCGCAGGCCTTGTCGATCTTCTGGAAATCCTGCTTGCAGTCGCGCTTTACATCGGCATTGTCGATGTAATAGGTGACCGGGGTATTCGGGGCGCTCGGCATGGTCGGTTCAGGCGTGGTTGTGGGTCATCGGGTCGATGTGGCGGCACACGTTCAGGCCTTCCACTTTCACGTTCGGCGACCATGCCGTGAAATAGGCCTTGCCCGTGATCGTGTGCGAGGACACGCCCATGGCGAAATTGCGCGTGGCCGGTTCGTTGCCCGTGCTGTTGGCCAGGTAGGAAACGTCGCGCAGCGCCACCGGCGTGCCGCAGACGAAGACCGTGGCCGAGCCCTCCTTCAGGTTCTTCGCGTAGGCCGTGTTCGAGTAGGGAATGACGACGGGGCCGGCGCTGGGGGCTGGCGGGCTCCAGCACGGGTCCGGCGCGACCATCGACTTGCCGTCGGCCGCGCGCGAGCAGATCTCGTTGTCATTGGCGTAGACGTAGGTTTCCATGCTTATTCCTTCGGTGCGTGGACGACGACGGCATTGCGCAGCCCGGCATCGTTGGCCAGGTGCAGCAGTCCGGCGTGCCCTGGACGGCGCTGCGGGTGGTGCAGGTCGCGCGACAGCCAGGCCAGCATGGCCGGACCGGTGGCGGCGCCGATATCGCCCAGCTTGTCGGCCAGGGTCAGGAAGGCCGGCTGGCGGGTGCCGGCCATGACGCGCGTGATGGCGTTGGTGGCGTCGCGGGTGTAGAAGTGCTCGCCGTTCTGGTCGCTCAGGCGGAACTGCAGGTGGCCCGGGGCCACCTGTGCCTCGGCGCAGGCCTCGCGGATCGCCGCTGTCAGTCCTTCGCTGCGGTTCGGTACGCTGCCATCGAGGGTGCCCCGTTCGTTGGCGCTGCCCAGCCCGGCAATGCGGATGCCGCCGGTCGGGGCCGGCGTAGCCCCGAGGACCAGTGCCGCGGCCGCCTCGCCGGGGACGAAGCCGTCCGTATTGCCGGGCACGAACAGGCGCTCCTCCTGCAGGTAGAAGTTGATGTCGGCGGCATTGAGCAGGCTGTCGACGCCCACCAGCAGCACCTGGGCCTTGCCGGCATCGAGTGCGGCGCGGGCCTGGCGCAGTCCGGCCACCAGGCCGGCACGGCCGTGGCGGATGACGTAGGCGGCCGGCGCCGGGGCGTCGACCCCATAGCGTGCGGCCAGGCGCTCCAGCGCGGCGCGCACGGCTTCGGCCGGGTCGTCACCCTCGCTGGACGGGCGCTGGGCGTCCGCCACCAGGATCACGACGGCACTGCGGCGCTCGTCGAACAGGGCGGCCGGGTCGGCGATGGTGGACAGGCAATCCTGCACGGCATGCTCGACCCACCGTTGCAGGCGCTGGGCGCCGTACACCTTCTCGGGCAGCGACGCCACCTGCACCGGGTCGCCGCCCTGGCTGTAGAACGCGCTCTCGCGGAAGTGGTCCATATTGGCGCGCAGCGCGCAGACGGCCGCGTCCAGGTGATAACCCAGCGAGCAGCACAGGCCGGCCGCGTTTACATGCAGGTCGGGCAATCCGCTCACGGTTGCGCCTCCAGGGCATTGCTGTCGGGGGCCTCGCTGCAGCCGTCGCAGCCGTCGATGCCCATGGCCTTGCGGTGCCACCATTCGGTGCTGACGGGGCCGACGGCGACGGTGAGGAATTCCTGCAGCCGTCGCTTGATGGGCACGCTGGCGCGCCACACGACGGAAAAGCGGTCCAGGTCCGGCTCGAAATACAGCGTGTCGGCCACGGCCACCGGTTCTTCCGACGTGTAATCGGCGCGCAGGATGCGCACGGTGACGGTATCCAGCCTGGGCAGCCGGAACCGGACGAAGGGCCGGCCGGCCATCATGTGCTTGAGCACCACGTGCTCGCCGCCCACCGGATAGGGCATCTGCTGGTCCGCCGGCGCGCACTGGTTGAACTGCTCGTCGAAGTCGTCCGGCAGGAAGGGAAAGACGTCGCGCTCCCACGCCGCGTCGTAGGTGCCGGCGTAGGCAGGGCGCGGTTGCCAGTGACGGGCAACGGCGGAAAACGCCACCGGCGCATACGTGCCGCCCGGTTTGCGCACCGGCTCGTCGAGGGCTTCCAGGCACGGCGCCGGCTGGCCGACGGCGTCCTCGTCGGTCTTGGCGCCGAACCAGCCCAGTCCGGCCGGATTGGCCAGGTGCGCCTCGCACAGCACCTGGGCCTTGGCGCCGGACCCTTTCGTGAAGCTGCGGGTACCGCCGAAGGCCATGCCGAAATGCAGCGGCATCTGGGTGACCGGCTCGGCTTCCGACAGGCCGAACAGGCCCAGGCGCTTGCGCCAGGTGCGTGGGCCGTGGACGCGCAAGCCCTTGCGCAGCGGTCCCACCTGCCATGCCACGGCCAGCTCCTTGAACGGCGCGCCATCGGGCGCATGCGCGCTGGCATGGAACAGCACGTCGCAGCGCGGCTTGAAGCGCACCATGTCCGAGCCGTACAGCATCGGGCTTTCGCCCGGTTCGCCCAGGAACACGTCGGCGTGCTGCAAGGCTTGCGGCGGCAGTGGCCGGGGCCGCTGGCCCGGCTGGGGAATCTGCCAGCTGCTCTTGGCGACGACGACCAGGTGCTCGCGTCCCGTGGCATCGAGGACACACGCGGTATCCACGGCCAGGAATTTGGACCCGACGATGATTTCCATCCCGTTCCCCGGCCTAGTTGACGTTGACGGAGCCGCCGAGGATGCGCTGGGTGGCGCTGGCATGGCTGGTGATGTAGGTGCCGCGGATCTGGACGCGCCCGTCCGCCGACAGCACGATGGCCGCTTCGCCGCAGCGCAGTTCGATCTCGTGGCTGGCCGTCAGCACCACTTTTTCGCCATCGACCAGCGCTTCGGCCTGCGCGCGCGCTGGCGCTGCGGGCGGCGCTGCCAGCATCAGGCCCAGGACGATGGGACGGCCCGGGTCCGCCGCCTCGAAACCCAGGGCCACCTGCTGGCCCAGCTGCGCTGCATCGAGCGCGGCGACGCTGCGGGCGCGCACGCCCGTCAGGCCGAAGGCGGCGATATCGACCAGCGCGGTACCGTCGCCATCGAAGCCGGCCAGGATGCCCACCGCGATGCCGTGGGCCGGCCGGTCGCGCAGCGGCGTGCGATCGACGACGTCGTGCAGCAACCGGTCCGGCACTTCCGTGGCGGTGTCCGGCACGGCGGCCGGGTGGTCAGCTTGCAGCATCAGTTCTCCAGGATTTTCTTGCCCTTCATGGTGATGTTGCCATCGGCCTTGAAGGTCTGTTCATCGGTGGTGCCGACACTGAAGGTGTGGCCGTTGATGACGATGGTGCCGTCGGCCTTCATCAGCAGGCTGGCCTGGCCCACGGTGATCGACAGTTCGGTGCCGGCCGTGATGGAAATCGAGTTGCCGACCTTGGTGACCTGGTCCACCCCGACGATGGTGGCCATGCCCATGCCGACGTTGAGGTTGTAGCCCAGGCCGACGTTCTCCATGCGCCCCAGCACGACGTTCTGCAGCGAGGCCATATTGATGGTTTCCGTCTTGTTCTTGCCGACATCGATGGACCAGTTGTCGCCGATGCGGTCATCTTCGTTGGCGCCGACGGTCTTGCTGCGGTTGGCGCCAATGGTGATCGTTTCGTTCTTGCCGACATCCTCGGTGCGGTTGTCGCCGATGCTGATGCGTTCTTCGTGATCGACCGTCTCGGTGCGGTTGCGCTTGATGTGCGACGTCTCATCCCGGTCGATGGTCTTGCGGCGGTCGTTGCCGACCCACTTGTCCTCGTCGTGCTCGACTTCGGTGAGCTGATCCTTCTCCGCATGGAGCCACAACTGCTCCTGCCCTTTCTTGTCCTCGAAGCGGATGGCGTTGGCCGTCTCGTAGCTACCGCCCGGCGTCGAGCGCGACAGGATGCCGCTCTGGGTCTTGTTGGCCGGCAGCGCCCACGGCGGCATCGTGTCGGCATTGGGCACCATGCCCGTCACGAGGGGGCGGTCCGGATTCCCATCGAGGAACTGCACGATCACTTCGGTGCCGATGCGGGGGATCGACGTCATGCCGAAGTTCGATCCCGCCCAGGCGGTGGCGACGCGCACCCAGGCCGAGCTTTTCTCGTTGTTCTCGCCGATGCGGTCCCAGTGGAACTGCACGCGCACGCGGCCGTATTCGTCGGTATAAATTTCTTCGCCGGCCGGGCCGGTAACGATAGCCGTCTGCAAGCCTGGAATCTTCGGCTCGCTGCTGTTGTAGCCGCGGCCCGGCCGCCAGGGCACCCGCGTGCGGCTGCACACGATGCGGTTGGCATAATGCGATGGCGCCGCATCGGCATCCTGGTAGTTGTTGTGGGCCGTGTGGTGCGCCTCCACGATCAGGAAGTTCAGGTCGCCGCCCTCGGCCGCGTCGAAATGCTCGGTCAGGTCGAAGCAGCGGCCCGGCTGGACCGTCCGGTCGTTGCCATGGCCCTCGAAGCACTTGGCGACCGCCTCGATCTCCTCCATGCGCACGCGGGCCCGGGCATCGCCATCGTTGCGGTCGACAAAGCCGTAGGCTCCCGCGTATTCGTAGCTCTCTACCGGCAGCACGTCGCCCTGCTCGTTCGTGGTGGGCACGTCGACCCGTGTCGGCCGCGGCTTCTTGAAATCGAAGCTGGACAGCGCGACATTGGCCGGCACCAGGCGGCGCACCGGGGTCCAGTCGCCCAGGCCGTCGTCCTCGATGCTGCCTGCCTCGCGCTGGAACGGAATGTCCTGCCGCGCGCCGTCGATGGGCGGCGCGGCCGTCGAATCGTCCGACAGTACCAGGGTGTGGCCATCGGCCCGGTGCTCGTACCAGTAATACCAGCCCTGGGCTTCCCAGCGCCGGTGCAGGTAGTTGTAGTCCGACTCGTCGTACTGGCAGGCGTACGTCATCTCGGGATCGGCGCCCATGATCTGCAGCTTCGCCGCGTGCATCGGGTAGTCCGCGAAAATGGCGTCCGTTTGCTGGCTGAGCGACAGGTTGTGGAAGATGTAGTTGTCCCGCCGCAGCCGCAGGTAGGCCATCCATGGCGCCAGCACCATGTCGTAGTACACCAGCGCACCGTCGGTGCTGTCGCGCCGGAACTCGACCACATAGCCGTTGAAGTAGCGCATGCTGCCGTCTTCGCGGACCAGTTCGATGGTGACCATCCGGCCCAGCACGTCCTTCAGGGCGATGTTCTCGTCGTCGGACAGCACTTCCACGACGAAGCGGAAGTCGCGCGACAGGCTTTCCCTGGCATCCAGGCGGTTGGCGAGCAGGATGGCTGCAGGGCCATCGTCATGCGGAAAGCTCAGGCGCAGCAGGCGGTTATTCTGGCGCAGCTTGCTCAACAGCTGAAGTCCCGTTTGCAGAAGCGTGGTCATAGGCGAGATGGTCACGAAAGCGCGGGAACAGCCCCCGCAGGCGCACGCGGTTGCGATCCGCAGCCTCGGCATTATAATTAATAAATAAACCAGAGTTTATCAATTTAGATGCCAACACGGCACATCATGCGGTCGGGATTCATGTGAAATTGTCGGGTTGAAATACCCCATTAACGACAGCAATAATTTCGAATCGACGAGGTGAAAAACGATGTTGTTGTCTCAACGAGAACACGACGCGGCCAGGCGCCGCCGTTGCCGCCGCATCGGTTTGCTGGGCGGGTTGTCGCTGGCCTGCGCCGGCTTGCACGCCGCGCCCTACGTCTACCCGTTCAACACGATGACGGGGGCCGACGTCGTTGCCCGGCTCACCGTCGATCCCGTCACCGACAGCGATTTCCGTGAGCGCGACCGCGCCCATTACTATGTTGCCGGCATCAAGGATGCCACCCAGGGCAGCCTGTGGTGCTTCCGGCGCGCGCTGCTGCCGCATGAGTTGAATACGGAAGTGGCCCATGCGCTCAAGCAGCGCCATTCGGCCGCGGCCTTGAAGGCCAACGCCGCACCCCTGGTGCTCGACGAGTTGCGCCGGCGCTACCCCTGCGACGGGGCCGGGGCGGCACGATGAGCGGCCGTGCCGGCGCCAAGGGCAAGCGGCCGTCGTTCGCCGCGCTGCGCCAGGCCTATCCCACCACGAACGCGGTGTCGCGCGTCCAGCTGTTCCAGGAATTGGGCATCGAATCGCTGATCGGCGACATCAAGTACGAGAACACCTGTGGCATCCGGATGAGCTATGCGCTGACGAAAGCGGGGGCAGCGCTGACCCGTGGCGGGCTGCGCATCAACAAGGGGCCGTTCCAGGGCAGTCGCATCGAGCCGAGCATGCGCAAGCTGGCCGAACACCTGGCCGAGCTGTGGGGGCCGCCGCAGAAGTTCGATTCGAATGCCAAGGCAACGCAAGAGCTGACCTTGCAGCAAGGCGTGGTGGCCTTCTTCTTCGGCGAATTCCTGCCGCTGGTGGGCGCCCAGGGCCATATCGACCTGCTGCTGCCCCGCTGGCCCGGCTTCGAGGAGTGCGTCGGCAGCTGCAATTTCGGCCGCGACAACAAGGTCTGGTTCTGGCCGCTGCCATGAGCGCCCCATGCCGACAACGAAAGACATAATGAACGATGACGCAGCCGTACTGATCGAGGTCTTCGTGGCCATGCGCGAACACGGCCCCGTGCGCGAGCAGCTGCCGGCCCGCAGCCTGGGCGACAACCGTTACGAGCTGCTGGCGTCGCCAGGCCTGGCGCTGAATCTCGCACGCGGCGACGTCGTCGAGCTTTGCGACCCGCACGCACCGGCCACGGTACTCCAGCGCGGTGGCAATTTCTGCATCCAGGTGTACGCCGACGCACTGGCGCCGCAGGACGTGGCGGCGCTCGAGGCACAGGTCGCCAAGCAGTTGCACGGGTCGCTCGACGGCAGGTACCAGGGCAACCTGGCGCTGACGGTGCCGGCCAGTGCCGGCATGGACGGCATCTGCCAGGTCTTCGATGCATTTACCGCGTCGACGGGCGTGCAATGGTACTTTGCAAATATCTACCGGAACATCGACGACCCCGGCGACGAAACCCTGCTCGACTGGTGGCAGTAACGGGGCGTGCCCTCAACCTTTGGCCATGCCTGCCGTTAAGGCAACATGAGCTCCGTCGCCGCCCTGCCAACCATCGCCTCCGCTGCGCGCACCACGCCGTGGGCGACCAGCCGCGCCACCGCAAGCGAGGCCGGCGCCCCGGCGCCATCGGCCGTCGTTTCCCTCAGTGCGGCAGCGCTGGCGGCTGCCGAGGCCGATACCGGCGTGGCGCCGCTGTCCGCGTCGGTTCGCTTCCGTGACGTCGGCGCCACGGTGCTGGCCGCCCTGAAGGCAGGCGCCACCGTGCCGCTGGCGCAGCAGGTCCTGCCGAAGGATGTCGAGCACCGCTTCACATTGAGCGTCGTCACGGCCGGTGGCACGAAGGTCGACCTGGCGCTGGCCAGCCGCGACGACGGCCTGATCGTCCAGCTCAGTGCCGATGCCACATTGCGCGACGACGAGCGGCAGGCCCTGGCCGCCCTGGCCGATGGCTTCCAGGCCGCCATCGACGGCATGACGCAGGAGCCGCCCCGGCTCCGGCTGGGCGAACTGGCCGGCCTGGGTGGCGGCCTGCTGCAGTCCGTCGACCTGCAGGCCATGGTGACGTTGCCGACGACGCCGCCGGCCACGCAGACGCTGGCGTTTCACGCCGATGCGGGGCAGCGCAGCGTGCAGGCCGATGGCCCGTCCGGCAAGCTGGACGTGCGCGTCGACACGAGCATGGTAGACAGCCTCGGCACCCGGCAGCAGCAGTCGGCCGCCATCGACAGCTACCTGAAACAGGTCGACCAGGCCGCCGCGCGCGGCCATGGCGATGCGCAACTGACCACCTTGTTCAAGGATGCCTTTTCCGACCTGAGCCGCACCGCCAGCCGCGACGGTCCCGCCGCGCCGGGAACGACATCGTCCGGCAAGGCCTGGCCGCTGGCGAAGGAAGAGCATGCCGTGCTGACGGGGCTGGCCGATTTCAGCGCCAGCATGACGCAGGCGCCCCAGTGGAACAACCCGGTGCGCACCAACGAAGTCACGGCCTTCCAGTACGAGCTGTCGCAGCAGACCGAACGTGGCGGCGACTCGCGCGCCAACCGCAGCCTGACGCAAACCCAGCAGGCGCGTCTGACGGCCCGGTTCCACCAGCCGCTGCAGGAAGGCACGCCGCTCGCCTTCGACTATTCGGCCGAATCGCAGAACTATACCTATCACCAGATCGACGACACGGCGCGCAGCGATGTCAAGCTCGGCTACCGGGACGGGCGGCTGCGCGAGGCCACGCTGGCGCAGTCCGTCAGCCAGTCCGAACGCGTCCAGCAATATGTGCTGGGCCGGATGGTGTCCGACCACACCATGCCCGCCGAGCAGCACCTGGTGCGCGACCTGGTGGCGGCACTGGCGCCTTACCAGCCGGGGCAGGACGCTGCCGGGCGTGACGACAGCCGCGAAGTCCGCGAGGAACGCCGCCAGCAGTCGCTCGACGCGCTGGGCCAGCATATGGTGCTGCTGGGCGACAGCGTGGCGCTGGCGGCCCGGAATACGGCGTTAGGAGTGTAGTTGATAACGCCATGCCGCAAGTCGGGAAGCCAGGCATCAACTCCCGGCTGACTCGTCGCGTGCCAGCGGCGCATGCCGCGCCATCAATTCCTCGATCCACGCGATAAACACGCGCAGCTTCTTGCTCATGTGCCGGTTCGGCGGATAGGCGATCGACAGCGGCATCGGATCGATGCGCCATCCTTCGAACAGGGGCACCAGCGCGCCGCTGGCCACGTGGCTGCGGCTCATATAATCCGGCAGCCACAGCGCGCCCAGCCCGGCAAGGCCGGCGGCCAGGTAGGCGTTGCCGTCGTCGATGGCCAGCACGTGGCGCGCCTGCAGCGTCACCCGTTCGTCGCCCTTGTGCAGGGCATAGGGAAAATCGCGGCCCGACCAGCGGAACTTGACGATGCGGTGCGGCGGCGCTTCCAGCTCGGCCGGGTGCAGCGGAGTGCCGGCTTGCTGCAGATATGCCGGAGCCGCATACACGCCAAGGCGCAGCTCGCCCACGCGGCGCGCGACCAGCGACGGGTCCGTGATGACGCCACCCCGCAGCACGCAGTCCACCTTGTCGCCGATCAGGTCGACCTTGCGGTCGCTCGCGCCCATGTCGAACTGGATGTCGGGATAGCGGGCCAGGAATTGCGGCAGTGCCGGCACCAGGATCAGCGTCGCAAACGGGCTGGGCACATCCACCCGCAGCTCGCCCTGGGGCAGCGAGGCCGCACCCGGCAGGCCCGCCTCCACCTCGTCCAGCTCGGCCAGCAGGCGCACGATGCGCTCGTAGTAGGCGGCGCCGTCGGCCGTCACGTTCACCTTGCGTGTGGTCCGGTTCAGCAACTTCACGCGCAGGCGCGCCTCCAGCTGCTGCACCAGTTGCGTGATGGTGGCCCGGCTGATGTGGAGCGTTGCCGCCGCCCTGGTAAAACTGCCCGCTTCGACCACCCGCACGAACGCCCACATGGCGTCGAGTCTGTCCATGGTTCCTCCCCGATTGTTTGGATTATACAAACAGTCTTGGCGGCACTTGCCTGTTTATCCGTTACGGTCCCGTCGCTATAGTGGCCAAGTATCGCGCTCATGTGGGCGCGGCAATCCAAGGAGCACACCATGACCGTACGCGACGTCGTCTTCCCGCCGGGGCGCCAGGCCCTGTATGAAAAAAACCGCTATTCGCCCGCCGTGCGGGCCAATGGCCTGCTGTTCGTGTCCGGCCAGGTGGGCAGCCGCGAGGACGGTTCGCCCGAACCCGAGCTGGCAGCGCAGGTGCGGCGCGCCTTCGACAACCTGAACGCCGTGCTGGGCGCGGCCGGCTGCACCTTCGCCGACGTGCAGGACGTCACCGTCTTCATGGTCGACCCGGAAGCGATCTTCGAACAGGTATGGCCCGTGGTGCAGGAGTACTGGGGCACGGCCCCTTATCCGAGCGTGACGGCGGTCGGCGTCACGTGGCTGTATGGCTTCCAGTTCGAGATCAAGGTGATTGCGAAGTTACCCGGCTAGGGAAGCGCTGATTTATTGCTGGTGGATGAGATTCGTCTTGAAAAACGTGTCCAGCAAGACGCAAATGCCCTGTCATACCGGGGTATGGCGGGGCATTTGTGGCGCAGCTGGGCGCGTTTTCTCAGGGCGAAGATCGCCGCCATGAACAAATCAGCGGTTCCCTAGGCCTTCGCCCCCGCGACGCTGGTGAAGCGCACGCCGGCCGCTTCGGCGGCTTCGGGATACACGGCAATGCGGTTGCCGTCCGCGTCGCCGGCGATGGCATATGGGTCGCCCGTCTCGACAGCGCAGGCGGCCTCGACATGGTCCGGCCATCGGGGGATTTTGCTGGTACGCATGGCGAGGATACGGAACAGGCTGACCACGAGCAGGATCGGTGAGAGCATCAGCAGGAAAGGCCGTTGTGCGCCGTTGAAATTGACGAACACGCGGTGCATGCCGCCTTTGGCAGTTTCACGGCGGCCGTCGACGGGCATGCAGAACAGTATCTGGCGCGAGGCTTCGTCCGGTCCGTCCTCCATATAGCGGCGGATGAACTCCCAGTGCGCGCGGACGGTGTCACGGTCGCTATAGCGACGCGTGGCGGGATCGAGGTCCTCATGCGACATCAGGTCGCTGTGGCTCAAGGCGAAGGACTCGACGATGGTGAGCTTGTCGGGCGCCAGCACATGGCCTCGCACTTCCCATTGTTCGGCCACCTTGGCCAGCGTGAAAAATACTTCATCCCAAGGCACCTCGAGCACGGTGCCATTGGTTCGCCAGACATACACCATGCGGCTCTTGCGGTTGAAGCGCAGCGGATAGTGCGTGTAGGCGAACGATTCCCTGCGCAGGAAGGTGATGCAGCCCCAAAGAATCAAGCCATAAACCACCGCCATTCCGAGGCCATTGGCCAACATAAAGCCAGGCGTATCGACAGATGGCAAGAAACCAGCTGCTTCCAGAAGCCAGGATATTGCCAGGTAGCCTGCCGAGTGCGTGAAGACGAGCATTACAGCGACCGTGATCAGCGAAACCGTACCTTTCCATCCAAACCATTTGTCCACGGATTCCAGATAGGTCGAGTTCATCGTGATGACCGACAACTGGTCTCGCGGCGCCACCGCCAACTGGCGCTTCTGATGCAACTGGTGGGCCTTTTCCTGGCCTGTCAGGGGGCGGTTGATCCGAAAGGGGACAACGATGCCGGAGAAGTCCATGGTGTTCTGTTATCAGTAAAAGCGAGATCTCGGCGCGAGCGCACAGGCAAATCGGACTGCACGCGATCTGCCGGGCATTATGCCTTCGCCCCAGTGACACTGGTGAAACGCACGCCGGCCGCTTCGGCCGACTCAGGATACACGGCAATGCGGTTACCGTCCGCGTCGCCGGCGATGGCGTACGGGTCGCCCGGTTCCACAGCGCAGGCTGCCTCGACATGGTCCGGCCATTGGGGAATTTTGCTGGTACGCATGGCGAAGATGCGAAACAGGCTGACCAGCAGCAGGATCGGTGAGAGCATCAGCAGGAAGGGCCACGGCGCTCCACTAAAATTGGCGAGGATGCGATGCATGCCCCCCTTCGCGCTCTCACGGCGGCCATCGACTGGCATGCAGAACTGCACTTGGCGCGATACCTCGCTTGGCCCTTCTTCCATATAGCGGCGGATGAATTCCCAGTGTCCGCGGACGAAATCCTTGTCGCTGGAACGCAGCGTCGCCGGATTCAGGTCGTGAGAGGTGAGCAAATCGCTATAACTCAGGGCGAAGGTTTCCAGGATAGTAATGTTATCGGGGGCAAGTTTGTGTCCCCGCACTTCCCACTGCTCGACAACATTCGCAAGCGTAAAAAAAATATCGTCCCAAGGCATTTCGAGCACGGTGCCATCGGTTCGCCACACATATACTTTGCGGTTTTTCCGGTTGAAACGCATCGGATAATGGGTATAGGCAAAGGATTCCCTGCGCAAGGATTTCCAGCATCCCCAGGAGATTAGAACGCATACAGCCACCATGCCCAGGCCATTGGCTAAAAGCACGTCAACATCTGCGGAGGAATGAAGAACACCCGCCGCCTCAAGCAGCCATAATGCAGACATAAGGCCCGTCGAACCTGAAAATAGCAACATGATTGAGACTACGATTAATGAAACCGTACCTTTCCAGCTAAACCATTTATCTACAGATTCCAGGTATGTCGAATTTAATTTTATTACCGACAATTGATACCGCGGCGTCAGCTCCAGCCGACGTTTTTGATGAAGTTGGTGTGCCCGTTCTTGCTCCGTCAGCGGCCGGTTGATCAGAAAGGGGACGACGATGCCGGAGAAGTCCATGGAGTCCTGTTGTCAGTAGAAGCGAGACGGCGGCGCGAGCGAATAGAAAAAAATCGGCTTGCAGGCGATTTGCCTGGCATCAGGCCTTCGACCCCGTGACGCTGGTAAGTCGCACGCTGGCCGCTTCGGCGGCTTCCGGATACACGGCGATGCGGTCGCCGGCCGCGTCGCCGGCGATGGCATATGGATCGCCCGCTTCGACAGCGCAGGCTGCCTCGACATGGTCCGGCCATTGGGGAATTTTGCTGGTACGCATGGCGAGGATACGGAACAGGCTGACCAGCAACAGGATCGGTGACAGCATCAGCAGGAAGGGCCATGGCGCGCCGTTGAAATTGACGAACACGCGGTGCATACCGCCTTTGGCGGTTTCACGGCGGCCGTCGACGGGCATGCAGAACAGTATCTGGCGCGAGGCTTCTTCCGGTCCGTCTTCCATGTAGCGGCGGATAAATTCCCAGTGCGCGCGGACCGTGTCACGGTCGCTATAGCGACGCGAGGCGGGATCGAGGTCCTCATGCGACATCAGGTCGCTGTGGCTCAATGCGAAGGACTCGACGATGGTGAGCTTGTCGGGCGCCAGCACATGGCCCCGTACTTCCCATTGTTCAACCACCTTGGCCAGCGTGAAGAACACGTCATCCCACGGCACCTCGAGCACGGTACCATTGGTGCGCCAGACGTACACCGTGCGGTTCTTGCGGTTGAAGCGCAGCGGATAGTGGGTGTAGGCGAACGATTCCCTGCGCAGGAAGGTGATGCAGCCCCAAAGAATCAGGCCATAGACCACCAACGCTGCGAGCCCGTTGGCTAGCAAAACACCCGTTGCTAACGTAGTTTGCTTGATTCCAGCTGCCTGCAAAAGCCAAGTCGCAGCCATTTGGCCTACGGAATGCGTAAAGATCAGCATCAGAGCCACGGTAATCAGCGAAACCGTACCCTTCCACCCAAACCATTTATCGACGGATTCCAGATAGGTCGAGTTCATCGCAATCACTGACAGCTGGTCGCGCGGCGCCACCGCCAACCGGCGCTTCTGGTGTAATTGGTGGGCTTTTTCCTGGTCCGTCAGCGGGCGCTTGATGAGAAAGGGAACAATAATGCCGGAAAAATCCATGAGGTTTCAGTCCTTAATGGCAAGCTGGAATTCAGCTTGCTCGGTTTGTTCGTCCTTGTAACGCTTGTCCGTCAATTTGCCCCATGGACAACGCTCCAGCCAATCCTGCACGGGATTGTCCTTCATATGCTCGATCACAATAGCGACGCCGACTAGGAGTACAAACAGCACGCCAATGACGGGAATGGCTGCGCCGAATGCAATTGCAGGAAACGCTAATGTGAGCGTCAAGGCGGCGCCAAGCCCACCCGAGGCCGCGTACAGCCATGCAAGGCCCAGTTGCTCTTCCTCCAATGCCTGGCTCGCCTGCAGACCGTCGAGTACCGCCACCGCCAAGCCGCCAAAAATACCAGTGTACCTTGCTCCACCCAGCAGAAATTTCATACCAGCAGGACCATAGCTGGCACCATACTTCAACTGTCCCGCAGCCTTCCACGCGTTACCGAGCACATCCGCAGTCGTCGCCGCAAGCGCTGCGCGACCGGCGTGCAGCCGGTACTGCGCATCCTCGTGGTTATGCGCCAGCGCCTTGCCTTCGTCGTCCACCAACTTGGTCAGGGCGGCGAACTGCATCAGGCCGCCAATGACGCCGAAGCGCAATTCCTTCGTGATCACGCGGCGGAATTTGCTGACGTTCATTGCTTCGACGCCCGCCGCGTTGCGGACGTGTTTTGTCATCCAATCATATTGCTCCGCGTCGCTCAGGTTGGGTGGCATGCCGCCGATGTTCTCGTCGACGAATGCCAGCCATGTCGTATGCACATTGCCGTCCTTCTTGATACCGGTAATGTCCTGCAACAGCATCTCGGCGCCGACGGCGGAACTCAGCTTTTTCGGGTCCAGTGCCACGCCAGAACGCTGGAGCAGTTCTTTTGCCACCAGCTTGCGAAACTCCTTGCGTTTATCGGTAATTTCCAGCTTGATGATCGGATGTTTGGCGATCATGCCCAGGGCCATGACGCCGCCCCGGATGCCATACTTGCCGTCCAGGATGCTGCGGAACAGGAAGGCGATCGGTCCGCCGAAGGTGACAATCAGGCCAGCCACTGCTTCCTGTGCGCTTTTCGCCAGGGCTTCGATCGATGCCGCAAAGGCCGCGATGAGGTTGTCCCAAGGGATCGAGCGCCAGTCGATGCTGACCTTGACGGCCTTCGCGACGGCTTTGGCCACTTCCTCCTGGTTGAATACCAGCGCACGCAGCAGCAGGTTGCGCGTGTCGCTCATATCGCCGGCAATCCACTCCTGGTACAGCTTGATGCAGGCGTTCTTGTCCTGTGTGCCCGCCGCACACTTCGTGAACACATCGGTGTAGACCGCGCCCGAGTGGATGTTGCCCGAATCGTAATTACATTCGAAGTAATCCGCCAAGTCGCGGCTCTTCATCAAGGTCGCATGGCTCAGTGCCAATGGCCCGACCCACTTGCCGTCATACGCGCTCAGGTCGGCGTGATATTTCGTTTCCCATGCCTTGCGGGCCGGATCATCGAACTTGGCCGTATAACGCAGCCACTCCCGGTCCGCAGCGGTCGCAGCTTCCTCCGGCGAGACATGGCGCAGTTTCTCCGACTGTTTTCGGGCGTCTTCTGAAATCAGGAGCATGAACCAGCCGTCGCGGGCCTGTGTGTCGGCCAGATCCTCCGCAGCCGCTTTTTCCACCAGCATGGCGCGATCGCGTACCCCTTGTCGAATGGCACCGATGGCGGCGTTGGCCGCGAGGTGGCGTTTGCGCTCGGGTTCTTGCGTGAAGTAGTCGACATTGCGCTTCATCAGCAGCGCCAGTTCTGTTGCCACGCCCACCGGATCCGGCACGGTGACGATCAGCCCTTTGCCCGGGCGCATGGCATCGCATGCCTTGCGCAGGCGCTCGGCGCGCCCCTGGCGGCTCGTGAACGTGTGGGCGCTCCAGGCGAACGTTTTTTCGCCCTTGGCCTTGTCCATCGCATATTCGGCCACAACGGCGGACAGTTGGGACAGGGGCCGGCAATCCCGTACCGGCCCGCCCGCCAGCGCTGCCTTGATATCGATGGCCACCATATGGCGCTTGCGCACGGCCGCATCGTCGTTGCGCTTGCGCACCGCGTCGGTCCAGAGAACGTCGGAAAAACCGATCCACACCTTGGTCGCATTGGCCGGATCGGGCACCGAGATCACCCCGGCGATTTCGGCGTGCCCCTGGTCCGGGCAATTGAATGGCTTCTGCGGCTTGACCGGGATGACGCCCGGCGTCAGCATCATCTTGAAATAGTAGCCGTCCTGGGTGACGAAATAGGCGTCCCAGCGCTTGCGTGCCTCGTCATAGACGTTCAGGTAGCCGGTGCGCAGCAGCCGCTTGGTGTAGTGCGCCGCATGGCTGGGCAAGTCCAGCGGCAGGGCCGGCGCCAGCGGCGCGCCTTCGTTGGCCGGTGCGACCGCATCGCGCACGAGCAGCAGCGGCAGGCCGCGCTTGTCGCAGAATTCGCATTTCTTGGTGGTGTCGCCAGGGGAATCGGTCACGGTGCTGCTCACAGGTAATCAGGTTGACGAAGTTCCGCCCACACGCTTTCATCGGCCAGCGCGAGACGGTCGGCCAGGCGCGAGTCGTCGTCCGGGTGGTTACCGGGACGGATCAGCTCGGCGATGGCCGGGTGGGAATCGAAGGCAGGGCGGGTCAGCAGGCCGCGCACGGCGAACTCGACCAGGTCCGCCTGGTCCGTGAGGCCGTGGTCCAGCGCGGCCCGCACGATCAGTTGCTCGGCCAGTGCACCCTGCCGCGTCATGGCCCCTGCCTGGCGCACGCCGGCGCCATGCAAGGCGCGGTTGATCGCGCCGATCCGCTCGATGCGGGGCCAGTCCCAGTCCGCTGCCCCGGCGGGGCCGGCCGCGTCGCCCACCGGGACGTCGAATGTCGCGGTGACCCAGTCGTCGCCCAGCCAGTAGGTGAATGCGTCGACCTGGCTGAAGATGCGGGCGCGCTGGCGCGCGGTCAGCATGCGCAGCAGCTGGTGCAGCACGCGTGGGTCATGGAGGCGCAGCCACACCTTCCGGCCGGGCGAAGGCGTTCTCACCTGCAGCACGTTCCACCAGGCGGCCAGCGCCTGCGCATCTTTTTCGGTATCGACAAGCAGGGTCACGGGAGGCTGCTCGCCTTGCCGCTGGGCCTCGTACACGACATCGAGCAGGGATTCGCGCACCGGAGCCGGCAGCGTGCGCAAGGTGACCAGCCGTGGCATCAGGTGCTCGCTAGCCGTCAGCTTCGCGGGCACGATCGGCACCGAAACGACGCCTTCGGGCAACCATTCCACCATCGATGGGTCGAGCAGCGCGAATGCATGCCTGTCGAGGAGTTGATGATCGAAGTTCATTTGCTCAGCTCAACGGCACGACGCTGTCGCCTGCCGCGGCGGCACCGGCGGCGCGCAGCTCGCATACCTTCGGCTCGCTTGGACCCGGGAGCGTCATTTCCCTGGTCGCGCTTGCCGGACCGGCCAGCTCTTTCATACTGGCCTTGAAGCTCATCGTCCCGGGGCCATGGATCATGATGTTACCGCCCTCCAGCTTGAGGTAGGCCCCTTGCGCAGTCAGCATCACACTCTGCTGTGGCGCACTGATCGTGACCGACTTCGTGACGCTGGCAACGGTGATTGCCTTGTCCGCCGTCACGGTGGTGGCTCCCGATTGGCTCTGGCTGCTGACCTTGCCACTGGCCGCGTGCAGGCGAATGCCGGTCTCGGTATTGGGTTTGTCCGCGCCGCCGGCTTTGCCGTAGGTAAACATGCTGATGCCTTTCAGGACCTGATGCGCGCTGTTGCCCTGGGCGGCAAGGTTCACGTCCTGGTCTGCCGTCAGGCTGGTCGACTTACCCGCAGCAATCAACGCGCTGGCCGGTGTGACGGCGGCGATGCCGGCAGGCGCTGACAGTTGCAGGTGCGGTTGGCTGTACGCACCGACCTGGCCCCTGCCACCCTGGCTGCCCTCGTCGCCGCTTTCGCTGGCGTCCAGGACGGCGAGGCTGTCCGCCATGTGCACGATGGCCGGCAGCTTGTCTGGCGCGGGGTCATCCTGCAGCTTGGCGTTGTGCTGCTGCGCCGTGCCGGCCAGGGATTCCTGCAGCGCCTTGCTGCCGCCGAGCTGACTGGTGGCCTCGCGCGCATCGAGCTGCGTGCCGCTGCCATTGCTGCGCGCGTCGGCAGCGAGCAGCAGGCCCCTGCCCGCGCGGATGGCCAGGCCATGTGCCGTTTTCAGTTCGGCACCGAATCCCGTGGGCTGCAGGCGCTGGTTGTCGCTCTGGTGACGCAAGCTGCCCAAGTTCAGTTCGTCCGTACCCTCGTGGGCGGCGGCATGGCGTTGCAACGACAGCCGCGACTGGCCGGGCGAATCGTCCATCACCAGCTGGCTGTAGGCGCCGGCGCCACCCTGGCTGGCCTTCATCGCCTGGCTCTTGATGCCGGACAGGGCAGCCGCATGGGCATGGCTGCCGCTTTCGCCAGGGAACCAGGCCGGCGCGTTGCCCGTGCTGCCGCCTGGGCCGCCGGCAACCTGGTTATGCTGCGCGTCGGCCTCGCCTCGGCCGTTGTAGACGGCGCCGATCACCACCGGGCGGTCGATGTCGCCTTCGAGGAAATCGACCAGCACTTCCTGCCCGACGCGCGGTAACGCATGACTGCCCCAGTTGGCCCCCGCCACCGGCGCCAGCGGGGTTGCCACGCGCACCCAGGTGCCGGCCGTGTCGTCGCCCGGTGCCCCGGTGTGGTTAGCGCCTGCGGGGTGATCGAGCCGGCCCTGGCCCTGCGTACCCCGCTGCCAGTGGAACTGTACCTTCACGCGGTGGTCGCGGTCCGTGTGGATGACGGCGCCAGCCGGGCCCACCACGATGGCGGTCTGCTGGCCCTGTACCCGGGGCCGCGGTGGATGGGCTGCAGGACCGGTGCGGTAAGGCGTGCCGCCGCGGATCGCATCGATGCGGTTGCGGTACAGCGGCCGCTCGCCGATTTCCTGGCCCACCGCGTGCAGGCTGGTGTTCTGCTCGGCTGCAAGCTGCAGGGCCAGCGCACTGGGCCCGAGGCGTGTGGCGGCGCCAGCCTGCAGCGCGGCCGTGAGGTTGTTGTGCATCAGGTGAAGGACGCGCACCACGGCAAAGATACGCGCATCGTCGTCACCGGCGAAATCGAGCTGGGCCTGGCCGTGCAAGGCGAACGTCGTGCCCGGCGCAAGGGTGCGGACTGTGCCAGCGCCCACGTACACCTCGGCCCCGGCCGCCAGGCTTTCCAGTTGGCGGTCGGCCAGGCGCTGGCCGTGCGCGCACGTGGTGTACGCGTATGGGCCGGGGGTATCGCGGTCGGTCAGGGCCGCGCCGTGGCCGGCGGCACCGACGGGACGTCGTCCCAGCGTGCGATAGTCCCAGCTGCTGCGCTCGATCGCCCCGGCGCGCAGTCGATGTTCCACGCGCCAGCGGTCCATGCCGTCCTCCTTCATGACGGTGCCCGATTGCGTAAAGCGCACTTGCGGCTGGAGATTGGGCTGGAACGCTCCGTTGTGGTCGGCGATGAGCATCGTGTGGCTGCCCAGCGACGGACTGTCCGGGTCACCCGCGTGCTCGAAGAAGTGGAACAGGCCCTCTTCCGCCATCAGGCGCTGCACGAAGGCGAAATTACTTTCCTGGTATTGCGTCGTCAGGCTGCGCACCGGGTACACACTGCGATCGGCGATATCGAAACGCCATGCGGGCACCAGCCGGCCCTTGCCCTGGTACTCGCCAAACACGGCATCGATGATGTCGAACACCGTCATGTCCTGGAATACGCGGCTGTCGCGCCCCATGGCGGCAAACCGGGTCCACGGTTCCAGGGTCAGCCGGTAGCGGGCCAGGCCGCCATCGGCCCCGCAGTGCTCCACGGCTGTCAGGTGGCCATGGAAGGGCCGCAGGACATCGCGGCTGTGCGCCGTCATCAACTGCAGCAAGGCAGGCTGGCCGATCAGCGACTTCAAGGGAAGGTTCGCGTCCAGCGACAGCGCACTGATGGTGAAGGAAAAACCATGGCCCAGGCTCTCCTCGCCCCGCGCGCATTCGGCCAGCATGGCATGGCCTGATGAGGTCGTGAGCCGCAATAAGCGTGTTTCCTGTGACAGCTGCGAAAAAGGAAACTGCAGCGCTGCCGGCAGCATGTCAGCCATGTCGATTGCCCCTGTTTAGTCGTCCTGGGGAACCAGCACGCCGAGAAAGTTGGCAACTTTACACTAATTTGTACGATTCGGCGGATTTTGTTGCCGTTTTGTCGGAAGACGTTATCGACAATGCCCCCACGAAATCACAAGGTTTGACGGATCGTTTCGGATCATGACGTTGCTTCGACGAGCAGGTGACCTGGCGCGTCATGAACCCACCGTTCAGCCTGGTTGTGCCAACACCAGCCACTCTGTCACGCATTCCCGCCGTGACAATCCGAGAGTTTTCCGCAGCTACCGGCATGATAGGCTCGCCTATCCGCCTTCCCCTACGATAGGAATCTCTCCGTGAGCAAACTCATTGTCCTGGCCGCGCTTGCAGCGGCCCTGTCCGGCTGCACCGGCAAATACCTGGCCCTCGACCAGCAGGATTGCGACCGCGCGGTCGACTGGAACGACCGCAAGGCGTGCAAGGAGAAACGCAGCACGGAAGAGCGCGAGTGGGAAAAGCGCGCCAGGCAGGAGAAGCAGCAGGACAAGCAGCTGGACAAGTAGCAGGTCAGGCAAGCCGGCGCCGCCTTTACTCCGTCGCGCCCCGTTCCCGCAGCAAGGGCACCATCGCCGGCACGGGCGGTCCCGTGCCGATAATGCTGGCCGGCGTCTTGCCGAGCGCCAAGGCCAGCGCCGTCCTGCCTTCGTTATCGCGGGCATTGACGTTGGCGCCATGCCTGACCAGCACTTCCGCCATGGCCGCCTGCCCCTTGCGCACGGCGTGATACAGGGCGTCGTGTCGTTGTAGCCGCGGCCGCTGCCGCGATCCATGTTTTCATCGTACCTCCCTGTTCCCGCCATTGTCCCTGACACGGCAAAAATTTATATAAGCGCTTATATAAATGCGTTAATATCAAGGCATGAAAAAAGAAAGCACGAAGGAAAACACGAAACAAGGACTCGGCACCCAACTGCGCCACCTGATCGAACTGCTCGACGGCGCCGTCCAGGATGCCTATACGGAAGCGGGACTGGACTATCGGCCTCGCTACACGCCCGTCATGCGCATCCTGGCGCAGCAGCCCAGCGCGACCATTGGCCAGCTGGCCGAGCTGGCCGGCATCACGCAGCCGGCCGCCACGCAGACGGTGGCGCTGATGAAGAAGGAAGGCCTGTTGCAGGTGCGTGCGGGCGGTGTCGACGGCCGCCAGCGCGTCGTGCGGCTGAGCCCGCAAGGCGAAGCCCTGCTGCCGCAGTTGCAGGCCTGCTGGCAGGCCACGAAACACGCCGCCGACAGCCTCGATGCCGAACTGGCCTTTCCGCTGTCGGCCTGCCTGGCGCAAGCCATCGCCATGCTCGGCGAGCGCCCGTTCGGCGATCGCATCCGTGAAGCACGCCGGAGCATTTTCCCCACCCCCTGACGAAAGCGCATATGGACACCACTCTCAGCATGGCAACGGTCAAACCCTCCCTGGCGGCGCGCCTGATGGCCCATCCCCTGGTGCGCATCGTGCTCGGCACGCTGCTGACCTTTGCGGCCGTGCCCCTTGTCATGCTGTCCGCCTCGCAGCTGGTGGCAAAGCCCTACCGCATCGTCTGGCCGCAACTGCTGGCCGCCGTGCTGGTGTGGTGCGGCTACCGCCTGTATGTGCGCCGCGTCGAGAAGCGGCCGATGGTGGAACTTGCCACGCAGGGCATGGCGCGGGGCCTGGGCGCCGGCCTTTTGCTCGGTGCGGCCCTTGTGACGCTGACCTTTGCCGTGCTGGCCGCGCTGGGCGCCTATCGCTTCGACGGCGTCAATCCGTTCACCGTCATGCTGCTGGTGCCGCTGGCCGAACTGGTGCTGGTGGGCCTGGCCGAGGAAATGGTGTTCCGTGGCGTGATCTTCGGCGTGACCGAGCGTTCGCTGGGCAGCAAGGCCGCCATCGCCATCTCGGCCCTCGTGTTCAGCCTGGCGCATTTACCCAATGACGGCGTGTCGCCGCTCGCCATTGCCGTCATCGTTGCCGTCGGCATCATGCAGGCGGCCATCTACCTGTCCACGCGCAGCCTGTGGCCTTGCATCGGCGTGCACATCGCATGGAATTACTGCGTCGGCCAGGTGTTTTCATCCAGCGTGTCCGGCCACGCAGCCACCGACGGCCTGCTGCGCGGTGAACTGGTGGGCGACACCCTGCTGACGGGTGGCGCCTTCGGCGTCGAGGGCTCGCTGGTGGCCCTGGTGCTGCTGGCCGCTGCCGCCGCGTTCTGGCTGCGCCGCGCCTACAAGCGCTAAGGCCTGGCCAGCAGGCGGCGCAACTGGGCCGCCTGGTAGGCGCCGAAGGCGTCGTCGAACAGGCAGCGGATCAAGGGGTCTTCCACCACGTCCGCGTCCAGGATCTGCGCTTCGGTGGCGGCATCGAACACGGCATCGTTGATGCGCATGTACATCGACGTCAGCGATTCGCCCAGCGCCAGCGCGCCATGCAGCTTGGCCAGCGGCAGTTCCGTGGTCCAGCCCAGCGGCGCGCCGGGCTCGATGGCCTCAATGGCCTCAATGCCGCCCACGCCGTCCAGCCGGTAATGGAAATGCGTGCCCGTGCCGGTATCGTCGAAGACGGTCAGGCGCCACACCCGGGGCGTCTCGAAATAGCCTTCCGGCGGCTCCATGGCGGCGTAGCGTGCCAGCAGGCCGCTGCGGCAATAATCAAGGGCGCGCGCCGCCTGCTCCGGCGCCAGCGCGCCGAACTGCCGGGCGATGTCCGCCGTGGACGGTGGCGCGGCATTGCCTTCGTACCGGTAATCGACATCCTGCTCGCCCACCGGAATCACCCAGTCCAGCGGCGCATCGGCCTGCAGCGACGCCGCATCGAGCCGCACCGATACGGACGGATCGAGCCGCACCACGCGCGCGCCCGGCAGTGCCGCTTCCACCTCCTGCCGGAACTGGCGGTACGTGATGGGGAAGAAGGCGCGGTTGTACCAGGACCAGCTCTCCTGCTGGAACTGGCAGGAACTGGGCACCACGTAGCGCGGGTTCAGTACCTTCAGCTGGTCGATCCATTCCTCCGGCAGTTCCACCGGGGCCGGCACGGCACGCGACGGCGTCAGCACTTCGATCTCACGCATGGTCTGGAACGGCCACAACACCATGTCCCACGGCGCCTCCCGCGCCAGCTTGGCCAGGGTGCCGTCGTCGATCCACGAGTCGACGACATTGAGGACATTCATGCCCGCTGCCCGCACCTGGAACATCGAATCGACGTCCGCATCCATGGCTTCGCGGGGAATGACGGTGAAGGCGCCCACCGCCACGGGCACGTCCAGCTGCAAGGGCCGCACGTCCGTAAAGCCCAGCGCGCGCAGCATGGCGAACAGCGGCTCGAACTGGCAATACAGGTGGATCGGCGTGGCGCGGTCGAGCAGGTCCAGGCTGTCGAGCGAGCAGTGGTCGTCATGGAAGTGCGAGATGAAGACGGCGTCGAAGCGCTGCCGGCGGATCAAGGCGTGATCGAAACGCACGTCGGGAAAGGCGTGGCAGTTGCGGCTGAACGGGTTCTCGAAGATGGGATCGAAGGCGATGCGCGTGCCGGCGCAGTCGAAGACATAGCCGGCATGCAGGATGCGCGAGATTTTCAGGGTGGACATGGTTGCGTGGATCATACAAGGGACGGCCCGGGACTGGCAGGATACCAGCCGCCATGCCTCGGCCCAGCTTGACAGGAATTTTCACGGACGTATCGTGGACCCAACACGTGGCCTCCATCACGTGGACCCAAGCGTGGGGACAGCGGCATGCCGGCCCCGCGCGCCACTGCCGGTTGCAAGACCGGCCGCGCCATCATGCGTCATCGCCCGGACTGGACTTCGCTTGTCGCGGCAAGCTACGACCTGCGGGGCAGCAGCCCCGAATGGGTCGGGCGCGTCGGTCGCCTGGCCGCGCCGGTCCTCAATGGCGGCATCGCCCCGCTGGCCTGGGCCTTCAGCTACACGCCGGGCAGCTTCAGCCTGGGGCATCTGTCGCCCGCCTGCCTGCAGGCCGTCGTGCGCATCCCGCAGTCCTTCGTTGCGCTGTCGCCGGAAGCATCGCTGGACCGGGCGTGCGGCGCCGGCTACACCCATCTCGTCACCCGCATCACGGACCTGCTGGTGATCCACTGCCTGGACGGTGCCGGCAGCGGTGTCTGCCTCGGTACCCTGCTGGCGAACGCCGCGCCGTCGTCGTGCCATCAGCGCAGGCGCTGGGCCCGCGTTGCCGCGCATCTCGGTGCGGCGTTCAGGTGGCGCACGCTGTTCCACACGCTGGCGCCCGATGCCGACGACGCGCCACCATGCCTGGACGGGTCCCACAAGCTGCACCAGATGGTCCGGCGCAGCGCCGACGGCCATGCCGACGCCGGCATGGCGTCGGCCCACTGGGAGGCCCTGGTGCATGGCCGCTGGTCCATGCTTGACAAGTTCGATGCCGACGGCCGCCGCTTCGTCGTCGCCGTGTGCAACGATCCGCCCTGTTGCGACCCGCGGGGCTTGACGCCGCGCGAGCGCCAGGTTGCCGAGTTCGCCGCGCAGGGCAAGGCCGTCAAGGAAATCGCCTTCCTGATGGGCGTCACGAAGGCCGCCGTCAGCAATTGCATGGCGCGCGTGCAACACAAGCTGGGCCTGCGCTCGCTGGTCGAACTGGTGGCGTTTTTCGGCCACGGCGGCCTGCGGCGCGAGCTGGCCGAGGTCGCTGTCGCCCGGGAGCGCCTGCTGGTGGGCTCGTACCCGCTGCTGGACCCCTGCGTGGCGGGCTGCCTGTCGCGGGCCGAGCAGGCCGTCGTGGCGCATTTGATGGCCGGCGCGAGCTGCGCCGCCATCGCCGGGCTGCGCGGTACCAGCCGGCGAACTGTGGCCAATCAGCTACAGTCGGCATACCGCAAACTGGGCGTGCGCTCGCGCGCCGAACTGGCCGTTCGCCTGCAGCCACCCTGTTGATGCGCCCGCCGGCGCGGGCCTGGTGTGTGGAATTGACCATGGATCGGCGTCGCGCCACCGTTCTATGGTTTAGCCAACGAGGCCGTTTCCTCGCTGACAAGCCGCTTTGGCTTCATTCCAGCACTGTTCCTTCGATGGCTACCCAAGGAGACACACCATGAACGCATTTCGCATACTGAAGTTGACAATGTCCGTGTTTGCCGCCGTGACTGCGGCCTCGGTGACAAATCCGGCCCACGCGCAGGCAACGGTCCCGCTGGTGGCGTTCTACAGTCCCAGCGCCGGCGATTTCTTCACCACCAGCGAGCCGGCCTGGACATGCCGGCTGCAAGGCTGCAGCGGCGAATTCGGCGACTACCAGCTGTATGGCATGCAAGGCCACGTGTTCAACCCCGACTTGCCGCAACCTGCAGGCACCTTGCCGCTGTGGCACTGGTTCAGCGAAGCGCGCGAAGACAACCTGCTCACCACCCATCCGGGCTGGAATCCGGCTGACGGCCTCACCCGGGAATCGGGCGAGGCTTACCAGTTCGTCCGCCTGGCCGGCTATGTCAAGCCGGTCGGCTCGACGGGCCTGCCACTGACCAACTTCTGGAAGCTGGAAGACCGCGACAACGCGGCACTGACTACGGCGCGTTTCATCACGCGGTACGGCGACCGGGTGCCGCATCGGGTACCGCCTGGCTACGGCGAGTCCGTCGTGGAAGGGGTCCTGCCGCTGCCATCGTCGTCGCAACTGGAGGACTGCCACCGGGCGGAGCCGCCGATCGGCGGCGACGGCGCATCCTGGCTCGCCCCAGCCAACACCATCACGCCTTGGGCCGCACTCAACAGCTTCCTTGATGGCGACGTGATCCGGATCACGGGCCCGATTGGCAAGTATAAATTCAATGCTGAAGGGCACGAGGTGTCGGTACGTGGCCTGCGCGACCTCGCCACCGGCGGAGCGTTCCCGGCACCGGGTATCCAGAAATACGCTCTGCTGGCCCGGGTTACCAAGGGCCGGGTATTCGTCCGGGGCCAGGGTTGGTACGAGGCAAACCAATGGTTCCGCGCACTTGGCGAATCCGGCAACGAACCCGGCGGATGCATCCTGTATGACGCGCAGGGAAGTGGACCGGGCAAACTGGAACTGGGGTTCAACGATGGCTATATTCTCGACAATAGCGGTGGCGCCATGATCCGCATCCACCAGTGGTGGTGATGCCGCACCGGTGGCAAACCAACCGCGTCAGCGGTTGGTTTTTCGTTACGGTTTCGCCCCACGCGTGCAGGACCGAAAAAAACTTTAAAAAATTTCTGCAGGGCACTTAATGTCCGGTAAGAGTCGGTCGTCTTGTACTCATGAGCGCGCAAAATCTGCGCACAACCAAACGTCAAACCGGAGTTTTTATCATGCTGAGCCTGCACACCAACAACGCCGCCCTGTCCGCACAAAATTCGCTGACCCGTACCCAAAGCACGCTGTCGACGTCGATGACGCGTCTGTCGACCGGCTACCGCATCAATTCCGCGATGGACGACGCGGCAGGCCTGCAGATCGCCACCCGCCTGAAGACCCAGACCAGCGGCATGCAAGTTGCAATGCGTAACACCCAGAACTCGATCTCCCTGATGCAGACCGCCGAAGGCGCGCTGGACGAAACGACCAACATCCTGAACCGCATGAAGGACCTGGCCACCCAGTCGGCCGACGGCTCCTCGACCAAGGACGACCAGGCCGCCATGCAGGCCGAGTTCGATTCGCTGAGCAATGAGTTGGGCAACATCATGACGAACACCAAGTTCGGCGGCACCAACCTGCTGACCAGCGGCACGGGCAAGCTGTCGACGACGATCACGTTCCAGATCGGTGCCGACAAGGACGAGAAGATGACCGCCGATTTCACCACCGAAATGACGGCCGTGCATGACAAGATCCTGGCTGCCGCCGCCCAGTTCGACGGCGCCACCGGTGTCGCCGCCGCTGCGGCCGGGACGGAAATCTCCGGTGCCGACGCCGCCACGGGCGCCACCAACGCCAACGCGACGATCAAGGACCTGTCGGACGCCATCGACGCCGTCGGCACGATGCGCTCGAAGCTGGGTGCCATCTCGAACCGTCTGGACCACGTCAACAGCAACCTGTCGAGCATCTCGACCAACACGAAGAACGCTTCCGGCCGCATCATGGACGTCGACTTCGCCACGGAATCGGCCAACATGACGTCGAACCAGATGCTGCTGCAAGCCGGCACCGCCATGCTGAAGCAGTCGAACAGCCAGTCGTCGCTGGTCATGTCCCTGCTGCAGTAATCCTCACCGCCGGTTCGCCGGCCGAGCACAAAAAGCCAACCGTATTCCGGTTGGCTTTTTTTATGGCGTGCCGCTTTTGCCAGGAAAGGCGGCCATTCATGCCGTCCTGGCGCGGTGCAATCAGCCTGCCCCTGCCAGGGCGGCGGGGACGCGAGCCGTTTTTACCGTTGCCACGCTCCTGCACCACGCACCCGGCGACTGGCGTCATCGGCAGAACGCAGCGTGGCCGCATCAAGCGCGGGTGGAAATACCTCTCAAATTGGCCGGTCGCCATTCAGCGAGGCACGCAGCGGCCGCACCCTATTTGGCCGTCGATGCCAACTGCCATCGCTTACGGCGAGGCGGTCGTTGAAGAGCGGCCGATGGCGTTTGACGGCGGGGTGACCCGCCTCGCTGACGCCAGCCTGGAGGAACCGAAGCTGGACGGCCACAGGCCCGCCCAGTCCGTTTGTGGATGGTGGTCGGCCGCGAAATGCTGGCTTATTTCGAGATGCGCAGGATGGCCGAGGCCAGGCGCGAGAAGCAGGGTGTCAGGTCAGCCTGGGTGGCGGCGTGGCAGTACATGCCGACGGGTTTGTTCGGGTTGTGGCAGCGCGCAGGGCCATCGGCCACGTTGGCCATGCATTTCAGGACGTTTTCGCCGATTTCGTTGTCGATGCCCTTTGGTACTTTCAGGTTCGCACCGAGGCCGAGCGTGAAAACGAAAATTCCCTCATCCTGGGCCTTTGCAGCCACGGCCTCGACCAGGTTGCGCGCAGCGCGATCGACATTGGTTCTCCAGGCAACTGTGTCGCCGACGTTGAGCGAAACGGGGCGCGGGCTCGTTGCCTTGATGCGGAACTCCTGATTGTCCGTACCCGTGGCGCTGGTTTCGTGTGCGTTATACCATTCCGGCAGTTGCTTGACATAGCCATAGCCTCCACCATTAAAGTTGCATCCTGTGATGAGCTCGGACTGCGCATTCAGTTTGTACATGCCGCGACCATCCAAATCAATCGTGCCCGCCCTGTCCTTGCAGGCGCCGGCGTTGGGGGGGGCCAACGTCAGGAACGAACCGAACGAGGTCGGTTCTCCATCCGAAAAGAAGACGATGACGCGCAAGGTTGATTTGTTGACATCCAGGATCGAGTTCAACTGCTGCCGAGCTTGCCACATTCCTTCCACCGACGCCGTGCCACCGCCGTAACTGTAGTTCGTGATCGTATTGATCATGGCGGGGCGATCGAAACCCCGATCGACAGGCCGGATGGCTTTGTCGATCACGGCGCCATATGAAAAATGGATCAGGCTGACCCGGTCCTGCGCCATGTTGAATTTTTCCAGGAAGCTCTTGGCAGCAGTCTTGACGGCAGGGAAAGCCGTGCTCAGCGATGCCGAGGTATCGATGACGAATGCCATATCCAGGTCCTGCCGGATCGTCTGGGCCGACGCCACCGGCGTCATCGACGTGGCGCCCATCACCTGCATCAGCGAAACGGGCATCGGGGCTTCGGCCTTGACATCGACAGTGACCATGCCGCCATTGAAGGAGACGGTGGTGCCCAGCAGCTTCGGCTTGGACAGCATATAGCTGCTGGGGATATTGGCCGCGAAGAATTCCGCTGCCGCCTGCTGTGCGCTGGCCCGTTGCTGGGCTTCGGTATTGCCCGTCGTGACGGCGCGCGCGCCGGCCACTGCCGCCGCATCCACTGCCGCGTTCAGGCGGGCCTTGACCAGGTAGGCCAGGCCGCCGTCCATCACCAGGCCGGCCATCGCCAGCACCAGTACCAGGCACACGGCCACCATGATGGCGACAGCGCCGCGCTGCCGTTGAAGAGTTGGTTGCATGTCAGAACACCGTCATCGAGTACAGGTCGGGCCCGAGCGTGGGCAGGGCCAGGAAGCCGCCGCCGGCCACCAGCATGTTGAAGCGGTAGAACGTTTCGACGATGTAGATGACTTCGCCGTCGGCCAGCTGGCCGTTCATGATCAGCACCGTCGGGCGCGCCGCGCTGCTGGTGCAGGCTTCATTGAGCCATCCGCTGCACTTGTAGATCCTGCTGCCCGGATCGTAGGTATTGTTGTTGTAGCCCAGGCCCAGCTGGCGCGCGCCATCCATCCACCGGTACTGGTCCAGCACGACGTTCGTGGCGGCCGAGCCGCTGCCGACCCCCATCACGCGGGTGATGTACATCATGCCGCGCTGGTTCACGTTCAGCGGCGGCGCGCTGGCCATCAGGGCATGCATGATGTCCTGGCTGTTCGTCTCGAGCGGGGTGTTGCCGCGCGCGGCCAGGTTGGCGCCTTCGCGGCTCAGGTTGACGAGGATGGTATTGGCCTGCAGCGCACGGGCCAGGTCGATCATGCCGAACAGCACCACGACCAGGAAGGGCAGCAGCAGGGCCAGTTCGACGGCGGCCAGGCCGCGCTGGCGGGCAAGGCGCGCCCTCATTCGAAGAACTCGTTGCGCATCGTGGCCGCCACCTTGAAGCGGTATTTACCGTCCGTAAACAGCGTGGACACCAGTGGCGTCGTCACGGGCCAGGTGCAGTCCAGCTGCAGCACGACGATGTCGCCGGCCGCGCCGAACATGCCGTTGCCGTAAGCGGTGGTGGAATACGTCTTGCCGTTGACGGAAATGGACGGCGCCAGCTTGTCATAGAAGCCTAACGAGCTGAGCTTGATTTTCTCGATGATGGCGGCGGAGCGTTGCGCCTTGGCGGCGGGATCGAGATTGCTCTGCCCCGTGACGGCATAGCGGGCGCCCTCGCGCACGGCGTACTGCATCGTCAACGTTGTGAAAAAGACCAGGCTGAACTCGATCAGGGCGACCAGCACCAGCAGGAAGACCGGTGTAATGATCGCCATCTCGACGAGTGTGGCGCCAGACTGACGCCGGGTAACCGTTGGTATCATCATTCACACAACATTTAGGGGTTTTCTGCAGACGATGCAGTAAGATGTTGACATTCTACATGGCAATAAATCTTGCCGTGTGCTTTTAGAACGCGCCCCAAAACGATTTACCGCCGGTGTCGGCCAGGAACAACGATGAGTTGGTATCAAAGCACGGTGCTGTCACCGTTACGCTGGCTCGACCTGGGCCGGCAGGACGCGCCTGCCGCGTCCATCGACCGGCGTGGCGCCATTCCCGGGGCGGAAGCGTGGATGGTGTTCGGCATGCGCCTGCTGCTGGCCGTCTCGGCGCTGCTGACCCTGTATATCGGGCCGGACGGCGTCGTGCTGGCCGGGCGCTGGGCCTGGATGATCTTCACGGCGTATGCATTGCACAGTCTCGTCCTGCTGTGCGTGGCCCGGTCGCGCGCCGGCTTCTGGCACGGCCCTGTTATCTACTGGCTCGACATCGGCTGGTATGGCCTGATGTTGTGCGCCACCGATGGCGTGCGCAGCCCCTTCTTCTCGTTCTTCTTCTTTGCCATCCTGGCCACGTCGTTCCGCCGCGGCTTCGATGCCGGCGCGCGGCTGACCTTGGGCTCGGCCCTGGTCGCCACGGGGGCCGTGCTGGCCGCCCATGGCCTGGTGAATATCCAGTTGCTGCTGCTGCGCGCCACCTTCGTGCTGGCGCTTGGGTACATGATCGCGTTCTGGGGCGGCCTGGCTGTCGACCAGCGCCGCCGCCTGGCGCTGCTGCGCGATGTCAGCCGGCTGTCCAACCCCCGGTTCGGCGTGCAGCACACGCTGGACTCGCTGATGGCAAAAATCCTGCGCTTCTACCGGGGCACTACCTGCGTCCTGCTGATGCAGGATAACAGCGGGCGCTGGATGCTCAACACCGTACACCACCCCAGCACGGGTCGCGCCATCAGCCACAACAGCATTTCCGATGCGGCCGTGCTGCCGCTGCTGAACCTGGGCGAAACCGCCACCGTGCTGTACCGGGGTACCGCCCGGCCCCTGGTGCCCTACGATATTCCCGCCGCCCAGCTGGCCACGGGCGAACAGGACTGGACCGAGATCGATCCGGCCGCCTGCGAAGGCATTGCCGACCTGCTGGACACGAGCTCCTTCATCAGCGCGGCGCTGCCGCTGCGCAAGGGCGCCGGCCGCATCTTCGTCACGTCGGCCGAGCGGCTGCGCCGGGGCGACGCCACCTTCCTCAACCATATCGTGCAGCAGGCCTTCCCCGTCATCGAGACCATCGACCTGCTGGACCGGCTGGCTTCGGATGCGGCCTTTCGCGAGCGCCAAAAAATCGCGCGCGACTTGCACGACAGCACAATCCAGCCGTATATCGGCCTGCGCCACGCGGTGGCCGCCATCCGCAACCAGGCCGGCGACGACAACCCCGTCGCGCCCGACCTGGACCGGCTGACCGAGATGTGCACGGAGGTGATCGGCGACATGCGCCAGTTCGCCCAGCGCTTCCGCAGCGGACGGCAGGAAGAGCCGGAGCTGCTGTTCGCGCTGCGGCGCCAGATCGCCCAGGTGCGATCGTTCTACGATATCGACGTCACGCTCGACGCGCAGGACGCGCCCGTCATCAACGACCGCATGGCCGCCGAGGTGTTCCAGATCGTCACCGAAGGCATCAGCAATATCCGCAAGCACACGAGAGTGCGCAGCGCTACCGTGCGCCTGGCTGACGACAACGGCCAGCTGGCCATCGATATCGTCAACCCCGCCGGCGAGCGCGCCGTGCCGGCGCCGTTCATGCCCGTGTCGATTGCCGAACGCGTGCTGTCGCTGGGCGGCACCCTGAGCGTCGAGCCCACCGCGTGGCAGACGCAGCTGCGCATCCGCATTCCCACCTGATCACCGCTATCCCTGGAGAGACCATGACGATCCGCATCATGCTGGTGGACGACCACAAGACCATGCTGTGGGGGCTGGAACGGCTGATCCAGGCCGAGGCCCCCGCGTTGAGCCTCGTTGGCAGCGCCGCCGACGCGGCCGAAGCCACGGCCCTGTGCGCCGCGTTGAAGCCGGACATCGTGCTGCTCGACCTCGACCTGAAGGGCAGCAGCTCGCTGGAGATCCTGCCGGCGCTGCTGGCGAACGGCGTCACGCGCGCCGTCATCCTCAGCGCCAACCGCGACCAGGCCACGTTGACCAATGCCGTCAAGCTGGGCGCGCGCGGCGTCGTCAGCAAGGAAGCGGCGACGGAGGATGTATTGGCCGCCGTGCGCAAGGTGCACGCGGGCGACCTGTGGCTGGACCAGTCGCTGATGCAGGCTTTGCTGGGCCAGATCGTCGCGCCCACGCCCCGCGCCGACCCGGAAGCGGCGCGCATCGCCTCGCTGACGGCGCGCGAGCGCGAAGTGGTCGGCATGATCGTGCAGGGCAAGGGCGCCCTGAACAAGGACCTGGCCGAGCGGGCCTTCATTTCCGAACGCACCTTGCGCAACCACCTGACGACGATCTACCAGAAGCTCGACGTGGCCAACCGGCTGGAACTGTATGTCTACGCCACCCGCCACGGCATGGGCAATTAGGTCCATCCGGTACGCATCTAGTACATATGTACCAGGCCGGGGTGGCGGACAGTCCTACCCAAAAAGGGAGGTTTGACGGATGTGCAAGGGCAGTGCCCTGCGTACGATGTCGTTCATGCGCTGCGCACTGATTCATGCGGCGCGACGGCAACCGGACAGGAGCAGACGTGTACGACAAAGAAGATTTCCCGGAACAGCAATACGAACGCACGGGAACGCCGACGATGTCGTACGTGATTCTGACCGCCCTCGTTGCAGTCGTCGGCTTCATCGCGGTACTGGCCGCATGGACTGGCGCATAAGCACCGACCAACCTCTCATTCGAAGGACACACTATGCAATTCATCAAGAACTTCATTAAAGAAGAAGACGGCGTCACCGCCATCGAATACGCACTGATCGCAGCACTGATCGCCGGCGTCATCGGCGTGACCGTCGGTACCCTGGGTACCAACATCAAGGGCATCTTCGAGAAAGTCACCAAAGCGATCGCCGGCACGGCCTAAGCACTACCGCAAGGGCGCGCCGCCACGGCGCGCCACGGTCCGGAACCGGTTCGCCCGTTCCGGACTTTTACTTTATAACGGAGCCCACCTTGTCATCCCTGCCACTGATGTTGCTATCCGCCCTGCTCGGCCTGGCCGTCTGGCATGACCTGCGTGCGCGCCGTATCCCGAATTTCGTTGTCTTCCCCGGCGCCCTGCTGGCGCTGGCGCTGCATGCGCTGCTGCCGGCCGGCGCGGGGCTGTTCGGCACGCCGATGGGCGCCCTGGGCATTCTGTCCTCGCTGGGCGGCCTGGCGCTGGGCCTGGCCTTGCTGCTGCCGATGTACGTGCTGCGCCTGATGGGTGCCGGCGACGTCAAGCTGCTGGCCATGGTGGGCGCCTTCGTCGGCACCGGCGATATCCTCACCGTCGGCATCGCCACCCTGCTGGCCGGCGGCGTGCTGGCCATCGTCGTCGCCGCATGGGGCGGCAGCCTGCGCCGCGTATTGGGCAATACCTACCAGACCATGCTGCATGCCGGGCTGACCGGACTGCGTGATGGCATCGCCCTGCCGGCCGCCGCAAGCGGCCGCCTGCCGTATGCCGTTGCCATCGCTGCCGGCACCGGCGCCTGCGTGCTGTGGCTGCGCGCGTTCGGGGAGCTGCCGCTGTGAGCGAAACGATCATGGCCCCGGCCGACGCGCGCGCCCCGCGCACCGTCGACGACACCGGCCTGCCCTTCCTGTTCCTGGCCGAACTGGTGGCGAAAGTGCTGCACCAGCGGGGCCAGCTGCGCCTGCCGGAACTGGCCTCCCACCTGAAACTGAGCGTCAGCGTCATCGATCCGCTGATCGCCTTCCTGCGCGCCGAGAAGCTGTGCGAAGTGGCGCGCATCGGCAACAGCGGCACCGATGCCGATCTGTCCTATGTGCTGACGGAAGGCGGCCGCGTGCGCGCCGCCACGGCGCTGGGCCGCAATGCCTACGCCGGCCCCGCGCCCGTCACCCTGGCGGCCTACACGGCACAGGTGCAGGCGCAGAGCGTGGCGGGCGTGCATGTCACCCGCGCGCACATGGCGGCCACCTTCGACGGCATCGTCGTCAATCCCCGCGTGCTGGCGCAACTGGGGTCGGCCATGAACTCGGGCCGCGCGCTGTTCCTGCACGGCCAGGCCGGCAGCGGCAAGACCTTCCTGGCCGAGCGCCTGCGCAACCTGCTGTCTGGCGCCATCGCCGTGCCGCACGCGCTGATGGTCGACGGCGAAGTGATTCCCTTCTTCGACAATGTGCAGCACCAGCTGGTGGAAGAGACGGTCGCGGCCAGCACCGGCTTCGACCGCGGCACCGCGCCGGACATGCGCTGGGTGCGCGGCGTGCGCCGCCCCGCGGCGCTGGCCGGCGGCGAACTGACGCTGGACATGCTGGATTTGCGCTTCGACGCGCATACCCGCCTGTACCAGGCACCGCCGCACCTGAAATCGAACAACGGCATCTTCATCATCGACGACCTGGGGCGCCAGCGCTGCTCGCCGGAAGAGCTGATGAACCGGTGGATCGTGCCGATGGACCGCAACGTCGATTACCTGACGCTGCACACGGGCCACACCTTCCAGGTGCCGTTCGACGTGATCGTCGTGTTCTCGTCGAACTTCGTGCCGCACCGCCTGTCCGATGGCGCATTCCTGCGCCGCCTGGGCTACAAGATCGAAGTGCCGCCGGCCTCGGAAACCGAATACCACCAGTTGTTCCGCCAGGCCTGCGACCAGGCCGGCGTGGCGTTCGATGCGGCCGTCTTCGAATACCTGCTCGACTGCCACCGCCAGCGCGACGTGCCGCTGCTGGCCTGCTACCCGCGCGACCTGCTGCGCCAGCTGCGCGACCTGGCACGTTATGAAGACCGCCCCCCGGAACTGAGCCGCCCGAACCTGGACTGGGCCTGGGATAACTATTTTGCCGCGGGCAGCCTGCATGGCTGCGCCCTGGAGCTGGAACGCCGCGAACGCGGCAGGATGGAGAACGACTGATGCGAAATTCACGATCACTGCTCATTATCGGCGTGGCCCTGTTCCTGGCGCTGGCCGCCGTGCTGGTCGCGGCCAAGCTGATGAGCGACCAGGGCCCCAGCGGCACGCGCGTGGCCGTTGCCGCCGCCGATATCGGCCAGGGCGCGCGCCTGGTGCCCACCAACCTGCAACTGGTCGAGTGGCCAAGCGGCTCGGTGCCGCCCGGTGCCATCACGGACCTGAAGCTGCTGGAGAACCGCGTCACCCGCACCGATATCGGCAACGGTGAACCGATCCTGGAATCGAAGCTGGCGCCGCCCGGCACCACCGGTGGCCTGTCCGCCGTCGTCGCCGCCGGCAAGCGCGCCATGACGGTGCGCGTCAACGACGTGGTCGGCGTGGCCGGTTTCGCCCTGCCGGGCAATTATGTCGACATCCTCGTCAACCTGGCCGCAGGTGCCAGCGACAACGGCGTGCGTGAGCAGTCGATCTCGAAGATCGTGCTGGAACGCATCCTCGTGCTGGCCGTGGCGCAGGAATCGAACCGCGACGACACCAAGCCGCGCGTCGTCAATGCCGTGACCCTGGAACTGACGCCGGACCAGGTCGAAAAGCTCGACCTGGCGCGCAGCATCGGTTCGCTGTCGCTGGTGCTGCGCAACCAGGTCGACCCGCAGCCGGCCAACACGGTAGGCGCCACGCGCGAATCCGTGCTGGGCCTGCCGCCGGCAAAGGCGCCCGCACCCGTGCGTGCCGAGGCCCCGCGCCCGGCGAGCGCTCCTGCCCGTCCGCCCGCGCCCCGCGCCGAAGGCGTACTGGTGATCCGCGGCCTGGACGCCGCACCGCAAGCATTTGATTCGAAGGCACCGCAATGACGCACGCACTGAACAAGACCCTGCTGGCCGCCGCGCTGGCGCTGGCGATGGACGCCGGCTGGGCCGCCACCGACTGTATCGACCTGAAGGGCGGCGCCACCCAGCGGCTCGAACTGGTGCGCGGCAAGTCCGTGCTGAAGCGCTTCTGCTCCCCGGCCGCGCAAGTGACCGTGGGCGCGCCGGAAGTGGCCAATGTCGTCGTGCCGAACGTGAACGAAGTCGTCATCGTCGCGCGCGCCGTCGGCACCACCAATATGATCGTGTCCGGACGCGACCAGCGTTCGACCGTGTTCGATATCGCCGTCACCGTCGATACGGCGCCGCTGCGCGCGCAGTTCGACACGCTGTTCCCGGACGAAAAGGGCATCCACCTGGGCAGCACGGGCAACACGCTGGTGCTGTCCGGCATGGTCAGCGATTCGGCCGTGGCCGGCCAGCTGATGGCCCTGGCCACCGCCTTCCAGGAGAGTGCCGCGCCGGCCGCCGGCGCCTCCGCCGGTGCTGGCAGCCCGCCCGCCAGCGGCGTCGGTGCGCCAGCCGCCGCCGCGCCGGCAGCGGCATCTTCCACCCAGCCGAAGGTGCTGAACATGCTGTCCATCGCCGCGCCCCAGCAGGTGCTGCTGGAAGTGAAGATCGCCGAGGTCTCCAAGTCCCTGGTCGACCAGCTGGGCGCGACGCTTGGCTATACCAAGACCAACGGCAGCTGGAGCTACGGCATCCTTTCGAGACTGCTGTCCGAGACGGGCAATGGCATCACGGCGTTCAAGAACAGCACCACGCAGCTGACCATCGATGGCCAGAAGCGCGATGGCCTGATCAAGGTGCTGGCCGAGCCGACCGTGATGGCCGTCAGCGGCCAGGAGGCCAGCTTCCTGGCAGGCGGCACGATCTTCATTCCCGTGGCCCAGAACAATGTGTCCGGTACGACCACCATCACCCTGGAAGAAAAGCAGTACGGCGTGGCCGTCAAGTTCACGCCGACCGTGCTGGCCGGTGGCCGCATCAACCTGCGCGTGGCGCCTGAAGTGTCGGAACTGAACCGCGAAGGCATCGGCATCAGTGTCAGCGGCTCGACCGCGACGGCGATCCTGCCCGCCTTCACGACGCGACGCGCCACCACCACGGTACAGCTGCAGGATGGCGAGAGCTTCGCCATCGGTGGCCTGATCCGCAACAACGTGACCAGCAATATCAAGCGCTTCCCCTTCCTGGGCGATGTGCCCGTGCTGGGCACGCTGTTCCGCAGCAGCGACTTCCAGAACGACCGCACCGAGCTGGTATTCATCGTCACGCCGCACCTGGCCAAACCGCTGCCGGCCGCGCCGCGCCTGCCGACCGACGACTACGTGCAGCCCACGCGCGCGCAGTTCCTGATCGGCGGCCAGCACGAAGGCCCGGCCAAGACCGACGCACCGAAGGACAAGCCATGATTTTCTTCCGACCTCTCATCCTCCTGCTGGCATCGGGCCTCCTGCTGGGCGGCTGCGCCAGCAACGAGCCGGCCGGCACCGGCAACACCGTGCGCAACATCATGGCCAGCCAGATCCTGCCGCCGCAGCTGGACAAGCGCCGTGCCGGTACCGATGCCGGCATCGCCATCTCGGCCTTCGAGAATTACCAGAAATCGTACGAGACGCCGAAGGCGCAAAACGACAACCCGACGTTCGGCAAGAAGTAAGGAAGCCATCATGAAAATTGCCGTCCTGTCCCGCGACGACCGCCACCTGATCGAGCTGGCACGCCAGCTGCGCACGCGTCCCGGTGCCGATGAAGTCGACATGATTCCCGGCTCGCCGGCGCGCCTGACGACGCTGGCCGACGATGCCGTGCCGGACGTGCTGGTGGTCGACCAGCCCCGCGCCGAAGAAGGTGACCTGGACCAGCTCGAACGCCTGGGCCACCTGTTCCCGCAGATGGCCTTCATCGTGCTGTCGGGCGACCTGTCGCAGGAATTCCTGCTGCGTGCCATGCGCGCCGGCGTGCGCGAAGTGCTGCCGGCGTCGCCCCAGCCGGCCGCGATGACGCAGGCACTGGACCGCATCGCCGAGAAGCTGGGCAACCAGGGTGGCGCCAACGGCAAGGTGCTGGCCTTCATTTCCTGTAAAGGCGGCAGCGGCTCGACCTTCCTGGCGACCAACCTGGCCTATGCCTTGTCCGCCGGCGGCACCAAGCGCGTCGCGCTGATCGACATGAACCTGCAGTTCGGCGACGCCTCGCTGTTCGTCTCGGACATCAAGCCGCTGGCGACCCTGTCGGACGTGGCGACGCAGATCCACCGTCTCGACCCGTCGTTCCTGGCCTCGTCGATGGTCAGTGTCACGCCGAACTATAGCGTGCTGGCCGCGCCGTCCGACCCGGCCCATGCCAGCGACGTCAAGCCCGAGCATATCGACGCCATCGTCAAGCTGGCACGCCGCCAATACGATTTCATCGTGCTGGACGTGGGCCGCAGCCTGGACCCGGTCAGCATCCGCGCGCTCGATCACGCCGACACGATCTACCCCGTCCTGCAGATGACCTTGCCGTATATCCGCGACGGCAAGCGCCTGCTGACGGTGTTCCGCAACCTCGACTACGGCAAGGACAAGGTCGAGCTGATCGTCAACCGCCACGACAAGAACAGCGATATCCGGCTGAAGGACCTGGAAGAGGCCTTCGACACGCCCATCCTGCGCACCATGCCGAACCATTACGACGCCGCAGCGAAATCCGTCAACCAGGGCGTGCCCGTCACGCGCCTGATGCCGGAAAGCCCGCTCTCCATCGCGCTGCACGACATGGCGCGCGACCTGGCCGGCGTGGCCGCGCCGCAGCAGGCCACGGGCCTGATGTCGCGCCTGTTCGGCCGCCGCGCCGCCTGATTGCCGGACCGTTTTAGGACACACGATGAACATGCCTTCTTCCTCGCTGCGCGACCGCCTCAACAGCGGTGCCGTGCGCCCGACCGCCCAGCGCGGCGCCATCGACAACCGCGCCTACCACCAGCTGAAAAGCCGCATCCACGAGGCGCTGCTCGACCGCGTCGACCTGGAAAGCATGCAGCGGCTGACGCCGGACCAGATCCGCCAGGAGCTGCGCCTGCTGGTCGAGCGGCTGCTGGAAGAGGAGATGGTCGTCATCAACGACGCCGAGCGCAAGACGCTCACGCGCGACATCCAGAACGAGATGCTGGGCTTCGGCCCGCTGGAGCCGTTGCTGGAAGACCCGACCGTCTCGGACATTCTCGTCAACACCCACAAGCAGATCTACGTCGAGCGGCGCGGCCGCCTGGAATTGACGGATGTGACGTTCACCGACGAAGCGCACCTGATGAAGATCATCGACAAGATCGTCTCGCGGGTGGGCCGCCGCATCGACGAATCGAGCCCGATGGTCGATGCGCGCCTGCCGGACGGCTCGCGCGTGAACGCCATCATCCCGCCGCTGGCCATCGACGGCGCCGTGATGTCGATCCGGCGCTTCTCGGCCGACCCGCTGCGCCTGGCCGACCTGGTCTCGTACGGCAGCATGACGGCCGACATGGCCGAGGTGCTGCAGGGCCTGGGCAAGGCCAAGGTGAACATCCTGATCTCGGGCGGCACCGGCTCGGGCAAGACGACGATGCTCAACGTGATCTCCGGCTTCATCAACCACAACGAGCGGATCGTCACGGTGGAAGACGCGGCCGAGCTGCAGCTGCAGCAGCCGCACGTGGTGCGCCTGGAAACGCGCCCGCCGAATATCGAAGGCAAGGGCGAAGTGACGCAGCGCGCGCTGGTGCGCAATGCGCTGCGGATGCGGCCCGACCGCATCATCCTGGGCGAGGTGCGGGGCGCCGAGGCGATGGACATGCTGGGCGCGATGAATACGGGCCATGAAGGCTCGATGGCAACGATCCACGCCAATACGCCGCGCGACGCGCTGACGCGGCTGGAAAACATGGTCAGCATGGCCGCCGGCACCTTGCCGGCCAAGGCGATTCGCCAGCAGATCGCCGCCGCCGTCGGCGTCGTCGTACAGGTGTCGCGCCTGACGGACGGCAAGCGCAAGGTGCTGTCGATCTCGGAAGTGACGGGCATGGAGGGCGACGTCATCACGATGCAGGAGATCTTCTCGTTCAAGCAGAGCGGCGTGGGCGACGACGGCACCGTGATCGGTCATGCCACCGCCAGCGGCGTGCGGCCCCGCTTCGCCGAGCGCCTGCGCACCTTCGGCGTGAACCTGTCGCCGGCAGTATTCGAGCCGCGCTAGGAGAGGGGTCATGAACGTCACCTTCCTGCTGTTCATCGTGCTGGTCTTCGCCGCAGTCATGCTGTTGGTATGGGGGCTGTATGTCGGCTGGCACACGCACCGCAGTCCGGAAGCGGAGCGGGTGGCGCGGCGCCTGCAAGGCATCATCGGCGGCGAAGTGCGGCAGTCGGAAGTGACCATCGTCAAGGAGCGGCGGCTCAGCGAAAGCCCGGACCTGGACAGGCTGCTGCGCCGCCTGCCCGGGACGCGCAAGCTCGATCGCATGCTGGTGCAATCCGGTGCCCGTTACCTGGTATTGCGTCTGGTGGCCTTGTGCGCCGGCGGCTTCGTGCTGGGCCTGGTCGTCTCGGCCTGGCTGCAGCTGCCAGGACTGGCCATGCTGGCCGTGGCGGCGCTGCTGGCCTGCCTGCCGGTCTGGAACCTGACGCGCGTGCGCGATGCCAGGCTGGCGCGCTTCGAACGCCAGCTGCCCGAGGCACTGGACATGATGAGCCGCGCCATGCGCGCCGGTCATGCCTTCCCGACGGCCCTGAAGCTGGTCGCCGACGAAATGAGCGCGCCGCTGGGCGAGGAATTCAAGACCGCGTTCGACGAAGTCAATTTCGGCGTCGCCATGGGCGACGCCCTGAACAACCTGGCGCAGCGCGTGCCCAGCATGGACCTGCAGTATTTCGTCGTGGCCGTGCTGATCCAGCGCGAGACGGGCGGTAACCTGACCGAGCTGCTGACGTCGATCAGCGCCATCATCCGCGACCGCCACAAGCTGCAAGGGCAGGTGCGGGTGCTGTCCGCCGAAGGCCGCATGTCGGCCTGGGTATTGTGCCTGCTCCCTTTCGGGGCGGGCGCCATGATGTACTCGACCAACCCCGAGGCGATGCATGTTTTCGTTGCCGATCCGGGCGGCCGCAGGATGCTGCTGACCGCCGCCGGCATGATGCTGTTCGGCGTGCTGGCTATCCGCAAGCTGGTACGGCTGCGCGTTTGAGGAAATCCCGATGAGCCATTCACAGATCCTGTTTCTCGCCGTCCTGTTCCTGCTGATCTTCGGCGCGGTGGCCCTGGCAATGCTGGTGCTGACGCGCGACCCCGTCAAGGGGCGCCTGTCTGCCCTGGACGAACGCGAGGTGCTGGCGCCGCGCGGCGAGAGCTGGCTGCAGCGCCTGTCGCAACTGGCCGCTCCGCTGGCAAAGCTGTCCGTGCCGGCCGAGGGCTGGGAAAGCTCGCCCGTGCGGATGCGCTTCATCCACGCCGGTTGGCGCGGTGCCGCCACGCCCGGCCTGTTTCACGCCGGGAAGACGGCATTGACCGTCGGCCTGCCGCTGCTGCTCTACCTGGCCATTGCCGGCGATGCGGCGCGCGACAGCACGGTGACGTTCCTGTACCTGGCCGCCGCCGCCGCTTGCGGCTACTACGTGCCGGACCTGGTCCTGAAGCGCAAGATCAAGGAACGCCAGCGCGAAATCTTCGAAAGCTTCCCCGATGCGCTGGACCTGATGACGGTCTGCGTCGAAGCCGGCCTGGCAATGGATGCGGCGCTGGCCCGCGTCGGCGCGGAGATCGGCCTGAAAAGCCCGGTCCTGGCCGACGAGCTGCAGCTGGTGACCCTGGAAATGCGTGCCGGCAGTGCCAAGGACAAGGCGCTGCGCAACCTGGCGCTGCGCACCGGCGTGGAAGACGTCGATGCGTTGACGAAGATGCTGATCCAGGCCGACCGTTTCGGCACCAGCGTGGGCGTCGCGCTGCGCGTGCAATCCGAGCAGCTGCGCACGCGCCGCCGCCAGATGGTGGAAGAGCAGGCCGCGAAGATCGCCACCAAGCTGCTGTTCCCGCTGATCTTCTTTATCTTCCCGGCCCTGCTGGTGGTGTTGCTGGGTCCTTCCGTGCTGCAGATCATGAAGTCGATCGGCCCGCTGGCCGGCAGCGCCTGATACGCCGCCTCGCGCCCTCAGTTCACGTCCGGCACCAGCAGCACCAGGTCCGTCACGCCGAGATCGACACCGGCCTGCGTCAGCAAGGTGCTGGCCTGGCCGCGGTGGTGGGTCTGGTGGTTGAAGAAGTGCAGCAGCAGGCTGCCGAAGCGCTTGCGGAACTCGGTACCCTTCGTGCTGCGGTAGACGAAGGCCGTCTCGAGGTCGGCCGGCTGAAGTTCGGCGGCAAAGGCGGTAATGAAGCCGTCGAGCCGCTGGCGGTGGGCCCGGAGCGTCGCCAGGTCGTCGCCATACGACTGCGTCAGGCTAGTGGGAATCGGCGCCCCCCGCAACGGCGCCAGCGCGGCAAAGGCGCCCGGATGCAGCGCAAAGCGCGACAGCCAGATCGTGTCGCCCGCCACCAGGTGGTTCATCGTCCCCAGCAGCGAACCGAAGAACGCCTTCCGCTCCGCCCCCAGTTCCCCGGGCGCCAGCCGCCCCGCCGCGTCGTACAGCTTGCGATTCATGTCGGCGTTGTACGCCGCCAGCAAAACGATATCGTCACACGTCGGCATCGGCGCCCCCGTCATTGCGGCACATGCCGCCGGGGGAGTGTACTACGACCAACTTATCCAACCTCCGGCTTGGCCAATTTTTGAGCGGTGTCCAGCGCGGCGCGCAGCGGCTTGGGTGTCTGACACCGATGCGCGGGCGGCTTACAGCATCGCGCGCAGCGACACGACGACGTTGCGCGGGTCGCCGTAGTAGTAGCTGATGCCCGTCGGCGCGTATTTCTTGTAGTAGACCTTGTCGAACAGGTTGTTGACATTGACCTGCACCGAGTAGCGCTCGTTGAACTTGTAGCCCAGCATGGCGTTGTAGACGGTGTAGCCGCCCTGGCGGGCCTTGATGGCGCCGCCCGTGACGTAGGTGTCGCTTTGCACTTGCGCGCCGCCGCCGACGGCCAGGCCGCGCAGCGCGCCGTCCGGGCGGTACGTGCTGAACACGCGCAGCTGGTGGCGCGGGTCGATCGTGCGCAGCGGCTGGCCGACGTTGGCGGCGCTGCTGTCGACAATGTACTTCGTGCGCGTATTGGTGTAGCCGCCCATGACCTGCCAGCCCGGCAGCACTTCGCCGGCCATTTCCATTTCGAAGCCTTCGCTTTGCGTCTTGCCGCCGGCGATGCGGCAGTAGCCGCTGGTGTAGTACGGCAGGCAGGGGTTGGCGGTGGAGCCGTCCTCGATCGCGCGGCCGACGTTATCGATGCGGAAGGCGCCCAGCGATGCGCTCAAGCGGCCGCCGAAGAATTCGCCCTTGATGCCGGCTTCGTAGTCTTCGCCGCGGATGGGATCGAGGATATTGCCGCTGGCATCCTTGACGTTCTGCGGCGTGAAGATCTCCGTGTAGCTGATGTAGCCGTTGACCTGCTTCGTGAAGTCGTAGACCAGGCCGGCGAAGGGCGTCGTCTCGCGCCCGATCCTGTAATTGCTGGCCGGCGTCTTGACGGCTTCGTACTCCCACCAGCTCAGGCGCGCTCCCAGCAGCACCGTCAGCGGATCGGTGATGGACAGGCGCGCCGTCGCATAGGCGCCCTTCTGGCGTGTGAACGTGGGCGAGGCGCTGCCGCTGACTGGGACGTCCCGCTCGGCGTAGGAGGTGTACGGATTCCACGTGCGGATGTCGACATTGTCAGCCTGGTACAGGTTGCCCTGGCCCCAGCTGTCGGTGGCATCGGTGCGCAGGCTCTCGCCGCCGACCACCAGCTGGTGGGTGCGGCCGAACAGCGCGAACGGGCCGTTGGCGGTGACGTTGAAGCTGCGCTGGTCGCTGTCGGCACCCGTGTACTGGGCCGTCGTCACGTTCATCAGGTAGGGACTGGTGGCGCGGGCCTGGCGCGTGAAATAGGTCTGCTTGAAGCCGTTGTCCTTCAGGTGCAGGCGGGTCCATGCGGCGCTGGCCTTGATGCGCCAGTCGTTCTCGAAGCGGTGCTCGATTTCGACCAAGGCCTGCTGGTTGTAGCGGTTCCAGCGATTCCAGTCGGCGCCCAGGTAGGTGTCGCGCGGCAGATTCAAGGGCGAGCCGTCCAGGTTCCCCGGCAGGTTGCCCCAGGCGCCCGTGGCATCGAGGTCCGTGTGCTGCAAGCTGGCCGTCACGGTGGTGCGCGGCGTCAGGTCCGCTTCGATAACGCCGTACAGCACCTTGCGGTCCTCATGCCGCGCCTTCTGGAAGAAATCCTTTTCGTCGCCGACGGCGACGAGGCGGCCGCGCAAGGTGCCGGCCGCGTTCAGCGATCCGGAGACGTCGCCTTCCAGGCGATAGCGGTTCCACGATCCGGCGGTGGCGCCGACGGACGCGTGGAAGGCCTTCGTCGGCCGCTTGCGCACCATATTCACGGTGGCCGACGGATTGCCCGATCCGCGCAGCATGCCCGAGGCACCGCGCAGCACTTCGACCCGGTCCAGCACCGCCGTATCGGGCTGCACGAACGAGGAGCCGGCCTGGTTGACGGTGACGCCGTCGATCTGCAACGCGTCGATCTGGTAGCCGCGCGAAAAGTACGTCACGCGTTCGCTGTCGGTGTAATCGACGGATACGCCCGGCGTATTCTGCAGCACGTCCTGCAGGTCCAGCAGGGCGCGGTCGTCCAGCATCTGGCGCGTGATGACGGTGACGGGTTGGGGAATCTCGCGCACCGTGTCGAAGCCCTTCATCACGCTGGCCTTGCGGCTGGCCAGCGAGCCCGATCCCTCGCTGCCCTTGCCTTCTGCCGTGCCCGTGACGGTCACCACCGGCAGCGGCGCTTCGGCCTCCGGCAACGGCGCGGCATGGGCCAGCGGATACGCCAGCGCGAGGCTGGCGCACAGCATGGTTGCCTGGCGGCGGGGGCGGTTGGACGGGCTGGTGCGGTGGCGCGGCATGACGACTCCTGTAGGGAACAACCTTCGCAAATGCGAATGCAAATGATAATCACTATCAATTGTAAGCGCGGTATCGTTTGCTGTCGATCTGCAAGTTGAGAGAGGCTTTCCAGCTGGAGGGTCCGCACGTGCCGCCTTTCGCGCCGACTTGTCGGTCGATTCACGAAATATCCGTTCAACTTCCTGCCATGGGGCCATCCACGCGCTGCCGGCCTATAAAATATTCGTATTGCATTCGATGCTGGCAACCGACGTTAATCTTCAGAGGAAATCATGGCTGTTTCACACGATGGCTGGTTGGCTGCGCTGGTAGCGTTGGGCCTCGCACTCGTCAGTGGGACCTTCGTGGCGGGTACCATCTTTCAAAAATCCGAGAGCAGTGTGCAGATTGTCGCCGCTGAAAACGCGAAGGCGGAACTGAAGCAGAAGGTGCAGGAACTGGAGCTTGCCGTGGCCAACGCCCGGTCCGAGGCACAGCGGCTGGACCAGCTGCTGGGCGCCTACAAGACGGCAGTGGAGCAAAGGGACGCACGGATTGCCGTGCTTGAAGGCGGTGCGAGAATTCCAGACAACTGCCTGTTTATCCAAAAACAGATCGAAGAGTTGAACAAGCAACTTGCTGGAGTCGACCGGGACGACGTATTTTCACCGCGCCGGACGTACGAGCAAAAGGAGGCCGAAAGAAACCGGCTGGATAACCGGCTCGCTCAACTGATCCCGCAATTGGGCTTGGCCAAATGCGGCGCCGCGCCGTAGTCGTCGATCGGGCGTTCGTCACTAGCGTGGCGGTTGAATCGGGCTGGCTGGCGCCACCGACGCCCGCATCGTCACCGTCACGGGAAAATCCCGTTCGACGGGCCGGCCCAGGTCGTAGCACAGGTTCAGCAGCGCGTTGAGGCCGTTCAGGGTCATCTGCCGCCACGGCATGCGCACCGACGTCAGGCGCGGTGCCGCGTATTCGGCGCTGGGCGTGTCGTCGTAGCCCAGTACCGACAGGTCCTGCGGCACGCGGATGCCCGCTTCCTGGAAGTACGACAGCGCGCCCACGGCCATTTCGTCGTTGGCGCAGAACAGGGCCGTGCAGCGGTAGCCGGAGGCCGCCAGGGCGCGCGCCGCGTCCCAGCCGCCGGCCGGAGAGAAGTCGCTCCATTGCCGCCAGAGCGTAGCCGGATCGACGCCGTGGCGCGCCAGTTCGGCATCGAAGCCGTCGATGCGGGCCACGTTGTCCGGCAGGCCTTGCGGGCCGGCGACGACGGCGATGGCGCGGTGGCCGTGTTCCAGCAAGGTGCGCGCCGCCAGCCGCCCGCCCAGCGCATGGTCGACCGTGAAGCACTGGCCGGGAATGGCGGCGAAGGGGTGGTTCAAGGCCACCAGGCGCGCCACCTTCGGACCCAGTGCCGCCAGGTCGTCGTCCGCCAGCGCGCTGGTCATCACGATCAGTCCATCGCAGCCCCGCTCGATGAGGAACTCGATGCCTTCGATGGCCTGGCGGCGGTCGTCGCCCAGCCCCACGCCGAAAGCCACCACCATGTGCAGGCCGGCCGCGCGCAGTTCCGTGTCGACGATCTTCAGGATCGGCGTGTAGAAGGTACCGGACAGGGCCGGGATGTACACGCCGATCATCTTGCTGGACCCGGACAGCAGCGCGCGCGCCGCGTGCGAAGGGCGGAAATCCAGCGCCGCGATGGCCTGGTTGACCTTTTCCAGGGTGGCGGGCGACACGGGGCCGCTGCCGTTGATGGCCCGCGAGGCGGTGCCCAGTCCCACGCCCGCCAGCCGGGCAACGTCCTTGATGGTGGCCAATGCAACTCCTTCGTCGTGAATACGGCGAGAGCATAACTTACCCACAGCCGCTCGCGCCGGCCGGCGGGGCGCGTCCGGGCCAGCGGCCGGGTTCTGTTGTTTGTTTGTATAAAACGCGCCGGGCACGGTTGCGTCGTCAAAATGGAAACGTTACCATGAATCGACTCGCATGCACCCGATTGGACCGTGAAGGACCGCCAATGTCGCCAGCAGCAAAACAAATCTGCCTGATCGCCGCCCTGGCCTGGTGCGGCGGCGCGGTGGCGGGAACGCTGGCGAAGCCGGACGGCTGGCGCCTCGTCTGGTCCGACGAATTCGAGGTCGACGGCCTGCCCGACCCCGCCAGATGGGACTATGACACCGGGCGCAACCGCGCCGGCTGGCATAACGGCGAATTGCAGTACTACGCCCGCGCCCGGCCGGAAAACAGCCGCGTGCAAGGCGGCAAGCTTCTCATCACGGCCCGGCGCGAAGCCTTGCGCGGGCAGCCCGACCATGGCGGGCAGGCCTATTCGTCGGCCCGCCTGCTCACGCGCGGCAAGGCCAGCTGGACCTACGGCTTCTTCGAGGTGCGGGCCCGGCTGCCCTGCGCTGGCGGCAGCTGGCCGGCCATCTGGATGCTGGGCACGCGCGGCAAGTGGCCGGCCGACGGCGAGATCGACATCATGGAACATGTGGGCCACAAGCCGGGCGAAATCCTCGGCAGCGTCTACACGGAGGCGAGCAACTGGCCGAAGGGTACGGGCAAGACCGACCGGATCGTTATGCCCGACGCCTGCGACGCGTTCCACGACTACCAGCTCAGCTGGACGAAGGAGCGCATCGTCATCGGCGTCGATGGCCGCGCCTACGCCGAGCTGGTCAATCCGAAGGACGGCGACTACGCCAGCTGGCCGTTCGACAGTCCCCAGTACCTGCTGCTGAACCTGGCAGTGGGCGGCGACCTGGGCGGCGCGGTACAGGACGCCAGCCTGCCGTGGCGATTCGAAGTGGACTACGTGCGCGTGTACCAGCCTTAGCCGCGCGGTTTTACAACAGCAACATTCCTTCTTCAAGCAAAGCAAGAATATTCCGTTGACAATTTTTTCGACGCTGCCTAAGATTTATCGAATTCGCATGGAAACGTTTCCAGTCACATGAAAGGCCGAAGTTGGGCGGCGATGGGGGAGCAAACGCCTGCGGGCAGGCAGGCTGGGTAAGTGTCAAACAGACCGATAAGAACACAGGAGATGAAATGCATTATCCCAAGGCAAAACAAAAATTGATCGCGCTGGCCGTGGCCAGTGCCTGCGCCACGGCGGCGTGGCCGGCACTGGCCCAGGAGCAGGCGGCCACTGCGGCCACCACCGCTGGCCAATCCACCAGCGCCGCCACCGGCGCGGGCGACGACCAGCCGGTGCAGTCCGTCGTCGTCACGGGCCTGCGCGCCAGCATGCAGTCCTCGCTGAACCTGAAGCGCAATTCCGACGGCGTGGTGGACGGCATCGTCGCCGAGGACATCGGCAAATTCCCCGATACCAACCTGGCCGAATCGCTGCAGCGCATTTCCGGCGTGTCGATCGACCGCTCCATCGGCGAAGGCTCGAAGATCACCGTGCGCGGCGTCGGCCCGGACTTCAACATGGTGCTGCTGAACGGGCGCCAGATGCCAACGTCGAACCTGGGCGACCTGAATGGCCGCGCCTTCGACTTCGCCAATCTGGCCTCGGAAGCGATCTCGCAGATCCAGGTCTATAAAACCAGCCGCGCCGACACGCCCACCGGCGGCATCGGCGCCACACTGAACGTGATGACGGCGCGTCCCCTGGATCGCCCCGGCTTCCAGGCCAGCGTGGGCGTCAAGGGCGTGTACGACAAGTCGTCCACCAACCTGCCGGGCGACGTGGAATCGGGCAAGCGCGTGACGCCGGAAATCTCCGGCATCTACAGCAATACCTTCAACGACAATATGTTCGGCATCGCCATCACGGGCAGCCACCAGGAGCGCAACCTGGGCTACAACACGGCCGCGGTATCGAGCGGCTGGAAGGGCCCGTTTCGCGGCGACGAGAACAATTGGGGCACCATCCCCCAGCCCGGCACGCCAGGTTCCGGGAACATCACCAACCGGCCCGGCGCCAGCGACATCTATTCCGTGCCGCAGAACCTGAACTACGCCTTCTCGGGCGTACAGCGCGAGCGCACCAACGGCCAGGTCACGTTCCAGTTCGCGCCCCGCAAGGACATCACGACCACCCTGGACTACACCTATTCGCAGAACAAGATCCACACGCGCCGGCAGGACCTGTCGGCCTGGTTCAACTTCGGCACGTCCGCCAGCAGCTGGACGGACGGGCCGGCGGCCGGCCCGCTGGTCTACACGGAATTCCTCCCCGCCGCGAACAGCGATATCGCCATGGGCGGTGCCGACTTCGCCACCAAGACGCAGAACAAGTCGCTGGGCTTCAACGCCGCCTGGAAGGTCAGCAAGGACCTGAAGCTCGAATTCGACACGCACCGCTCCACCGCCGAATCGATGGCGGACAGCCCGTGGGGCTCTGACAATGTGCTGGGCACCTCGTCCTTCAGCCGGGGCGACACGACGGCCGACTTCAGCCAGGACTTCCCCGTGCTGTCGATCCAGGGGGCGGACTTCAACCGCGCACCCCAGCAGGTCACCGGTTCGGCCTTCCGCAACGGCTACATGAAGGGCGAAGTGGAGCAGACCCAATTCAAGGGCCGCCTGAAGCTGCTGGAGCGCTCGGAGCTGAACTTCGGCCTGTCCGCCACCAAGGTCGACAACCGCTCGGCCTTCTCGACCCAGCAGCGCGACACGTGGAGCGGCGCCACCAGCCCGGCCGACTACCCGCGCAGCGCCTGGCACGCCGAGACGGTACGCCAGTACTTCAACAAGATCGATGGTTCCGGCAACCCGAACCTGTTCAACAACTTCTACACCTTCAACTTCGGCGAAGTGCGCCAGCTGGCCATCGACGCATCCGGTCGCCCGGACCTGTACTCCGTCAAGGACCATTGGGATACCGACCAGCGTACCGAGGAAAAGTCGAAGAGCCTGTACCTGCAGTTCAATACGGACTGGGATACGGCGCTGCCGATCCGCACGGCGCTGGGCCTGCGTTACGAAAAGACGGACGTCGTCTCCACCGCGCTGGTGCCCACCGCCACGTCGATCAGCTGGGTGTCGCAGAACGAGCTGCCGGTGCAGTTCGGCGCGCCCACCTTCACGACCTTGTCGGGCAAGTACCATAACCTGCTGCCCAGCCTCGACTCGGACATCGAACTGCGCGAGGACATGAAGCTGCGCCTGTCGTACGGCCAGACCATCGGCCGCCCCCGCTACGACCAGATCGCCGGCGGCACGGTGCTGAACAACCTGGCCCGCCTCGATGGCGGCACCGGCTCGCAGGGCAACCCGGCCCTGAAACCGGTCAAATCGAAGAATCTCGACCTGTCCTACGAGTGGTACTACGGCAAGCAGAACTTCTTCGCGCTGGGCTTCTTCAAGAAGAACCTGGACAATTACGCGGGCCAGTCGAAGATCGACGCCACGCCGTTCGACCTGCACACGCCGGTGGGCGGGCCGCTGTGGAACCTGGCGCTGGCGAACGGCTGCAGCAATGCCGACACCACCTGCATCCGTAACTACATCTTCCGCAACCACCCAACGGCGCCGGGTGTCACGCCGGGCAAACCCGACGCCTCCGGCAACGAAACCGGCACCATCGTCGGGCAGCCGGGCGACCCCATCGCCAAGTTCCAGATCACCACCTTCGCCAACCAGAAGAAGGCCGACCTGAAGGGCGCCGAGATCAATGTGCAGCACATGTTCGGCAACAGCGGCTTCGGCATTTCCGCCAACTACACCTATGTCGACTCGGGCCTGGGCTATAACAACGCCGGCATCGGCGAGCAGTTCGCGCTGGTGGGCATGTCCGATTCGGCCAACGTGATCGGCATCTACGAGAACGACAAGTGGACCGTGCGGGCGGCCTACAACTGGCGCGACGAGTTCCTGGCGTCGACCTTCGATGCGGCCGGGCCGAACCCGATCTACACGGAAGCGTACGGCCAGTTCGACCTGTCCGTCGGCTACAACGTCACGCCGCAGCTGTCGGTACAGTTCGAGGGCATCAACGTCACCAACGAGACGTCACGCCAGCACGGCCGCACCAAGAGCCAGCTGGTGAACGCCACGCAGTCGGGACCGCGCTACATGTTGGGTCTGCGCTACAAGTTCTAAGTCCACCTCCTGGTGACCGGGGCCGGTTCCTGCGAACCGGCCCCAGCTTTTTGCTTGTCCAATTAGTTTTTCGGTTAAACTTTTAGACACATCCCTCAGGAATAATGTATGTCCCAACCGGTTCGGCATATCGTGATCGTCGGTGGTGGTTCGGCCGGCTGGCTGGCGGCGGGCATTATCGCGGCCGACCACCAGGCCCACGCGAACGCGGGGTTGAAGGTGACGCTGATCGAATCGCCCGACGTGGCGCCGATCGGTGTCGGCGAAGGCACCTGGCCCACCATGCGCGACACGCTGGCCCGCATCGGCGTGACGGAAACGGCCTTCTTCCGCGAATGCGACGCTGCCTTCAAGCAGGGCTCGCGTTTCAACGGCTGGCGCGGCAGCGGCGGCGACGATTACTATTTCCACCCATTCGTGCTGCCGCAAGGGTATGGCGACGCCGACCTGGCCGGCCCCTGGCGCGAGCGCTACCCCCACGTGCCGTTCGCGGACCTGGTCAGCTTCCAGCCGCACCTGTGCGTGGCCGGGCGCGCGCCGAAGCAGGCCGCGACGCCCGAATACGCGGCCGTGGCCAACTACGGCTACCACCTCGATGCCGGCAAATTCGGCACCTTCCTGAAAAAACACTGCCTGGAGCGGCTCGGGGTGCACTACGTGCCCGATCACGTCACCGGCATCGCGTCGCACGAGAACGGCGACATCGCCGCGCTGCAGACGAAGACCCACGGCCCGCTGGCGGGCGACCTGTTCATCGACTGCACGGGCATGCAGTCGCTGCTGCTGGGCCGGCACTTCCGCGTCCCCCTTATCCCGCAAAAGCACGTGCTGTTCAACGACAGCGCGCTGGCCGTACAGGTGCCCTACCCGGCCGACGACAGCCCGATCGCCTCGCAAACCACGTCCACGGCCCAGCGGGCCGGCTGGATCTGGGATATCGGCCTGCCGACCCGGCGCGGCATCGGCCATGTATATTCGTCCGCCCACACGAGCGATGAGCAGGCCGAAGCCGACCTGCGCGCTTATATTGGTAACTGCGTCGGCCACTGCGTGGAAGGGGGCAGCGGCCAGCCTGATATTCCCCAGCCGCGCAAGCTGACCTTCGAGCCGGGCTACCGGCAGCAGTTTTGGCACCGCAACTGCGTCGCCATCGGCCTGTCCGCCGGCTTCATCGAGCCACTGGAAGCATCGGCGCTGGCGCTGGTGGAGCTGTCGGCGGCGATGGTCAGCGACGAGATGCCGGCCACGCGCGCGGCCATGGACATCGTCGCGGCCCGCTTCAACGACGCGTTCACGTACCGCTGGGAGCGCGTCATCGAGTTCCTCAAGCTGCACTATGTGCTGAGCGCGCGCGACGGCGCCTACTGGGAAGACAACCGGCGCGATGAGACGGTGCCGGCGCGCCTGCGCGAGCTGCTGACCTTGTGGCGGCACCGGCCGCCGTCGCGCCTGGACTTTAACCGCATCGAGGAAGTGTTCCCGTCGGCCAGCTGGCAGTACGTGCTGTACGGGATGGGCTTCCTGCCAGAAAGCGGCGGCACGCGCCGCGCCGGCGTGGCGGCCGAACCGTTCTACCGCGAGGCGGCCGACCTGACGCGCCGCATGCTGGGCGCGCTGCCGTCGAACCGCGAACTGATCGAGCATATCCGCAGGCACGGCCTGCAAAAAATCTAAAACAACGAAGAGACACCATGCCCAATCCCGTCATGCTGAACAACGTCCACCACAAGGACCTGCGCGTCGTCACGCGCCGCGCCGCCGCCTATGGCGACGACGTGATGTTCGCCACCACCTTCCCCGCCGAGTTCCGCACCTTGCAGGGCTATTACCCCATCGTGTTCCGCAAGACGGACGACGCGGTGTCGTTCGAGCCGGTGGCGCTGTTCGGCTTCTACGAGGGCGAAAACCTGTTCCTGAACGAGGCCGGCTGGGATGCGGCCGAGGTGCCCCTGATGATCGAGCGCCAGCCCTTCCTGATCGGCCGCAACGGCGAGGAGCTGACGGTGCACGTGGACCTGGAGCACCCGCGTGTCGCCGCCGCCGATGATACCAACAGCGAAGCGGCCTTTCTGCCGCACGGCGGCGTGTCCGACTACCTCGAGCGCATCAACTCCGTGCTGCTGACGATCCACCAGGGCCTGCAGGCGGTGCCCGGCTTCGTCAAGGCGCTGCTGGAGCACGAGCTGCTCGAATCGTTCGTCTTCGATATCGAACTCGATGACGGCTCGCAGAACCGCCTGGCCGGCTTCTATACGATCCACGAGGAGCGCCTGGCCGCGCTGGACGGTGCCGCGCTGGCCCGGCTGCACGCTGCCGGCCACCTGCAGGCGATCTACATGGTCGTGGCGTCGCTGACGCAGTTCCGCCCGCTGATCGCGCGGAAAAACCTGGCCCATGCTGCCGGTCGCTGAGCTGCGCGGCGTCGGGCCCGATGGTCTGACGGCGCGCATCCTGGAATCGACCCAGCCGCTGATCCTGCGCGGCCTGGTGGACCGGTGGCCGCTGGTGCAGGCGGCGCGCACGTCGCAGCAGGCGGCCGATGCCTACCTGCGCCGCTTCTACCAGGGCGCGAACGTGGTGGCCATGCTGGGCCGCCCGGACATCGACGGCCGCTTCTTCTACAACGAGGACCTGTCCGGCTTTAATTTCTTCCCCGCCAACGTGCGCCTGGACGGCGTGCTGGAGGAACTGGAAGACCACCGCGACGACGAGCGCCCGCCGGCGATCTATGTCGGCTCCACCGCCATCGATGCCTGCCTGCCCGGCTTTCGCGGCGAGAACGACGTCGACCTTCAGGGCCGCGACGCGCTGGCCAGCATCTGGATCGGCAACCGCACCCGCATCGCCGCCCACTACGACCTGCCGGACAACCTGGCCTGCGTGGCCGCGGGAAGGCGCCGCTTCACCTTGTTCCCGCCGGAGCAGGTGGCCAACCTGTATGTGGGCCCGCTCGACTTCACGCCGGCCGGCCAGGCCATCAGCCTGGTCGACTTCCGCCAGCCCGACCTGGCGCGCTTTCCCCGCTTCGCCGAGGCGCAGGAGCACGGCCAGGTGGCCGAGCTGGAAGCAGGCGACGCCCTGTTCATCCCCAGCACGTGGTGGCACCACGTGGAGGCGCTGGACCGTTTCAATGTGCTGGTCAATTACTGGTGGCGCCAGTCGCCCGGCTACATGGACACGCCGACGAACGCGCTGATGCACGCCATCATGACGGTGCGCGACCTGCCGCCGGCCCAGCGCGATGCCTGGCGCGCGCTGTTCGACCATTACGTGTTCGACCAGGACGAACAGACGGCCGCCCATATCCCGCCGGCGGCGCGCCGGGTACTGGCGCCGCTGGACGCCGATGCCACGCGCGCGCTGCGCGCCCAGCTGCTCAAGCGGATGAACCGCTGACCCGACAACATCACAAAAAAGCAGGAGACAAACCGTGGAACAAGCCAGACAAAAACGCCCGATCAGGAAGGTCGTCATCGCCGGTGGCGGCACGGCCGGCTGGATGGTGGCGGCCGGCCTGTCGAAGTCGCTGGGCCGGCGCCTCGACATCAAGCTGATCGAGTCCGATGAAATCGGTACCGTCGGCGTGGGCGAGGCCACCATCCCGACCTTGATGAATTTCCACCACCTGATGGAAATCGACGAGCGCGAGTTCATGGCCGAAACGATGGCCACCTTCAAGCTGGGCATCAGCTTCGAGAACTGGCGCGACGTCGGGCTGGATTACATCCACTCCTTCGGCACCACCGGCACGGACCACTGGACGGCCGGCTTCCAGCACTTCTGGCACAAGGGCCGCGAACGGGGCGTGGCCGGCGACTACGGCGACTACTGCCTGGAGCTGAAAGCTTCCCTGCAAAGCCGCTTCGCCCACCTGCCGCAGAACGGCATGAATTACGCCTATCACATGGACGCGGGACGCTACGCCAGGTTCCTGCGCAAGTTCAGCGAACGCTTCGGCGTCGAGCGGGTCGAGGGCAAGATCGCCGAAGTGAGGAAAGACCTGATCAGCGGCGATATCCGCGCATTGCGACTGGACTCCGGCGTCGAACTGGAAGGCGATCTGTTCATCGACTGCACGGGCTTTCGCGCCCTGCTGATCGGCGAGACCATGGGTGTCGGCTATGAAGACTGGTCGCACTGGCTGTTCAACGACAGTGCCGTGGCGCTGCAGACGAAATCCGTGGGCGACGCCATTCCGCTGACGCGTTCCATCGGCCGCGAGGCCGGCTGGCAGTGGCGCATCCCGCTGCAACACCGGGTCGGCAATGGCCTGGTGTATTCGAGCCGGTATACCGACGACGAAGCGGCCCTTGCCACCTTGCAGGCCAATGTCGAGGGCGAAGCCTTGACGCAGCCGCGCGTGCTGCGCTTCAAGCCGGGCCAGCGGCACCAGACGTGGAAGGGCAACTGCATCGCCATCGGCCTGGCCAGCGGCTTCCTGGAACCGATCGAATCGACCAGCATCCACCTGATCCAGCGCGGCATCATCCGCCTGATGCAGATGTTTCCCAGCGACGGCATCAGCCAGGCCGACATCGACGAATACAATGCCCAGGCCCAGGCGGAGATCCACCACATCCGCGATTTCATCATCCTGCACTACAAGGTCACCGACCGCCGCGACACGCCGTATTGGCGCGATGCGGCCGGCATGAAGGTGCCTGCCTCGCTGCAGCACCGCATCGACCTGTTCCGCGAAACGGGCCGGGTGTTCCGCGTGCCGAACGAACTGTTCGCGGAGAACTCGTGGATCCAGGTGATGCTGGGCCAGGGCATCCTGCCGGCGCAGCACCACCAGACGGCCGACCTGATGGGCGACGAGGAACTGGCCCACTTCCTGGGCGGGATCAGCGGCGCCATCGACCGCACGGTGGCGCAGCTGCCGTCGCACCAGCAGTATGTGCAGCAGTACTGCGCCGGCACGGGCTGGTAGCGGCAGGGACGGCCTGGCATCGCGCCGGCTCGCCCTTTGCGTGCCGGCGTGACAATCGGTGAGTCTTTTGTGCCCGCGCATCGGGTATAAACAAGGTTTTTTCGGAGCTCAACCGTGCGTATCCCTTCCACCGCCGCCGTCGCGCTGGCGCTGCTGGCTGCCGGCAGCGTGATCGCGCAATCCGCGCCCACGCCGCCCGCTTTCAAGCTCAAGGGCGAGGAACCGCTCGGCAGCCACCTGAAACGCAATGCCGCCATCGGCAGCCTGCCTTTCGATAAGACCTATGCGCAATTGACGGACGAGCAGAAGGCCATGGTGCGGGCCAGCTACGAATCGATGGGGCCAGGCGACGAGCCGCCGTATCCGAAGCGCGGTCCGAAGCGGCTGTTCCAGGCCGTCGGCGAAATCCAGCGCAAGGTGCATATCGAAGGAGATTTCGACGCGGGCGTGATGGTGGGGCCCGACGGCAAGGCGCAGGAAGTACGCATCTACAAGTCGGCTTCGCCCGAGATGACGCAGTTTCTCGGCAACCTGCTCGTCGTCGAGGACTACAAGCCGGCCCTGTGCCAGGGCAAGCCGTGCGTGCAGGAGTACCCGTTTCGCGTCAGGCTGAACTACGAACATCGCTGAAGCGGCGGCGCCGCTGGTAGACTGGCATTGCCCGCAACCCGACCAGGAGAACAGTATGAGTAGTGAACAGACCTGCGGCGACGACGTCGCCCTCGTAATGCAGCGCACGTTCGCCGCACCGCGCGAGCTGGTGTTTCGCACCATGGTGGAAGGCGAGCACCTGGCCCACTGGTGGGGGCCGCGCGAGTGCACCGTTACCGTGGCACGCGCCGAGGCGCGGCCGGGCGGCGTGTTCCATTACTGCATGCATCCGCGCGACGCGGCCGCCGCCGGCATGGACGTGTGGGGCCGCTTCGATTACCGCGACGTCGAGGCACCCGCGCGGCTCGTCTTCGTCAACGGCTTTGCCGACGAAGCGGGCAACCGCATCCGCTACCCGCTGCTGCCCATGTGGCCCCTGGAAGTGCTCAACACCGTCACCCTGGAAGAGCGCGATGGCGGCACCGTCATGACCCTGCACTCCGTGCCGGTGAACGCCACGCCAGCCGAATGCGCCGTGTTCCAGGCCAGCCATGCGTCGATGCAGGGCGGCTTCGCCGGCATGTACGACGTCTATGACCAGTACCTGGCCGGCCTGGCAGGCGGCGCGGGAGCGCAGGCATGATGCGCCTGTGGGCAACGGCGCTCTTGTCCACAGCCATGGCGCCGGCCATTGCCGCGCCGGTGACCTACGACATCGACCCCACCCACACCTTCCCCAGCTTCGAGGCCGACCATATGGGCATCTCGGTCTGGCGCGGCAAGATCAACCGGAACAGCGGCAAGGTGGTGCTGGACCGGGAAGCCGGCAGCGGCAGCGTCGATATCGTCATCGACCTGGCCAGCATCGACTTCGGCCAGGATGCGCTGAACGCCTGGGCGCGCGGCAAGGACTTCTTCGACATCAAGCGCTTCGGCAGCAAGGCCACCTACCGGGGCACGCTGGCCGGTTTCCGCGACGGCGTGCCGAGCGAAGTGCAGGGCGAGCTGACGATGCACGGCATGACGAAACCCGTGGTACTGAAGCTGAACAGCTTCAAGTGCATTCCCCACCCGATGCACAAGCGCGAGCTGTGCGGCGCCGATGCCGCCGCCGCCTTCAACCGCGAAGCGTTCGGCCTGGCGGCCGGCAAGGACTACGGCTTCTCGATGGATGTCGCCCTGCGCATCCAGGTCGAAGCGGTGGCGGCGAAGTAGCCTGGCGGTTCGTCAACGATTCTTCAGCGATTCGTCAGCGATTCGTCAGCGTCACGCCGGCGGCCACCAGCACGCCGCCGGCCACCATCGATACCAGCACCGGCTCGCCCAGCAGCAGCGCCGCCAGGCCGATGCCGAATACGGGCACCAGGTTGTTGAACACGGCCGTGCGCGACGCGCCGATGGCTTTCACGCCTTCGTAGTACCACACGAAGCCCAGCACCGTACCGAAGGCACCCAGGTAGCCCAGGCCGGCCCACACCGGCCAGCCGATGGCGGGCCAGTCCACGCCCCCCACTTCCCGTGCCGCGCCGATGGCCAGGAACAGCAGGCCCCACAGGGCCGCATAGGTGGTGGCGGCGATCGGGCTCAGTCCCTTCAGTGCCGAGCGGCCCAGCAGCGTGTAGGCGGCCCAGCAGCTGATCGCGCACAGCATCAGCAGTTCGCCCACGCCCACCGACTGGCCGATATCGTGCAGCGCGCCGGCCGGATCGCCCCGCGTGATGACGATGGCCGCGCCCACGAACGCCAGCGCGATGCCCAGCCACTTGACGCCGCTGAGACGTTCGCGCAGCAGCAGCGCGGCGGCCAGCGCCGTCACGATGGGATTCAAGGCGATGAACAGCGCCGCACGGCCGGCCGGCATCTGCCCCAGCGCGCCGAAGAAGCACAGGTTGTACAGGAAGATGCCCGTCAAGCCCAGCGCGGCGGTGGCCAGCATCTGCTGGCGCGTCAGGCGTGGCAGCCCGCCTTCGCGCTGCCACGCAACGCCCAGCAGCAGCACCACCGCCACGGCAAAGCGCAGGGCGGCGGCCGTCATGACGGGCAGCGCATGTGCGACGATGCGCCCGGCGATGAAGGTGCCGCCCCAGAACAGCGTGACGAACACCAGCTTGGTGTAGACCAGCGACGCCGGTGCCGCCAGCGGGGCGGCGGCGGGTATGGTCAGCGTATTATTTTTCATGGCGTGCTTGCGGAATCAGTGAAGGAAGACATACAGTAATGGTTATCCCAACTCATGCGCAAATGAGTAAATCCTCATGATCCCCGTCCCATGACCATCGCACAATGACCTTCACCCAACTGGAAATTTTCGTCATGGTGGCCGAGATGCGCGGCTTCACGGCGGCGGCCCTGCGGCTGGGCATCAGTCAGTCGGCCGTGTCGCATGCCATCAAGTCGCTGGAAGGCGAGCTCGATGCCCAGCTGGTCGAGCGCGAACAGGCCGCCGTGACCGTGACGGAGCTGGGCCAGCGCCTGTTGCTGCGCGCCCGCGAAATCCTCGGCCTGGCCGAAGCGATGCGGCAGGATGCAGCGGTGGCGCGCGGGCTGCACCGTGGCCTGCTGCGCATCGGCTCCTTCGGCCCCACCGCCTCGCTCAAGCTGCTGCCGGCCATCCTGCAGGCCTACCGGCAGCGTTATCCCGGCGTGGAAGTGCAGATCGACGAGGGGCCCGATGCGGCTGTGCTGCAGTGGGTGGCGGACCGGCGAGTCGACGTCGGCTTCGCCGTGCTGCCGGACGACCGCTTCGACACGGTGCCGCTGGTGGAAGACCAGCTGTCGGCGCTGATCCCGCGCGACCATGCGCTGGCCGGGCGCGACGCCATCACCCTGGCCGAACTGGGCGAACATCCGTTCATCATGCCCGAGGCGGGCTGCTCGGCGCTGATCGAGCCGCTGTTCGCCGCGGCCGGCCTGGCGCCGCAGGTACGCTACCGCATGTCGCAGATGGTGACGGTGCTGCACCTGGTCGAGAACGGCGACGGCATCACCGTGCTGCCCGAGCTGGCGCTGCCGCATGGCCTGGCGCAGACGCATCCCCGCATCGTCGTGCGGCCCCTGCGGCCGGTGGTGCGGCGCCGCGTCGGTTTAATTCTGCGCAACCTGGGCCGCGCTTCGCCGGCGGCGCAGGCCTTTGCCGACATCGCCCGCGACGTGGCGGGCACTAGCCCCCGCACAGCATGAACAGCCCGGCATAAGCCAGCAGATTGGCCGGCGCCAGAATCGCATGCACGGCCCAGGCGCAGATGGCGCACAGCGCCAGCACGACGCATAACAGGCCGGCAGCTTCGCGGCGCGGTGCCATCGTCACGCCGCCCGCAGCCGCGCCACGGCGCGGTCGTCGATCGGCCAGTGCAGGGCCGCCGCCGCCAGGCCGACCAGGATGGCGGCGCTCCACACCAGGTCATACGAGTGCGTCGCGTCGAACACGGCGCCGCCCAGCCACACGCCCAGGAAGCCCCCCACCTGGTGGCCGACGAAGACCAGGCCGAACAGGGTGGCGATGTACTGCACGCCGAACACCTGCGACACCAGGCCATTCGTCAGCGGCACGGTGCCCAGCCACGTCAGGCCCATGACGAAGGAAAACAGGTAGACGGTGGCGCTGCTGGCCGGCAGCAGCATGAAGGCCAGCATGGCGCCCGAGCGCACCAGGTACAGGCCGGCGAGCAGGTGCTTGCGCCGGTACAGGCTGCCCAGCTGGCCGCAGGCATAGGTGCCCGCCACATTGGCCAGCGCGACGATGGCCAGCGCCGCCACCCCCGTGTGCGGCGGGAAGCCCCGGTCCAGCAGCCACGCGGGAAAGTGCGCGGCGATGAAGGCGAGCTGGAAGCCGCAGGCGAGAAAGCCCAGGTTCAGCAGCCAGAAACCGCGGTGCGACAGGGCCTCGCGGATGGCCTGGCGCATCGACTGGGCCTGCCGTTCCGGTGCCGCCACGGCGCGGTCCTCCAGCGGCCACGCCAGCGGCAAGGCCAGTGCCAGCACGACGGCGAAGGCGGCCAGCGCCGCGGCCCAGCCGATGCCGCCGATCAGGCCCTGCGTGGCCGGCACCATGGCGAACTGGCCGACGCCGCCGATGGCGCCGGCCATGCCGAGTGCCCAGCTGCGCCGCTGCGGCGCCACCAGCCGGCTGATGGCGCCGTACACGACACCGAAGGTGGTGCCGGCCAGCGCCAGGCCGATCAGCACTCCACCGGACCAGGCCAGCTGCCCAGCCGTCGTCGCCTGCGCCATCAGCAGCAGGCCGGCCGCATAGGCCAGGCACCCTGCCACCAGCATGCGGCGGGCGCCGTAGCGGTCGGCCAGCATGCCCGCCAGCGGTTGCGCCAGGCCCCACACCAGGTTCTGCAAGGCCAGCGCGAAGGCGAATTCCTGCCGGCCCCAGCCCCGCGCCGCCGTCATCGGCAGCATGAACAGGCCCTGCACGTGGCGCATGCCCAGCGCCAGGCCGATGATGATGCCGCCGCAGACGACGATGGCCAGCGGCGATGCGAATTTTTTCATGGGTGACCCTCCTGTGCCGAGGATAGCGGCGGCACGGGCGTGGCGCGAGCGGTGAATCGGCATGCGATCCATGCGCGCCACGCATGGCGCCAGGTCAGCCGGGCAGCCGGGCCAGTTCCGTCACCGTCGCGGCCACGTGGCCGAGCAGCCAGTCGCGTACCGTGGCGACCTCGGGACGCGGCACGTCCGCCTGCAGCAGCCAGTAGCCGTAGTCGGCGACGGCACGACGGCGGCCCGGCTGGGCAACCAGGCGGCCCTCGCGCAGGGCCGGCAGGATCAGCGCCAGGCGGCCCAGGGCCACGCCATTGCCTTCGATGGCGGCCTGGATCAGCTGGTCGTACTGGTTGAAGCGCAGCATGCGCGCCGGCCGCGCCGCCACGCCGCAGGCCTGCAGCCACGGCGCCCAGTGCAGGAAGGCATGGGCCGGGTCGTCCAATTCGAGCAGCACTTGCCGGGCCAGCGCGGCATCGTCCCGGAAGGCGCCCGCCGCCACGGCGGGGCTGGCAACGGGCACCAGTTCTTCCGCAAACAAGTGCAGGGGATTGGCCAGTAAATGAGCGGCCGGTGAATGAGCGGCCCGCACATGGGCGGCCGGGCTGTAGCGGATCGCCAGGTCGACGCCTTCGCGCGCCAGGTCCATCACGCGGTTGCTGGTTTCCACGCGCAGGTCGATGTCCGGATGGGCCGCCTGGAAGTCGCCCAGCCGGGGCAGGACCCACAAGGAGGCCACGCCGATGCTGGCCGATATCGTCACGGGTCGCGTGCCCGGCCGCAGCGACACCGCCAGGTCGGCTAGCTGGTCCAGCCATGGCGATGCCAGCGCAAACAGCTGCCGGCCTGCGTCGGTCAGCGCGATCTGGCGCTTGCCGCGCACCAGCAGGGCCGTGCCCAGGCGCGCTTCCAGGGCCTGGATCTGCCGGCTCACGGCGGACTGCGTGAGGCACAGGTCGCGCGCCGCCGCCGTGATGCTCAGGCGCCTGGCGGTGGCCACAAAGCCGCGCAGCGCATCGAGGGGTGGCAGGTTGAGCAACGGGTTCGTCACGCGCCGCTCCGTGCTGCAATGTCGCTGACAGTGTCGATGACGGCATCGCCACCCCTCAGGCGCGCCAGCCGGAAGGATTTTTCGCTATCGTGGGCAACGTCGGCCGGGATGAGGCCGATGCGCGGATCGGCACCGGTGCGGTGCGCTTTTGCCGCCAGCAGCGTTGCCAGGTGGGTGCCGGGAAAACCGGTCGCACCGGTCAGCAGTACCAGCATTGAGTGCCCTCTTCGGATGGGATAGTCGAAGTATAAGGCGTGCCGCCGGGCGTTGTCGCGGCGCGGCCTGGACCAGGGAGGAAACAGATGGACAATTTCAAGCAGGTCATTACCAAGGGCCTCGTGCCCGGCACGCTGGCCAGCGTGATCTCGACGGCGGCGCTGGCGCTGCGCGCCAGGCGGGAAAGCGGCAGCCCGTATGCGGGCACGAACGCCACCAGCCACGCCGTGTGGGGCGACGAGGCCTTCACGCGCAATGCGCCGTCATGGAAGTACACGCTGGTGGGTTACGGTATCCATCACGCCAGCGCGCTGTTCTGGGCCACCATCTTCGAGCAGGTGGCGGGCAAGGTCCTGGACCGCAAGTCCCCGGCCGCCACCACGCTGGCCGCGGCCGGGGCGGCGGCCGTGGCCTGCTTCGTCGACTACAAGCTCACGCCCAAGCGCCTGCAGCCCGGTTTCGAGGAACGGGTGTCGCGCAAATCGCTGGCGCTGGTGTATGCGGCCTTCGGCCTGGGTCTGGCGGCGGGCGCCTACTTCAACCATCGGGACCGCCAGGGCAGGTGACTCTGCGCCGGGACGTCAGCCTTCGGCCGGCAGTTCGGCCTGCGCCAGCCACGCGCGGCCGGCCTCGAGCACCTGGGCCAGTTCGCGGCGCACGGCGGCGAAATGTGGTGCCAGGTCGGTGTCCGGACGTTCGACGATGGCCATCTCCGCCTCCATCGTGGCGCGGATCAGGCGCTTCGCACCCAGCACGCCGATGGCGCCGCGCAGGGAGTGAAAGATGCGGGCGGCATCGGCCGGCCGATGTTCGGCCAGGGCGCGGTCGGCCTCGTCGGCCGGGTGCATGCCCCCTTCCAACGCGCCCTGTACCATGCGCCGCATCAGCGCCCGCCCTTTCGGGTCGCGCCCCATCACCTTTGCCAGGTTGTCCATATTGAAGACGGGTTCGTCCGCGGCGGCGGGCGCTGCCGGCAGCGCGGCCGGTACCGGGGCACGCCGCCCGGCAGGCAGGTGGCGCTCGATCACGCCCATCATCTCTTCCACCACCACCGGCTTGGCGATGAAGTCGGTGATCCCCGACTGCACGCTGCGGTCCCGTTCCGAGGCCAGCACGCCGGCTGTCATCGCGATGACGGGCAGTGCCAGCCTGAGTTCCTGGCGGATCAGGGTGGTGGCCGTGAAGCCGTCCATCACGGGCATCTGCATGTCCATCAGCACGATGTCGTAACGCTGGGGCTCGGCACGCAGAACGTCCACCGCCTGCTGGCCGTCGCTCACCACGTCGAGCGTGGCGCCGACCTGCTCCAAGAGGCCCCGGGCCACGGCCTGGTTCAGCAGGTTGTCCTCCACCAGCAGGAAGTGCACGCCGGCCAGCCGCTCGGGCTTGACCCCGGCCGGCAGCACCGTTTCGTCCGCGCCGGCCTTGGCCACCAGGGCCTGGTGCAGCGCCTCGAACAGGCTGGAACTGGTGATCGGCTTGACCAGCACCACGTCCGTCTCCGGAGTATTCGAGATTTCCTCCAGCCGTTCGCGCGCGAAGGCATTGATCATCGCCACAATGGGCTGGCGGTGGCCGTCCGCTGCCAGGCGGATGGCATGGGCGGCGGCCAGGCCGTCGCGGCCGGTCATGTGCCAGTCCGCCAGCACCACGTCATAGGGCTGGTGGCCGCGCATGCGCTGCTGGAACTGTTCGAGGGCGGTGGCGCCCGTGTCGGCCAGGTCGGCGCGCCAGCCCCAGGCCTCGATCAGCTGGCCGATCATCTCGCGGCTGGTGCGGTTGTCGTCGGCCACCAGCACGGACAAGGGGCCGATGGCCGGCTTGCGTTGGGCGTCGCGCTGTCCGGCCAGCTCGAAGGGCAGCTCGAACCAGAACGTGCTGCCTTCGCCCGGCGCGCTGCGCACGTGGATCGCGCCGCCCATCAGTTCGATCAGGCGGCGCGTGATGGCCAGGCCCAGGCCGGTGCCGCCGAAGCGGCGCGTGATGCTCTCGTCGCCCTGCGTGAAGGCGCGGAACAGGTGGTTCAGCTGCGCCGGGTTCATGCCGATGCCGGTGTCGCGTACTTCGAAGCGCAGCACGACCCGGTCCGCGCATGGCGGATCGGAGGGTCCCGGATCGATCTGCACCACCACTTCGCCCTGCTGGGTAAACTTGATGGCATTGCCGGCCAGGTTGACGAGGATCTGCTGCAGCCGCAGCGCGTCGCCTCGCAGCAGGCGCGGCACGTCGGGTGCGACGACGATGGCCAGTTCCAGCTCCTTGTTGCCCGCGCTCATCGTCATCGTCGTGGCCAGGGTGCTCATCGATTCGTCCAGGTCGAATTCCACCGGCGACAGCTCCATCCGCTGCGCCTCGATCTTGGAAAAATCCAGCACGTCGTTCAGGATGCCCAGCAGCGAGTCGCCGGCCGTGCGGATCATGTTCAGGTACTTGCGTTGCTGCGCCGTCAGGGTGGTGTTCTGAAGCAGGTAAGCCATGCCCAGCACGGCGTTCATCGGCGTGCGGATCTCGTGGCTCATGTTGGCGACGAAATCGCTCTTGGCCCGGTTCGCGCTTTCGGCGCGGTCGCGCGCCCGCTCCAGTTCCGCCGCGCGCGCTTCCAGTTCCAGCAGCAGCGTGTGCGCGCGCGCGTCGGCTGCCTGGCGCGCCGCCATCAGGTCGTTGAAGGCGGCCGTCAGTTCGCCGATCTCGTCGCGCGCGGCGACGGGCAGCGGGACGAAGGCATGCGGCGAATCTCCCAGGGCGCGGATGGCGTCGCGCAGGCGCACCAGCGGCGACATCAGGCGCAAGGTCACCAGCGCGATGATGGCCGCCGCCGCCAGCGAGGCGAGCGTGCCCCACAGGGCCAGGCGCAGCTGGGCGCCCTGGAACGGCGCGAACGCTTCATCCTCGGGCAGCGAAGCCGCCAGGACCCACGGCACCGATTTCAGTCGCTTCACGCTGGTAAGCATGCGGACGCCGTCGATATTCGGGCCGATCCGCGTGCCTTCAAAGCCGCTCGCCAGCGCCGCCGTCAAGGCCGGGGCGCCGTGCGGCGGCCGGGGCTGCAGCACACGCTCGAGCTGCGGGTGCAGTACGTATACGGGCCTGGTGCCTTGCGTGACGGCATAGTAGTAACCGGTGCTGCCGACCTTGGCCGTGCGCAGGTGGCCCAGCAGGTTGTCGCGGTACACGCGCAGCACGCCGATGACGATGCATTGCACGTCGCCTGCTTCGCCCAGCACCGGCGCCACCATCTGCACCACCGGCTTCTTGCCCACCTTGCCCAGCACCGGTTCGGCGATGATCGCGTGCCGCTCTGCCATGACGTGCTTGAAATACGCGCGGTCGGCCACGTTGGTGCCGGGTCGCCCCGGCAGCGCCGGGATATCGGCGACGACGATGCCCTGCGGGCTGACGACCAGGACATCGTCGAACAGGCTCAAGACGGCGCGGTTCTCGTAGAAGCCGCGCAGGGCGGCGGGGTTGGTGCACAGCTCGCGCGGCTGGTAGCGCGCCGACTGCGCCACGATATCGCGCAGCATCGCCAGCTTGTCGTCCAGGTCCTGGGCCGTACGGCTGACCAGGGCATCCTGCTGGGCGAACAGCACGCGCGTGAAATCGGTCCGCATGCGCTGCCCCTGCAGCGCCGTGACGAGCGCGATCATCACGATCGACGTGAGCGTGGTGGCCAGTGCCACTTTTGCCTTGATACCGAGAGGTTTCATCGTCCCTCGTGCGCGTTGCGGATGGAAAGGAGCAAGCAGCCATCATAATCCCGCTACTGTCCGGACGGCCACGCGCGTTGCATTGTCGGCGTGACAATGGGCATTCCGCCGCACAATTGCGGCCGAAAATTGCTTGGCAAAGCGTCAAGGAAGAGCCGTTTCGGCCTTCGCTTACAGTACACTGTGGCCATCCGAACCCATCTTGCACACCCATGGACCAGCTTCCTGCGATCACTCTGCCCGGCGCCACAATTGAAATCCTGAAGGCCCGCTGCGCGACCTGCAGCATGCACCAGCTGTGCCTGCCGATGGGCCTCGACATGGGCGATATGGACAAGCTCGACAAGATCATCGGCCGGCGCCGCCGGGTGGCAAAGGGCGACGTGCTGTTCCGCATCGGCGACCCGTTTTCCAGCCTGTACGCGATCCGGCTGGGCCACTTCAAGACCTACCAGATCAATGCCGGCGGTGAAGAGCAGGTGACGGGCTTCCAGATGGGCGGCGAACTGCTGGGCATGGACGCGATCAGCACGGACAAGCATTATTGCAGCGCCATGGCACTGGAAGACAGCGAGGTGTGCGAGATTCCGTTCGCCAGCCTGGAGCAGCTGCTGGTCGACATGCCGACCCTGCTGCGCCATTTCCACCGGATGATGAGCCAGGAAATCACGCGCGAGCAAAGCGTCATGCTCCTGCTCGGCAATATGCAGGCCAGCCAGCGCTTCGCCGCCTTCCTTGTCAACCTGGCGTCGCGCTACGAAGCACGGGGCTACTCGGCCACGGCCTTCCAGCTGCGCATGTCGCGCGAGGACATCGGCAACTACCTGGGCCTGACCATCGAAAGCATCAGCCGCCTGCTGAACAAGTTCAAGAAGCTGGGCCTGCTGGAAGTGGCCAACCGCGAACTGCGCGTGCTCGACCTCCCCCGCCTGAAAGCCATCACGGCCGGCACCGAACCCTGCGGCTGACCCGCGTTCGCATCCGGCGTCGGACACCGAATGCGGACGTCGAATGTGAGCAGCTACAGTTGGCTGAAAATCGGTGTCTGACACCGGTCTAGCAGTAACTATTGTTGCTGCGGGCTCAGCGTGATGGCATGCTCGGCGGGCCACAGCCACTGGCCTTCGAGGCGCCACGTCTTGTGCGCGTCCTCCACCAGCACGACCCAGCGGCTGCGTTCGAGCAGCGGCAGCGGGATGGCGAAGCTGCCGTCCGCGGCCGGATGCAGCAGCAGGCGGATGTCCTTGTCCGGCTGGGTGGCGTGTGCCAGGTGCAGCGGCAACGGGCCGGTAACGGCCTTGCCGCCGGCGGTGGCGATGCGGCCGCGCAGCTGGCCTTCGGCCGCGTCGTAGCGCAGGGCCACGGTGACGCCCAGCGCACCGGCGGCACGGTCGCGCCGCAGGTCCTGGTTGATCGCCTTGCCCTTCTTGTAATAGTCGCCCACCACCAGCGCATCCTGCTGCGAGAAGGCGATCCAGCCCGTATAGAAGCAGGCCACCAGCACGATGGCAGGGCCCAGCATCAGCAGCCATGGCCAACGCTGCGCATACCATGGCGACGGCAAATCCAGTGGGTAATCCATGACGTAACTCCTAGTGCGGCACGATGAAGACCGCGGTTTCGGTGACGGTCAAGGCGGCATCGTCCAGTGCCACCAGCGTGACCGTGATCCTGTTCGAGCCGGGCGTGCCGGCACCATGCGGCACGCGCAGGCGGATCGGCACGGCGCGCGTCTCGGTGCTCGCCAGGCTCACTTCGTCGGCGGTCGCCAGCGTGAGACCCGGCAGGCCGTGCGCCGTGATGCGGTAGCGGTGCGCCTGTTCGGTGGTGTTCATGATCTGCAGCCGGTAGACGTTCTCGATGGCGCCGCCGTCGACCTCGCGGCCCATCGAGCCACGGTCGCGCAGCACATCCATCTTCAGCGGCGTACGCAGCGCCAGCGCCGTGCCGACGGCCAGCACCACCACCAGCAGGCCGGTGCAGTAGACCAGCACGCGCGGGCGCATGGCGCGGCGGCGAATGGCCTTTGTATCCAGTCCTTCGGCCAGGGCACGGTCGGTGCTGTAGCGGATCAGGCCGCGCGGCTGGCCGACCTTATCCATCACGACATTGCAGGCGTCGACGCAGGCGGCGCAGCCGATGCATTCGTATTGCAGGCCATTGCGGATATCGATACCGGTCGGGCACACCTGCACGCACATCGTGCAGTCGATGCAGGAGCCCGCGCCGTCGCCCTTGCCCTCGCCCTTGCCCTTCTTGCCGCGCGGTTCGCCCCGTTTGGCATCGTACGTGACGATCAGGGTATCGCGGTCGAACATCGAACTCTGGAAGCGCGCGTAGGGGCACATGTACTTGCACACCTGCTCGCGCAGCCAGCCGGCGTTGCCGTAGGTGGCCAGCGCATAGAACAGCACCCAGAACCACTCCCACGGACCGAAGGCCAGGGTGAACGAGGCCGCACCCAGGTCGAGGATGGGCGTGAAGTAGCCGACGAACGTAAAGCCCGTCCACAGCGCCACGGCGCCCCAGGCCAGGTGCTTGGCCAGCTTCCTGGCGCTCTTCTTGACGGACGGTCCCTGCCGGTCCAGCGCCATGCGCACGCTGCGCGAGCCTTCGATCTTGCGCTCGATCCACAGGAAGATTTCCGTGTACACCGTCTGCGGGCAGGCGAAGCCGCACCATACGCGTCCGGCCACGGCCGTCACGAGGAACAGCAGCCACGCGCTGATGATGAGCAGCGCGGCCAGGTAGATGAAATCCTGCGGCCACAGCACGAGGCCGAACAGGTAGAACTTGCGCGTGCCCAGGTCGAACAGCACGGCCTGGCGGCCGTTCCAGGTCAGCCACGGCAGGCCATAGAAGGCCAGCTGCGTGAGCCAGACGCACAGCCAGCGCAGGCTGGCATAGCGGCCCTTGGCTTCGCGCGGGTAGATCTCCCGCCGCGCTTCATACATGCGGATGACCTGGGGTTCCGGGGAATTCATGACGTGTCTTCGCTTCTGTTCTATTTTCGCTCGTTCGACAGGCTCCACACATAGGCCGACAGCACGTGCACCTTGCCCTCGCCGAGGAAGTCGCCGAAGGCGGGCATGGTGTTGTCGCGGCCCTTGCGGATCGTTTCCATGATGGTTTCGGCGCTGCCGCCATACAGCCACGTCTTGTCGGCCAGGTTGGGCGCGCCCATGGCCTGGTTGCCGATGCCGCCGGCACCGTGGCAGGCCATGCAGGCACCGAACTTGGATTTTCCGAACACGCTCTTGATCGGATCGGACGCGGCACTGCCGGAGAGGCTCAGCACGTAATGAGCGACGTTCTCCACATCCTGGTCCGAACCCAGCGCGGCGCCCATTGCCGGCATCACGCCGTGGCGGCCGTTCATGATGGTTGCCTTGATCGTCTCGGGCGTGCCGCCATGCAGCCAGTCCTTGTCCGTCAGGTTGGGAAAGCCCTTGTTGCCCCGTGCGTCCGAGCCGTGGCACTGGGCGCAGTAGGTCAGGAACAGCCGCTCGCCGATGGCATGGGCCTGCGGGTCGGCCGCCACGGCCTTCATGTCCTGCCGGCGGTATTTGTCGAACAGGGGGCCATAGTCGCTGTCGGCCTTGGCCAGTTCTTCCTTGTACTGGCTGGTGGCCTTCCAACCCAGCTTGCCCGCATACGAACCCAGGCCGGGGTAGAGGAACAGGTAGGCCACGCCGAACACGATGGTCAGATAAAACATCCACATCCACCAGCGCGGCATCGGCGTGTTCAGCTCCGTCAGGTCCTCGTCCCACACGTGGCCCGTGGTGCCGACCGGGCCGTCATGCCTGGCCACCTTGTATTTCGATTGCGAATACAGCAGCACGGCGCAACCGAGTACGCCCAGTACCGTCAGCACGGTGATGTACAGGTTCCAGAAGTCGCTGGTGAAATCAGACATGGCCGTTCTCCTCGTCGGCGAAGGGCAGCTGCGCCGCCTCGGCGAAATCGCCCTGCTTGCGGCGGGACCAGGCCCACGCGCAGATGCCGGCAAAGGTGATGAAGGAGATCACCGTCATCACGCGGCTGGCGTTGTCGAAAATATGGTCGAGGTTCATGGCTCAGTTCCTGGATTTGATCAAGGTGCCCATCCCTTGCAGGTAGGCGATCAGGGCGTCTTCTTCGGTCTTCTCGGCCAGCTCACCTGGCGCGGCGGCGATCTCGGCATCCGTGTAGCCGTCGCCCAGGCGGCGCAGCGCGCGCAGCTTCGGCACGATCTCCTGCGGTACCAGCTTGGTCTGCGCCAGCCATGGGTAGCCCGGCATATTCGATTCGGGCACCACGTCACGCGGGTTGCGCAGGTGGGTGCGGTGCCATTCGTCGCTGTAGCGGGCGCCGACCCGGGCCAGGTCCGGGCCGGTGCGCTTCGAGCCCCACTGGAACGGCCGGTCGAACACGAATTCGCCGGCCACCGAGTAGTGGCCATAGCGTTCCGTCTCGGCGCGGAACGGCCGCACCATCTGCGAATGGCAGGCGTAGCAGCCCTCGCGCACGTAGATGTCGCGGCCGGCCAGGCGCAGCGGCGAGTAGTGCGTCAGCCCTGCCACCGGCTCCGTCGTCGACTTCTGGAAGAACAGCGGCACGATCTCCACCGCCCCGCCCACCGATACCACCAGCGTGACGAGGGCGATCAGCAGCCAGGGGTTCTTCTCGATCCACTCATGGGAAAACTTCATGGTCATTTCTCCTTACGCCGCTTTCAGTTGCGGGATGGCGATGACGGGCGTGTCACGGCCGCGCAAGGTCATCCACGTGTTGTAGCCCATGATCACCATGCCGCTCAGGTACATGGCACCGCCGACGAAGCGCACCACGTAGTACGGGTAGGTGGCCTTGACGCTTTCGACGAAGGTGTAGGTCAAGGTGCCGTCCGGGTTCACGGCGCGCCACATCAGGCCCTGCATGACGCCGGCGATCCACATGGCGGCGATGTAGAGCACGATGCCGATGGTGGCGACCCAGAAGTGCAGGTCGATCAGGCGCGTGCTGTACATTTGCGTGCGCCCGGCCAGGCGTGGCAGCAGGTAGTAGATCGACCCCATCGTGATGAAGCCCACCCAGCCCAGCGCGCCGCCGTGGACGTGGGCGATGCCCCAGTCGGTGTAGTGCGACAGCGAGTTGACCGTCTTGATCGACATCATCGGGCCTTCGAAGGTGGCCATGCCGTAGAACGACAGCGAGACGATCATCAGCTTCAGGATCGGGTCCGTGCGCAGCTTGTGCCAGGCGCCGGACAGGGTCATGATCCCGTTGATCATGCCGCCCCACGACGGTGCCAGCAGGATCAACGAGAACACCATGCCGAGCGACTGGGTCCAGTCGGGCAAGGCGGTGTAGTGCAGGTGGTGCGGGCCGGCCCACATGTAGGTGAAGATCAGGGCCCAGAAGTGCACGATCGACAGCCGGTACGAGTACACGGGACGTTCGGCCTGTTTCGGGATGAAGTAGTACACCATGCCCAGGTAGCCGGCCGTCAGGATGAAGCCGACCGCGTTATGGCCGTACCACCACTGGATCATCGCGTCCTGCACGCCGGTGTACATCGAGTACGACTTCGTCAGCGAGGCCGGCATGCTCATGCCGTTCACCACGTGCAGCAACGTCACGGCCAGGATATAGCCGCCGAAGAACCAGTTGGCCACGTAGATGTGCTTGACCTTGCGCTGGACGATGGTACCGAAGAAGACGACGGCGTAGGCGATCCACACGATGGCGATCAGGATCGTGATGGGCCATTCCAGCTCGGCGTATTCCTTGCCGCGCGTGAGACCCATCGGCAAGGTGATGACGGCCGAGACGATGACGGCCTGCCAGCCCCAGAAGGTGAAGGCGGCCAGCTTGTCGGAGAACAGCCGCACCTGGCAGGTGCGCTGCACGACATAGTAGGAGGTGGCGAACAGGCCGCTGATGCCGAAGGCGAAGATGACGCCGTTCGTGTGCAGCGGGCGCAGGCGCCCGTAGGACAGCCACGGCACGTCGAAATTGAGCGCCGGCCAGGCCAGCTGCGCGGCGATGATGACGCCGACCAGCATGCCGATTATGCCCCACACTACGGTCGCGATGGCGAACTGCTTGACGACCTTGTAGTTGTAGTTCAGTTGTTGTTCCATTTGGGACCCCGAGAACACATGTGTTTGATGTGCCCCAAGGTTACGCAAGCGGACCCTGAAAAACTTTGATGTGGATCAAAAATTTCCACAACGAACTAAAGTGCCACACTTTGCGGGACGCCTTGCGCTACAAGGCTTCCCGCATCGCGGATGCCTTATCGTAGCGGTTCGTCATCATCCTGAAGGATGCGCAAGGCCGGTCCTTCCAGGTCGTCGAACTGGCCGTCGTCCGAGGCTTTGAAAAACACCCACAGCGCACCGAACACGAGGCCGATACTGACGGGCACCAGCAAGAACAGAGATTCCATGGATTTACTCCCTGCGCAGGCGCAGTGCGTTGACAATGACGATTGCGGAACTGGCGGCCATGCCGACGCCGGCCAGCCAGGGCCCCAGCAGGCCGAAGGCGGCGGCGGGAATCGCGACCAGGTTGTACAAAGTGGCCCAGGCCAGGTTCTGGCGGATCACGCGGGCGGTGGCGCGGGCCATCGCGGCCGCCTCCATCACCATGCCCACGCGGCCATGCAGCAGCACCGTATCCGCATGCACCTGGGCCAGCGCGGCACCGGAGCCCATCGCGAACGACACGTCGGCGGCACTGAGCACGGCCGCATCGTTGATGCCGTCGCCCACCATGGCCACCACGGCGCCCTTGCGCTGCAGGCGCTGCACGTAATCGAGCTTGCGCTCGGACAGGCAGTCGCCCAGCGCCTTGCCGATGCCCAGCTGGCGCGCCACCGCATCGGCCAGCTCCTGGCGGTCGCCACTGAGCAGCACGACCTCCTTGCCCTGGGCACGGAACCAGTCGATGGTTTCGCGTGCATCCGGCCGCAGCGCGTCGCTGATGGCGAAGCAGGCCAGCCAGTAACCGGGCGTGGCCAGCCACACGAGCGTGACGCCATCCCCGCCATCGACCATCGGCGGCGGCGTGCCGGCCAGCCCGGCCGCGTGGCGGGCATTGCCAAGCCGGTAAGCCTGGCCGTCCACCACGCCGGCCAGGCCCTGGCCCGGCGTTTCTTCCAGCTGCGTCGCCTGCACCGTAGCCGGCTGGGCCGCATGGGCAACGATGGCCCGCCCCAACGGATGCAGGCTGCCCGCTTCCAGCGCCGCAGCCACTTGCGTCGCCGCACGCGCATCCATGGCGCCGAACACGTGTAGCGCCTGAACGGCGGGCCGTCCGGCCGTCAGGGTGCCGGTCTTGTCGAACACTACATGGGTGGCGCGCTGCAGCGTTTCCAGCACGTGCGGGCGCACGACCAGGATGCCCCTGGCCAGCAGGCGGTCCGTGGCGGCGGCCAGCGCCGACGGCGTGGCCAGCGACAGCGCGCACGGGCACGACACCACCAGCACGGCAATCGCCACCGGCCAGGCACGCGCCGGATCGAACCAGCTCCAGAAGATGAAGGTAGCGGCTGCGAACACCAGCAGCGCCAGCACGAAACGGGCCGCCGTGCGGTCGGCCCACTGGGCGATCTTCGGCTTGGCCGCGCCGGCCCGTTCGACCAGTTTCAGCAGGTTGGACAGGGTGCTGTCCGCCACCGGCCGCGTCACACGCAGCACGACGGCGGCGCTGACGTTGACGGCGCCGCCCGGCACCGTGTCGCCCGGCCCCTTTGCCTGCGGGGCGCTCTCGCCGGTCAGCAGGGCCAGGTCGACGGCCGTGCGTCCTTCCACCAGGACGCCGTCGGCGGCGAAGGCTTCGCCTGGCTTGACGGCGACGTGGTCGCCCACCAGCAGCGCGGCGGCCGGCACGATGGCGGTGGCGCCGCCGGGCCACGCCGCTAGCCGGGTCGCCGATGCCGGCAGCGCGTGCTGCATGCGCTCCAGCGCACCGGCCGCCTTGCGCCGCGCCAGCAGCTCCAGCCAGCGACTGGCCAGCAGGAGGAAGATGAACATCGTCACGGAGTCGAAGTAGACGTCGCCCGCACCGCGCCACGTCGCGACGACGCTGCCGAGGAAGCCCGCGCCGATGCCCAGCGCCACCGGCACGTCCATGCCCAGCACGCGGGCCCGCAGGCTGGCCCACGCGCCGGCGAAGAAGGGTTGGGCGGAATAGACGATGGCGGGCAAGGTCAGCAGCAGGCTGGCCCAGCGCATCAGGGCTGCCATGTCGCCGTCCAGCGTGCCGTCGTCGGCCATGTATTCGGGCGCCACATACATCATCACCTGCATCATGCACAGGCCGGCCACGAACAGCTGGCGTCCCAGCGTGCGGCTGGCCTTGCGCAGCTGCTCCGTGTGGCGCGCCGCGTCATACGGATAGGCCGCGTAGCCGATGCCGCGCAGCGCCTGCAGCACATCGGATAACTGCACCTTGCCGGCCTGCCAGCGCACGGTCAGGCGCTCGGTGGCGACGTTCAGGCTGGCAACGACGACACCATCCAGGGCCAGCAGCCGGTGTTCGATCAGCCACACGCAGGCAGCGCAGCGGATGCCGTCGACCAGCAACACCGCTTCGATATCGCCTTCGGCGGCGGTGAAGCGGGGATCGCTGTCATACAGCTTCAGTTCCTGAGGCACCAGTTCAGCAGCGGTGCCGGTGGCGGCAAAGCCGGTACGCGCGCGGTAGTAACCGGCCTGGCCGATATCGACGATGGTGCGGGCCACGGCCTCGCAGCCGGGGCAGCACATGGCCCGGTCGATGCCGTCGATGGCGACGTGCCACGTGGCCTCTCCTGGTACCGGCAGGCCGCAGTGAAAACAAGGTGTGTTCATGCCCGCGCCACGCACAGGGCGTCGAGCCAGCCATGCTGCAGGCCACCGGCGAAACGCATCAGGCCAAGAACGCCGAAGGCCAGCACCAGCAGGCCGCAGGCGCGCCGCACGCCGGGCCGTTGCAGCGCCCCGCGCAAGGTGGCGCCGGCCAGGCCCAGGGCCAGCAGCATCGGCAGGGTACCCAGGCCGAAGGCCAGCATGGCGGCGGCGCCACCCGCGGCGGAACCGGACAGCAGTGCCGTCAGCAGCACGCTGTAGACCATCCCGCACGGCAGCCAGCCCCACAGGCCGCCCAGTGCGAACGCCTTCGGCAGCGTGTCCATCGGCAGCAGGGGTGTCATCAAGGGCTGCAGGTGGCGCCACAGCACGCGGCCGACCGCCTCCACCCGCGCCAGGCCTTGCCACCAGCCCGTCAGGTAAAGGCCCAGCGCGACGATCATGCCGTTCGCCAGCAGGTAGGCGATGCCCTGCCACTGGGCGACGCGGGCCAGGCTGGCCGCGCCCCCTGCCAGGCCGCCGGCCAGTGCACCGGCCGCCATGTAGCTGGCGATGCGGCCGGCGTTATAGGCCAGCACGCGCAAGGTCAGTTCTCCCACCTGCGCCATCGGCAGGGCGGCGCCTGCACCGGCGGGCACGATGGGGATCGTGCGCGCGGGCGCGCCGGCCGACAGAGCGCCGACGATGCCGCCGCACATGCCGACGCAGTGCACGCTGCCGGCCAGGCCGACGGCGAACAGGGGCAGGAGATTCATGGCGTTCAGATCGTTTTCGAGTAGCGCAGCGGCTGCGGTGCTGCGGCGGCCACGGCGTCGGCCCGGGCCTGGCGCAGGTGGCGGTCGAACACCATGCACAGGTTGCGAATCGTCAGGCGGCCCTTGGGCGTGACGGAAATCCAGTCGTCCTCGAAGGTGACGAGGCCGTCGTCGACGAATTCGGCCATCTGCGCCAGCTCGGCTGCGAAGTAATCGCGGAAGCGCACCGGCCAGGCCTGCTCGATCGACGCCACCGACAGCTCGAAATTGCACATCAGGCGCCCGATGATGAGGCGGCGCAGCAGGTCATCGCTGTCGAGCTTATAGCCGCGGGCGATGGGCAGGCGCCCTCCGTCCAGGCGGGCATAGTATTCGTCCAGCGTCTTCTCGTTCTGGCTGTAGGTGCCGTTGACGGCGCTGATGGCCGATACGCCCACGGCCACCAGGTCCATTTCCGCATGCGTCGAATAGCCCTGGAAGTTGCGGTGCAGCCGGCCCTGGCGCTGGGCCACGGCCAGGTCGTCTTCCGGCTTGGCGAAATGGTCCATGCCGATGTAGACGTAGCCGGCCGCCGTCAGCCGGCTGATGCACAGCGCCAGCATGTCCAGCTTCACCTGCGGGGCCGGCAGGTCGGCGTCGAGGATGCGGCGCTGCGGCTTGAACAGGTGCGGCATGTGGGCGTAGTTGTACAAGGCAATGCGGTCCGGATTGGCCACGATCACCTTCGACAGGGTTTGCTCCATCGTCGTCATGTTCTGCTTGGGCAGGCCGTAGATCAGGTCCATGCTGAGCGAGCGGAAGCCGGCGCTGCGGGCCGCCGCCATGATGGCGATGGTGTCCTCGGCCGGCTGGATGCGGTTGACGGCCTTCTGCACGTCCGGATCGAAGTCCTGCACCCCCAGGCTGAGGCGGTTGAAACCCTGCCGGCGCAGCGACCGCACGCGCGCTGCGTCCACCGTGCGGGGATCGATCTCGATCGAGTATTCGCCTTCCACGTCGTCGGCAAACGCGAAGTTGCGGCGCAGGTGGGCCATCAGGTCTTCCATCTGGCGGTCGCTGAAATAGGTGGGCGTGCCGCCGCCGAAATGCAGCTGCTCGACCCGGTTCATGCCGGCGAACAGCTTGCCCTGCATGTCGATTTCCTGCTTCAGGTAGTCCAGGTAGGTGGCCGCCTTGCTGCGGTCCTTCGTGACGATCTTGTTGCAGGCGCAGTAGTAGCAGATGGTGTCGCAGAAAGGCACGTGGACGTACAGCGACAGGGCCCGCCGCCCGCCCCGCAAGGTCAGGCCCGCCAGCGCTTCGAGGAAGTTGCCGTAGCCGAAGGCGGGCGTGAAGCGGTCCGCCGTCGGGTACGAGGTGTAGCGCGGCCCGGCCGTGCTGAGCTTCTTGACGACGTCGGGATCGAACTGCACTTGAGGGACGGCGGGGGCGTTCATGATGGGCTCTTTCAGGGTCAGGCGGCCAGGCGCTTGGTGCCGTTGGCCGCGGCGGGGCGCACCGCCTTGGCGCGCGAGGTGGGGGCGGACTTGGCGAACTTGAACAGGCTGACGGCCTCGGTCAGGCCGCTGGCTTCCTCGGCCAGGCTGCCGGCGGCGGCCGCCGCTTCCTCGACCAGGGCGGCGTTCTGCTGCGTGACCTGGTCCATGTGGGCGATGGCCTTGTTGACCTGGTCGACGCCGGCACTCTGCTCGCGCGAGGCGATCGAGATTTCCTGCATGATGCTGGTGACGTGCTGCACGGACGTGACGACCTGCTCCATCGTGGCGCCGGCCCGGTGGGCCCGCTCCATGCCCGTGTCGACCTTCGACACGGACACCTCGATCAGGTGCTTGATGTCCTTGGCGGCGGCCGACGAGCGCTGCGCCAGGTTGCGCACTTCACCCGCCACGACGGCGAAGCCGCGGCCCTGTTCACCGGCGCGGGCCGCCTCGACGGCTGCGTTCAGCGCCAGGATATTGGTCTGGAAGGCGATGCCTTCGATCAGGCCGATGATGTCGACGATCTGGCGCGAGGAGCGGTTGATTTCGTCCATCGTGGCGATCACTTCCGAGACGATGGCGCCGCCCTGCACGGCCACATCGGATGCGGCGACGGCCAGCGTGTTGGCCTGCACAGAATTGTCGGCATTGGCCTTCACCGTGGACGAGAACTGGTCGATCGACGAGGCGGTTTCCTCCAGGCTGGCCGCCTGCGCTTCGGTGCGGCCGGACAGGTCGGCGTTGCCGGCGGCGATCTGGCGCGTGGCCACGGCCATCGTCTCGACATTGACGCGCACGTCGCGGATGGTGGCGATCAGGTTGCTGTTCATCTGCTGCAGGGCGCGCAGCAGCTGGCCCGCTTCGTCCGTGCTGTGGGTGTCGAAGCTGCCGGACAGGTCGCCGGCGGCGATGCGGCGGGCCCCGTCGATGGCGCGCGCCAAAGGCTGCAGCATGCCCGTGCGCAGCGTGTGCCACAGGAAGACGTTGATCAACAGGCCCAGGAAGGTGGCGCCGAAGATGCCGTAGCGCAGGGCACCCGTGGTGGTGTCGGCGAACAGGCTGGCGATGCATACGCCCAGCAGCAGCGTGTTGACGATGCTGGTCGACAGCCAGATGCGCATCGCCAGCGATACGTGGGACAGCCGTGCCAAGAGGTGCGGCAGGCCGCGGCGGATCACCTGGCCGTTGCGGATCTCGACGCTGTTGTCGCCGGCGGCCAGCGCGGCATAGGCGGCGCTGGCGCTGTCGATGTGGCGACGCTCGGCGCGCACGCGCACCGACATGTAGCCGACGGTGCGCCCGTTTTCCTTGATGGGCGTGACGTTGGCCCGCACCCAGTAGAAGTCGCCGTTCTTGCAGCGGTTCTTGACGATGCCCGTCCACGGCATGCCGGCGCGGATCGAGGCCCACAGGTCGGCAAAGGCCTGGGGCGGCATGTCCGGATGGCGCACGATGTTCTGTGGCGCACCGATCAGTTCGGCCTCGGTGAAGCCGCTGACCTGGATGAAGTAGGGATTGACGTAGACGATGTTACCGTCCAGGTCGGTTTTCGAGACGATGGCCTGGTCGGGATCGAGATCCACTTCCTGGTTCGTGACGGGCAAGTTCTTGCGCATCGGTTTCACTCCTGAGCCTGTGTTTGTTGGGCGGCACCCTCGGGGGCGCTCTGTCCTGTGTTGTGATTATTTCTAGGTGGCAATACGCCACAAGATTCAGTGTAGGGATGCGGAGGGGCAATTTCCTTGATGTAGATCAAAATTTCAGGAATGCAGAATGGCTTCGCCACAGCCGCAACAAGGGTTGTCACGGCGGTGGTGACAAAGCATCAACGGCTAAGGGGCGGCGTGGGGAATCAGGCGCTGCCGGCCATCAGCGGCCGCAGCTCGCCCACCGCATGGCCCTGGGCATAATCGACGCCCAGGGTGCGGATCAAGGTGAGCGTTTCGTCATCTTCGACATACTCGGCCACGGTGCGGATGCCCATCACGTGGCCCACTTCGTTGATGGCCTTGACGAGGGCACAGTTGATGGCATTGCTGCGGATATCGCGGATGAACATGCCGTCGATCTTCAGGTAGTCCACCGGCAGCGCCTTCAGGTAGGCGAAGGACGACAGGCCGGCGCCGAAGTCGTCCAGCGAGAAGCGGCAGCCCATCGCGCGCAGGCGTGCCATAAAGGCCTGGGCTTTCGGCAGGTGCGTGATGGCGGCCGTTTCCGTCACTTCGAAGCAGATCTGTTCCGGCGCCACTTCGTTCTGCACGAACTGGTCGACGATGTAGTCGTGCAGGTGGTCGTCCGACAGCGACATGCCGGACAGGTTGATCGAGTACCGGGCCGGCGTGCGGTGGCGACTGGCGACGAAGTCCGCCTCCAGCGGCAGGCTGTCGCGCAAGGTCTTCACGTGGCGGCAGACGGCGCGGATCACCCAGCGGTCGATCGATACCATCATGTCATAGCGTTCGGCGGCGGGAATGAAGTCACCCGGCGGTACCAGTTCGCCGTCGGGGTCGAGCAGGCGGACCAGTACTTCCTCGTGCGTCTCGGCCGGTTCGTGCAGGCTGACGATGGGCAGCGCATACAGGCGGAAGGCGTGCTGCTCGAACGCTTCCTTCAGGCGGCCGATCCACTGCATCTCGCCGCGGCGCTGCGCCAGCATCAGGTCGGACTCCTGGTAGAGGTGGATGCGGTTGCGGCCCTGCTCCTTGGCCAGCGCGCAGGCCTGGTCGGCCGCCGTCAGCAGGTCGGTGGTGGACTTGCTGTCGGCGTCGATGACGGCCACGCCGATGCTGGCTCCCAGCTGGAACTGCTTGTCTTCCCACGTGAAGTCGAAATCGCGGATGGCCCGGCGCAGCATGTCGGCCAGCAGCATGGCGCGCTCGGGCGGGCAATGGGGCAGCAGCACGCCCAGCTCGTCGCCGCCCAGGCGCGCCAGCAGGTCGCTGTCGCGCAAGTGGGTCAGCAGCATGCGCGTGAGCAGCTGCAGCAGCACGTCGCCGCCAGCGTGGCCGCAGGTGTCGTTGACGATGTGGAACTGGTCCAGGTCGATATACAGCAGTGCGTGGACGTGGTTTTCATGGCGCGCCGTGTGCAGCGCGCGGGCCACCGCATCCTCGAATTCGCGCCGGTTGATCAGGCCCGTGAGGGTGTCGTGGCTGGCGTACCAGGAAATCTGCTGCGCCAGCTTGCGTTCGTGGCTGATGTCGCGAAACACCAGCACGGCGCCCAGCAGCTCGCCGTCACGCGACCAGATCGGCGCGGCCGACAGTTCCACTGCCACGCGGCGCTCGTCATGCGTCACCAGCTGGCTACGCGGCGACACGGCGATCAGCTGGCGCTGGCGCAGGCAGCGCTGCGCCACGTTGTCGGCCGGCTCGCCGGTGACTTCGTCGACCAGTTGCAGTACGGCGCCCACGTCGACGCCGCGCGCCTGCTCCAGCGGCCATCCCGTCAGGTGCTCGGCCACCCGGTTCAGGTAGCGGGTACGGCCCTTGACGTCCGTCGTGACGACGGCGTCGCCGATCGAACCCAGGGTGATCTCGGCCAGTTCGCGCTGCTGGTGGTTGTGCAGTTCCTGCAGTTTCTGGCCGGTGGCATCCCAGACGATGCCCAGGGCCTCCCCGCTGCCCCGGCTGCGGCTGGCAGTGCCGCGCGCGGCCAGCCAGTGCACCGATCGGTCGGGCCACACGACGCGGTATTCGAAGTCGTAGGTGCCGCGCGCCTCCAGGGCCTCGCGCAGGATGGCGGCGACGGCGGCGCGGTCTTCGGGATGGACGATGTCGAGGAACTGTTCGAAGGGCTGGTCGAAGGCGCGGCGGGGAACGCCCAGCAGCGCGGCGCCGCCGGGCGACCAGTGCACCGTGCCCCGCTCGACGGCCTTGGGGGTGCATCGCTCGAATGTGGCATGCCAGACTGCCATGCGCGCAGCGCGCAGGGCCTGCTCGTTGCGCCCGCCCGGAATATTCATCGTCCCTCCCGCACTGCCGTTAAGACAGACGGGCGGACGAAAGGTTCACGGGAAACCTTACACGGTGTCGGTGGACGCTGTCTTTTCCTTGCCGCCGGCGATGTCGCGCACGTTCTTCTGCACGGCCACGGCAGCGAACAGGCTCAGGATATAGGCCATCGCATAGAAGCCTTTCTCGCTCGGGGCCAGGGTGGCATTGAACAGGCCGACGCCCAGCAGGCCCAGGGCCAGCAGGGTGGAAATCCAGCACAATGCGAAGTACATGCCCGTGACGGGCGTGCCTTCCATGCGGTCGCGCACGGATTTCTGCAGCGAGACGGCGGAGAACAGGCCGTACAACAGCACCGTCAGGTAGTAGCCCTTTTCGTTCAGCGGCATGGTGGAATTGAACAGGCCGGCCAGGTAGGCACCGGCGCCGATCAGCATGGCGACCCAGGCGGCGCCGACAAAGGCGGCGGTCGGACGTTGTACGTTCTGCATTGCATTCTCTCCCTCAGGCGCGGCAAGGCGCCGCGCCCGAATGATAGCAAATTACTAAGCGGCTTTCTTGAATTTGCGCAACACTTTGCCGGCCACGGTGACGACGGCCAGCACGATGGCGCCGACAATCACGCCCACGACGATATCGGCCACGTGCGGCGTGACGACTGCCAGCACGGGGCCGATGCCACCGATGGTGCCGGCCGACGCGGCCGCCTGTTCGATGGCGTGGTGCAGGAACGGAATGCCGTGCGTCAGGATGCCGCCGCCGACCATGAACATGGCCACCGTGCCCAGTACGGCCAGCAGCTTCATCAGCTTCGGCGCGGCGGCCAGCAGGAAGCGGCCCAGGCCGCGCAGCAGGCCCATGCCGCTGCCCTGGCGCTCGGTCAGGTACAGGCCGGCGTCATCCATCTTGACGATGGCGGCGACCAGGCCGTACACGCCCACCGTCATGATGGCGGCAATGGCGACCAGCACGGCGACCTGCTGGCTGAACGGCGCGTTCGACACGGTGCCCAGCGAAATGACGATGATCTCGGCCGACAGGATGAAGTCGGTGCGGATGGCGCCCTTGATCTTTTCCTTCTCCAGTGCGCACAGGTCGACTTCAGGGTCGGCCACGGCGGCGACCAGTTCGGCATGATGCTGGGCGTCTTCTTCCGGGCTGTGCAGGAACTTGTGGGCCAGCTTCTCGAAGCCTTCGAAGCACAGGAAGGCGCCGCCGATCATCAACAGCGGAATGACGGCCCAATCCGCCCAGGCGCTGATGGCCAGCGCGGCGGGCACGAGGATCGCCTTGTTCTTCAGCGAGCCGACGGCCACGGCCCATACGACGGGGAGTTCGCGGTCGGCCTTGACGCCGGCAACCTGCTGGGCATTGAGGGCCAGATCGTCGCCCAGCACGCCGGCGGTTTTTTTCGCGGCCACCTTGCTCATGGCGGCTACGTCGTCGAGAATGGTGGCGATATCGTCGATCAGGGCAAGCAGGCTGGATCCGGCCATTGGTGGCTCTCTCTAAGGGAAGTGGTTGGACCGGCAATCTTACCGCACTCGGCCTGTTGCAGACGCCCACGACGGCATGCCATTCCCTACAATATTGTTTTTTCTTGGAAATATCGCCATGAACTTCGCCACCTGGCTCGGTTTTGCCCTGTCCGCCATCCTGATTGCCGTCTCGCCCGGTTCGGGCGCCGTGCTGTCGATGTCGCACGGCCTGTCGTACGGCGTCAAGAAGGCCAGCGCCACCGTGATGGGCCTGCAACTGGGCCTGCTGCTGGTGCTGTTCATTGCCGGCGCGGGCGTCGGCTCGCTGCTGCTGGCGTCGGAACTGGCATTCAATATCGTCAAGACGGTGGGCGCCCTGTACCTGATCTGGCTGGGCCTGTCGCAATGGCGCGCCAGGGTGGACGACGGGGCCGGCCTGGACGTGACGAGGCAGGCGGCCCTGCCGTCCACGGGCCGGCGCGTGCTGACGGGCTTCCTGACGAATGCGACGAACCCGAAAGGCATCATCTTCATGGTGGCCGTGCTGCCCCAGTTCATTACGCAAGGCCAGCCCGTGCTGCCGCAGCTGTTGATCCTGGCCGTGACGATGGTGGCCATCGACATGACGGTCATGCACGGCTACGCGCTGCTGGCCTCGACGATGCAGGGCTATTTCCGCGACGCCCGCGCCATGCGCACGCAGAACCGCGTGTTCGGCGGCTTGCTGATGGCCGTCGGCACGGCGCTGTTCTTCGTCAAGCGCGGCCCCGCCTGAGGCGCGATGGTGCGCCAGCCTGGGCTTGTGCAATAAATTGTAACGGCCGTCGGCGCCCGGCCGCGCTGGACGTTAACCGTGGATAACGCTCCGGAGACATCATGAACCGCAAGACCCTGCACTTCCTGGCATTGGCCGCCCTGGTGGCGGTTTCGTCCCTGGCCCTGGCGGACCCGCCCGCCCGCGTCGGCCGCATAGCCGCCGCCGAGGGCAAGGTCACGGTACGCACCGACGAGGGCACGGAAACGGGGTCGCTGCTGAACTGGCCCGTGACGACGGACAACCGCATCACCACCGCCAGCGGCGCCCGCGCCGAAGTGCGGGTGGGCTCGGCCGCCATCCGCCTCGACGGCGACAGTGAATTGGAAATCGAGCAGCTGGACGACGACGTGATGCGCCTGCGCCTGCACTACGGCACCGCCAGCGTGCGCGTGCGGGGCGCCGAAATGCTGGGCGGCTTCGAGCTGACCACGCCGCAGGCGCGGGTGCTGCTGACCGAGCCGGGCGCCGTGCGCGTCGACACCGAGCGCGCGCCCGACACCACCGTCGTCACGACCTTGCAGGGCACCGCCCGCGTCGAAGGCGCCGGCACCACGTTGACGCTGCGTTCCGGCCGGCGCGCCGAAGTGGCGGGCGACGACGTGCTGACGGGCCAGGCCCGCAGCGACAGCTTCGACAGCTGGGTGCAGAACCGCGACCGGCGCGACGAGACGGCCATCGCGACGCGCTACATCCCGTCGGACGTTACCGGTTACGAAGAACTGGACCATTACGGCAGCTGGACCGTCAGCACCGAGTATGGCCCCCTGTGGGCGCCGCGTTCGGTGCCGTCCGACTGGGCGCCCTACCGCGACGGCCGCTGGACCTGGCTGTCGCCATGGGGCTGGACGTGGGTCGACAACGCGCCCTGGGGCTATGCGCCCAGCCATTACGGCCGCTGGGTGCTGGTCAACCGTCGCTGGTGCTGGGCCCCGGGCCGCGCCACGGGCCGCCACGTGTGGGCACCGGCGCTGGTCGGCTGGGTCGGCGGCGCGCAGTGGGATGTCAATTTCGGTCACCGCCACCGCGGCCCCGGGCTGGGCTGGTATCCGCTGTCGCCGCGCGACCGCTATGAGCCGCCCTACCGCGTCACGCCCCAGTACCGCGATCGCCTGGGCCTGATCTACAGCACCCGCAAGCAGATTCTCGATGGCCGCGAAGGCCGCGACGGCCGCCGCGACGGCCTGACGGTCATTCCGCACGATCGCTTCCAGCAGCGCCGCACCGTGGCCGTCGGCCAGGCGCCCCGCGCCACCGCGTTCCCGAACGCGATTCCCGTGCTGCCTGAAGGCGTGGCCGTGCCGCCGGCCGGCGTTCCCGTGCGCCAGCGCCCCTTGAGCACCGATATCAACCGCGACGGCATCGTCGACCGCCTGCAGCGCGACCGTAACCGGGATGGCGTGGCCGACGGCATGCAGGGCCCGGACCGCAACCGCGACGGCATCGCCGACCGGGCCCAGACGGCTGACCTGAATCGCGACGGTATCCCGGACGGCATGCAGCCGCGTCCCCGCGAAACGGGGCCGGAACGGGGGCCGGAACGCGACCGCAACCGCGACGGTGTCGCCGATACGTTCCAGGGCCGCGACCGCAACCGTGACGGCATCAACGACCGGCTCCAGCGCGACATCAACCATGATGGCATTCCCGACCGTGCCCAGGGCGTGACCGATCCCCGCGCCGACCGCAACCGCGACGGCATTCCGGACCGGGCGCAGGGCCATGTCATTTCCACCATGCCCGGCCAGGCTGCCGGCAACCCCGCCACGCGCAATCCCGTGGTGCCGGCGCCGCCACCCCAGTTCAACGCGCCTCGCGGCCCGGCCGAGCAGCAGGCCGAACGCCGCCGCGAAGTGATGGATGCCCAGGTCGAGCGGCGCCGCGAGATCCTGGACAACCGGCGCCAGGAGATGCAGCGTGCAGCGCCCCCGGCGGCCGCCGCCCCGCCCCCGATGGCCGCGCCACGCCCCGTGATCGCACCGCCGCCTCC
>NZ_WNKZ01000130.1 GCF_009720835.1 Pseudoduganella buxea
CCGATGCGAAGGCCGTGGCCGACGCGGGCCGGCCCAGCGCGACGCCGGGCGCCGGCACGGTCCCTGCGACACGCCATCCCGTCATCGCCGACACGCGCGCCTGCGCACCTTCCTACCCCGCGCTCGCCTACAGCAACGGCGACAGCGGCACGGTGCAGCTGGCGCTGCTGGTCGGCGGCGATGGCCGCGTGGTGGAATCGAAAGTGCAAAGGTCGAGCGGGCACCCCGAACTCGACAAGGCCGCGCGCAAGGCGCTGTCACAGTGCAAATTCAAGTTCTCCGGTAACGACAGGCCGGCCGAGCCGGTGTGGACCAGGCTGGAGTATGTGTTCTCGCTGGATTGAACGCGCGTCTGGCCGACAGGCATCCCGGGCGACGCTTGTCCGCGATACGCCTGGGCGGGATGGTCTGGAGATCGGCTGGGAGCAGCTGGTAATTGGCTGCAGTGGCGTAGGGAGAAGCTGGTCGGGGTGAGAGGATTCGAACCTCCGGCCTCTACGTCCCGAATAATGAGTACTAAATCCAGGCATCAGCGAGAATGCGGGCCACAGCAGATATTCCCAGCCAGTACTACACTCTGTACTACACCCTCGGCAGGCCGAATAACAAAGGTTACCAATACTAGGCCATTTGCCGTTACGATCATCCGACGAACACCTAGCGCGAGTCAAAGTCGGGAAAATCTAAGTGGCAGGTTACATATACTATGTTGCCAAGTCGCCATATTCCGCGTACCCCCTTTTTCTTGTAAAATTGCTACCAAGGGCAAGTTGCACATGTGTGTCGGTTTACAGTTGTCTAATATGTAACGTCGATAACCGGCTTCCCACCGGAGCGATGTGAAGTCGGCCGGAGGATACCTGACCAAGGTACTCCGCAGTCATCAGAGTGTGTCGAACGTCTTGAAGGCGAGAAAGCGAGAACGTATGAAGTTTATACTCAACGTAAGGAAGGTTGAGGAGAGGGATTTGAATTCAAGAACCCCGTTCTTACCCGATGGTGAGAAGTATGAAATGTACCTCAATGCTTTTCATAATGAACTTTCCGGAATCAGTATCTTTTCGAAAGTTGTGCGAAGCGGCTCAAGCTTCGAGATCGAGACTGCGCAGCCGACCGACGAGGAAAAGTTGAGAGAGCTCTTGAAACCAGTTTTGCAAGCTACTGTCGAGAATTTGCGTTTTGTTTCTCTGGTCGCGTCGTAATACTGATCGTTCGTACAGATACGGTTGGATTTATGAACAACTCCAATTAATGCTTCAGTAATAGCCAAATACGCCCGTCGCTCGCCATCGACAAACGCTTTCCCATCTAATAGGAACAAAGATGAATGATCAAAAGATGGAAATTCATGACATCTGCGACAAGCTACAAAAGCTCGCAGACTCAGGGGTTTTTTCTCCGCATACTGTGGAAGCCTGTACGCAAGGAGCGTCACTGCTCAAAAAGATAAGGGAGGTCGTCATGTCCAGCCCAGACGAGGGAAGTATTGTCGAAGATCTGAGGTCAATCCTAGCCGAACAAGGCGAAGGTTAGAAGCTCCACATCAGCTATCGTGAGTGCTGTCCGAGGTGAACGGGAAAATTGCCTTGTCGAACCTAGCGCTGTTCTCATTATGGACTGAACGCACATACCTGAAATGTCGCTTCAAGCGACACTCGTTGACTACTACTCAACGGCGAAGGAATCAGTGCGTCTCTGATAAAATCTAAGCGCTAGGACAATTTACTTGGGAAGTAACTTTACCCGACCGTCTTTTCCCTCTGCGGCCCTTCGTCCGTGCGGTATGGAGACAACTCGGCCATCTCGGCCTTCACGTGAAGTTGCGCCCTTCGGAACGCACACGACGCGTCCATCCCGACCCTCCCGAGAGGTACCGCCATGCTTGATCGCCACAACTCGACCGTCGCTTCCTTCCCTCGATGTGCCACCAGGCGGAACCGCCACTACGCGTCCATCGCGTCCCTCACGAGACGTGTAGCCAGAGGGTACTTTTACTTTTTTATGATCGCTGCCGGTTCGATATCGATCTGCCATGAGGTCTTCTCCTAAAGTGGTATTTAGTCGAAACCTAATGCAATTTCGCAACTCGGCCGCGGCGACGTGACTAGCGAAGAAAAGACGACGGCGCAAGAACCTCTACCGATAGGCCTGTCCCTAAAATCGCTTGGTACACCGTACGTTCAATTTCAGCCCGATCGTGAGATCTCCAGACGTAGCAAAGAGCTGCATTTCGGGTTAACGAGGCCCCTGTCCTAGTATCGTTCGTTACCAGTCTTCCATCTGACGCTCGTAAGACATAATTCGTGTCCATATCTCCTCTGCTTATTTAGGCATTTCCTTTAGTGAGGTCCACAGACTAAGCCCCCTTCAAACAAAAATCAAGCCAAAGCTCATACGAATAAAAGGAGAGGGCACTCAACCATATTGCGAGTGCGTGCCAGACACTGAACAACGCGAATCACGCGACTTCAATTCCTTCTGCACGTGCCTTACTTAATATCTCTAACAAGACCAAGCTCTGTTTTTCCGTAGGAATCTTCTTAGGAATTTGCGTCGCAATGCTAAGAACTCCTGCCTCTTTGGGGGTCACAAGCTGCTTTCTTGAAAGTACACTGGATAGATGCGCCCATTGCAACGCAGGAATATTAAGTACCTGCTTCTGAGCATCAATGCCGTTATCAATCTTTTGGGTTCTTTTTGCCGATTGAGCGTCAACGGCGACCTCATCTGCAGAGATGAGTTCCCCCCAGAACTCAGCTGGCAGGCTCGCTTCAATTTCAGTAATCCGCGTCTGAATTCTTGACCAGCAAGCGTCCTTTTTGCACCACTCTGATATATTGGATACGCCAGCTGTAGGTTGTGTAATGTCATCGTTTACAACCTTCGAGATTGCGCCTAAGGTACTTTCCAAAACCTTATTAATCCCTTGATTATTCCAAATGCGCAGAAAGTCCAATGCGCTATCTCGACGCCTGCTAATCTCGCTCAGCACCGCAATCGAGTAAGCAACAACGTTTGCGCGGTAACCCCCGTTATACCAAGACTGTTCAGAAACCAGTTTCTCGGTTGCGCGGAATATCAACCCCCGCGCAATGGCACGTCTATAATAAAACTCATTAAAGTCGTCCGAAGATTTTTCCCATTCCTTGCCAATCCTCTGCGCATACTTCGCAAAATTCTTTTGTGCGCCGAGATTGACCCATTTCGGATGCTCGTCCCACACGTTCTCGAATTTTGCTAAATCGGTTTTGGTGAACATTTGAAACTTTGGATGTGCTGTCTTAAAACGTTTTTGATCAGCCGCAGTAAGGTTGTTTTGCGCATCGGCATACTGTCCTCTAGCACGCTCATAAAACCATTTCGTTTCCCGAATTGCGCCTGGCAGCGCCGGGGCCCATATGCGCCTCGAGTATTCCTCGATTCGTATGTGAAAGGGATGATTCGAGAAGAAGTCGGCAGCATTAACCTTGTTCTGGGTATTAGCATATTCCGAAATCTTCGGCACTATAATTTCGCTGTCATTACTGTCGATAACAGACAATTTCATCTGAACGAAAATTTGACCAAGCGCAGCCTTATCCCGGCGCCGTGTATGGAAAAGCGATGCAGTCGTTTGCCCACCGTTCACAATCTGAAGATCGACAATCCTTTTGATCTGCATCCCCGTATCTGCGCTAATCGTCTCGACACTTTGGGCAGTGGCAGTAATACCGTTGTTGTACGCAAAAAACATGCTTGGCTCGTTTAATATCGTACTTCGTATGCCTTGATTAACGGAGCCTCGTGCCTGGAGGAATGTCCTTACATTCTGTTCGAGAAGCCGTGCCCCAAATCTTTCGTATAAATCGGAAAGAATTTCTGCTGGCATAACGATCAGGTAAGACTGGTAAGCGTTCAATCCTAAATGAGCGGGCAAACAGGAAATGCCGGCACCGAACATTTCGATGAAATCCAAATTCAGAGCTTCTTTATGTCCGCGCGAGGTTCGTTGCCGGTAGAGGCGCGAGATGTCCCATATATGAAAACTTGTCAAGATGCCTGTCATTTCGCCGTCGGGCAAATCTTGAACCTTGTCGCTAATCGTCCGCTCGGAAACAAGTATCACATTGATTTTGCGAATTAAATCTTTTCGATCAACGATTTGCCTAGCTAGGCCGTATTCTGGTGACGTGACTTCAAGCTCGCTCGCTAGGTTCTTATTCACGCTAGCTTCAAAGAAATTGGCTACACGTTTAATTGCAGCCTCTAAGTCGGTCTTTGTAAGGGTCTGCAGTTCGTTTCGACAGTCGAAATCCGCTACGAACAGATCGAGAGTTCCTTCGTCGTTGAACCAATAGCCGTCTACACGCATTCCACGCTGGGCTCGATAGTGGCAAAACTCAAAACCGTCTACAAATCCAGTTTCAATAAGCTCCGACGTAACGGCGTCCATGAAAGCTGCAAGTTGGAAAGTGCTCTTTGCTTCAGCATCAATCAATATTTCTCGGCGAAATTCCTCGAAAAATTCCTCTTTTGAAATCTCCACTTATGACCTCTCCAAGACCAGCGAATCTGAACACATGTACGCCTTAATAGATTCAAGTTTAATTTCATAAGAAAGGCGGGCGATACCTTGGGGTAGGCGAGATCGCACAAGCTTCGGAAAGCCTTCCGACACTTGATAACACTGAGAGTTGCTCACGACAAATCTAGGAGTGTCATATTCAGGCAGTGGAATGTAGCCAAAGGAAGATAGTTTTTCTGAAAATGTTTCAAGCGCTTTATCGTCTGTTAACTCCAACTCAATTATCCGGATTATGTCGTTCAAAGAGTTTGCATGATGGGAATCAGGCATGTCGCTGAGTTTATATATCATCAAAAAAAGATTGCTGGACAGTGACTCAAGCTGATCTTCAGACGAAATCCTTACGCTGTTGCGTTCCCTCCCACTAACTGACTTTATCTCAACAGCGGTATCACCAAAAATAAAGTCTTGATGAACACTGTCAATTCCGCACCAAGCGTCCAACGCCGCAATTTCTGATAGGCGCCGGGTATAGAGTAAACGCAGGAACTGAAGCTCTGCAAACAAGCCTTGTATCTCTTCAGCCGACAATAGCCTTAGTTTCCGCCCAGCGAGAAACGCTTTCCAGCGCTTAATATGAACAAGGACGACTGATAGCGCAACGGAGGCGTCCGAGACCGGAACAAGACTGGCGATGAGTGTCTTGCAAAGCCCGAAGAACAAGTCTCGATCTACGTGCTTCTCTAACGTTAGAATAAGACGCTGTTTGAATGGAACCTCGCCATTTCGGAGGTCTACGGTAATTCCATGCAGAGTTATCACGTCATTACGAAACTGTGTGCTGTGATCCCCATCTAGCTCGATAATTAGAAGGCAGTTACCCTGCACATTCTTACCCCAAAAAATAGGAATGGCGTCTGTACCAGCTACTTTCCGCACATTAAAGTCTGCTTTGGGGCTGCCAATATCGTCCCATGGCGTTTCGCTACTCATCATAGTCGTCTTCATCATCTGGGTCGTCGTTGAGCGATCCAGCCATTTGTTCCAGCCATACCTTATTGGCTACAATCTCAACTTCAGTGCCAAAAAGACCGCCAGGGAAGCTTACGCCAAACGCTGGAATACGCTGATCAATTGACTCGTTCCCCTTGGGACAGAGAGCGTGCAACATCAGCAATGGCTTGTTCCTAGCAATGCGGAAATGATAATCTGCAGGATTTGCGCCTGTGTTACTCGTATCTTTCGACGCCTCATTTACGGCTTGTGCTAGTTCAGCCTCGCCCAGGCCGAGTGCTTCGTCCCCCCGACTTGCAACCCTGTAGCCATTTAAACGCCAGCTATCCGTCGTGAAATTCTCAAATTTCCGTTGCTGCGTTCCGAGCCTATAGGTGCTTTCGGCCGAGGTCGTATCGCCAATCGAAATCAGCAAGACATCACTTAAACCAAATCTGTCAGTAATTGCGGCAAGGTACTGAAGCAACAATGCCTTTTGTAGTTCGAAACCTTTGTGAACTTTGAAACGAGTAATAAATTTTTCAATTTCTGACGTGGCGACGTCTTGAATAAACCAACCTTTATCCGTTGCAGCAACTTTGCCGCCGAAGCCTCGCCGCCAAAACTCTTCAATAAGCTCATCATTGAATTGGTTAACTGGCGACTTAGTTGGCAGAAGCGTACTCTCGACAAGCTTCCCAGTAAGATTTTGTTTTACTATAATTTTTTTGCCACTACGCATTTTGTTGGCCGCAGTGATCAGGAGGCTATCCGGATGAGCCTGAACATAAAGACCGAAATCTTTCGGGCTCATCTTATCCCGGCGCATTCGCGTGATTTGCAGCCTCAGCTCATCGGACGCGTTCGCAATGTATGAATACCAATCAATAGATTCCTGCGGCAAATGAACTCGGCAAAGATCTTCAAATCCAAGACGGTACCCAAACCATCGGCCCATTTGCATGAGAGTATCGTACATCTTTGTATTTCGATACATGTAGCTTATGGTGAGGCCCTCAATCGTTAAGCCTCGGGAAAGGCTGAGCCCGCCAATGGCAACCGCTGTAAGACCGATGCCATCTCTTTCATATTTTTTGTAATCAAGCACCTCGTCGCTTTTACTGTTTATGACGTATATGCGGAGATGATCAAATACGCTGTTCAGCGCTTTCTTTACAGTGTGCCATTCAAAGCCGCAGTCCGAGAATTCCTTATCAAATGCGCTTTTAAGCCCGTTCATGTATTCGTTTTTGTTCGACACCTCCTCGGGCATCATATAGTTAGCCTTGACGGCCTCGCGAATTCTTTTCTCGCGCAAGCTTACAAAATCCCTAACGACCTTTTGTGTCGCCATAAAACGCGATATGTTAATCAGCATGGAGCAGTGTTTTTTTTCCTGCCCACGAAGATTTCGGATCGCCCGTGCTACTATGAATTGATCGAAGGCGGCGTAGAGGCTTGGGGGAAGCTCTAGCAGAGCGTCGTCCTTTTTATGTGAAAAAGGAAGGTATTTCTCGCAATCATTTATTGGGCAGAGAATTCTCGCACTTGACTTTTCGTCCAAGAATACTTTTTCAGGCCCGAAGTAAGTGTTTGGCGCGTCAAGCGAGTAGATGAAATCTCTAGGGAAGAGCTCTTCTCGAACGTCTTCATCGTAGGCTTCAGGGTTAATGAAGATGTTCGCGAATGGGGTGGCGGTGTATCCGACATAGCACGACTTTTCGAACAGGCCGAGGATGCGTCGTATCATGGAATTCGTGCGTGTCGGACTGACGTCTTCCTTATTCGTATTAATGGAGGCGTTATCAGCTTCATCGTCGATGAGGAGCATTGGTACGTCTGATATTCGGCCATCACCTTTCGCGTTCAATTCTTTTAACCACTTATGCAGTGCGTCAAGCGTCGTGACATTTTTCTTGATTACCAATATTATTGGTTTGCTAAAATCATTAATTTTCCACCCGCTCTTTGCGGCTGTATTCTTGTTGAAGTCCTCGTTTATGTTGGTAAGGGTTGCTGGATGCGGAAATTTTCCATATGTCCCTACTCCGATCGGAACCCGGTTTTCAGGGTCGCTAGACCTGCCGATAAAGCCTTCATCGACTCTTTCTTGCGTTTGCTTTCGGAGGTTATTGTGAATGCCTGCAATTACAATAATGAATTTGTATCCGGCATCAGCAGCCTTCGCAATAACACCCATGTAGTTTGCTGTCTTACCTGATTGGACGTGGCCGATCACTAAACCTCTACGATTCCAAGATCCATCGCTCGTTGGGTCTTGAAGATGCGAAAGTATCTTCAGGCCAACGTCGCTCAAAGAGCGGACAAGTGTCGGTTGCCATTTTTCCGAAATAAGATATTTTTCATATGCGTCGGAATACGTCCATTCAATTTCTGTGCGTTTATAGACCCACTCGTCGTCATGATTCGCTTCGATATTAACTAGCGACACTCCTGCGCCCATACGTGTGTCTATCGCTACCATTGCTTCTTCGATAGCGCTCCGCAAGTCGCCTTCATAATCGAATACGACTGCTAATTGCTTTGCCTTGGCCTCGACTTCTTCTTTCGTGGGCGGATCTGACTTCCGGAGAAGCGCAGCGATCAACGAACTCACAAAGCCTTTGTCCATCTCCATATGGTTTATCGTATTCATGCAAAGCTCTCGCGAATGAATTGTTCTGCCAGTTCCATATTGTTCTCGAAAAGTTTCGTGGATTTCAAAATTTCACGGAATGTTTGCTTGTCCGCTGCGGTACTGCCAGTAATCACTTGCCTTAGAGCTAACAGCCTGTCCATGAATAGATTATCGTCAGGTAGGAGCTGCCTTATTTCGCGAGGGTTAGTTGAGTAGTCAGAATAAATCATCTCAATCGGCAAGGCCGTTGCTACCATTTCCATAAGAAGGCTCAACTGTTGTTTTCCGTCGCTGTCTAGGCGCTCGCCTAGACCCTGTAGAACAGGATGCTCAGAGTTAACTACGTAGCGGACATAGCCGTGGTCCGCGTAGCGTTCCCAAATCGGTGCGGTATTTTCTTCAAAGAGCTTCTGCCCTCTACCACGATGTACTCTCGTGCTCCGGGTAGATACTTGGGAAATTATTTGACGTAGTCGTTCGCGGACAGGATGGGGAGGGCGTGCACGCGACTTCTTTATATCGATGGTCCACGATTCGTCAAGGCTGTTTGGGAAGTCTATTTGCACCCGAGCCAGTTTGGTCGACTCTCCCTTAGGTATCAATCTGAACCAATCTCCCCAAGCCATCAGGCGGCCGTTTCGATAGATATAGGCCCCTTGGTTGGAGATAAAATCACTTCGGTTTTGATAGAAGTCGTATTCGCGTGTTGATAGCCGGCTGTGGTGGGGAAGAATATATGGCTGCAATTGAACCGCAACTTCTCCGATATAAACTACTTCTTGGGGCAAAATTTGAGTTGCAGCGTTATTCCGACAAAATGGGTCGAAAGGCTGTATTGCATGGCCGTTAATGGAAATCGAGACCTTCTTTCGGCCTTTTATTTCACCGGATAGATATCGATGAAATACTAGTGAAAGATGCTTTTCTAGTACGTCGAGTTTTTCGTTGACTATCTCGTCACGGCGACCGCCAATTTGATCTTCAAGCATGCGATCTAATTCTGCCCAGATTATTACAGTCCCATCCCCCGATAGCATTCTACTTTGAGGAAAATCTGATGTTTCTGTATCGTCGAGGATGGAAAGAATCCAGTCATCTCGAGCATCGATTTTATCCAAGCTCCACGTGGCGCCGCTGAGGCACGCGTTCTTCGCACTGATTACGGTTAAGGAACGGCACTGTGAGAACGAAGCAGTTTTTAGACCGAGACCAAATCTGCCCAAGTCGCGTGGTGATCGTTTCTGTTTCGGATTTGCGGTGCCATGTCGCATTGCGTCCACGATCTCGTCTTCGTTCATACCGCAGCCGTTGTCTACAACCGCGAGTGTAGGCGAAGCTCCTGTAAGGTCGCAGACTATGGAAATATCGGTTGCGTTAGCAGAAATGCTATTGTCGACCAAGTCGGCGACAGCTGTTTCGAGCGAGTACCCTAGGTCTCGCATGGACGCGGAGAGGCAGGCAGCGCTCGGTGGGAGGTGATGATCGCGAGCCATTTGTTGCCGCTCCTTGTTGACTGTGCACTTCGATGAGTGTTTGGGGATTCGGACCCAATAGTGTTACCAAGCAATTATACCCGGCATGCAGCTTGTCCGGCAGCGTTACTTACATGTCACGGTGAGCGATTTGAATTGGTGACTTGTAGAGCGGCCGGAGCGGCAGAGCTGGATCTACTTGTGTTGCATCGTATGGTCGAGCGGCTCTGCGGCAGGTTGCCAGAGTGCCGCTCGGTAAGTGGAAGACAGTCAGACGAGGACGTTCTTCACTAAGCTGGCTATTCGATTCGCTAGCAGTGGGGGGACGGCATTTCCGACCTGATGAAACTGCTCAGTTCGGTTGCCCATAAAGAAGTAGTTGTCAGGAAAAGTTTGCAACCTAGCGGCCTCGCGAACAGTCAAGCTACGGCATTGCGTCGCATCAGGGTGAATAAAATAGTGACCGTCTTTAGCGATATGGCTAGTGATAGTTGTAGAGTGGGCCCCATATCGTTGTACCTTGAACCTGTCAGCGAACTTGCCTGTTTCCCAGTTATCGTGATCGGGGCGCAAGCCAGATAGGTCAAACTGTTGGTGCCCTTTTGGTGAAAAGCCTCGCAGCTCTGCAAACGTTGCGGCGTATGCGTATCTTCGAAGATCGCTTGTCATATGGGCACGTGCCTCGTGATTTAGCCATTTATTCAGATTCGGGTCCAAATACCATTCCCTGAGTTCAGGCGGTAAGACACTATCGCCGGCACCAGAAAATCGATTGCTGCCGGTTTCTAAGTTATATTTAACTCCAAACGCAGACGACAGCAGCGCACAACTTAAGTCTACGTCACCCTTTGCGTTTGCTTCAGCCGCCAGTGAGCGGAGATGATCGATCACAGTATTTGCCCATACGGAGCTTGAGTCTTGTTCGCGGGTTAGACTACTCCTGAGGGCTGGAAGGCCACTTAGCACGTCTTCCACAAGGTGAGATGGGACATTCTTGCTAAGTCGACCTGCCCGCACATTGATGTCGGATCGAATTCCTAAAAGGATCACCCTATGCCTAGCCTGGGGCAGCCCGTGCTCTTCTGCTTTGATTATGAAGTCCCTTGGGTCAATCGAGCTTACGTCCATTCCCTTTTCGAACGTCGTATCAGTCACTAACGAACAGATTTTATATCCGAAGTTTGATGGCGCCTCTCCAAGCGCTGCTCCTGGATCACATAGGTCCTTGAGGATGTGATGAAAGATTTTTTCACCATCAACTTTTGCAGAAAGAATCCCTTTAACGTTTTCCATCACGAAAACAGCGGGGCGGCGGCTTCGGATGATTCTCAGGTACTCTTTGTAGAGGAAGTGACGATGATCTTCTTCGGCCTTGTAGCCAGCCTTGCCGAGATTTCGTGAACGGCCTACCAGCGAATACGCTTGACATGGTGGGCCACCGATGAGAACACATTCTTCGTCTGCACTTAGGAGATTGTCTAGTATGGCGTCTAGCTCATCGTTGTCTGACGGCTTGCCAAGCTCGAACTGGCGGGCCTCACGTTGCGCCTCCTCCCAAGCTGCCTCCGTTACGCTGTCGTATGGGGAAGGCGCATCGCCATTGCAAAAGCGATAGTAGCGACGGGCATCGCGTGGGTTGTGCCTTACACGCCGAAAGTAGCTGCGGAGCGACAGGGTCTTGTGAGCGGAAGTTTCCATCTCAGCTGATACGATAATCTTGAAAGCCCGACCGTCGTCTAAAGATGAGAAACCCTCGCCTAGGCCGCCAGGTCCTGCAAATAAATCAATAATTGGTATAGTCATAACGAATACGGTTAGGCGCACTCACCAAGTGGCCTGTTGAAGCAAATTGGGAACAAATGATAGATATTGTAGATAAATTGGTACGATCACGAATGATGGCGGCAAATAAAGCTAAAAACACTAAGCCGGAATTGTTGCTCAGACGGTTCTTACATGGAAAAGGCTTTCGCTACAGAATCCACGTTCGCAGCTTACCAGGTTCACCCGATCTAGTGTTGGCAAAGTACAATTTAGTGATTTTTGTACACGGTTGTTTCTGGCATCAACATGTCGGATGCCGCTTTGCCACGACCCCAGACGAGCGGCGTGAGCAGTGGCAGGCGAAATTTGCTGGGACCCTGGCACGAGACGCTCAGCATATTACAGCGTTGCGTCAAGGCGGGTGGCGGGTATTCTTGATATGGGAGTGCGGCTTGACAAAAGGCCAGGCGGGCCAGTCCTTAGAGTGGCTTCCAGAAGCAGTCAGGGACGCTTCTCTGGACTTCATCAGTTGGCCCGAGCCTGCTGTAGGGTTGAGCAAGCGCTCAACATGAATCGCCACGAGTTTCCTAGACACTCGCGAGCCGCTTGAAATACTGCTTTTCATACTCGACCGGCGATAAGTCATTGCTGAAGCTGTGCCGGCGCTTCGGATTGTAGAACATCTCGATGTAATCGAAGACATCTTGCCTTGCCTCTTCCCGGGTGCCGTAGGTCTTGCGTCGGATCCGTTCCCGTTTCAGGAGCT
>NZ_WNKZ01000131.1 GCF_009720835.1 Pseudoduganella buxea
GGGCGCCAGCGCGCCGCCGGCGGCCAGCCCGGCGCTGCCGCGCAAGGTCACGCCGCCGGCGCCGTCGCACTGGTAGAACAGCAGGAAAGGCAGGTCCAGAGCCAGGCTGTCGTACTGCGCCACCATCCGCGCGCCGATGTCGTCGATCGACCGGGCCGCGCCGATGGCTGCCGTCAGGTCGCGCAGGATGCGGGTGCGGCGGGCGTTGAGCACCTGGGCCGTGGTCTCGGTGATCGGATGGAACACGCCGCCGACGGCGCCCGACTCGTCGCGGATGGGCGAGAACGAGAAGGTCATGAAGGCTTCCTCCAGGTAGCCGTAGCGGTCCAGGAACATGCGCTGGTCGCGGATATAGGCGCCCTCGCCTTCGTGGGCACGGTCGAAGGCGTCGCCCACCACCGGCAGCGCGGTGGCCCAGCAGAGCCGGAACGGCTCGCCCATCGATGCCGGATGCTTGCCGCCGCAGATGGGGCGGTAGGCATCGTTATATATCTGCACGTCGTCCGGCCCCCATGCCACCAGGATCGGGAAGGTCGAAGACAGGCACAGGCTGACGGAAGTGCGCAGGCTCTGGGGCCAGCCCGACAAGGGCCCGAGCGACGTGCGCGACCAGTCCATCGACCGGATCAGCGCCCCCATGTCGCCGCCGCCGGAGAGCCAGCTCAGGTCATCGGATGGAGGAGACGGGAGCGGGGATTGGTTCGGCATGGACGGGCGGAGGACGGGACATGGATGCTGGAAGGGGACTCAGCTTGCTATTGTACTTCAGCACAAGATAATTCCACTTCGACAACGCACGAACGTGCGCGCGGATGTCGCAAAAGACCCACGATACTACCGTGGCGGGCGCTGGTCCCGCACCGGCGCGCGGGGCGGCGACCAGCGCATACGTGGCATCGCCGGCCCTGGCCTGCTGCTGCACTACCTGAACGGCGATGGCACGATGGTCGACGACCGGCTTGGGATGGCGGAAGAACAGCATGGGGCGCCTCTGGTGATCGGGATCGCCCCATGGCGGGTACCACCCGGCCCTCTATCAACGGTCGAGGCCCGGGGCGCCCTTCAATAACGGTCGTCGAAACCGAAGATGGGCTTGCGCGTACGCCAGCCGCCCCGGGTGAAGTCGGGGAAGTCCAGCGTCTGGTAGCCCTGGGCGATGGATTGCTCGGACAGGGGCGTGATCGCGCTCCACGTGACGGCATCGTGGATATCGATCGGCATCGGCGCGCGCGCCTTCAACGCTTCCACGAAGGCGTGGATGACGAAGAAGTCCATGCCGCCGTGGCCGGCGCCCTCGGCCTGGGCCGCGAACTTGCGCCACAGCGGGTGCTCGTAGCGGTCCTGCCACGCCTTGAACTCGTCCCACTGGTGGGGTTTGCTCTGTCCCTCGACGTGGATGCCGTGGTTCAGGTCCATCCACAACCCCTTCGTGCCCTGGACCCGGAAGCCCAGCGAGTACGGGCGCGGCAGCGAGGTGTCGTGCTGCAGCAGGATGGTTTCGCCGTTTTCCGTGGCCAGGGTGGTGGTGACGACGTCGCCCAGGCTGAAGCTTGCCTTCGCGTTCGGGTGGTTGGCGCCGCCTTCCTTGACGATGTAATCGTGCAGGCCGCGCGCCTTGGTGGCGAAACTGTTGATGCGCGTGAAGCGGTTGCCCCGATTGATATTGGTGTACATGGCGCAGGGGCCGATGCCGTGGCTGGGATACAGCTCGCCGTTGCGCCGCACCGAATGATCGGTGCGCCAGCGCGCTTCGGAAAAGCCCTTGGCACCGAACTCCACGCCGCCGCCGTAAGGCCTGGCCGGGTCGCCGCTGTTGAACTTGACGGCGCGCAGGTCGTGCTGGTAGCCGCCCTGCAGGTGCACCAGTTCGCCGAACACGCCGGCGCGCACCATGCGCAGCACGGCCAGCACGTCGCGGCGGTAGCACACGTTCTCCAGCAGCATGTACGGCGTGCCGGTCGAAAGCTGCGTGTCCAGCACGTCCCAATGGTCTTGCAAGGTGATGCCCGCCACCACCTCGCAGCCCACCGCCACCTTGGCCTGCATCGCCGCGACGGCCATCGGCGCATGCCACTCCCATGGCGTGGCGATGATGACGCCGTCCAGCGCGCGGCTGTCCAGCATGCGCTTGTAGGCCTGCGGGTCGCGGTCCTCGCCGAAGGTGCGGGGACGGGGCTTGCCCAGCTTGTCGGCCAGCGCCAGCGCGCGGCCCAGCATGACGGGGTCGATATCGCACAGCGCCGCCACTTCCACGTCGTCGCGGCGCAGCAGTTCGCGCAGCAGCACCTGGCCGCGCATGCCGGTGCCGATCATGCCGAGTCGCAGGCGCTGCCCGCCCGGTGCGGCCAGGGCGCCGGGGAGCAGCAGGCTGCCGGCCAGCGCGGCGCCGGCCTGGAGGAAACCACGTCGATTGTTTGCCTGATTCATAGTGTCTCGTTGGTCCATGTCGATTGATTGTAGCGGCTCACCAGAACTTGTAGCCGACGGAGAAGGCGAACTGGCGGCCGAACAGGTTCTGGGCGTGGTTGTATCCCTCCCAGCCGTTCGGGTCGTAATACGGCCGCTTGTCCAGCACGTTCTTGATATTCAGGCCCACGTCCAGGCCCTTGACGGGCTTCCACGTGAAGCCCAGGTTGACCGTCGTGTACGACGGCGTGCCGTCGCACTGGTGCGCCGGCAGCGGTACCGATGCGGCCGTGCAGTTTGCCGGTGTGTTGTCCGTGTCGTAGGGGCCGTAGGCCCATTTCGTGCCGCCGCTGTAGTTGACGAAGACGCTGGTGACGAAATCGCGCCAGGCCCAGTCGGCGTTGAAGGTGGCACGCAAGCGCGGCGAATCGTAGAAGCCCACGTAGTTGCCCGAAAAGCCGCTGCCGTCTTCGTAATTGTAGGTCTCGCGCTTGCGGATCGTCGTCGCCAGGCCCGTATTGAGCTTGCCCCACTCGCCCAGCGGGAAGCGCACCCGCGCGTCGATGTCGAAGCCGTCGACGAGGGTACGGCCCCGGTTCGTGTACGAGTTGATCAGGCCACCCAGGTTGCCCACCGAGTAGCGCGGCAAGGCGCCCACGCACGCCGCGGCGTTGGCCGGGGTAGCGCACATCGTGGCGACAGCGGCCATGTTGGCGCGGTCGGCATCCGTGAGTTCGTTGCGGATGGCGCGGTCCGTTCCCGCCAAGGTAGGGCCATGCTGTTCGACCAGCTGGGTGAACAGCTGGTTGAAGTCCTGCCGCACGATCTCGTTCTTGCGGTAGACGAACCAGTAGTCCAGCGAGATGCTGACGTTCCGGGCCGGCTGCAGCACCAGGCCCAGGGTGGAGATCTTGGCCTGCTCCGGACGCAGCTCGGGGTTGGGGGGCGTGAGCCCACCCACGGTGGTCGAGCAGTTCGAATTGAGCAGGTTCTTGCCCAGGTCGACCTCGGTGGCGCTGACGGATTTGAGCAGCAGGCGCGCGATGGCGTTGGTTTCGTCGCAGCGCACGGTGTCGCGGATGCCGCCCACCTGGGCGAATACGCCGCCGCTGCCCGATTCGGCCAGGTTGGGCGCGCGGAAGCCTTCCGAGTAGGTGCCGCGCACCATCACCTCGGGGCGGGCGCGCCACTGCACGCCCAGCTTGGGCGCCAGGTTGGCCGAGAAGTTCGGGTACTTGTCCAGCCGCGCCGCGGCGTTCAGTTCCAGCGTGTCCGTCAGCGGCACGATCACCTCGCCGAACAGGGCCGAGATGGTGCGCCGGCCGTCGAACCAGGAACCGCCCTGCTGCGTGATCAGGCCATTGGCCGCGTCGGCGTTGCCGGGCGTGTCGAAGCTTTCGCGCATCAGGCTGGTGCCGAAGGCGGCGCGGATTTCACGTTCGCCCAGCTTCGCCAGCGTGCCTTCGATCTTCGCATCCCACGTAATGAGCTTGGTCCACGACTGGATGTCGAAGGTAGGAAAGGCCGCTCGCAGCAGCGCCGCATTGGCTTCGCTGACTTCGCCGAAGCGGTAGGCCGGATTGTCGGCGATGTACGCGCGGCCCGTGACAGGGTCGACGGTGGTTGGGCCGAAGGCCTGCTCGAAGCCGCGCGTATTGATATTGGTGGTCTGGTACAAGGTCGAATGGCTGCCGGCGATGGCCAGCGCCGTCTCGAAGTCCCAGCCACCGGACAGGTTGCCGCGCAGGCCGGCCAGGGCGCGATAGCTGTCGTCGCGGTTGGTCTGGCCGAAGTGGCCCACGGCGTCCTGCAGGATATAGTTCAGGCCCGCCGCGCCGCCCATCCTGGCCGCCATGTCCGCGTCGAGCTTGCCGCGCAGGTAGACGTTGTTTGGGCCCAGGTAGGGATTGGTGAAGGTGTTGAGCTTCGTGCCCGTATTGCGCGAGAACCAGTTGCTGGTGGTGCCGCTGTTGAAGCTGCGCGGGCCGTTCTCGCCACGCAGCTTGATGCGGGTGTAGGCCGCCTCGGCGAAGCCTTCGACCGATTCGCCCAATTTCATGCGGCCGGCAAGGTAGGCCGTGGCCCGGTCCGACGTGGGACCCGTGTCGAGCGCGTACGGCAGGTTGTTCCACACGCAGCGCGTGCCGGAGGCTTCCGTGATGGCCGTCGGGCAGCCGGCGACGGCGCGCTGGGTGCGCGCATTGTTCTTTGCCGGATCGAACACGAAGAAGGTGCCGGGGTTGGGCACGCCCGGTTCGCTGCCCGTGCCGATGCGGAAGTTCGGGACGAAGTTCGGGTTGTTGACGTAGAAATAGCCGGGCCGCTTGTCGTAGGTGTCGGCCAGCGCGATGCGGTCGCGCTGGTAGACGTTGACCGAGCCGTACACGTTCCAGCCGTCCTTGTCCAGGTCGCCCGTGCCGTAGATAAGGCTGGCCTGGCGCTCGCCGTAGGCCGATACCTCGGCCGATTTGTCGGCACTGGCGCGCGCTTCCAGGCCCTGGTAGTTCTTCTTCGTGATGACGTTGATGACGCCGGCCACGGCATCCGAGCCGTAGACGGCCGAGGCGCCGTCCGTCAGCACTTCCATCCGCTCGATGGCGGCGGCCGGGATCGAATCGATATTGACGAACATGGTCTGGAAGCCCGACGGCGCGCCGTAGAACGACAGGCGACGGCCGTTCAGCAGCACCAGCGTGCCCTGGGCGCCCAGGCCCCGCAGGTTGGCCTGCGAGCCGCCGTCGGACCCCGTGAACATGGACCGGAAGTCCTGCTGGGCGGGCCGCGCCGCCGGCAGGTTGTCCAGCACCTGCAGCAGGGTGCGCGCGCCCATGTTCTCGATCTGCTTGGCGTCGATCACCTGCACCGGCGAGGCTGTCTCGGCATTGATCCGTTTCAGGCTGGAGCCCGTCACCTCGACCCGCACCAGCTTGCCCGCCCGCTCGTCCTGCTCGGCCTTGTCGGCGGCCTCGGACGCCTTCTCGACCTGGCCGGCAGCCAGCGCGCCGGAAGCCAGGCCCGCGGCCGCCAGCGCGGCCATCATTTTCTTCAGTTTCATGTGCATCTCCTTGTTATTCAGGTTGCAGGCGCCCCTCCCCGCTCACGGCAGGGGCGTGAAGTGGGAACGGATGGTTGGATCGACTCGTTCAGCGCGGCGTGGCCGAGGCACCTTCCGTGCCGGTCAACATGGCGTTGGCCCAGTTACCGCACACCTGGGCCGGCCGGGCGCCGCGCGCGCCCAGGGTGCGCAGGCTGATGTCCTTCAGCCCGCGAACGTCGATTTCCGGCTTGACGACGGCGGGTGCCGTGACGAAACCGCTGTCATACAACAGCCGTGCGCCGCTCCAGACCTGGAATTGCAGTCCGCCGGCGGCGCGGCAGCTGTCGTCGACACCGAGGTCGGCGCGCAGCAAAGTCCAGTTGCCGGCCAGGGCCAGGTCGATGCGGCTGGCCGGGCCCACGCCCAGGCCCTTGCGGAAACGCAGGCCGTTCATGCGCATGCCGGAGGGCTGCATCTTGCCGGCCGGCCGGTCGCGCGCCACGCCACGGGGCAGCGCCAGGTCGGACAGGTACAGCTGGCGCTCGGCCTCCTGCGGCGCCTGGTATTCCAGTACGCGGAATGCCGACAGGGTGATCGGGCCGACATCCGTCGGCGCCAGCGCGTTGACGGCGCGGGCCGGGGCGCCCTGGGCCGCGGTGACCGTCGGGTCGGCTGCCGCCGCGCCCTCGCCTTCCGGGTTCTGCGTGCCGAGGACCCGGAAGCGCAGCAGGCGCCCGGCCGTGGGCGGGAAGGCAATCGTCTGCGTGCCCTCCTTCAGCGCCAGGCGCCCACGCTGGACAGGCGTGCCCCAGTCGCCGTTGTTGTCGGCGATGTAGAGTTCGTAGTCGCGCACCTGGCCGTGCTGCCAGTGCTTGTCCGTGCGGGGCGCCAGTTCGATGCCGTCCACCAGCCGGCGCTCCGTGAAACCGAGCGTCCATTCATGGGGCCCGCTGCGCACAGCCTGGCTGCGCACGGTGCGGAACCACGTGGCGGGATCGCCATCGAAGGCGTTTTCCAGGGGGTGGCCGGGCTCCTCGGCGGGTCGGTTGACCACCACCATGGCGTCGGCCGGCAGCGCGCGGCCCAGCACGGGCGCGGCGGGGAATTCATCGTCGGGCCGATCGCCGATGACGCCGGAGACGACGAAGGCCAGTGGCTGGCGGATGTCCTGGCTTGCCGTTTTCACATGCAGGGTACCCTGGCGCTCGGCGGCGTCGAACCACCAGCCGTCGCTTGCGGCGTCGTAGGCGGCGCGGGTGGCGTGCTTGGCGAGCGCGGTGCCATTGGCCGTGACGGCGGCGGGAAGGCGCGCCGCCAGCATGCGCAGCGCATGGCCGCGCCGGGCCAGCTGGTCCGCGTAGCTGCCGGCCACGGGGTCGACGTCGACGTGCACGTCGGCGCCGGTGGCCCGCATGCGGACCTGCTGCGTGCTGAAGGCACCCTGCTGGTACTGGCGGGTGTTGCCGTCGTCCTCGTACAGGGTGTAGGCGGACTGGCCTTCCGGATACAGGTCCAGCGTCAGCACGTCCTTCGGCTTCTGGCCGTCGTACAGCATTTCCGGATACATGGGCAGGATGGCACCGGCGCGGACGAACACGGGCAGCTTGTCCAGGCTGACCTGCAGATCGAGGTCGCGCCCGGCCGCGCCGGCCGTGGCCTGGCGGCCGTCCCAGAAGTCGATCCAGCGCCCGGCCGGCAGGTGGATGCCCTGGCGCCAGCCCCGTGACACGGCCTGGCTGCGGTAGACCGGGGCCACCAGCAGCTCGCGACCCAGCAGGAACTGGTATTTGTGCGCCTCGGTCCACGCGGCAGGATCGTCCGGGTGGTCCCACATCAGGCCGCGCACGGGCGGCGCGCCGCTGGTTTCCGCCTCGCGCGCCAGGCCGTACATATACGGCGTCAGGCGCATCTTGAGTTTCAGGTAGCGCCGGTTGATCGAGCGGTACGGTTCGTCGAACCACCACGGATGCTTGCGCGCGGCGGCGGCCCAGCCGGACATGCCCATCAATACGGGCGTGAAGGCCTTCCACTGCAGGTCGCGCGTGTAGGTCTCGGCGCTGCCGCCGAAGATGGCGTCGACGTCGCCCGTGGCATAGGCCTGGCCGGACAGGCCGGAACCGATCAGGGTGGGAATATGCCAGCGGATATAGTCCCAGCTGGCGCTCTGGTCGCCCGTCCACGTCACGGCATAGCGCTGGGTGCCGGCCCAGCCCATCACGGTCCAGATGAAGGGGCGGCTGTCGGCGCTTTGCACGATGCCGTCGTAGGCCGCCTTGTTGGCGTCCAGCGAGAACTGGTAGCCCTTGCCCGTCCACGCCACGTCAAGCTTCTGCACGCGGCTGCCGGCCTGGCCCACCTCCCACGCCATCTTGTCGACACCGTCCTCGGTCCACAGGCCCGTCCGGAAGCCATAGTGCGACAGGCCCTTGACCGTCTCCGGCAGGGCCGTATAGCCGCAGCCGTAGCCGTCGTTCGGCAGTATCCAGCCGCCCGGCATATCGTGCTCGCGGTATTGTTTGGCCACGCTGGCGACGACGTCCGGCGTGGTGCCCGTCGGGCCATCGCTCCAGCCGGGCGGCACGGTGCCGGGTTTCTTCACGTTGTCGCCGTCGTTGTAGCAGTCGGCGTCGCCGTATTCCAGCGCCCAGCGGGGCAGCAGGCGCGCCCGTCCGGTCCACTCGGTGTAGCGGGCCAGCACGTCGCGCACGTCCTTGCCAACGAAATAATAGGCATCGAAACGGCTCTCGGCGTGCTGCAGGGCCGCCTGCGTCGCGTCGCGCAGATCGTAGCTGCCGTCGGACCAGGTGTTCCGCAGCATGCCCCAGCCACGCGAACTCATCAGGAACGGCGCGGGGCTGGGGCGGTCGCCCTCTTCCCAGCCGCCGGAATACGATATCTCCAGCTGGCGGCCCTTGAATTCGAAGCGACCGTTCTGCTGGCCGCCGCCGAAGAAGCGCTCGTCACGCTCGCTGGAGAGCAGCTGCACGCTATGCCCCTTGCCCAGCTCCAGCGGCTCGACCTCGCGCCACAGCGCCTCGTCGTCGCCCACGCGATACAGCGTGAAACGCAAGGGTTTGCGGTCGATCCGCAGCGCCAGCGCGGCGGTCTGGATCAGCACGTGGTCGCCCTGCTCGCGCAAGGTCGCGGCAGCGTCCTTCGCGGCCTGGCCGACGACGATGGCGGCGGCCTTGTCGCCCGGCCCCGTGAAGTTCCTGCCCGGCGGCGCCGCCTCGATGTGCAGTACGTCGGCGCGGGGCAAGCCGACGCGCACGCTCGCGCCGGTATCGGTGCCGATGCGCCAGCCACCGGCCCCGTCCGGCGCCAGTGTGCGCAGGTTGCCGACAGGGGCGGCGTGGGCAGCCGTGGCGGCCAGGGTCAGCAAAGCAGCAGGTATTTTCATATCGGTCCGAAAGAATTGCGGTTTTGACAGGCCAACTTTAGAAAGACAATGCGTCATCGTCAATAAAAAGAAAGAATAATTTGTTCTTTAACGCTATTTATCTTTCGTTTAAAAGAAATGCTGCGCCGCAAACTTTCTCTATTGTGGCAAAACCGCTACACGGGGCCACGCGGGCGGGCCAGAAAACAAATCGATTCGCAAACAGAACATGCCGACAACTTTCGTTTTACTTTCTTAATTGACTTTTCGAAATCTTGAGACTAAGCTTTATGAAACTTAATCTTTCCTTTATTTTTCGATGACCCATCTCCTGAACCGCGAACCCCAGGCCTGGCGCGATATCAGCGGCCTCGACACTGCCGAGGAAATCGCCCACCAGCCAGCCATGTGGCGCGCCCTGCGCGATCACCTGTGCGGCGAACAGCCGGCTATCGCGGCCTTCCTGGGCGACCGCCTGAACAACCCGGCGCAGCGCGTCATCCTGACGGGCGCGGGCAGCTCGGCCTATGTCGGCGCCATCGTGGCCGACGAACTGGATCGGGCCTGGCCCGCCCAGGTGCGCGCCGTGCCCACCACCAGCCTGTTGACGCATCCCGATCTGTACATTCGGCACGAGGTGCCGACCCTGCTGGTGTCGTTCGCCCGCAGCGGCAACAGCCCGGAAAGCCTGGCGGCCGTGGAGCTGGTGCGGCGCACGGTGCGCAATGCACGCTTCCTGAATATCACGTGCAATGCCGATGGCGCCCTGGCGCGGCAGGACGCCGACGGCACGGACGGGCGCGTGTTGAACCTGTTGATGCCGGCGGCCAGCTGCGACCGGGGCTTCGCCATGACGAGCAGCTTCACGTGCATGCTGCTGGCGGCGCTGGCCGTGCTGGGCAAGGAGCGCTATGCCGAGCGGCTGCCGCAACTGGCGGCGCTGGCCGAACAGGCCCTGCGGGACTGGGCCGCGCCCGTGGCGGCGCTGGCCACGCGGCCCGTGCAGCGCGTGGTCTACCTGGGCAGCGGCCCGCTCGAAGCGCTCGCGCGCGAATCGGCATTGAAGATCCTGGAGCTGACGGGCGGGCGCGTGCTGGCCCTGGCCGATACGGCGCTGGGCTTCCGGCACGGTCCCAAGTCGGCCTTGAACGGGGATGCGCTGGTGATCCTGTTCCGTGGCAGCGCCGCGCTGGCCCGGCGCTATGAAGACGACCTGCTGGCAGAACTGCGGCGCGACGGCGTGGCCGGCGCCTGCGTCACGGTGGGGCGCGACGGCGACTTCGCCGCACCGGCACCCGCGTGGGCCGATGCCTGGCTGGCGCCATTGTGGCTGCTGATGGCGCAGCAGTACGCGCTGCACCAGTCGGCCGTGCTGGGACTGACGCCCGACAATCCGTTTGCCGACGGCACCGTCAACCGCATCGTGCAAGGCGTCACGATCTACCGCCATGACCAGTTCTGACCTCCCGACCCGCGGCTGGCACGGCATCGACATCGGCGGCACCAAGATCGAGCTGGTGAGCTACGACGGGGCCTTTGCCGAAGTCTTCCGCGAACGCATCGCCACGCCCGCCATCGACTTTGCCGCCTTTGTCGACGCCATCGTCGCCCTGGTCTCGCGTGGCGACGCCGCGCTGGGCGGCAGCGCACCGGTGGGCATCGGCCTGCCCGGCGTGATCGACCAGGCCACCGGCCGCCAGGTCAGCTCGAACGTGCCCGCGCTCAACGGCCGCGAAGTGGCGACGACATTGCGGCAGGCGCTGGGGCGCCCGGTCGCCATCGGCAACGACTGCCAGTGCTTCGCGCTGTCCGAAGCCCGGGGCGGCGCTGCCGCCGGTCTGCCGTCGATGTTCGGCGCCATCGTCGGCACGGGCGCCGGCGGCGGCTACTGCGCCGACGGCCGGCTGCAGCGGGGCTTCAACGGCATTGCCGGCGAATGGGGTCACTGGACCATTCCCGCGTCCTTGCAGGCGCGCTACGGGCTGCCCCTGTTCGCCTGCCCATGCGGCAAGGCGGGCTGCCTGGAGCGCTACGTGTCCGGTCCGGGCATGAGCGTGCTGCACGGCCACTTCGGCGGCGCCGGCGCCGAGCCGCTGGCCATCGTTGCGCGTGGTGCCACGGGCGACGAGGCGGCCACGCGGGCGCTGGCCGCCCACGTGGACCTGCTGGGCCACGCGCTGGCCGGCGTCGTGCTGGCCTGCGACCCGCACGCCATCGTGCTGGGTGGCGGCCTGTCCAACCTGGCCCACCTGTACCAGCAACTGCCTGCCGCCGTGCAGCGCCACCTGTTTCGTGGCGTGCGGGTACCGCCCATCCTTCCGCCCCGCTTCGGCGCCGCCGGCGGCGCGCGCGGCGCCGCCCTGCTGGCCCGTCAATCCACTTCCCTCCACATTGAAGCGCCATGACCCAGACACCTTCCCCGATCCAGTCCATCGTCCAGGCCCACCGCCGTGGCCAACCCGTTGGCATGTACAGCGTGTGCTGCAGCCATCCGCTGGTGCTGCGCGCCGCCATGCGCGTCGCGCTGGAGCACGATACGCCCCTGCTGGTGGAAGCCACGTCGAACCAGGTCGACCAGTTCGGCGGCTATACGGGCATGACGCCAGTCCAATTCCATCGGCACCTGCTGCAGCTGGCCCGCGAACAGGGCTTCCCGGCCGAACGGCTGGTGCTTGGGGGCGACCACCTGGGACCGAATGCCTGGCAGCGGCAGGATTCGGCGACGGCGATGATGCACGCCGAGACGCTGGTAGCGGCCTACGCCGGCGCGGGCTTCCACAAGATCCACCTGGATTGCAGCATGCGCTGCGCCGACGACCCGGCCCGCCTGGATGACGAGACGGTGGCCGGACGGTCCGCGCGGCTGTGCGCCGTGGCCGAAGCGGCTGCCGGCGCGGCCGGCCTGCCGCCGCCCGTGTACGTGATCGGCACCGAAGTGCCCGTGCCCGGCGGCGAGGCAGCGCCGGCATCGGCCGCGGCCCGCACGCTGGAAGTACACCGCCAGGCCTTCGCGGCCGCCGGCCTGCGCGATG
>NZ_WNKZ01000132.1 GCF_009720835.1 Pseudoduganella buxea
AGCGCCTTACCGCGGGCGGGGTGCCGGCGGCGGTGGACGGCGTGGCGACGGGAGCGGTGGCGGTGCAACCGGCCAGCAGCACTGCCGCCAGCGCGCACGCGGTAAGGCGCTTTACATACATGGTATTCGATCTGCTGGATTGACAAAAGCACGGCGGCCGCGTTGTGACGCGGCCGCCGGGATTGTATCAGCTTCGCCGGGGTCGCCGCTCAGGCAGCCTGCACGGCAGCCAGCGACTTGGGCATATTGACGGTAAACGTACTGCCCTGCCCCGGCGTCGATTCGATGGTCAGGGTGGCGCCATGCCGCAGCAGCACGTGCTTGACGATGGCCAGGCCCAGGCCCGTGCCCTGGGTTTCGCGCGAACGGCTCTTGTCGACGCGGTAGAAGCGCTCCGTCAGCCGCGAGATGTGTTCCGGGCTGATGCCGATGCCCGTGTCGCGCACGACGAAGCGCACGCCCGTGGCCGTGTCTTCCCACCGCAGCATCACCTTGCCGCCGGCCGGCGTGTAGCGCACGGCGTTGGCGGCGAGGTTGCCGAAGGCGCTGTAGAGTTCATCGGAGCTGCCCATGACGTCGCCGCCCTGCACTTCCAGGCTGATGTCGTGCTTGCCGACGGACAGGGCCTGGGCGTCGCGCTGGACCCGGTGCAGCAAGGTGTGGATGTCGACCCGTTCGGCGCGCATCGGGTGGTCCAGCGACTCCAGCCGCGACAGGGTCAGCATGTCCTCGATCAGGTGCTGCATGCGGTGGCCCTGCTCCATCATCAGGTTCAGGTGGGCCTGGCGGGTTTCGCGGTCCAGGTGTTCGGAAGCGGCGATTTCCAGGAAGCCGACGATGACGGTCAGCGGCGTGCGCAGCTCATGCGAGGCGTTGGCGATGAAATCGCGCCGCATCATGTCGGTACGCTCGTTTTCCGTGATGTCGTGCGTGACGAGGATCTGGCGGCGGTTCTCGAAGGGGATGATATGGACGATCAGCTTGCGGCCCCGGAACGACAGCGTCAGCGGCTGGTCGTAGCGGCCCAGGATCAGGTAGTCCATGAAGTCCGGGCTGCGCACCAGGTTCGTCACGCGCATGCCCTTGTCGCGGTCCTGCCGCAGGCCCAGGTGTTCCTCGGCGGCCGGGTTGCACCACTCCAGGAACAGCACGTCGTCCATGATGACGACGCCGTCCGGCAGCAGGTGCATGGCCTGGCGGAAGCGCGCCAGCCATTCCGTCAGCTCGGCCTGGTTCTTCTCGTCGTCGCGGCGCATGCGGTACAGCCGCGAGAACACGGGCGTCCATTCGCCCCAGCCGTCCGGCAGCTTGGCGCTTTGCGGGTTGTCCAGCCAGCCGGACAGCTGGAACAGGTAGTGCAGCTGCACCAGCGCCATTCCCAGCACCAGCAGCAGCGCGACCCACAGCGCGGTGATCGGGCCGGACCACCACCACAACAGGCCGACACCGGCGGCGGCAAAGGCCAGCCGCAGTGCCACCGGCACCCAGAACAGCAGTTTCGGGTTCATGCGCCGTCCTTCAGGTTTTCTCGGACAGCATGTAACCGACGCTGCGGACCGTCTTGATCAGGTGTTCCGCTTCCTTCAGGGCCTTGCGCAGGCGCAGCACGTGGACGTCGACGGTGCGCTCCTCGATGACGACATGGTCGCCCCACACCTTGTCGAGCAGCTGGCTGCGCGAGAACACCCGCTCCGGATGGGCCAGGAAGAACTTCAGCAGCTTGTATTCGGCATGGCCGATATCGATCTTGTTTTCGCCCATCGTCACCGTGCAGCTGATCGGGTCGAGCGTGACGGGGCCGGCGCGCATGGCCGAATCGGCGTGTTCGGGGCTCTTGCGGCGCAGCAGCGCGCGCGAGCGCGCCAGCAGCTCGCGCGGCGAGAACGGCTTCGTGATGTAGTCGTCGGCACCGCTGTTCAGGCCCGCCAGCTTGTCTTCTTCCATGCTCTTCGCAGTCAGCATGATGACGGGGATGTCGGCGAAGTGGCGGTCGCCGCGGATGCGCGCCAGCAGGCGCAGGCCGCTCTGGTCCGGCAGCATCCAGTCCAGCAGGATCAGCTGGGGCTTGCGTTCATGGATGAAGTCCCAGGCCTCGGCCGTGCTTTGCACGGCGCAGCAGTTCCAGCCCGCCTCGCGCAGCGAGAACGTCACCAGCTCGACAATCGCGGGCTCGTCTTCAACAATCAGTACGGTCGTTTTGTCGGATGCCATGCTCGTTTCAGTCTTCCTTCGTTTCCGGTACCGCGCCCGTGGCCGTCAGGGCCGGCTTGCTGTGGCGGATATCGCGCCCTTCCACCACATAGATCACGTACTCGGCGATGTTCTTCGCATGGTCGCCGATGCGCTCGATCGCCTTGGCCACCCACATGGTGTCGAGCGCCGCTGAAATTGTACGCGGGTCTTCCATCATGAAGGTAATCAGGTTGCGCATGATGGAACGGAACTCGTGGTCGATCACGGCGTCCTGGGCGATCAGCTGCAAGGCCTGGTTATGGTCGTTGCGGGCAAACGCGTCCAGCGCGTCGTGCAGCATGTCGCTGGTGGCGGTGGCGATGGTGCGCACCATTTCATAGTGGTTGACGGTGACGGCACCGCGCGAATGGAGGCTCTTGGCCGTGCGCGCGATTTTCGTCGCCTCGTCGCCGATGCGTTCCAGGTCCGTGATGACCTTGATCGTCGCCATGATGGTGCGCAGGTCGTTGGCGGCCGGCTGGCGGCGCACGATCAGGTGGCTGCACTGGTCGTCCAGCTGCACTTCCAGCTGGTTGACGGCGTCATCCTCGCGCATGACGCGCTCGGCCCGTTCGATATTACCGATGCGGAAGCACGTCATCGCATCGAGGAACTGCGTTTCGACCATGCCGCCCATCAGCAGCACCTTCGAGCGGATCGCTTCCAGGTCGTGGTCATATTGCTTGGATGAATGTTCGCCCATCATGGCTGCTCTCCCGTTGTTCTTCTTGATCAGCCGAAGCGGCCGGTGATGTAATCCTGGGTTTCCTTGCGGGCCGGATTCATGAAGATCTGGTCCGTCACGCCGAATTCCACCAGTTCGCCCAGGTACATATAGGCCGTGTAGTCCGAGCAGCGCGCCGCCTGCTGCATATTGTGGGTGACGATGGCGATCGTGTAGTCCTGCTTCAGTTCGCTGATCAGTTCTTCCACCTTCGACGTCGAGATCGGGTCCAGCGCGGAGGTCGGCTCGTCCAGCAGCAGCACGTCCGGCTTGACGGCCACGCCGCGGGCGATGCACAGGCGCTGCTGCTGGCCGCCCGACAGGGACAGGCCGGACTTGCCCAGCTTGTCCTTCACTTCCGTCCACAGGGCCGCCTTCTTCAGGGCCCACTCGACGCGCTCGTCCATCTCGCCCTTCGACAGGTCTTCGTACAGGCGCACGCCGAAGGCGATATTGTCGTAGATCGACATGGGGAACGGCGTCGGCTTCTGGAACACCATGCCCACCTTGGCGCGCAGCATGTTGACGTCCTGGTCGGCGTCGAGGATGTTGCGGCCCCGGTAGGCGATGGTGCCTTCGGCGCGCTGGCCGGGGTACAGGTCGTACATGCGGTTCAGGGTGCGCAGCAGGGTCGACTTGCCGCAGCCGGACGGGCCGATAAAGGCCGTCACCTGCTTCTCGTGGATGTCCAGGTTGACGTTGGTCAGGCTGCGCGTCTTGCCGTAGAAGAAATTGAGGCCCTTGATCTCGATGATCTTGCTCTGCTGGCGGGCCACCGGGGCGGCCGCCTGGGCATTCATGGTCACGTTCGTGGTCATAGTGTGTCGTATCTTAAAAGAATCTCGAGGATCAGTTGGGGATCTTCTGGTTGAACAGGGTGCGCGAGATGATGTTCAGCGCCAGCACGGAGAACGTCACCAGCAGCGCGCCGCCCCAGGCCAGCTCGCGCCAGTTGTCGTAAGGGCTCATGGCGAACTGGTAGATCACGTACGGCAGGTTGGCCATCGGCTTGTTCATGTCGGCGCTGAAGAACTGGTTGTTCAGCGCCGTGAACAGCAGCGGTGCCGTCTCGCCGGACACGCGGGCGACGGCCAGCAGCACGCCCGTGACGACGCCGGCCTTGACGGCGCGCAGGCGCACCATCGTCGCCACCTTCCAGCGCGGCGCGCCCAGGGCGAAGGCCGCTTCGAGCAGGCTGTTGGGCACCAGGCGCAGCATATTGTCGGTGGTGCGCACCACGACGGGCACGGCGATCAGCGACAGCGCCAGCGAACCGGCATAGCCGGAGAAGTGGTTCACGTTGGCCACGTAGATCGTATAGACGAACAGGCCGATGACGATGGACGGCGCCGACAGCATGATGTCGGTGACGAAACGCGTCACCTGGGCCAGCTTGTTCTCCTCGCCGTACTCGGCCAGGTAGATACCGGCCAGGATCCCGATCGGCGTCGACACCAGGGTCGACAGGCCGACCATCATCAGGCTGCCGACGATGGCGTTCATCAGGCCGCCGCCTTCGCTGCCGGGGGCCGGCGTCGTCTGAGTGAACAGGGCCGGGGTCAGCGCCTGCACGCCATTGATGACGAGCGTGGCGAGGATCCACAGCAGCACGGCCAGGCCCAGCGACATGGCGGCCACGGACAGGGCGATGCCGACGCGGTGCTGCAGCAGGCGCTTGCGGTAGACCTTGTTGACGGCGGGAGCGGCATTCATGGTGGAGGTCTTCATTATTTGACGCCTTCCTTGCGCGACATGCCGGCCAGCATCAGCTTGGCGGCGGACAGCACGATAAAGGTGATGACGAACAGGATCAGGGCCAGCGAATACAGCGAGGACACGTGCAGCGGCGACGCGGCCTCGGCGAATTCATTGGCCAGGGTGGAGGCGATGCTGTTGCCGGGAGCGAACAGCGATGCGGACAGCTTGTTGGCGTTACCGATGACGAAGGTGACGGCCATGGTTTCACCCAGCGCGCGGCCCAGGCCCAGCATGACGCCGCCGACGACGCCGGTCTTGGTGTACGGCAGCACGATCTTGCGCACCACTTCCCAGCGGGTGCAGCCCAGGCCGTAGGCCGATTCCTTCAGCACGGCCGGCACGATCTCGAACACGTCGCGCATCACGGAGGAAATGAAGGGGATGATCATCACGGCCAGGATCAGGCCGGCCGTCAGGATGCCGATGCCCATCGTCGGACCGCGGAACAGCTCGCCGATAATGGGCAGCATGCCGATGGTGGACTTCAGCAGCGGCTGCACGTGGTCGGCGAACAGGGGCGCGAACACGAACAGGCCCCACATGCCGTAGATAATCGACGGCACGCCGGCCAGCAGCTCGACGGCCGTGCCCAGCGGGCGGCGCAGCCAGGCCGGACAGATTTCCGTCAGGAACAGGGCGATGCCGAAGCTGACGGGGAAGGCGATCAACAGCGCGATGCCGGCCGTCGACAGGGTGCCGACGATGGCGATCAGCGCGCCGTACTGGTCGTTGATGGGGTCCCACTCGACGCGGGTGATGAAGCCGGGGCCGAATTCCTTCAGCGCCGGCACCGCGCCGATGACCAGCGAGATGATGATGCCAATCAGGACGAACAGCACCGACAGCGCGAACAGCATCGTCACCTTGTGGAAGATGAAATCCTGCAGGCGCTGGCGGCGCATGACCGACAGCATGGCCGCCTGGGAGACGGTGGAAGCCGCCTGCGGCTCCGTCACGGGGACGGTGGAAAGTTCTGCACTCATGGACATTTTTTTATCGGTTTGATGGGCTAGCGGTGACTCTCGATGGGCTCGCGGGACAGGCCCCCGAGAGTCACAGCTAGCCCCCTCGGGCAGCGAGGGGGAGATTAAAGCTTAGTACAGCGCCTTGCCGGAAGCGTCCTTCAGGTTGGCCTTCCAGGCCGCCTGCACCTGCTTGACGACGGTGTCGGGCAGGGGCACGTAGTCCAGGTCGACGGCGGACTTGTCGCCGTTGGCGAAGGCCCAGTCGAAGAACTTGATGACTTCCTTGCCCTTGGCGGCGTCGGCCTGCTGCTTGTACATCAGGATGAAGGACACGCCCGTGATCGGCCACGAAGCCTTGCCGGCCTGGTCCGTCAGCACGACGCCGAAGCCCGGGGTCTTGGTCCACTCGGCGTTGGCGGCGGCGGCCTTGAAGTTCTCGTCGTCCGGCTGCAGGAACACGCCATCCTTGTTCTTCAGCTGGGTGTGCGACATCTTGTTCTTCTTCGCATAGGCCCACTCGACATAGCCGATCGCGCCCTTGATACGCTGCACGTTGGCGGCCACGCCTTCGTTGCCCTTGCCGCCCACGCCGGTCGGCCACTTGACGGCGCTGTTGGCACCGACGGTCTTCTGGAATTCAGGATTGGTCTTGGACAGGAAATCCGTGAACAGGAACGACGTGCCCGAGGAATCGGCGCGGTGCACGACGGTGATCTCGTCGGCCGGCAGCTTGACGCCAGGGTTCAACGCGGCGATGGCAGGATCGTTCCACTTGGTGATCTTGCCGAGGTAGATATTGCCCACCACGTCGCCCGTCAGCTTCAGCTGGCCCGGCGCGATGCCTTCCAGGTTGACCACGGTCACGACGCCGCCCATGATGGCAGGGAACTGCATCAGGCCCGATTGCTCCAGGTCGTCCGCTTTCAGCGGCATGTCCGACGCGCCGAAATCGACGGTCTTGGCCTTGATCTGCTTGATGCCGGCGCCGGAGCCGACCGAAGCATAGTTCAGGCCGTTGCCGGTGGCGGCTTTGTACGACTCCGCCCACTTGGCGTAGATCGGATAAGGGAAGGTAGCGCCTGCGCCGGTCATGTCCGCTGCGACGGCGCTGGTGAAGGCCACTGCCGCGGACGCGCCTACGATGAGGGAGGCCATCAACTGTTTCATACGCATATCAAAGTTCCTCTGGGGTTGGGTTTGAGTGATGCGGAGTGTAAAGACGCAATATGACAGCTTTATGACATGGCTGGCGCGTTTTGAAATATTTGATCGTTTTATTATTGATCCGTTCCAGATCAACCACTTATGCCTTATTGATGAGCGGGGAAACGCGCAAAGCCGTTGTCATAATGAGTTAGCTTTCAGTCATGAAGCTGTCATATTTCCCACTTACACTGTCATACAACGCGCGCCATACTCGGCCAAGCCTCATGTACCCTGCGGTGTGGCGTTAAAATTGTTGTATTCATGATTAGAAGAAATGATAAGCCCATGAAGCCAGAAACTCGTACGGAGCTCGCCAGGCCGGCGATGTTCCTCGACCGCGAATTGTCCCAGCTGGCCTTCAACCGAAGAGTGCTGGCCCAGGCCGAGGACCCCGCCATCCCCCTGCTCGAACGCCTGCGTTATCTGTGTATCGTCAGCAGCAACCTGGATGAATTCTTCGAAGTGCGGGTGGCCAGCCTGCTGGCGGCGGCCAGTGTCGACGGGGTACTGTCGGAACACCCTTCCCTGACGGCCAACCTGAACCGGGTCAGCGCCGAATGCCATGCCCTCGTCACCCGGCAATATGAAATACTGAATACCGAAGTACTACCGCTGTTGCAGGATGCCGGGATCCATATCGTCCGGCACAGCCAGCGCAACGAGGCCCAGCGGGCATGGGTCAAGGAGTATTTCGAACGGGAAGTACGGCCTCTCCTGACCCCGATCGGACTCGACCCCGCCCATCCCTTCCCCCAGGTCGTCAACAAAAGCCTCAACTTCATCGTCGCACTGTCGGGCAAGGACGCCTTCGGCCGCGGTACCGCGATCGCCATCATCAAGGCCCCCCGCGTCCTGCCCCGCATCATCCCCCTGCCGACGGAGCTGTCGGACACCCCCGGCATGTCGTTCTGCCTGCTTTCCTCCGTCATCCACGCCCATATCGCCGACCTGTTCGCCGGCCGCGAAGTGATGGCCTATTCACAGTTCCGCGTCACGCGCGATTCCGACCTGTGGGTGGACGAGGATGAAGTGAAGAACCTGCGCCAGGCCCTGAAGGGCGAGCTGCTGGGCCGCCAGTTCGGCCGCTCGGTGCGGCTGGAAGTGGCGAAGAACTGCCCGCCCGAGCTGTCGCAGTTCCTGCTGGACCAGTTCGGCCTCGACAAGACGCGCCTGTACCAGGTGGACGGCCCCGTCAACCTGGTACGCCTGAACGAAATCGCCGAGCACTCGAAGAACCCGGCCCTGCGCTTCGCCCCCTTCATCCCGGGCGTGCTGAACAAGAGCGTCAACAACGACATCTTCGCCACCCTGCGCCGGCACGACATGCTGCTGCACCACCCGTTCCAGTCGTTCCAGACCGTCATCGACTTTGTCCGCAGCGCCGCCAACGACCCCTGCGTGGTGGCCATCAAGCAGACGGTCTACCGCACCGGCATGAATTCGGACCTGATGGAAGCGCTGATACTGGCCGCGCGCCTGGGCAAGGAAGTCACGGTCGTCGTGGAACTGCTGGCCCGCTTCGACGAGGAAGCCAATATCAACTGGGCCGACAAACTCGAGCAGGCCGGCGCCCAGGTGGTGTACGGCGTGGTGGGGCTGAAGACGCACGCGAAGATCGCGCTGGTGATCCGCCGCGAAGGCAGCAGCGGCAACTCCGCGCTGCGCTACTACGCCCACCTGGGCACGGGCAACTACCACCCCACCACCACCAAGTTCTACACGGACTTCGGCCTGTTGACGTCGAACCCGGAACTGGGCCGCGACGTCAACGAAGTGTTCATGCACCTGACCAGCCTGGCCAAGCCGCACAAGCTGCACCATATCTGGCTGGCACCGTTCGCGCTGCAGGAGCAGATCATCAAGGCCATCCGCAACGAGGCCAAGATCGCCAAGAGCGGCAAGCCGGCCCGCATCATCGTCAAGGTCAACGCGCTGGTGGACGAGAGCGTCATCCGCGCCCTGTACTCGGCCTCGCAGGACGGCGTGCGCATCGACCTGATCGTGCGCGGCGCCTGCACCCTGCGCCCCGGCGTGCCGGGGCTGTCGGAAAACATCCGCGTGCGCTCGATCATCGGCCGCTTCCTGGAGCACAGCCGTATCTACTACTTCCGCAACGACCTGGCGCACGATATCTACCTGGGCAGCGCCGACTGGATGAACCGCAACCTGTTCCGCCGTATCGAAGTGGCCTTCCCCGTGCTGGACCGCGCCCTGAAACGGCGCGTGATGGCCGAGGGCCTGAACCCGTATCTGAAGGATAATGTGAACGCGTGGGAGCTGGAAGCGGACGGCCAATACCATCGCCGCAAGCCGCGCGCCAAGCAGGCGCCGTTCAGCGCCCAGAAACACCTGATGCATGCGCTGGGCACGGCCACGGATGAATCGCAGATGACGGTGGCGGCCGGCAACGAACGCACCGTCCCGAAGGAAGCGCGGGAATAAGGAGAACGGATGGATCTGATACTGTGGCGACACGCCGAGGCCGAGCCCGGCGACGTGGGCCTGCCCGACCTGCAGCGGGCCCTGACGTCGAAGGGCATCAAGCAGGCCAAGCGCATGGGCCAGTGGCTCGATTCGCAGCTGCCGGAAAACTGCCGAATCCTGGCCAGCCCGGCCGTGCGCACGGTGCAGACGGCCGAAGGCCTGGGCCGCAAGTACAAGACGCATGCCGCGCTGGTGCCGGGCGCCGAGGCGGAGGCGGTGCTGCAGGCCGCCAACTGGCCGGCCGGCAAGGAAACCGTCGTCATCGTCGGCCACCAGCCCACCCTGGGCCAGGTCGCCGCCCTGCTGCTGACGGGCCAGGTGCTGGACTGGGAAATGAAGAAGGCCAGCGCCTGGTGGTTCGTCCAGCGCGATCCCGAAGAGCCGGTGCTGCTGAAAGCGGTGATGTCAGCCGACCTGGTGGTGAAGTAGGACTGGCACAAGCTGGGCAAGCAGCCCGGCAATTGTGAAATCGCTGTCTTGGAAGCGTGAAAATTGCGTCCCCGCGCCTTGTATTCACGTGCGCGTCTGCTACAGTTTAATCGTATCAACCAAGGGAGCGAGCCGTCGCAAGGGGGCTCGATACATCATGCCTACTCTGCTGACGATCGGCATCGCCATAGCCACCGTGGCGCTGATCGCGTTTGAAATTGTTTCGGAAAGCCGTGGCTCGCAGCACAAACTGACCGACCGGTATCACGAAGACGATTAGTCCCGTCGACCACCACGAAAGGCTCCGCCGCAGGCCGTGTTCCCCACATGGCATGCTGCCGGAGCCTTGAACTTTCCTCCCCGACCTATCCGCTGTACCGGTGCCGATCGCGCCACGGTCGTCACACGCCATGCCACCGGCAAGCGGCAATGCGACGACGCCCCGCAAGCCGCCGCCGGCCGCGTCCTCCAGGCGGATGCGGCCATCGTGGCGCGCCGTCGCAGACGCGGCGATCGCCAGGCCCAGCCCCCCCGAGCGCCCGCTCACCCTGGCGCGGGTTGACGGCCCGATGCGCGAACACGCCCAGGTCGACCGACAGCAGGGGCCACAGGTGCTCGGCCGGCCATGGCTGCTCGTCCACGAAAACCCGGTCCGGAAATGGGGTCAGCCCAAGGTGAAGTTCCACGATATTTTCTTGTCGATGCGCCACCCGCTACGGAGCCTGGTCGAAAAAACGCATGGCTTCGTATGGCTGGGCGCGGCACTGGGCCAGCCGGCTGGCGAGGTCGCCGACATGAACCTCGAGCTTGTGTCCATCGGGGTCGAGAAAGTACAGCGAGTCGCCCTCGCTGCGATTGTCCCGCCATTGATGGGCACCGTGGTCGAGAAGCCGCCGCGCGAAATTGCTGAAATCCTGTTGCGAGATGCTGAAGGCGTAGTGGGTATAGTCGGGCGAAGGCACCGTGCTTCGGCTCGGGTCGAGCGACAGGCATAGCCACAGCTCCCCCAGCGACAGGTAGGCACCCGAACGCCAGCTGGCGTGCAGGCGAAAGCCCAGCAGGCTGCGATAGAAATCCACGCTGGGTTCCAGCTCGCGCACCGCAAGCGTCAGATGATTCAAGCCCGTCAGCACTTTTCCCTTGATTCAGCCTGGTTTCTTCATGCGAGATATTGATTTTATAGCAAGCGGCGGCGCCGTGCCGGCACAACCATCGGCGTGTTTCTCGCCGCCACCTCGGCCTCGGCGCCGGCAGCGCGGGCGAGATGCTATCTTGCTTCGATATCCGCGGCGCCCACGCCCTTGAACCACGGAGCGACGTCGTCCTGGGAACCGGCAATTCTCGACACGTGTACCTCGATACAATGGGTTCCACCGGTGGCCGCGGAAAGAATGTGTGCGTGGAGGACCGGCTTCCCCGCACCCGGCATCGCGTAGATCGCCGCATAGGTGCGATCGTTCAGACGCGCGCGGAAGATGCTGTCCAGCGGCGGCATACCCGGGCGCGCAACGAGCCGCTTCACCATCGAACCGGCACAGTCGGCGGCAGTCATGCGCCCATCCGCGGTAGGCGTCATCACGGATACCGTGTAAGGCCCGTCGCTGCCCAAATACCGCAGGTGTGGCTTGTCGTGGTGGAGCGGATGCTCGTTCATCCGGATCGGCGCAATACCTGGCAGGGTAATGGTGAAGTCGGGTGAAGTCACCGAAAACGTAAGGCGCTGTGCCCCGGTCGCAAGGAACTTGTTGGCTCGACCATTGTCATACCGTAAGTTGGCATGAACCAAGACGGAGGTGGGCATGGAAATCGACGAGTACGCGGCCGTACGGACGCAGTGCCTGGCGTGGCTGACCCGGCTGACCGGCGAACAAGGGGATGGCCTGCGACGGCTGTTCGAAGGATGTGCCTCGCTGGCAGACTGCCTGGCCATCATCGAGGAACGGGGC
>NZ_WNKZ01000133.1 GCF_009720835.1 Pseudoduganella buxea
GGCGCGCACGGCCGGCCGGCGCAGCACGTGCACCGCGACGACGGCGGCGGCAACAGCGCCGCCGGCCAGGGCTGCGCCATGCTCGGTGACGACGTGGCCCCACTCGATCAGCAGGCGTGACAGAAACGGCACGTCGGCCTGGCCCAGGTCCGCATAGACCCGGCCGAAGCGCGGCACCACATAGGCCAGCAGGAAGACGATCACCAGTGCCCCCACGCCCACCAGCAGGGCCGGATAGATCGACGCCGACACCACCTTGTCGCGCACGGCATTGAGCTGGCGGTGGTAGGCCAGGTAGCGTTGCAGGGCCTCGGCCAGGTTGCCGGTCTGTTCGCTGGCCTTGACGGTGGCCACGAACAGCGTGGGGAACTGCTCGGGCGCGGCTGCCAGCGCGGCCGACAGCGTCTGCCCTTCCTGCAGCAGCAGCAGGATGCGGCCCAGCACTTCGCGCGCATCGGGATCGCGTGCCTTGCCGGCCAGGATCGCCATCGCCTCGATGACACCGAGGCCGGCGTCGATCAGGGCCAGCAGCTCCTGGGCGAACAGGCCCACCTTGAAGCTGGCGCGGCCCCAGCGCAGCGCACGCAGCCGGGCCGCGCGCAGCGACAGCACCGTGTAGCCCTGTTCGGTTGCCTTGCGGCGCGCTGCCTGCGCATCGGTGGCGATGCAGCCGATGCGGCGCACGCCTTCTTGCGGGGAGTAGACTTTCAGGCGAAATTGCATGGCGGCTCAGTCGGTGTCCGGTCGGCGCTCAGTTGGCAATATCGGCCGCTTCGCCCTCGCCGCCGGCCTTGCCGTCGCGCCCATACGAGAACAGATCCAGTTCGCCCTTGCGGCCCGGGTGGCGATAGACATAGGCGCGGCCCCACGGGTCCAGCGGCACCCCCTTGGACAGGTAGGGCCCGGCCCACTGGCCGGCGCCGGCCGGGCGCGCGACCAGCGCCGCCAGGCCCGCTTCGGAGGTGGGGTAGGCGCCGACGTCGAGCCGGTAGGCCACCAGGGCCTTGTGCAGCGCATCGATCTGGGCCCGCGCCGCCTTCGTTTCGGACTTGCCGACGGCGCCGAAGTAGTTCGGCGCCACATAGCCCACCAGCAGGCCGATGATGACCATCACCACCAGCAGCTCGAGCAGCGTGAAGCCGCCGGCCCCGCCACGGTTGAACATCGGCATGCGCCCGGTGGCGCGGTGACAGGCTTGGTTTGGCATACGGCACGCACTCGGTGGACTGGAAAATGCGCCCCGGCCAGGTGCCGTTTCGCAAGACCAGTGTCACCGGGCCGGATCGATGGGACAACTACCAGTTCCGGTAGTAGCGGCATGGCCGCACCGGTGGCAGGTCGTACAGCTAACCGGCTGCGCCGTCACGCCGCCGCGCCAGCTGGCGCGCGCCCCGGTTGGCGAAGACATTCGGGTGCACCTTGCCGGCCTGGCCCACCCAGTCGTCAGGTATGCCCGTGTCGAGCAAGGACAACAGGAAGGGCAGCAGGGCCTTGAGCTGGTCGATTTCGCGGCGGGCCCGGCGTTGCGGCAGCAGTGCGAACCAGTAGCCGAAATTGACGATGAAGCCCCGTTCCTTGCACAGGTTGAAGTAGGCATCGCCTTCGACGACATTGGCCGCAATGCGGGCGATTTCGGCGCCGCCGTTCGTGCCCTGCCGGTAGCACGGTTCCGGCAGCAGGGCAAAGGTCAGGCCCAGCATGGGCCGGTTGCGCTGGTCGAAACTGATTTCCACCGTCGGCCAGGCGGCGCCGGCCCGGCGCTGCAACCCGATCGTGTGGCGGGCCACCGCCTCGGCGCTGTCGCCCCCGTAGTCGGCATGGCGCACCAGGCCGTTGGCCTCGAAGACGGGAACGATCTCGTCCAGCACCAGCTGGACGAAATACGCCGTACGGGCCGGCAGCTGCGCGCGCCACTTTTCAAACCGTTTCAGCTGTTTCCCCGCCATGTACGCTCCGCTCGATCAATGAAAAAGGCCGGCCCGGGGGCCGGCCGCACTGCTTGCAGTGGACCTTATTTGCCCGTCGCTGCCGCGGCACCCGCCGGGGCGCCGATCATGCCGGACACCGTATCATACGACCACGTCTGTACCTCGACGTCGTTGTTCGGGTTCCGCGCCGCCGCCCGCTGGGGCTTCGACAGCCTGGCGGTGCCGAATTTGGCCTCGACAAACTTGCCGTTGGCCAGCTGGAAGTCAAAGGTCGACTTGCCCACCCCGTTGCCGACCTGGCTGCGGATATTGGTGTTGCCTGCCATCTTCAAGCCCAGCAAGGTCAATCCCTCGCCGATGGCGCCCTTGGTGCCGTTGCTCAGGTAAGCCTTGCTGACCTGCGGGATGATCTTGCCCCCGACGACGCCGCCAGCGGCGCCGAACATGGTATCGCGTCCCACGGCCGCCACGCTGATGCCGCCGCCGTTGACGACCTGGCGCGTGATGCTGCTGGCCGCACCCGCGACGGCACCGGCGCAGGCCGGTCCGCACGTGACCGCCGCCGCACCGCCTGCCGCGCCGCCGACGAAGGCCCCGGCGTAGTCGCCACGCGAACTCATGCGCCACGTCAGCAGGTCGGCTCCGGCCTGGAACAGCAGCCCGCCGACCCCGCCCACGGCGGCAGCGGCCAGGTGCATCGGCGTTTCGCCGGTGGGATCGGTGGCGTTGAGCGGATCGTTATTGGCATAGGTGTACAGATTGAGCTCGTCGGTATGGCCGACGGGATCGGTCTGCAGGAAGCGGCCCAGTGCCGGCGAGTAGAAGCGTGCCTTGTAGTACGACAGGCCCAGTTCGCCCAGGTACTGCTGGCCCGTGTAGCGGAAGCGTACGCCGGCATCCGTATTGGGCTCGCCGCTCGGGCCATAGCTGTAGATCGCGCTGCCAGTCCCGCCCGCATCGGCCGTGGCGACGACGGAATTGAGATGGTCCGCATAAAGCCACGATTTGGCGGCCGTCGACGCGCCCTCGTACCACACCAGCGGCTCGTCGGCATTCTCGCCGTGGACGTAACGGCGCAGCAGCGTGCCGGCGGCGTCGTATTCGGCCACCAGCTGGGTGCCCGCATACAGCAGGTTGGTGGTGCTGCCGCCAATCGCACTCTGGCGCAACCTGCCCAGCGCATCGTAGGCCAGCGTCGCCGAACGGGCCGCGCTGGCGGCCGAGCGCAGCCGGTTTTCGCTGTCGTAGCCATAGGTCCAGGTGCCGTCGCCACTCAAATTGCCGTTGCTGTCGTAGGCCAGGCTGGCACCGGCGGCGGCCGTGTACTGATTCAGGCCGTTCGCCGTGTAGTTGCGCGTGCCGTTGCGGTAGCCCGTCCACTGGTAGCTGTCGTTGCTCCACGCATGGGCCGCGATCTCCTGCGCCTGGTTGCGGGTGTAGGTCCACGTATTGTCCTGCGCGGTGCCGCCCAGGTTATGGGTCAACGTGGCCAGGTTACCCTGGCTGGTGTAGCCATAGCTGGTGACGGTGCCGTTCCCCAGCGTGACCGTGGTGCGGCGCGACAGGTCGTCGTAGGCATAGCCGGCCAGCTGGGTCGTGCCCATTTCCAGCACGGCCTGCGGCCGGTTCAGCGCGTCGAAGGTGCTGCTGACGAAGAACGGCGTCGCCTCGGGCCAGGTGGTGCGGGTGCGGTTGCCTGCCGCATCGTGGCTGAACTTCAGCGTCTTGCCGCCGGCGGTGGTGCTGGCGACGCGACCGGCATTGTCGTACACGTTGCTGACCTCGAAGCTGCCGTCGGCAAAGCGCGCCGACGTGGTGCGCGACAGCAGGTCGTAGGCCAGCACCGTGTTGTCCGCCGCGGCCGGGAAGCTGCGGCCGATCACGCGGTCCAGGTTGTCGTAGCTGGTGGTGACGGTCTGGCCATCGCGCCTGCGCAACGTGGTCAGGTTGCCGTTGCTGTCGTAGCCGTACTGCTCGTAGTCGGCGGTGGACGATAGCCCGACACTGGCCTTGTCCGGGAAGCGCGTCCTGGTCTTGCGGTCGTGGCCGTCGTAATCGTAGGAAGTCAAGTTGCCGTTGGCATCCTTCACCGACAGCATCTTGCCGTCCGCCGAATACGTGTAGGTGGCGAACACCTGGGCCGCCGCGCTGCCCACGGCGCGCTTGACCGTGGCCACCGAATCGTCGATGTTGTAGGCCGTTTCCTCGACGCGGTTGCCGCCCTCGGCCACCGGCAGGTTTTCCGTGACGCGGATGCTGCGTCCCAGGTCGTCGTAATCGAAGTCGATCACATTGACGGGCGCGGCGGCCGCCGGGCAGTCGGTGGCCGCGGCCACCAGCGACGGCCCCCACGTGCGCACCAGCTTGCCGCCGGCGTTGTAGCTGCGGCACGTCACCAGCCATTGGGTGCCGGCCTGTTCGGCGGTACGGATAGCCTTGCCGTCGGCGTTGTAGGCCGTCCTGGAGAGCTTGCCGAGCGGATCGGTGCTTTGCACCAGCTGCCGCTCCGCGTCGTAGCTCATGCGGGCGACGTCGGCGACGTCGTCGCGCGGGCCGTTGATCTCGGTGACATCGCCGATGGCGTCGTGCACATACGTCGTCGTCAGGTTCAGCGCACCGGTGCCGCTGTCCTTGACGAGCGTCTTCTGCACGTACTTGTTGGCCGCATCGTAGGTCGATGTCGTCAGGATCGACGTCGCCGCATCGACCTTGTTGAGCACCGAAGTCTGCAGGAAGAACGCCGGGTAGCCGGCCACGCTGTAGCTGGTGTAGCCGTAGGTGGTCAGGCCCTGCACCCCTTGCGCGTCCGCCGGCGTCGTCACCGTCGACAGGTCGCCCTGCGGCGTGTACGTGTAGCTGGTGGTCTTGAGCTTGGGATCGATGGCGCTGGCGACCTTGTTGAAATTGCCCTCGTAGGTGTAGCTGCTCACGAGGACCGGATCGCTGCTGCCCGGTTTCGGCTTCTGCTGCAGCGTCTTGACGTTGTGCGTGCAGCGCTGCTGGGCGGCGCAGGGCGCGTCGTCGTACTCGTAGAGGGTCTGTCCGCCTTCGGGCAATACGGTCTTGACCAGGCGCCCCTGGCCGTCATAGGTATGCAGCAGGGCCCGGCCGGCCGGATTGACCGCCTTGACCACCTTGCCGCCGGCGTCCAGGTAGCTGACCCGGCTCTGTCCCAGCGGCCCGACCTCCTCGGAGCGCGAACCGGCGAAATAGTAGGTGTAGCTCTTGCCCAGTGCGTTGAGCTGGGCCTGCACCCGTCCCAGCGAATCGTAGGTATTGGTAACGAAGGGCACGGCCGGATTGGCGGGATAGAATACCTTCGTCAGGCGGCCCGGCACGTCGTACTGGTAGGTCGACGTGTTGAGCAGCGCATTGCGGAAGGTGGCCAGGTTGCCGGCCGCGTCATAGGTATAGTTGACGGTACGGCTGCCGTCCGACACGGCACTGATGCGGCTGCCCGTGTAGGTCAGCGTCAGGTTCCGGCCCAGGCTGTTGCCGATGCTGGACAGCTGGTTGCCCGTGTAGTTGAACTTGGCCTGCACGCCGGACGGATGGGTGTAGGTGGCGATATTGCCGGCGGCATTAAAGGCCAGTTGCGCCTTGTTGACGGTGCTGTAGGCATAGGTGCCGTCGGCGTTCTTGACCAGCTTGGCCGAATTGGCCGGCGGGCTGTTGTACGTGCCGTCGGTCAGGCGGACGAAGACTTCGCCGTTCAGGCCCTGCCGCACCAGCACCACGTTGCCGGTGATCTGTTCGCCGAACCACCGTTGGCCCAGCGTGGCGATGACCATATTGGCCAGCGGCTTGGCGGTGTCGCTCATCAGGTCCACCGAAACGAGCTTCTCCGTGATCGCCGCCGCCGCATCGAGCGCGGAATCCTCGCCCATGCCCTGGAAGCCGTCGGAAATGACGGCCGTATTGGCGTTCAGGTTGCTGATCCAGCCGTAGCCGAGACTGCCGTTCTGGGTTCGTGCGGACGAGCTGTACGAGCGGGCGAAGTTCAGCGCGAACGGGAACTCGCCCGTGCCGGTCTTGATATCGTCGTTCTGGTACAGGAAGTGGCCCTTGGTCATGTCGATCGGGTCACCGAACGTCGAGCCCGTGTAAGGCGTCAGCGCGGCGGGACTGAGGGAATTGAACAGGGTATTGCTGTTGGTCAGCGACGGCGCCAGCGGCGTGGTCGAGAAACCGCCGGCCAGGCCGCCGCTGATGATGGCACCGATGCTCGAACCGGTCGACCCGACCAGCACGTTGTAGAAACCGACACCGGTCCAGCTGCCCTCGTTCAGGTCGCAGCGGTTCGGCAGGATCAGGCGCCGGCCGCCGTTGACGGCGCTCTGGAAGCTGGCGATGTAGCTGGCGCAGCCCACCAGGTTCGGCTGCACGGTGCTGGCGAAGTTGGCGGCCTTGGCGTCATAGATGCGCTGGTTGCCGGCCACCGCCATGTCGATCAGCTTGACCGTGGAGACGGCGCTGCCGCCCGTGGTCTGCTGCACGGCGGTCGATTCGAAGATACTCGAGTGCATGGCCGAGCTGAAGAACACGGCCGCTTCCTTGGCCGTGCTGGCATCCTGGCTGACGACGCTGAGCATATTGCCGGGCAGGTCGACATAGGCCGCCGTGTTGTAGCCGGCAATGCCGACCTGGTGGTGGAACAGGGTATTGGTGCGGGCCAGGCGATCCGTGATGTAGCCGGAGTGGTTGACCTGGCCGATCCAGCTTGACGACAGCACGGCCAGGCTCGAGCCCAGCGCTGCTTCCGAGCCGGCGCTGGCGCCGCCGGCCAGGGCCTGGTCCAGGCGGGTGCGGTGCAGGTCCACCACGCCGCGGCCGGCCGGCCCCCAGCCGTTGCCGATCAGGAAGGTGCCGCCCGCCTTGACCTGCTGCGTGAAATTCTGGTTGGCGAAGGTGTTGGCATAGGCGCCGTGCGTCACCGTCAGCGTGACGTTGCCGTAGCTGCCGCTGGTGGTGGCCGTGCCCGTCGCCAGCGCCTGCCCGTCCAGCGACAGCACCGGCTGGCTGGAGGCGTTGTACGTCAGCGTCAGGCGGCGGCCGTAGATCGCGTCCGACGTGAAGGTACGGTCGATGCCCTGGTACTGCACGCGCACGGTGGGCTTGTAGTTGGCCGGCACGTCGCCGGTCCATTCCGTCAGCGCCACGGCCGTGTCCTGGTAGGGCAAGGTGGCCTGGCGCAGCGGGGCGCCGGCGTAGGGCGTGATGGTCATGCCGCCGATGACGTCGTCGAGCGTACCGGCCGGGTAGTTGGCACGCAGGTGGCCGGCCAGCGCACTGGCGTAGGACGTCAGGCTGGCACGCACATTGGCGCGGTTGATGCCCTGCACATAATCTGCCGTGATGGTGGCGCCGCTGGTGGCGCCGCTCATGAAGCCGGCCGCGTTATAGCCGGTGGCGGCGGCCAGGTTGATGCCCGGCCTGATCGTGTGGCCCTTGTAGCTGGGATCGAAATAATAGGCCGTGCCGCCGATGACGACTTTCACCCAGACATGCTCCAGCTTCAGGCTGTGCAGCGCCGCGGTCGAACCGGGGCAGCTGCCGGCCGCCGTGGCGATGACGGACGAGGTGGGGATCTGGGCATTGCCCAGCAGGTTCAGCACGCCGCACACATTGGCCGTGTCGACCCCGAGCCAGTCGCGCACCTGGGCCGCCGTCAGGCTGATGCGGCCCTTGACGAAGCTGGCCGTGTAGCCCGACTGCCGCAGCAGCGCCACCATCAGCGCGGCCTGGTCGAAGGCCGTGCCCTGGTTGTCCAGCAGTGCGCCGAACTCGCCTTTCATGATGCCCCAGGTGGGCACGTATTCGATATTGTTGCGCACGTATTCGTAGATCAGGTCGGGATCGTTGCGCAGCGCGCGCGCCAGTTCGGCGATCGAGGCCGGACTGGTGGCTGCCATGTCGCCGGCGACCCGACCGGCCGTGGGCGCGGTGCGTGTTACCGGCAAGCGCGACGGCACGCCCACGTTCAGGGCGCCCACCACGCGGGCGCGCACCGCCTTTTCCGATTCCTCCGGGCTAACCGGCGCCATGATGGCGCGGGAGAAGCCGGGAAGCTGCTGTTCGGCCGTGGGACGCCCCGCGTTGCCCGCTTCCGGCACGGCCTGGCCATAGTTCACCGCCGGCTGGCCGCCGAAGGTGATCAGCCCCTGCGACTGCGCCACCGGCGCGAGCCCGAGCCCGAGGGCGATCAGTGCGCCGGTCTGGCTTATTCTGGTAAATGACATCATTGCTCCTGCAAGCAAATTAATGGGAACGCGGCACCGCTGACGCACATGCCTTTAAATATGTGCGCCGCTCACGTTTATTGGAAAATGTCCACTGACAGGTATTACAGGGTCAGTGAAGGTACTGCGATATCGGAAATCGCGAAAAAACGACATTCAAGGAAGGCTGCGTTCCTGGCGATCCAGTTGACCATCCTAATAAAGTCGTTTTCAGTATTTCATATGCCGGCAGGAGGTAAAACTATGAATCTTCATAGCGAATGGACGTTACTCTTTGGCGAATAGCGCCACGCCCCGGAAGAGGTGATTCGGCGGCAATGAAGATCCACGTAAACTATCAAATCTGATAGCACTTATCGGCGCCGCAGGCAATTGCAATTGGCACTGGCCCGAGGCAATAATATTCTCGATCTGACAACACGTTCATGTTAAGCTGTTTAACGTTCGCTCGTCCCAGGACTGCGCGAATGACAAAGGAGATTCGGATGGGATACCGGAATGCCTGTGCCATGGAAGATGGCGACCTGACCACGCTGCTCGAGGTCGACGGGTGGCAGGAACTCACCGATGCGGCGCGGCGGCTGCTGACGCGGCTGCAGCTGGACGGTTGCATCAACCGGATGCGCATCACGGACGGCAATGGCCGCTCGCATGTGCATCTGCTGAGCACGATGGCTGCGGAGGTGCATGCAGCATTCCGCGACACCGACCCTGCCGAGGATGACTGTATCAGCCGGCATATCAATCGCCAGGCGGTGCCGCTCGCCTGGGCCATCGACGATGCCTGCAGCGCCCATTCGGCCCTGCCCTACCGGCAATTGAAAAGCGCAGGCATTCAGTCCGGCTGGAGTGTCGGCACCCGCAGCGAGCAGTTTTGCAACCGGATCGACATTTACTCCAGCAGTCCGCAGCGATTTGCCCGCAACGAGTTGCACAGCGAGCTGCTGTTATTCAGCTGCTACCTGAATGACGCGATGCGGGCATTGTGGTTGCGCCAGAATCCCCAGGCCAGGGCGCCGCTATTGACACCGAGGGAGCAGCAGTGCCTGCGCTGGAGCGCCAGCGGAAAAACCAGCAATGAGATCGGGATTATCCTGGGCATCTCGCAAAATACCGTGTATTTCCACTTGAAGAAAGCGGCGTCGAAATTCGAGGTGTACGGCACGCGCCACGCCATCAGCCGCGCCATGGAAATGGGACTGCTGTAATGGGCTGCGCCGCACCGAACACCCTGGAGGCAGGCGAGGTATTCAGGCTGGAGAATATCGGCAAGCAGTACCGGCGCGGCGGCGTGCGCATCGACGCACTGCGCGATTTTTCGCTGGCGCTGCGCGGCGGGGAGGTGCTCGGCTTGCTGGGACCGAACGGTGCCGGCAAGACCACCGTCATCAAGCTGCTCGCTTCGCTTTTGCAAGCAGACAGCGGCCAGCTCTACTGGCGCGGCGCCCCCCTGCGCGGCAAGCGCCACCTGGGCGAGGTGGGGCTGATCCTGGAGGGCCGGGGCGCGCTCAACGAGCGCCTGTCGACCTGGGAAAACGCGCGCTACTTCTGCGCCCTGCGCGAACGCCCCTTCGATCCGGGCCATTTCGACGAACTGGCCGCCCTGCTCGACATTTCGGACCGGCATGCGCCGGTGCGCCAGCTGTCCACCGGCAACAAGCTCAAGAGCGCGCTGCTGGTCAGCGTCATCCACCGCCCCAGCGTGCTGTGCTTCGACGAGCCCACCATCGGGCTCGACCTGTTCGGCGTGGCCAGCCTGGAGCGCCTGATCCGGTATGTGGCGGCACGGGGCGCCGCCGTACTGATCAGCTCCCACGACCTGCGCTTCGTCGAGCAACTGGCCGACCGGGTGGCCTGCGTTTGCCGTGGCCGCAAGGTCTTCGACGGGCCGCGCCAAGAATTCCTGGCGGTCGAACACGCGTACCAGCTGCAGCTGGACAGTGACCCGGCAGGGCTGCCGGCCCTGCCCGCTCCGTTCGCCTGGCGCACGGACGAGGCCGGCGCCGGCCGGCTGGACCTGCGCGACCATGCCGAACTGTGCACCGTGCTGGCCGCCATCATCGGCAGCCTGCCGGCGGCGCGGGGCTTGCAAGTGGCGCCCGTCACGTTGCAGGCCAAGTACCAGGCGCTGGTGCAACAGGTCGGGGTGGCGGCATGAGCGGCCCGCTGCACCACCTGCGCAACGAGGCGCGCCTGATGCTGTATCTGCAGCGCCGCTACTGGTTCGAGTCGCTGCTGGGCTTCCTGTTCATCATCGGGCTGTTTTGCGCGCTGCTGTTCTCGGTGGTCTCGGTCAGCGGCAAATCCGTCGCGTCGGGCAGCCTCGACACGATGATCGTCGGCTTCGTGCTGTGGCTGTTCGCCACGGGCAGCTACAACAGCGCGGCCAACGACGTAGCCGAGGAAAGCCGCCATCGCACGATCGAACACATCTACGTAACGCCGATCGGCTTTGCCCGCATCCTGGCCCACCGCGCCGTGCTGCACCTGGCCGTGGCCGCCCTGCTGCTGGCCGTGGGCATATGGATCGCCGGCTGGCTCACGGCCGGACGCATCCACGTCGACGTGCTGCAGGTGCTGGGCACGGCCCTGCTGGCCGCACCGGCGCTGGCCGGTGTCGGTTACGCCGTGGCCGGCCTGCTGTTGTTGATGAAAAAAGTCCAGGTGATGCATGCGCTGATGTATTTTGTTCTGATCAGCCTGGTCGCCCTGCCGGCCTATCCCGTCAACGGTCTTGCCCTGCTGCCGTATGCGCTGGCCAGCGCGGCCGTGAAGGCCAGTGTCACGGGCGCCGCCATCGGGCCCGGCGTGTACCTGCTGATCGGTTTGAATTCGGCCGTCTACCTGGCCCTGGGCCTGCTGGCGTTCCGCCTGCTGGAACGACATGCACGCCGCCTCGGCGTGCTCGGACATTGCTAGGGTGGCCATGGTCGAACGACAGGCGTTCCTGATGCTGTATCGCGTGCGCCACGCGCATTTTCGCCGCCAGTCGCTCGCCCTGTACCGGCGTTACGGCCATGCGCTGATGATCTTCCTGGCCCTGTTCGGCATGGCCGTCGCCGAGCGGCCCGCCCTGCTGGCCGAACCGCTGCTGCATTTCTGGCGCGCGCCGCAGCCGTGGCCGGCCAACCTGGCCCACGTCGCGGCCTGGCTGGCGCTCGTGACGGTGTGGGCCGGCATCCACCGCGCCTTCATCCGCGGCGGCGCGCTGGCCGCCTACAGCCGCAGCCTGCCCCTGGGCGACCGCGCCGCGCCGCTGGTCGACCTGGCCATCCTGTATGCCAGCCTGGCGATCTTCCTGGTGCCGTTCGCCGTGGCGCTGTGGACTGTCCTGCGGGCCGGCGACCCCGGCGGTGCCGACGGCCGCTTCCCCCTGTACCTGGCCGTGTTCGCCGGCCTGACCCTGGCCGTGGCCAGGTCGGCCGTGTTCGGTCCGGCGCGCTGCTCGCGCGCCGTGCAAGGCGGCACCATCGCCGCGCTCGTCTTCGCCCACTTGCTGCCGGCCGGCTGGCCGGCCACCGTGCTGCT
>NZ_WNKZ01000134.1 GCF_009720835.1 Pseudoduganella buxea
CACGGGGGCGCGGCAGGACGGCCTGCGGGGCGCCTCGTCGATGCTGCGTCGCGGCCGCGAACAGCTGGCCGGCGGTGTCGCGCTGCTGCGACGCCATCCCGTGCTGACGGCGCTGGTGGCAGGACTGGTGCTGCTGCCGCCGCTGGCCGTGCTGCTGGCCGAGGACGAGGTTGCGTTACCCGGCTTCGAAGGCGCCGCCCCGGCCGTCAACCACCAGGTGGCCGGGCTGCTGCGCGGCGAACGGCTGGCCGCGCCCCAGCCCTTGCCCCCGGCCGTGTTCACGACGGCGGAAGTGACCCTGGCGCGGCCCATGCTGGCAGGCGCGAACCGCAACTTCGACCTGCTCGACGCGGAGTTCTCCCAGCGGCTGCTGACGGTGTTTCGCGTCATGCGCGAGCAGCACGGCTATGACATGGTGCTGCTGGAGGGCTACCGCAGCCCCGAGCGGCAGAACCAGCTGGCCGACGCGGGCGGGCACGTGACGAACGCACGGGCCTTCCAGAGCTATCACCAGTTCGGCCTGGCCGGCGACTGCGCCTTCCTGCGCAATGGCCGGGTGGTCATCACGGAAAAGGACCCGTGGGCCATGCGCGGCTACCGGCTCTATGGCGAAGTGGCCGAAGCGGCCGGCCTGACGTGGGGCGGGCGGTGGAAGATGATGGATTTCGGCCACACGGAGCTGCGCCGGCCCCGGCGCTGACCGGTCGCAGTTGCGGTGAATCAATAGTTTCCTATGGGTATGGTGGCACCATGGCCGGACCTGTTGATCCCCGAGGGACACCCCATGCTGCGACGAATCTGGTACTTCCTGACTGACACCCGCACCCTCACCGTGGTCACGCTGGTGGTGATGGCAGGGCTGTTCTACCTGGGCGCCGAGCTGTTCGAGCTGGCGCTGGTGTGGGCCCTGGGCGGCTTTGCGCTGGCGCTGCTGGCGTGGCTGGGCGTGTGGGCACTGTGGCGCCACCTGGCCGCGCGGCGCGCCGGGCGGCTGGAGCAGGCCATCGAAACGGCGACGGTGTCGGAAGTGGCCGATGCCGCCACGCGCGCCGATGTCGACGTGTTGCGCGAAGGGCTCCTGAAGGCCATCGGCACCATCAAGAGTTCCAAGCTGGGCATCCGCTCCGGGCGCCGCGCGCTGTACGAACTGCCGTGGTACATGATCATCGGGAACCCGGCCGCCGGCAAGAGCAGCGCCATCATCAATTCGGGCCTGCAGTTCCCCCTCGGCGACGGCAAGGTGGTGCAGGGCGTCGGCGGCACCCGCAACTGCGACTGGTTCTTCACCACCGAAGGCATCGTGCTCGACACGGCGGGCCGCTACTCCGTCGAGGACGAGCACCGCGCCGAATGGGCCGGCTTTCTCGACCTGCTGAAGAAGCACCGGGCCCGCGCGCCCGTGAACGGCATCATCGTCGCCGTCAGCATCGCCGAGCTGCGCGGCAGCGACGGCGACACCTGCATGCGCCTGGCGCGCAGCCTGCGCAAGCGCGTGCAGGACCTGATCGAGCGCCTGGAAGTGTTCGCGCCCGTGTACGTCGTCTTCACCAAGGCCGACCTGGTGGCCGGCTTCACGGAGTTCTTCGCACAGTCCGAGCGCAGCGAGCGGGAACGGGTGTGGGGCGCCACCATGCCCTACCAGCGCAAGGCCGGCACGCAGGACATCCTGACCTTCTTCGACACGGCCTTCGACGAACTGCACGAAGGCCTGAAGGAAGCCAGCATCGCCAACATGACGCAGCAGCAGCGCCGCGGCATGGCGTCGGGCGTGTTCACCTTCCCGCTGGAGTTCTCGTCGCTGCGGGTGCCGGTGCGGGCCTTCCTGGCCACGCTGTTCGAAGACAATCCCTTCCAGTTCAAGCCCCTGTTCCGGGGCTTCTACTTCACCAGCGCGCTGCAGGAAGGCCAGCCGGAATGCGCCCAGTCGCGCCGCGTGGCCGGGCGCTTCGAGCTGGCCAGCACGCTGGACCCCGCGCCGCACGGCGACGTGCGCCAGACCGGCTACTTCCTGCTCGAGCTGTTCCGCAGCGTGATCTTCGCCGACCGCCAGCTGGTGTCGCAGTATTCGCGCCGCAGCAAGGTCAAGCTGCAGTACGGTGCCTTCGTCGCCGCGGCCGTGGTGCTGGGCGTGTCGCTGGGCGGCTGGAGCTGGTCCTACCTGGGCAACCGCGAACTGGTGGCCACCGTGCAGGCCGACCTGGACAAGGTGATCCGCCTGCAGGACCGCCGCCTCGACCTGCAATCGCGGCTGCAGGCGCTGGAAGTGCTGCAGGACCGCATCGAACAGCTCGACCAGTACCGTCATGACCGCCCCTGGGCGCTGGGCCTGGGGCTGTACCAGGGCGACTTGCTCGAGCGCAAGCTGCGCGAGGAATACTTCGCCGGCGTGCGCGAGGTGATGGTCAAGCCCGTCGCCGTCAACCTGGAAGCGCTGCTGTACGAGATGAACGCCAACGCCGGCCAGCTCGTCACGCCCACCGTGGCCGCCGGCGCCGCGCCGGCCACGCCCGCGGCCACGACGGCGCGGGCCTATGCCGACGCCTCGCCCACCAATGTGGAAGACGCCTACAACGCGCTGAAGACCTACCTGATGCTGGCCGACCCCAGTCATGCCGAGGCGGGCCACCTGAACGACCAGCTGACGCGCTTCTGGCGCGGCTGGCTCGAGACCAACCGGGGCGCCATGCCGCGCGAGCACATGATCCGCAGCGCCGAACGGCTGATGACGTTCTACCTGGCGCAGGTGCGCGACCCTTCCTGGCCCCGCATCGAGCAGAAGCTGGCGCTGGTCGACACGGCGCGCGAGAACCTGCGCCGCGTGGTGCGCGGCATGCCGGCGCGCGACCGGGTCTATGCCGAGATCAAGGCCAGGGCCTCGACGCGCTTCCCGGCCATGACGGTGGGCCGCATCGTCGGCGACACGGACGCCGCGCTGGTGCAGGGCAGCCATGCCCTCTCCGGCACCTTCACCCGCGACGCCTGGGAAAAGTACGTCGAGGGCGCGATCCGCGACGCGTCGACGCGCGAGCTGCAAAGCACCGACTGGGTGCTGAAGACGGCCAGCCGCGACGACCTGACCCTCGAAGGCAGCCCGGAACAGATCCAGAAGAACCTGGTCGACATGTACAAGGCCGAATACACGCGCGAATGGCAGAAGTTCGTGCAGGGCATCGCCATCGCCGACATGAACGGCTTCAATGGCGCCGTGGTGGCGATGAACCGGCTGGGCGACCCGCAGACCTCGCCCATCGCGAAGATCCTGCGCACCATCCACGAGCAGACCTCGTGGGACAACCCGGCCGAACTGAACGCGCGCATGCAGCAGGCCGAGAAGGGCCTGGCCAACTGGATCAAGAGCCATATCCTGCGCCGCACGCCGTCGCCGGTGAATGCCAACGTGAACCTGAATGTCAGCGTGGACGGCCTGCGCCAGGACCGGCAGATCGGCCCGATCGGCCGCGAGTTCGCGTCGGTGGGCCGCATCGTCGGCACGCACGACCAGAATGCCTCGCTGCTGCGCTCCTACCTGGACACCCTGTCGCGCCTGCGCACGCGCCTGAACGCGCTGAAGAACCAGGGCGACCCCGGCCCCGGCGCCAAGCAGTTCATGCAGCAGACCCTGGAAGGGGGCGGCTCCGAGCTGGCCGATGCGCTGCGCTTCGTCGACGAGCAGATGCTCAACGGGATCAGCGACGCCCAGCGCCAGGCCGTGCGGCCCCTGCTGGTGCGTCCCCTGATGCAGACCTTCGCCGTCATCGTCGGGCCGGCCGAGGCGGAGATCAACAAGACGTGGCTGGCCCAGGTCTACGAACCGTTCAACCGCACGCTGGCGAACAAGTACCCGTTCGCCCCGTCGGCCCGCATCGAGGCCAGCCAGGCCGAGATCGCCCAGTTCTTCGGTCCGGACGGACTGGTGGCGAAATTCGTCAACACGTCGATGGGCCCCCTGGTGGTGCGGCGCGGCGACGTGCTGGCGGCGCGTACGTGGGCCGACATGGGCATCACCTTGCAGCCGCAGGCCGTGCAGCGCTTCCCCAGCTGGATCGCGGCATCGGGCGCGGTGCCGACGCCAGCGGCGCAGACGATGTTCCAGATCCTGCCGATTCCCGCCCCCGGCACGGTCGAATACACGGTGGAGATCGACGGCCAGCAGCTGCGCTACCGGAACACCCCGCCGCAGTGGACCAGCATGGTGCACCCGGCCGCGCAGGGCATTCCCGGCGCGCGCATCAGCGCCGTGGCCTTCGACGGGCGCAACGTGGAGCTGTTCAACGAAGCCGGCCAGTTCGGCCTGAAGCGGATGATCGACGCGGCCGCCAAGACGAAGAAGGACGGCGGCGTGCATGAGCTGCGCTGGAGCGCCGGCGGCGTCAGCGTGGCCGTCGACCTGCGCATCGTCAGCAGCGGCGGCCCGCCGCCGACACGCGGTTACGACGGCATGCGCCTGCCGGAAACCATCGTCGGCGGCCCCCGTCCGGCCCCGGCGCCCGCGCCGTCGATCCCCGCGCCCACGCCGGGCACGCCGGCCCCCGTCAACGCCATCGCGACCGTGACCGCGCCGACGGTGCAGGCGGCGCAGGCGGCGCAGGCGACGATCGTGCAAGGAGACGTGCAATGAGCATCCATATCGGTTACTTCGGCAAGCTGGCCACCCGTTCCGATTTCGTCAAGAGCGGCGAACAGCATGCGCTGGCCGGGCTGCTCGACGCGTGGGTCGACGCCACGCTGGCGCAGTTGACGACGAACACGCGCTGGAAGCTGCATTACGACGCCCTGGCGCCGCTGCACTTCGCCTTCGTGGGGCCGCACAGCCGCCATGTGGTGGCCGGGCATATGGTGGCCAGCGGCGACCTGTCCGGGCGGCGCTTTCCGTTCATCGCCATGAGCGCGCTGGAAGTGCCGGCGCCCGGCACCTTCCTGGCAAGCAGTCCGCTGGCCCTGGCCGGGGCCTGGCGGCAGATGGCCGGCCTGACGGCCGCCGTGCAGGACGCCGCCGATCCGGCCGGCGCGCTGCAGACGGTGTCGGGCGCCGTGCTCGACGCCGATGCCGTGCGCGCCAGCCATGCGGGCGAGCTCGATGCATTTGCCGCCGCCCACGATATCGCCGCCCTCGAAGCGCTGCTGGCCGTCGACGGCCACCGGCACGACGTGCGCGGCATCCTGCTGGGCATCGGCCTGCTGCTGCAGCCCTTCGAATGGACGGGCAGCACGCGGCTGGACCGCAGCCTGGCGCTGCCGCTGCCGCGCGACCCGGCCTTGCGTCCCCGCGTGGCCGCTTTCTGGCTGGCCCTGGTGGCGCCGTTCCTGCGCCGGCAGGAGGTAAATCATCACAATATCGAACTGGCCCTGTTCATGTCCGAGCTGCGCGGCCGCCCCACCTTCGTCATCGGGTTTGCCGGTGCCACCCCGGGCACCCTGCGCGCCGTGATCGACCCGGAGTATGGCGCCACGCACCTGATCGGCTTCGACGACGTGGCCTGGGTCGACGACATGATCGCCCACGACCACGCCGTGCGGCGCCTGTCGGCCTGCCTGGCCCAGGGCAGCCTGTCGCTGCGCACCGCGGTGGACCTGTTCCGCGAGACTTTTGCCTGAACTTCCCTGTTCCATCCCACCGGGAGCTGCCCATGCGTATCGTACGTATCGTATCCATCCTTCCCCTGCTGCTGGCCGGCGCCGCCGAGGCCCAGGCGCAAGTGCCGGCCCCCGTCACGCCGATGCCGGGCCAGGTCCTCGTCAGCGGCACCGTCCCCGACGAGGCCAGCAAGGCCGCCATGCTGGCCCGCGTGCGCGAGCTGTACGGCTACGAGCGCGTCGTCGACCAGATCGCCATCGGCAACGTCGTGCTGCCGCCGAACTGGAACGGCTATGTGCAAAAGCTGATCAATCCGAACCTGAAGCTGATCACGAAAGGCCAGATTAGGATCGACGGCAATGACGTCAGCGTGCGCGGCGAAGTGGCCAACGAGGCCCAGCGCCAGCAGATCGCCAGCGACATCGCCGCCAGCCTGAATCCCACCTACACGGTCAAGAACGGCCTGCGGGTCAGCGCGGCCGAACAGGATTTGCTCGACACGACGCTGGGCAAGCGCATCATCGAGTTCGAAAGCGGCCAGGCCGTGATCCGCCCGTCCGGCCTCGTCATCCTGGACGAGATGGCGGCCGCGCTTCTGAAGGTGAAGGGCAAGAAGGTGGAAGTGATCGGCCATACGGACAACACGGGCCTGCGGCAAAGTAACGTGGCCCTGAGCCTGGCGCGGGCCGAGGCGGTGCGCACCTACCTGGCCGGCAAGGCCGTCGATGCCGCCATGATCAATGTGTCCGGCCAGGGTCCGGACCGCCCCGTGGCCGACAACGCCACGGCGGACGGGCGGGCGCGGAACCGCCGCATCGAGTTCCGCGTCGCCGACTGATTCAAGGCAGGGTGATGGTCAGGCTGGCCGGGCGGGGCGCCAGCTTGACCAGGTCCGCATACCCGGCCATCGCATGCTGCGCACCGCGTTCCAGCGACGTGCGCAATCCCAGGAAGACACCGGCGCCCAGCAGCGCGAACACGGCCGACAGGGCCCATGCCGGCACCGTGCCGCGCAGCTTGTGCGCGACCTGGTCGGGCCGGCCGGCGCGCGGGGCGAAGTCGTGGCTCTTGCCCTTGATGTGGGCGATCTCGTCGCCCAGGCGCGCCGTCGTGTAGGCCAGCTTGTCGGCATCGTCCATGTAGCGGCCCTTGAAGCCCAGCAGCAGGCACAGATGGAAGACCTGCAGGGCCGGCAGCCGCGCCAGGCCCGCCACGCGCAGCGATTCAAGCCACTCGAAGAAGCGCTCGCCGGCCAGCTGGCCGCCGAACACGTCCAGCTGCAGGGGACGCCGGGCCCACGCATCGTAGTCGGGAAAGCCGGCGCCCAGCACCGCTTCGTCGAGCGTGGCGCAGAAGGCGTACTTGGCCGCCTCGATATCCTCGACCTGGGCGCGCAGCTTGTGTGCCTCGCGCTCGAAGCCGTGCAGGTAGGCCACCACCACGTCGCGGAAATGCAGCGCCGGCGGCGGCTTGGCGCCGGACTTGAGCAGGAACAGCATGTGGAAGCCTTCGTGCAGCAGGTCCACCAGCGAACTGGCGCGGGGGGAATCGGCCGTCGCGGGCCGGCTGCCGAACAGGGTGGGCGCGGCGCGCCGTTCGATCTGGGGCGTCATGGCATCACCATGCACGCGGGCGGGACGGGAAGACGGATGGCCATGCTGGGATCTCCTCGGAATGGTGGGAATGCTTGTCACGTGCAACGGGCTTCGGCCAGCGGCCGGCCCACCTGCCGCTGGCGTGCCGGCGTGCCTTCGCCGACCGCCATCGCGCAGCCGGACAGGCCGATCGTGATGCCGGCCTTCTCGGCGTCGGCGGCGGGGAAGGCGGCGCGCCAGCGCTGGCCGTCGGGGCCGCGGAACAGGGCAACGACGCCGATGTAGCCGGCCTCGCGGCTGAATTTTTCCTTCACTTCGTAGCGCTGGCCCGGGATCAGGAGCACCTCCTTCACCTCCAGCAGGTCCGCGCCCAGCAGCTCGCGCTCCGTATGGGCGTTGGTGAAACCGGCGTACGAGGCGCGCTCGAAGGCTTCGGCCTGGCGCAGCGCGTAGATGCGGGCCACCAGCGCCAGGGGCGGGCCCTTGTCGCCGCCGTTCAGGGTCGGCGCCGCATGCAGCCGGATGCTGACGGTGCGGGGCGGCTTCTGCGCGTCCGGCAGTTCCGGCGGACGCTGGATGCCGGCGATCTGCAGCACGGCGCCGGCAATCGAGGCGCCCGTGCCGCAACCGGCCAGGGCGGCCGCCAGCATTGCGGCGAGCGCGGCCAGGGTGGCGGTGCGGCGCAGGGGCGGGCAGGGGGCGATGCGTCGCATGGAAGCTCCTTTTTTGATTCCACAGGTCAATAAGTCGGGAAGCTCATTTAACCGAAAGCATCACTTTCGGCCCTTGCGACACCGCAAGGGCGTGGAAACGGTCGTTGCCGCGTCACCCAAAATTTTGTTCCAGCGCAACTGCAGAGATCGCTAACGCTCCAATAATCGCCTTCACCCCGTTTGCTAGGAGATGATTATGGGAAACAAATGCTTTACCGCCGCCATGCTGCCGTGCCTGGCCGGTGTCATGCTGCTCAGCGCCTGTGCCGGCACGTCCACCACGACGTCGGCCGTGGCGCCCGCCACGTCGCTTGCCGCGGCGATGGCCGACGCCGAACGCAGCGTCGCCTCTGGCGATGCCGAACGGGCCATCGCCATCCTGAAGAACGCCGGTGCCAGGTATCCGGCCGAGAAGGCCCCGTGGGTGCAGATCGCCCAGATGAAGTTCGACCGCGGCAGCTATGGCGAAGCGATCAATAACGCGCTGGAAGCGTTGCAGCGCGATCCGAAGGACCGCCAGGGCAACAGCATCGTTGCCGTCAGCGGCCTGCGCCTGTCGACCCAGGCCCTGGCCGACCTGTCGAAGCAGAACAACCTGGGTGGCCCGCTGCGCACGGAAGCGCAGCAGCTGGCCACGCTGCTGCGCAGCAGCCTGGGCGAGGAAATCCTCGTGCCATCGACGCAGAAGACGGTTCGCGCCAAGCCGCGCAACGTCACCGTCAACAGCGGCTCGCAGGGCCACAAGCCGACGGCGGCCGTCACCACGCAGTCGAACAGCGCCGACCCCTTCGGCGCCCTCAAATAAGGAGCGGACATGACAAATGGCGACAGTGTGCAGAAGCGCCTGAACAAGGTGCGTCCGCCGCGCGTGCAGATGACGTACGACGTCGATATCGGCGAGGCGACGGAAAACAAGGAGCTGCCGTTCGTGCTGGGCGTCGTGGGTGATTTCGGCTGCAGCGCCGGCGGCGATTCCGAGAAGGAGCACAAGCGCCTGAAGGATCGCAAGTTCGTCAATATCGACAACGACAACTTCGACGAAGTGCTGGCCGGCGTCGAACCGGTGGCACGCTTTCAGGCGCCGAACCGCCTGTCGGGCGGCGGCGACCTGGCTGTCGAACTGCGCTTTCGCTCGATGGACGACTTCCGCCCCGAAGCCATCGTGCGCCAGGTGCCGCCGCTGGCGCGCCTGGTGGAAGCGCGCGGCAAGCTGGCCGACCTGCGCAACAAGCTGGCCGGGAACGAGCGGCTGGAAGACATCCTGACCGACGTGCTGGCCAATACGGCCAGGCTGGCGAACGCGCCGGCCGCAGGGGAGCCCTGATATGTCCGCACAACTGCAAGAGCTGGCGCCGGCCTTTGCCGAAGACGCCCTGCTGGACGACATCGTCGAACGCAGCAAGGTCGCCAAGTCGGCCAGCGAACACGCGCGTGCCAAGGACATCATCGGCGAGCTGGTCCAGCAGGTGCTGGACGGCACCGTGACCGTCTCGCACAGCGTGTCGGCCACCCTCGACGAGCGCGTGGCCCAGCTCGACCGCCTGATCTCGGAACAGCTGTCGGCCATTATGCACGCCCCCGCCTTCCAGAAGCTGGAGCAGAGCTGGACGGGCCTGCACTACCTGGTGCGCAATACCGCCACCGGCCCGGGCCTGAAGATCCGCATGCTCAACGCCACCCGGCGCGAGCTGGTGCGCGATTTTCGCAGTGCCCTGGAATTCGACCAGAGCACCATGTTCAAGAAGGTCTACGAGGAAGAATTCGGGACCTTCGGGGGCGCCCCGTTCGGCGCGCTGCTGGGCGACTTCGAGATCTCGCGCCAGCCCGAGGACATGTACTTCATCGAGCAGATGTCGCAGGTGGCGGCCGCCGCGCACGCCCCCTTCATCACGGCCGCCGCGCCCGAGCTGTTCGGCCTGGAGGGCTTCGGCGACCTGGGCAAGCTGCGCGACCTGAGCAAGGTCTTCGACACGGTGGAATACGCCAAATGGAAGGCCTTCCGCGAATCGGACGAGGCGCGCTACGTGGGCCTGACCCTGCCCCGTTTCCTTGGCCGGCTGCCGTTCCACCCCGTCGACGGAACCACCGTCGACGGCTTCAATTTCGTCGAGAGCGTGGACGGTAGCGACCACGACGCATACCTGTGGTGTAACGCCGCCTACGCCTTCGGCGTGCGCCTGACCAGGGCCTTCGAGCAGCACGGCTGGTGCGCCGCCATCCGCGGCGTCGAGGGCGGCGGCCTGGTCGAGGACCTGCCGACCCACACCTTCAAGACGGACGAGGGCGAGATCGCGCTGAAGTGCCCGACCGAGGTGGCCATCACGGACCGGCGCGAGAAGGAGCTGTCGGACCTGGGTTTCATCTCGCTGGTCCACTGCAAGAACACGGGCTACGCCGCCTTCTTCGGTGCGCAGTCGGCCCAGAAGGCGCGCCGCTACAGCTCGGACGCGGCCAACGCCAATGCCGCGCTGTCGTCGCAGCTGCAGTACATCTTCGCCGTCTCGCGCATCGCCCACTACATGAAGGCCATGATGCGCGACAAGATCGGCAGCTTCGCGAGCGCATCGCATGTCGAGGACTTCCTGAACCGCTGGCTGATGAATTACGTGCTGCTGGACGATAACGCCAGCCAGGAACAGAAGGCCCAGTTCCCCCTGCGCGAAGCGGCCGTGAAGGTCACCGAGGTGCCCGGCCGCCCCGGCGTGTACCGCGCCGTGTCCTTCCTGCGGCCGCATTTCCAGCTCGACGAGCTGACCGTTTCACTCCGACTGGTCGCGGAGCTGCCGAAGACGACCAACAGCTGACCTTTTTTCAACCACCACAGGAGCGCGTAATGGCAATCGACGTCTATTTGTATATCGATGGTATCAAGGGCGAATCGGCCGATGACCGGCACAAGGACTGGATCGAGTGCAAGTCCGTCAACTGGGGCGTGGAGCAGCCCAAGTCGGCCACCGCGTCGACCGGCGGCGGCCACACGGCCGAACGGTGCGAGCACCAGGACATCGTGCTGCACAAGCTGGCCGACCTGGCCTCGCCGATCCTGCTGCAGACATGCGCGGCCGGCCGCACCATCCCGAAGGCGAAGTTCGAATTCATGCGCGCCGATGCGATGGGTGAGCGCGTCAAGTACTACGAGATCGAAATCGAGAACGTGCTGATCGGCGCCATCTCGCCCTCCGTCGACGAAGGCGACATCATGACCGAAACGGTGGCGCTGAAGTTCTCGAAGATCAAATGGCGCTACACGCAGCAGAAGATCACCGGCGGCTCGGGCGGTAATACCTCCGGCGGCTGGGACCTGGCGGCCAACCGCGTCGTCTGACGCGCGTCGCCGACGCTTGCCGCGGGCCGTTGCCGCGGCATTTTTTTTAGGAGTCAGTCATGTTCGAACCTGTACCGCGGCCGTCCACGCTGCAGTATTCCACCGGCGGCCGCAACGGAGGCCAGCCATGAACACCACCGGCTTACCGGACGACCTGCACCTGCGGCTGGCCGACCGCCTCCCCGGCCAATTGTCGGCCATCGCCACCGTCGCCCAGGGCTTGCGGGCCGCCCGCCTTGGCCGGGGCAAGGCCGCTTTCCTGTTCGTCGACCCGGCGGACTCGCAGCAGATCGCGCTGACACGGGCCCTGGCCGGCCTGCTGTCGGAGGCGGCGCCCGTCACGCTCGACATGCGCGCCTACCGGCACGCCGCCGGCGGCCAGGCCGCCTGCGATGGCCTGGCCGACGCCCTGCG
>NZ_WNKZ01000135.1 GCF_009720835.1 Pseudoduganella buxea
GGCCAGCAAGGCGCTCTGCAGCGCTGCATCGTGCCGGCCATGGCGGTGGTGCCGCGCTGCAGAGCGCCTTGCTGGCCGCCGCCGAGGCGTGGCAGCAGGCCGGTGCCGGCGCGGGTGATCGCGTCGGCGTCATCGTCGCCGGCTCCAACCTGAACCAGCAGGAAGCTGCCGCGGCGTGGGCCCGGCATGCCACGGGCAAGGCGGTCCGTCCCAGCTACGCCATGCACTTCATGGATACCGACTACGTGGGCGCGCTGAGCGAGATGCTGTCCCTGCATGGCGAAGGCTTCACCGCCGGTGGTGCCTCCGGCAGCGGTGGCGTCGCGCTGGCGCTGGGCCGGCGAGCCCTGTTGTCGGGCGACGTGGACGCCGTCCTCGTGGTGGGCGTGCCGATGCTGCTGTCCGGGGCGGAAGCGGCGGCGTTGACCGCGGTCGGCGCCGCCTACAGCGGCACCGCCGCCACGGGATGCCGGCCCTTCGACCGCGACGCCGCGGGCTTCGTCTACGGCCAGGCCGGCGCGGCCATCGTGCTGGAACGGCAGACGCAGGTGCGCCGGCAGGGCCGGCAAGCGCTGGCCTTGCTGGCCGGGGCCGCGATGGGGTTGGACGGCAAGCGTGGCACGCATCCCAGCGTGGCGGGCGAGGCCGCCACGATGCGCGCCGCGCTGGCACAGGCGGGGCTGCCGGCGCACGCGATCGACCTGGTCAGCGCGCATGGATCGTCCTCGGCCACCGGCGACCAGGCCGAAGCGCAGGCGCTGCGCGAGGTCTTCAGCGCGGCGCCGCGCCAGCCATGCATCAACGCACCCAAGGCCTTGTTGGGACATTGCCTCGCCGGTGCCGGCGTGCTCGAAGCGGTCGCCGTGGTGGCGCAGCTGCAGCAGGGCTTCGTCCATGGCCACCCGACACTGGATGCGCCCATCGACGCGGCCTTGCGCTGGTGCGGCAAGCGCCATGAAACGCGGTCGCTGGGCGCGGCGCTGTCGAACAGCTTCGGCTTCAGCGGCATCAATACCAGCCAGATATTTGTCCATCCGGAGTACCAGCCATCGTGAAAAAATCCTGGATCGCGGGGCGGCGCGCCGACCCTGCCACCGTCAAGTTCCGCCTGATCGGCCTTGCCCACGCCGGCGGCGGCAGCACCCTGTTCGCGCCCTGGCGCGGCGCGTTCGGGCCGGAAGTCGAAGTCTGCCCCGTCGTACTGCCCGGCCGCGAAGCGCGCATGGGCGAGGCGCCTTACCGCAGCATGGAAGCCTTGATCGGACCACTGATGGAGGCACTGCTGCCCGAACTGGACGTGCCGTTCGCACTGTTCGGCCACAGCATGGGCTCCATCGTCGCCTTCGAAGTGGCCCGGCGTGCCGAAGCGCTCGGCCTCCCGCTGCGGCAGCTGCTCGTGTCGGGCCGGCGCGCGCCGCACCTGCGCAGCCGCCGTCCGCCCGTGCATGCGATGGAAAACGACGCCTTCCTTGCCGCCATCGGCAGCCTGGGCGGCACGCCGCCACAGGTGCTGCAGGACGAACAGCTGTTCCGTACCTTCATGCCCAGCCTGCGGGCGGACTTCGAACTGAATGAACGCTATACCCCGCTGACGGGCCGCACGCTGCTGTGCGACATGGCCGCGTTCATGGGTCGCGACGATACCGAAGTGAGCGAGACGGAACTGATGGCATGGCGTGAAGTCACGGCCGGCAGGTTCTCGCACAGCGTCCTCGAGGGCAACCACTTCTATTTGCTGGACCAGCCGCAGCGTCTGCTGGCGTTGCTGGGACGGCACTTGAAAAGCGCACGCGATGACAGGGCGGTCGTTATTGATTGACAACAATTTTTCACGCAAATATTATCAACTGAGCAATGCTAAATTGCCGGTCCAGAAGGTTGATTTCCATCCAGGTGTCTTGCACCTTTTCCCTTTCGAGGAGTAGATATGTCCCAGCCCTTAGCCGTACTTGATTCCGACAACGTTGTTCTGTCTGCCCGCCACCAGACCAGCCTGCCCTACGAGAAGATCCTGCATTCGGCCAATAGCGGACTGGTGGTACACCGTCGCGCCATCGCGAAGGCCGAGTATCGCTCCGAGGCACGCGCTTTCGCCCGCGAACTGGGCGAATACATCACGTCGAGCCAGGTCGGGGTCGCGTCGGTATTCGTCTACGAGGAAACCTTCGGAACGAAGGACGTGATCCACTGGATACTGCACATCACCAACCTGGAGGCCTATTCGACGATGGTGCGGATGGGCAACAGTGACCCTGGCTTCCGCAATATCTTCTTCAAGCAGCGGATCGACGAGAAGAAGGGCGGCGGCACGTGGGACCGCATGTTTGTCGACGGCAGCATCACGGAAACGGTGCTGCTGCCGCAGTTCTACGGCATGTACGGCACCGCGACGGCCGGCATGGCGGTGCCGACCGAGGAAACCCGTTCGGGCGGGCTGATCCTGCCGCCAGCGCAGCACCAGACTTCGCTGGCACCGGAGGACACGCTCAATTCCGTCACGGCGGGCATCGTCATCCACCGTACCGGTCAGCTGAAATACGAGTTCCGCGCGGAGGGGCGCCAGTTCGCCCGCGCCGTCGCGGAAATCATCAATGTCAACCAGCGCGGCCTGGCGTCGGTGTTCCTGTACGAGGAAGCGTTCGGCCGTTCCGACCGCATCCACTGGCTGATTCACCTGAAGGACCTGTCGGCGTATTACTCGCTGATCGACATGCGCGCCGCCATGACGCCGGAAGTGGCGGCCGTGTACAGCAAACAGTGGATTTCGCCGGAAAAAGGCGGTGGCGACTGGAGCCGCATGTTCATCGACGCGACCCTGGAAGATATTGCGCTGACGCCGCAGCACTGGAATATGTACGCCACGCAGATGCCGCAGAAATAAGCGCTACCGGCATGGCCCCGCACCGGCAACGGTGGGGGGCCACTGGCTCTCATCGAAAATCCATCATGTAGGCGGACGAGTCATGAACAGTATCTTCTTTGCAGCGACCTTCTTGTTCCTTTGCTTGCCCTCAGTGATTGCCCGTCTGTTCCGGATGGAGAAAATCTTCCCCCTCGTATTCGTGCAGCTGGTGGTGGGACTCCTGATCAAGGAAAGCGGCGCACTGGCATGGCTGCGGGCGCACGACGTCGATGTGCTCGCCGGGCCGCTGGGCTTTTCGCTGCAGGGCCTGGGCTGGATCGGCGTCGTCATCATGATCGCGCTGGCCGGCAGCGAGTCGATGTCCAATCCCACCAGCCGGCAGACGCTGCGCTTCCTGCCCATCAGCGTGGCGGGATTCTTTTCCACCTTCGTCATCGGCAGTTTCGCCGGCTATCTGCTGGTCAGCAACATGCCTGGCCTGATGGGGCCGCAAGCGACACCGGTGCGCTGGGCCCTGACCCTGGGCGTGACGCTGGCCGTGACGGCACTGCCTGTACTGATCTCGATCCTGCGTGAGACGCGGCTGGCCACGACTGAAGTGGGCAAGCTGGCCGTCAATTGCGCCATGCTGGACGATGTCTGGCTGTGGTTGGGCATTGCCCTGATCTTGTCGAGCAACACGCATGCGATGCCGGGTGTCATGCTCGGCTTGCTGGTCGTGTACGGCGCCACCATGTTCCTGGTCGTCAAGCCCGTGTTGAAACGGTGGCATGCCGCCGCGGCCGGGCGTGCCCGCAATGGCGTCATGGTGTTTGCCGCCCTGGTGTGCCTGTCCGCCATGGTGACCGACCTGATCGGCCTGCACCCCTTGCTGGGGGCGTTCGTGGCCGGGGTCGTGCTGCCGAAGGACATGCTGCAGGAGTGGCGCGAGCCGCTGGCCACCTTCAGCCATACCCTGCTGTTGCCGTTTTATTTCGTCGTCACGGGCATGCGACTGCAGCTCGATTTCGGCGACCCGTCGTTCTGGATGCTGACGGCCTTCGTGACGACGACGGCAGTGGTGTGCAAATGCGCCAGCGTGACGCTGGCGGGTCGCGCGCTCGGGCTGCCATGGCGCGACGCGGGCACGCTGGGGTGCCTGATGCAGTGCAAAGGCTTGATGGAACTGATCGCGATCAATATCTTCCTCGATGCCGGCATTATTGGCCCGCAGATTTATTCGGCGCTGGCAATGATGGCCCTGATCAGTACGCTGATCACGGCACCGTCGATGACGTTGCTGACACGCCGGCAGCGGGCCCAGCCGGCAGCGGCAGGCGTGGCGGGCTGACGTGATGACGTCCGGCGCACAACGTCCGTTCCGCATCCTCGGCCTGCAGCAGATCGCCATCGGCGGCACGTCGCAGGCGGCGCTGAAGGCGTTCTGGGGCGACCTGCTGGGGCTGGCCATGGTGGGCCAGTTCCGCAGCGAGCGCGAGAACGTCGACGAAGCCATTGCCATGCTGGGCAGCGGCCCTTTCGCCGTCGAGGTCGACCTGATGGAACCAGTCGATCCCGACCGTTCGCCCAGCGTGCACCAGCCCGCGCTGAATCATATCGGCTTGTGGGTCGATGACCTGCCCGGCGCGCTGGCATGGCTGGCCGGGCAGGGCGTGCGGGTCGCGCCGGGCGGCATCCGCCGCGGCGCGGCCGGCCACGATATCGCATTCCTGCATCCGAAAGGCAACGAGGCCTTTCCCATCGGTGCCGGCGGCGTGCTGGTGGAACTGGTGCAGGCGCCGCCCGCCGTGATTGCCGCCCACGCGCCCTAGCGGCGCTGGAATCGCTGCAGCAGGCGATTGGCGGCGGCCACGGGGGCCATGCCGCCGTGCGCGACCTGGTCGAGCAGCGGCGGCAGCGCGTCCTGGACGGCGGGGTCGGCATCGAAGCAGCGGCGCAAGCCGTGCTCGATGGTTTGCCACATCCATGCCAGTGCCTGCAGGCGGCGGCGCTGGTCGAATTCGCCGGCCGCGCGCATGGTGTCGCGATAGCGGCAGACTGCCTGCCACACTTCCAGGATGCCGGTATCGGCGCGGGCGCTGCATTGCAGGACGGGCGGCGTCCAGTGCGGGCTGCGCGGCCGGACGAGGTGCAACGCCGCGCGCAGTTGCTCGCTGGCGAGGGCGGCCGCACCCGCATCGAGGTCGGCCTTGTTGCAGACGACAATGTCGGCCACTTCCAGCACGCCCTTCTTCAGTGCCTGCAGCTCGTCGCCCGCGTTGGGTAATTGCAGCAGCACCAGCACATCCGTCATGGACGCCACTGTGGCCTCGCTCTGGCCGACGCCGACCGTTTCGACCAGCACGATGTCGTAGCCGGCAGCCTCGCACAGCAGCAAGGCCTCGCGGCTGTGGGCCGCCAGGCCACCGAGCGCGCCGCCGGCGGGGGAGGGACGGATGAACGCGCCGTCCTGGCGCGACAGCTGCTCCATGCGCGTCTTGTCGCCCAGGATCGAACCGCCCGCCAGCAGGGAGGAGGGGTCCAGCGCCAGCACCGCCACGCGGTGTCCCGCCGCCAGCAGATGCAGGCCCAGGGTTTCGATAAAGCTCGACTTGCCGACTCCGGGAACGCCTGAAATGCCCACGCGCAGTGCCTTGCCCGTATGGCCCAGCAGCGCGTCCACCATGGCCTGGGCACGCAGGCGGTGGTCCGGCCGGCGCGATTCGGTCAGCGAAATCGCCTTGGCCAGCGAACGCAGGTCGCCCGCCAGCAGCCCGGCTGCCATGGCGGCATCCCCGGCAGGCAGGACGCCCAGCCCGGCGCAAGTCTCAGGCATGGCCGGCACTGCCGTCCAGCACGGTCTCGATCTGCGCCAGGATTTGCGTCGCGCTATCCAGGATCGGCGTGCCGGGTCCGAAGATGCCGCGCACGCCTGCCGCTTGCAGGAAGGCGTGATCCTGCACGGGAATGACGCCACCGGCGAACACGACGATGTCGTGGGCGCCCGCCGCCCGCAACGCGCCGATCAGGGCGGGCAGCAGCGTCTTGTGGCCGGCCGCCAGTGTCGACACCCCGATCGCGTGCACGTCGTTCTCGATGGCCTGGCGTGCCGCCTCGGCCGGGGTCTGGAACAGGGGGCCGACGTCGACATCGAAGCCGACATCGGCAAAGGCGCTGGCGACGATCTTGGCGCCGCGGTCATGGCCATCCTGGCCCAGCTTGACGACGAGGATGCGGGGGCGGCGGCCATGCTGGCTGTCGAACGCGACGATGCGATTTTTCAGGCGTGCCCAGTTGAGGTCGTCCTTGAAGGCCGCGCCATACAGCCCGCTGACCAGCTGGGTGGCGGCCCGATGGCGGCCCCACACGCGCTCGAGCGCGTGGCTCATCTCGCCCACGGTCGCGCGCAGTCGTGCGGCCGCGATCGCCAATTCCAGCAGGTTGCCGGTGCCGTGTTCGGCCGCGGCCGTCAGCGCGGCCAATGCCGCGTCGACGGCGGCCTGGTCGCGCCGCTCGCGCAAGGCGCGCAGCATGGCCAGCTGGGTGTCGCGCACGGCGGCATTGTCGATGTCGCGCGGGGCGACGGCTTCCTGCGCCGCGCCGCGATACTGGTATTTGTTGACTCCGACGATCACTTCCCTGCCGCTGTCGATGCGGGCCTGTTTTTCCGTGGCCGAGGCCTCGATCTTCAGCTTGACCCAGCCGGACTCGACGGCCAGCGTCATGCCACCCATCGCTTCGATTTCCTCGATCAGCGCCCAGGCGCGGTCGGCCACGTCCTGCGTCAGCTTCTCCATCATGTAGGAGCCGGCCCAGGGATCGACGACATTGGCGATCTGCGTTTCCTCCTGCAGGATCAGTTGGGTATTGCGCGCGATGCGCGCCGCCGCTTCGCTGGGCAGCGAGATCGCTTCGTCGAGCGAGTTGGTGTGCAGCGACTGGGTCCCGCCGAACACGGCGGCCATCGCCTCGATCGTGGTACGCACGACATTGTTGTACGGCTCCTGCACCGTCAGCGAGGAGCCGGCCGTCTGGCAGTGCGTGCGCAGCATCAGCGATTTCGGCGAACGCGCGCCGAAGTCCGTCATGATGCGCGACCACAGCAGGCGGGCGGCGCGCAGCTTCGCCACTTCCAGGTAGAACGACATGCCGGTGGCAAAGAAGAATGACAGGCGGCCGGCAAAGGCGTCGACGTCGAGCCCGGCCGCCAGCGCGGTGCGGACGTACTCGATGCCGTCCGCCAGGGTCAGCGCCAATTCCAGTGTCGGGTTCGCGCCGGCCTCCTGGATGTGGTAGCCGGAAATCGAGATCGAATTGAAGCGCGGCATATGCCGCGACGTGTACGTGATGATGTCGGCGACGATCCGCATCGACGGTGCGGGGGGATAGATATAGGTATTGCGGACCAGGAATTCCTTGAGGATATCGTTCTGGATCGTGCCGCTCAACTGCTCCTGGCGCACGCCCTGTTCCTCGGCCGCCACGATGAAGCCGGCCAGCACGGGCAGGACGGCGCCGTTCATCGTCATCGATACGGAGACCTGGTCCAGCGCGATGCCGTCGAACAGGATTTTCATGTCCTCGACGGAGTCGATGGCGACCCCGGCCTTGCCGACATCGTCCGTCACGCGCGGATGGTCGGAATCGTAGCCCCGGTGGGTCGGCAGGTCGAAGGCGACGGAGATGCCCTGCGCGCCGCCGGCCAGCGCCTGCCGGTAGAAGGCGTTCGATTCGGCGGCCGTGGAGAAACCGGCATATTGCCGGATCGTCCACGGTCGTGTCACATACATCGTCGGTTGCGGCCCGCGAATGAACGGCGTGAAACCGGGCAGGGTGTCGGTGTGGGGCAGGCCGGCAGTATCGGCGCTGGTGTACAGGGCCCGCAGCACGATGCCTTCGGGCAGCGGCGTATCGAGCCGCGCCGGGTCCTGCTGCGGCGCTGCCCGTGCGGCGGCGTCACGCCAGCTGTCGAGCGTGGAGGGGGCATGGGCAGGGTGCCGGCGAGCGTCGGTCATAGTAGTTTCGTTCATGCGACATCGTTGAGAGAATGTAGCTGCTGAAAACGGTGAAACAATACTGATGAAGCAGACTCAAAGCTTGGTTTCCAGCTTGATTGTCCAGGTTGCTCTTGTGCTGGTCGCCGTGGCGGCCCCTTGCGTCAGCAGGCCGGTCGCAACGATCCGGTCGCTCAGGTAGTCCTGCGCGAGCAGGTTGCGGCCGCCGATGCGCAGGTTGGTGTTGGCATCGAACTTCCACAGCGCGTAAATGTCGAGCTGGCGCTTGGCACCGGTAACGACGCGTTCGACGCTGCTGAGCTGGACGGCGCCGGCGGGGGTCCAGTTATAGGTGCCGCCAATGCTCAGCGGCAGCTTGTTGAGATGGTAGTCGATGCCCAGGTTGCCGGTCTGGCGAACTTGCTGGTCGAGCCGGTTGTCCGGGCCCGGCACCTGGTCTACGCTGGACCAGAAGTAACTGTAGTTGGCACGCAGGTCGACCTTCGGCGCATCCTGCCACAGCTCGGAGGCCATCAGCTTGGCTTCCAGCTCGATGCCGCTGGAGCGGGCATCGCCCGCATTGGCGGGACGGGACACCCAGCGCAGGCCCTGTGCCGTCTGCACCAGCGACAGTTCGCGCCGGATCAGGTCGTCGATACGGCGCACGAAGCCGCCCGCGCTGACGATGCCGCTCTTGCCCAGGTAGTGTTCGTATGCCAGGTCCAGGCCTTGCGCCAGTTCCGGCTTCAGGTCGGGATTGCCCATGCGGTCGGGGCGGGTGGGGCCGTTCAGGCGGCTTGCCAGCGGCGTCGCCAGCAACTCCGTCAACTGCGGCGCGCGGTAGGCGCGGCTCAGGCTGGCCCTGACTTGGTCCTTCGTCGTGCCCGGGATGCGCCATACGGTGTGCAGGATGGGGCTCAGCACGGAAGCGCGATTGGAGATGGCGCGCGCCTGTTCCTCGGCCTTGATGCGCAAGCCTTCCCAGCGCAGGCCCAGATAGGCGGACCATTGGGGCGTGATCTCCCATTCATCCTGCACGTACAGGCCCAGGCGCAAGGTGTCGGCACTGACTTCGCCACCGGCGTCGGCGAATATGGGCGCGCCATTGCGCAAGGCGTCGGTGCGGCGGCGGCTGTAGCCCGCCTCGGCATCCCAGCCCGCGGCAATGACGTGCCCCTTTGCCAGCGGCCGCGTGTATTTGGCACCGTTGGTGATGCCCCAGCCGCGCGCCTTGTCGCGGTCGTCGTAGCGGTCCAGCAGGACGCCGGCGGCATCGTACTGGTCGCGTGCCGCCGTCGACTCGGTACGGCCGGCGCCCAGGCTGAACTTCACGTCGAGCTTGCCGCCCTGTGCCATCTTGTGCAGCCAGTTGCCGGTGCCTCGGAAGAACACGGCGTCGGCGTCGCCGTTGCCGAAGACCCGGGCGTATTCCGGCGCAGCGCTGCCGATGCGCTGCGCCAGCGTGCCCCGGATGCTGTTGTGCGAATGGCTGGCCGACAGCGCGGGCTGGAAGTTGAGCGTGTCGCCGTTGGCGAACCGGTACGTGATGCGCGGCGCGACCTGCAGCATGTTGTTGCGCGGCTTGATATGGTCGGTGGCGGTTTCGGCACGCACGACGGTAGCGTCGGCCAGCATGTCCACATACGAGGTCGTGCTGTCGTCCTTCTCGATGTTCGACGTGGCCGTCGCCGTCAGCAGCCATGTGAGTGCGCCGTTCTTGCCGGGCAGCGAAATGGAAACGATCGGGCTGTGCTTGCCGTCGTCGAACGTGTCGGTCAGCCGCAGCTGGACGTCCTTTTGGCGGTAGCCTTCGCGCAGCACGATATTGATCGTGCCCGCGATGCCCTGCGCGCTGTATTCGGCCACCGCGCCCCGGATGATTTCAATGCGTTCAACCTGTTCCGGCACCAGCGACTCCGGCGAGAAACCGGCCTGGGGCCGCTCGCCGTTGACGAGAACCTGGGTATAACCATTGCCCAGGCCGCGCATGCGGATTTCGCCGCCGCTGCGGCCAGGAGCGCTGTTGATGGTGATGCCCGGCAGCCGTTTCAGGATCTCGCCCATGCTGGTGGCGCCATGCCGGTCGATCTCGGCACGGCCGATCACGGTTTTCGCGGCGGTGCTGTCCTGGCGGGCCTGGGTATCGGAGATTGCCGTCCCCGTGATCGTCACCGCCGTCACCGGCGCGGCGGCGGCCGCGGGTTCGGGCCGCGGTGCAGCGGCGGAACCGGCTGCGCTGGCCATCGCTTCCTGCGCCTGGGCAGAGATATTGCCGAGCAGGGCGAGACAGGCCAGCGGTAGGAGTCGGGTCATGGGGGAAGAGCCCTCTCTAGAGAAATGTTGTTGTAGAGAAGTCTAGCAGAGCATTTTCGGCAAGTGTTTTTTTATTAATAACTGTCCAAATTATGTAACGCTTTCAATCGATGGCGAAAATTTCTCTGCAGTGAAGTCCGCGGTGCGCTAGGAATTCAGCCCGGCATCGCCTGTCGCACCGTGCTTTCGTCGCATGCCTTGCTGCTTCGACCATTCATACCGTCCAGCGGGGCGGCTCGCGACAGCCGGCAGTCGTTCGCCGTGCCGGACAGCGACCGGGCGCAACGCTACCCTGGGCGCGGACCGGTTGAGGTACGTCACGCGGCCGACCACGAAAGCTCTTGTAAACAGTCAAAGTACGGTAAACTGCATGGTTCCGAATTCAATCACGCAACGGACGCGCGCAAGGGTTTGCAGCGGGGCTTTTGATGCAGCTCGGCAAATTTGCTTGGACTGTTCGATGCATTATTAATAATCTTATACCCGAGAAATATTCTGGGTAAGCAGGAGTTTTACATGGCGTCAGTCAACAAAGTCATCATCGTCGGCAACCTGGGCCGTGACCCGGAGATCCGCTATATGCCGAGCGGCGATGCCATCGCCAATATTGCCGTTGCCACCTCGTTCCGCAGCAAGGACAAGAATACCGGCGAGCAGAAGGAAGTCACTGAGTGGCACCGCATCTCGTTCTTCGGCCGCCTGGCCGAGATCGTTGGCCAGTACCTGAAGAAGGGCTCGTCCGTCTACGTCGAAGGCCGCCTGCAGACCCGTAAATACACGGACAAGGACGGCGTCGAAAAGTACGCGACCGACATCATCGCGCAGGAGATGCAGATGCTGGGCGGCCGCCAGGGCATGGGCGAAGGCGGCGGCATGGGTGGCGGCATGGGCGGTGGCGACGACATGGGCGGCTACGACGCGCCACCAAGCCGTCCGGCTCCACGCCCGCAGCAATCGGCCCCGGCCCCGCGCCCGGCTCCGAAGCCGGCACCGAACTTCTCCGATATGGATGACGATATCCCGTTCTAATATAAGCACAACTTGAAACGCAGCGCCCCGCCAGTCCCGGACTTGCGGGGCGCCTTTTTTTTGGCGCTGTGCCCCGGTCGCAAGGAACTTGTTGGCTCGACCATTGTCATACCGTAAGTTGGCATGAACCAAGACGGAGGTGGGCATGGAAATCGACGAGTACCAGGCCGTACGGACGCAGTGCCTGGC
>NZ_WNKZ01000136.1 GCF_009720835.1 Pseudoduganella buxea
AGCGGTAGCGCTGCAGGCCGCGCAGGATGCCGTGGCGATACAGCTTGTCGCCGTCGCAGTGCGGGCACCGGCGCAGGCGCGCGCCCCGTGCCTCGATGATGGCCAGGCAATCGGCCAGCGAGGCACAACGTTCGAACAGACGGCGCAAGCCGTCGCCCTGTTCCCCCGTCAGCCTGGTCAGCCACGCCAGGCACTGCGTCCGCACCGCCGCGTACTCGTCGATTTCCATGCCCGCCTCCGTCCTGGCTGATGCCAACTTACGGTATGACAATGGTCGAGCCAACAAGTTCCTTGCGACCGGGGCACAGAGCCAAAACAAAAGGGAGCCGAAGCTCCCTTTTGGTCGTCGATGCCGTGCCGCGCTCAGCGCATGCCGGAGATGATCTGTTTCAGCTTGCCCGAATCGGCGCAGAAGGCGCGGATGCCTTCGGCCAGCTTCTCGGTGGCCATCGCGTCTTCATTGAGCATGAAGCGGAAGGTCTTCTCGTCCACGCTCATCTTGGCCTGGGCGCCGGAAGCCGATTCGGCCGACAGCTTGCGCTCGACCGGGGCTTCGGTGTCGGCCAGCTTCTGCAGCAGGTCGGGGCTGATCGTCAGCAGGTCGCAGCCGGCCAGTTCCAGGATCTGGCTGGTGTTGCGGAAGCTCGCGCCCATTACTTCGGTCTCGTAGCCGAACTTGCGGAAGTAGTTGTAGATGCGGCGCACGGACTGCACGCCCGGGTCTTCCGCGCCCTGGTAGTCGATGCCGGTCTGCTTCTTGTGCCAGTCGTAGATGCGGCCCACGAACGGGGAAATCAGCTGCACGCCCGCCTCGGCGCAGGCGATCGCCTGGGGCAGCGAGAACAGCAGCGTGAGGTTACAGTGGATCATTTCCTTTTCCAGGATTTCGGCCGCCTTGATGCCTTCCCACGTGGAGGCGATCTTGATCAGCACGCGCTCGCGGTCGAAGCCGGCGCGCTCGTACAGGTCGATCAGCTCGCGGCCCTTGGCCACGTTGGCTTCCACGTCGAAGGACAGCTTGGCGTCGATCTCGGTCGAAACGCGACCCGAGACGATCTTCAGGATCTCGCCGCCGAAGGCGATCAGGAGCTTGTCGATGACGGCGCCGGTGGAGGCGTGCGGGTTGTCGCGCACGGCCTTTTCCAAGAGCGGCTTGTATTCGTCCTTCTGCACCGCCTTCAGGATCAGCGACGGATTGGTGGTGGCGTCGCGCGGCGTGTACTGCTTGATCGACTGGAAGTCGCCGGTGTCGGCAACGACCTTGGTGTATTGCTTGAGCTGTTCGAGTTGATTCATGACGGGCCGAAAGGTGGTGAGGGCAAAAGACTATTGTACCGAAACTGGTCGAAGGCGCGAGCCGCGCCGTTGCGGCGGCAACGATTTTTTCGCCCGGGCCGCTGGCAAAGGCGGGAAACTGCGGTATCCTTGCTGCCGTTGGCTAAAAGCCAATGTTACGCGTTATCGGGAGAGTCTGGCCATGCCAGCGCCGAAGGAGCAACCGCCCCGTCAATCTCTCAGGCCCAAGGACCGGTAGCGCATCCGCACTCTGAAGAGTTGCCGGCGCAGGCGCGCGCGGCGCACCGAAGGAGCAAGTGCCCGCCGCGCCGATCGCGCGGCAGGCGTGAATCTCTCAGGTCCCGGACAGAGGGGGTGGCGTGGCGCGCGTGCGCCGCGTCCCCTCATCGCGCCGGAATGGAAGATCCATCATGAAAACCATCGCAGTCATCGGCGGCGGCATCACGGGCGTCACCACCGCCTACGCACTGGCCCAACGGGGCCTGGCCGTCACCCTGTTCGAGCAGCACCGCTACCCGGCCATGGAGACTTCGTACGCCAACGGCGGCCAGCTGTCGGCATCGAACGCGGAAGTGTGGAACCACTGGTCCACCGTGAAGAAGGGCCTGGCCTGGATGACCCGGCGCGACGCGCCGCTGCTGGTGCACCCGTCGCCGACGTGGCACAAGCTGTCCTGGTTCGCCGAATTCGTCGCCGCCATTCCCCGCTACCGCGACAATACGGTGGCCACGGCGCGCATGGCCGTCGCCGCCCGCGAGCACCTGTTCGCCTGGGCCGCCGCCGAGGGCATCGCCTTCGACCAGCGCCGCGAAGGCATCCTGCACATCTACCGCGACAAGGCCGGCTTCGAGCGCGCGGCCGATGTCACCAGGCTGCTGGCCCAGGGCGGCCTGCCGCGCCAGGCCGTGACGCCGCAGGAAATGCGCGACATCGAGCCGGCCCTGGCCGGCGCCTACTATGGCGGCTTTTACACGGAAAGCGACAGCAGCGGCGACATCCACAAGTTCACGTCCGGCCTGGCCCGGGCCTGCGAACGCCACGGCGTGGCGATGCTGTGCCAGCGCGACGTGCTGGCGCTGGCGGCGGGCGAGCATGGGGCCACTGTCACCGTGCGCCACGCGGGCGTGAAAGACAGCTACCGTTTCGACGCGGCCGTCGTCTGCGCCGGCACCGCCAGCCGCCGGCTGGCCGCGATGGTGGGCGACCGGGTCAACGTCTATCCCGTCAAGGGCTACTCGATCACGGTCAACCTGCCGGACAATGCCAGCCAGGCCGCCGCGCCCACCGTCAGCCTGCTCGACGATGCGACCAAGCTGGTGGCCAGCCGCTTCGGCCAGGACCGCCTGCGCGTGGCCGGCACGGCCGAATTCGCCGGCTTCGACCGCGATATCCGGGCCGAGCGTATTCGTCCGCTGGTCGACTGGGTGGAAAGCTGCTTCCCCGGCGTCTCGACGAAAAGCATCGTGCCCTGGGCCGGCCTGCGCCCGATGATGCCGGACATGATGCCCCGGGTCGGCAGGGGCCGCACGCCCTTCGTATTCTACAACACGGGCCACGGCCACCTGGGCTGGACCCTGGCGGCGGCAACGGCGGAGATGGTGGCGCACGAGGTGTACGGCGCAGTGGAACCGGCCGCCGGGCGGCGCCGCGCCGCGCTGGCTGCGTAGCAATTCGTTTGTTTTGTGGCTTCAAAACCGGTGTCCGACCGCTGCGGCGGACCGACCGATTTTGAAGCGACTATCTGCAAACTTGTGTCTGACGCCGGATGAGGTGTCAGGCCTCAGCCGATAAAGGAATCGAACTGCACCTCGAACTCCTGCAGCGCCTTCTGGGCGTTCTGCATCTGGCGCCGGAACTCGGGGCCGCGCTGCAGGGCCAGGCCGACGGCCAGCACGTCGATGACGACGAGGTAGGCCAGGCGGGCCGAGATGGGGGTGTAGGGGTCGGTGTTGAAGATCAGGTCGATCGGGATCAGCACGTGGGCCAGGTCGGCCAGCGGCGTGCCCGACGGGGCCAGCACGATGATGTCGGCGCCGCCGTCGCGGGCCAGCTGGACCGAGCGGACCAGGGCCGGGCTGTTGCCGCGCTGGGAAATGGCCACGACGCAGTCGCCTTTCTTCAACAGGGCGGCGGCGATGCTGTGGATGGCCGGGTCGGAATAGGCCACCGTCGGCACGCCGGAGCGGAAGAACTTGTGCTGGGCGTCGGCGGCGACGATGCCGGACGTGCCCTGGCCGTAGAATTCGATCTTCTTCGCGCGCGACAGGATGTCGAGCGCGGCCTGCACCGGTTCGTGGTGCAGATTGTTGCGCAGGTCCAGCAGGGTGTTGATCGAGCGGCTGCAGATCTTGTTGACCAGGTCCGACGCCAGGTCGTCCTGCGACGGCGCCTCGTTCAGGCCGGGCAATGCCAGCGCCAGGCCCTGGGCCAGCTTCAGCTTGAATTCGTGCCAGCCGTCGTAGCCCAGGGTGCGGCAGAAGCGTACCACGGTGGGTTCGGACACCTGGGCGCTCTTGGCCAGCGCCGTGATGTTCGAACTCACCGTGCGCGACGGATTGTCGAGCACGGCCAGCGCCACCTTGCGTTCCGATTTGGACAGCGAGTCGAGCTGGGTGCGGATGGAGTCGAGTAGCATCGGTGTCAAATGCGGTGGAATCGAGTAAGGGGAGGGCGGCGGCGCCGGTGCTGCCACCGGCTCCGCCGCCTGCGCCGTGTCGAACGGCGCGCTGGCATGCAGGGTCATTCAGTCCTCGGGCAGTGCTTCCTCGCGCCACTGCAGGCCGTCGCGGCCGATCAGCGCGCTGGCGGCGGCCGGGCCCCACGTGCCCGACGTGTACGGCAGCGGTGCCGTGTCGTCCTGCTCCCAGTTGTCCAGGATGGGTTCGACCCATTCCCAGGCCGCTTCCAGTTCGTCGCCGCGCATGAACAGGGTCAGCTGGCCGCGCAGCACGTCGAGCAGCAGGCGCTCGTAGGCGTCCATGCGCGGGGCCTTGAAGCTTTCGCGGAAGTCCAGTTCCAGCTCGGCCGGTTTCAGGCGCATGCCTTCGCCCGGCGTCTTGGCCATCAGGTTCATGCGCAGGCCTTCGTCCGGCTGCAGGCGGATCACCAGCGAATTGGGCTGGAACGACGATGTCGGCTGGTTGAAGATCGAGTGGGGGATCTGCTTGAAGCGCACGACGATTTCGGCCAGGCCGTCTGCCATGCGCTTGCCGGTGCGCAGGTAGAACGGCACGCCGGCCCAGCGCCACGTGTCGATCTCCGCCTTCATCGCAACGAAGGTCTCGGTGCGGCTGTTCTGCGGCGCGTCCGGCTCGTCGCGGTAGCTCGGCACCGGCTGGCCGTCGACGTGGCCGGCGCGGTACTGGCCGCGCACGATGTTCTGCGCCAGCGTGGTCGGCGTGAAGCGCTTGAGCGAACGCAGTACCTGCAGCTTGGCGTCGCGCACGGCATCGGGCGCGATCGACGCGGGCGGCTCCATCGCCACGATGCACAGCAGTTGCAGCAGGTGGTTCTGCAGCATGTCGCGCAGGGCGCCGGACGTGTCGTAGTAGCCGATGCGGTTGCCCACGCCGAGCTTTTCGGCGATGGTGATCTGCACGTCCGAAATCCATTCACGGCGCCACAGCGGTTCGAACAGGATGTTCCCGAAGCGCAGGGCCAGCAGGTTCTGCACGGTCTCCTTGCCCAGGTAGTGGTCGATCCGGTAGATCTGCGATTCCTCGAACACTTCACCCACTTCGCGGTTGATCTGCTTGGCCGACTCCAGGTCGCGGCCCAGCGGCTTTTCCAGCACGACGCGCGAATTCGGCGTGACCAGGCCGTTTTCCTTCAGGTTGTCGCAGATCTGCGCGAACAGGGCCGGCGGCGTGGCCAGGTAGTAGACCCGGTTCAGGCTGGGATCGGGGCGCAGCACGGCCGCCAGCGACTGGTAGGACGCCGAGTCGGTGGCGTTGACGGACACGTAGACGATGCGGCTGGTGAAGCGCGCCCACGATTCCGGCGTCACCTTGGGCGACTTGATGTGCGGGCGCGACGTCGTGTTGACCGTCTCGATGAATTCTTCCGTGCTGTCGTCGTGCCGGCCGATGCAGATGATGCGCGCGCTCGGCGGCAGGTCGCCGCACACGTCGCGCGAGAACATCGCGGGCAGCAATTTGCGCATCGCGAGATCGCCGCTGCCGCCGAACAGTACCAGGTCAAAATCAGTGAGAGCCATAATATGTAGTGTTGAATTCTGTGGAAAAATACTACCGGATATCAATCGTCTGGTGAAAATATACTACAGGATGCCGGGGCGTGCTTCGCAGCCGCCATCGGCCGGCCTTTCAGCGAACATACGCGGGTTGCTCCAGGCCGGCAACGGGCACACGAATCGCCAGTACCTTGCCGGACAGCGGATACTGCGCCAGCTCTGCTTCGGGCCGCTTGCCTGCGCTGGTGATGTACAGGGTGCGCAGGTCGGCGCCGCCAAACGCCACCATCGTGGGGCAGCGCAGCGGCAGGGAAATCTCGTCCAGGGGTTCGCCCATTGGTGACAGCTTGACGATGCGGCCGCCCTCGAACATGGCCACCCAGTAATTGCCTTCGCTGTCGACGGCCGCGCCATCGGGCCGGCCGCCGTAATTGTTCGCCTTGTCCATCGAGAACTGCAGCAGTTCGCGGCCATTGCTGGCCGTGCCCGTGGCCACGTCGAAGTCATAGCGGCTGACGCGGTGGGCCGTCGTGTCGGCGTGGTACATGGTGGCGTTGTCCGGGCTGAAGGCCAGGCCGTTCGAGTTGGTCATGCCGCCGGACCAGGCCAGGCGCACCTGGCCCCGCTCCAGCACATACATCTCGGCTGCCGGCTGGTCGCGCGGCTCGTAGATCGTGCCGACCCAGAATCGCCCGGCCGCATCGGCCTTGCCGTCGTTGAAGCGGGCTTTGGCCTGGTCGAACGGGGCAGGGGCGATATCGGTCACGCCGCCCGTGGACGGGTCGAGCAGCACGAAGCCGGCGCGGGTGGCGACGACGATGCCGCCTTCCGTGCGGGCCAGCGCGGAAGGCTCCGTCGCCATCGGCCACGCATCATGCTTGCCCGTCGCGGCGACGAGGCGGTGCACGGCGCGCCCGTCGATATCGACCCAGTACAGGGCCTGTTCGAGCGGATGCCACAGCGGGCCTTCGCCCACCTGCATGGCGTCGTCCCACACTACCTGGAAGTCGTTCGCGCTCATTGGACCTTGGCTCCCTTGGCCATGACGATCAGGCCATTGGTGGAGCTGTCGTGTGCTTGCGGGTCGACCTCGCCTTCCAGCTCGGCCTGGATCTTCTTGGCCAGCACCTTGCCCAGTTCCACGCCCCACTGGTCGAAGCTGGCGATATCCCACAGCACGCCCTGCACGAACGTCTTGTGTTCGTACAGCGCGATCAGGGCACCCAGGGTGGCCGGCGTCAGCTGGTCCATCAGGATGGTGTTCGACGGGCGGTTGCCGGGGAAGGTCTTGTGCGGCACCAGTTCGTCGATCTTCGCCTCGGGCACACCCTGGGCCTGCAGCTCGGCGCGCACTTCGTCGCCGCTCTTGCCCTTCATGAAGGCCTCGGACTGGGCGAAGCAGTTGGCCAGCAGCGCGTCGTGGTGGCCCGGCAGGTCGTGCGTGGCGCGCAGCGCGGCAATGAAGTCGATCGGCACGATGTCGGTGCCCTGGTGCAGCAGCTGGAAGTAGGCATGCTGCGCGTTGGTGCCGCATTCGCCCCAGACGATCGGGCAGGTCGGCGTATCGACGCTCTGGCCGCCTTTCGTCACGCGCTTGCCGTTGCTTTCCATGTCGAGCTGCTGCAGGTAGGCGGGGAAGCGGTTCAGGTCCTGGTGGTACGGCGCGATCGACAGCGAGGCGGCGCCCAGGAACTGGCGGTTCCAGAAGCCGATCAGGGCCAGCAGCACGGGCATGTTCTCGGCCAGCGGCGCGGTGCGGAAGTGCTCGTCCATCGCATGGGCGCCTTCGAGCAGCGTCTCGAAATAGCCGAAGCCCACGGCCAGCGCCACCGACAGGCCGATGGCCGACCACAGCGAATAGCGCCCGCCGACCCAGTCCCAGAACGGGAACATATTGTCCGGATCGATGCCGAAGGCGCGCACCGCTTCCGTGTTGGTCGACACCGCGACGAAATGGCGCGCCAGGTCTTCTTCCTTGCCGGTGCCGAGGAACCAGCGCCGCGCCGTCTGCGCGTTCAGCATGGTCTCGGCCGTCGTGAAGGTTTTCGACGCGACGATGAACAGGGTGGTCTCCGGATCGACGCGGGCCAGCACGGCGTCCATGTCGTGGCCGTCCACGTTCGACACGAAGTGCATGGCCAGGCGCGGGTGGGCATACGAGCGCAGCGCCAGCACGGCCATTTTCGGGCCCAGGTCGGAGCCGCCGATGCCGATATTGACGACGTCGGTAATAGGCTTGCCGCTGCGGCCCAGCCACGTACCGGCGCGCACCTTGTCGGTGAAGGCCTTGACACGGTCGAGCACCGCGTGGACGTCGGCATTGACGTCCTGGCCGTCCACCACCAGCGCCTTGCCGCGCGGCATACGCAGGGCCGTGTGCAGCACGCTGCGATGTTCGGTAAGATTAATTTTGTCACCGGAAAACATGGCATCGCGCTGGGCCTCGACGCCCCGTTCGCGGGCCAGGTCGACCAGCAGCTCGACGGTCCTGCCGTCCAGCCTGTTCTTCGAATAGTCCAGGAACAGGCCGGCCGCGTCCACGGTCAGCTTCGGGAAGCGCTGGGGATCGTTCGCGAACAGCTGGCGGATCTGCCAGTCGACGGCGTCGACGGCGTGGGATTGCAGGGCGGAGAAGCTGGCGGTCGTGGTCAGGGCAGGCTGGCGCATAAGCTGGTAGTTAGCTGGTTAGTTAGCTGGTTATTAAGCTGATGAATAGCTAAGTCAGTTGGGAACATTGGCTAATAATACAGGAAAAGACCGTAAGTTCACTACAGTTCCAGCCAAAAAGCCGCAAAAAATCTCTCCGACATCATGGCTTGTGCGACGTTTGCCGCCCGCGCTTCACTCTGAAAGCCGCCAGTGCTGCACGCCTGCGGCTTCTGTAGTAAAATTTCGGTAATTCATCGATAAGGAAGCATAATGGCCTTGCACCCAGTCCTCGAACAAGTCACCGCGCGCATCGTCGCGCGCAGCCGTCCGTCGCGCGGCGCCTACCTGGCCCATCTGGAAGCCGCCCGTGTCAAGGGGCCGCAGCGCGGCACCCTGGCCTGCACCAACCTGGCTCACGGCTTCGCCGCCTTCCCCGCCAACGACAAGCTGGTGCTGCGCGAAGTGAAGAAGCCGTCCGTGGCCATCGTCTCGGCCTACAACGACATGCTGTCGGCCCACCAGCCCTTCGAGCACTTCCCGCCCATCATCAAGGATGCCGTGCGCGAAGTGGGCGCCGTGGCGCAGTTCGCCGGCGGCGTGCCCGCCATGTGCGACGGCGTCACGCAGGGCCAGCCGGGCATGGAGCTGTCGCTGTTCTCGCGCGACGCCATCGCCATGAGCACGGCCATCGCGCTGTCGCACAATATGTTCGACGCGGCCCTGTACCTGGGCGTGTGCGACAAGATTGTGCCGGGCCTGTTGATCGGCGCCCTGCATTTCGGCCACCTGCCGGCCGTGTTCGTGCCGGCCGGGCCGATGACGTCAGGCCTGTCGAACAAGGAAAAAGCGGCCATCCGCCAGCGCTACGCGCAGGGCAAGGCCACGCGCGACGAGCTGCTCGAAGGCGAGGCCAAGTCCTACCACGGCGCCGGCACCTGTACCTTCTACGGCACCGCCAACAGCAACCAGATGCTGATGGAAGTCATGGGCCTGCACCTGCCGGGCGCCGCCTTCATCACGCCGGGCACCGAGCTGCGCGAGCAGCTGACGGCCGCCGCCGCCCGCCGCGCCGCGGTGATCACGGAGCTGGGCAACGAGTACATCCCGGTCGGCCACATCGTCGATGAGAAATCCATCGTCAACGCCATCGTCGCACTGCTGGCCACGGGCGGCTCGACCAACCACACGCTGCACCTGCCGGCCATCGCCAAGGCGGCCGGCATCGTCATCGACTGGGACGATTTCAACGACCTGTCCGCCGTGGTACCGCTGCTGGCGCGCATCTACCCGAACGGCGAGGCGGACGTGAACCACTTCCACGCCGCCGGCGGCACCGGCTTCGTCATCCGCGAGCTGCTCGACGCCGGCCTGCTGCATGACGACGTCACCACCATCCTGGGCAAGGGCCTGCGCAACCACTGCAAGGAGCCCTTCCTGGCCGAAGGCGGCAAGGATGTCGTGTTCAAGGATTCGCCGGCCGTGTCGGCCGATTCGAACGTGGTGCGCACGGCAGCCGAGCCGTTCTCGAAGGACGGCGGCATGGTGCTGGTGCGGGGTAACCTGGGCCGCGCCGTGATGAAGGTGTCGGCCGTGAAGCCGGAGCACCGCTCGGTGGAAGCGCCGGCGATCGTGTTCAATTCGCAGGAAGACTTCATGGCCGACTACAAGGCCGGCAAGCTCGATCGCGATTTCGTGGCCGTGCTGCGCTTCCAAGGCCCCCGCGCCAACGGCATGCCCGAGCTGCATGCGCTGACCCCGGCGCTGGCCAACCTGCAGGATGCCGGCCGCAAGGTCGCGCTGGTGACGGACGGGCGCATGTCGGGCGCCTCGGGCAAGGTGCCGGCGGCAATCCACGTGTCGCCCGAAGTGCTGGCCGGCGGCCCCCTGGGCCTGGTGCGCGACGGCGACGTGATCCGCGTCGATGCCGCCACCGGCACGCTCGAAGCGCTGGTGGGCGACCAGGTCTGGCATTCGCGCGCGATGGCGCAGGCCGACCTGACGCCGAGCCACGTGGGCATGGGCCGCGAATTGTTCGGCATGTTCCGCAGCACCGTCAGCGCGGCCGAACATGGCGCGACGACCTTCGGCCTGCCGTCGCCGATCGACACCACCGTGGAACTGCACGGTGGCGACAATGTGGGCAATACCGTGCCCGGTTCCGATGAAGACTTCCTCGTTAAGAAAGCGCCATGACCATGACTCTGCTCGACATTATGCGTACCTCGGCCGTGATCCCCGTGATCGCGATCGATGATCCCGACCACGCCGTACCGCTGGCCAAGGCGCTGGTGGCAGGCGGCATCCGCGTGCTGGAAGTGACCCTGCGCACGGAGCATGGCCTGGCCGCGATCCGCGCCATGAGCGGCGTCGAAGGCGCCATCGTCGGCGTCGGCACGTTGACGGCACCCGAGGAATTCGCCGCCGCGCGCGACGCCGGCGCCGTGTTCGGCGTCTCGCCTGGCCTGACGGACGCGCTGATCGCCGCGCAGAAGTCGTCCGGCCTGCCGCTGCTGCCGGGCGTGATGACCCCTTCGGAAGTGATGAAGGCACGCGAGCAGGGCTTCCGGCAACTGAAGCTGTTCCCGGCCGTGCCGGCGGGTGGCGTCGGCATGCTGAACGCCATCGCCGGCCCCCTGTCGGACATCACGTTCTGCCCCACCGGCGGCATTTCGCTGGAAACGGCGCCTGCCTTCCTGGCGCTGAAGAACGTGGCCTGCGTGGGCGGGTCGTGGCTGACGCCGCGCGACGCCATCAAGGCCGGCGACTGGGCCCACATCACGACGCTGGCCAAGGCGGCCAGCGCGCTGCGCGCCTGACGGCGGCGCGGCAATGAAGAACGGCGCCCCGCGGGGCGCCGTTTTTTTGGGCGCTGTGCCCCGGTCGCAAGGAACTTGTTGGCTCGACCATTGTCATACCGTAAGTTGGCATGAACCAAGACGGAGGCGGGCATGGAAATCGACGAGTACGCGGCGGTGCGGACGCAGTGCCTGGCGTGGCTGACCCGGCTGACCGGCGAGCAGGGTGACGGCTTGCGCCGTCTGTTCGATGGCTGCGCCTCATTGGCCGACTGCCTGGCCATCATCGAGGAACGGGGCGCGCGCATGCGCTGTTGCCCCCACTGCGGCGCCGACAAGCTGTACCGTCACGGCATCCTGCGCGGCCTGCAGCGCTACCGCTGTCGCCAGTGCCGCC
>NZ_WNKZ01000137.1 GCF_009720835.1 Pseudoduganella buxea
ACGGCACCCGGGAAGAGGCAAGGCAAGATGTCTTCGATTACATCGAGATGTTCTACAATCCGAAGCGCCGGCACAGCTTCAGCAATGACTTGTCGCCGGTCGAGTATGAAAAGCAGTATTTCAAGCGACTCGCGAGTGTCTAGGAAACTCGTGGCGATTCAGTGTTTAGCTTTCGTCCCAGTCGACCATCGTCTGCTGGCCCCTGAAGGCACAGTGCGCACGCTCCCTTGATTCGGAAAGCCAAAGTACCAGGGCGCCGCCTCGATCGGGTCAGGCCGCGGGAGACAATGCCGCCAGCGGCTCCGACTCCGGTGCTGCGCTGGAATGCGCAGCGATCCAGTCGCTCAATTCACGCCCGAAAACGCGCAGGCGGGCTGTCTCGACCTGGCGGCGCTTGTATGCGTCGTGGCTGGACGGCCCGGTCATGCTGCGCTGGTGGCTTTCCTTGTCCATCAACTGCAGTTCATAGTCGAAGAAAAAGCCCACGTCATAATCCTGGCCCGCCGTTTCAGGATAGCCTTGCTCGGCCTGCAGGTGGATCATCTTGCGCACCGTGACCTGGATGCTGCTGAAATCGGCCCCGCTATGGGGATTGTCGGCACGCGTCTGGCGCTTGGCGGCGGCCAGGAGCTCCGCGTCCATCTTTTGCAGCAGCTCGGCCGGATACTCGTGGCTGCGCTCCAGCATGCAGCGGTATTTCACGAAGATTTCCTTGGCCGCTTCCAGGTCGAGCAAGGTGTTGCGGGTGCGATTGGGTTCGATATTGGTGATGGACAGGATGTGCGCGCGCTGCAGGGTCTCCAATGCCAGCAGGCATTCGAAGCGGGTGCCGAAGACAAGGCGTACACCCAGATGATCATAAATATCCTGCGCCAGATAAGCCGCCTTTTGCAGCAGCTTGAGCAAGATGCTGTTGCGCCCCTTGTTGCGCTTGCGTTCGAGATGGTGCAGGGGTAGGCACAGCTCGCCGTTGGACAGGAAATAATGGCCCTCGTCGTCTTCGTGGATCACTTCGTCGAGTGTGGCGAACACCTGATCGCGGATCGTATTGAAGTGGCGAAGCTCCAGGTTGTTGTCGATGTAGAAAATCGCATGCATCACCTTGAGGATGGCACAAGACCACATGCGCTGCTCGCTATGTTGCTGCGCCTGGTGGGATGCGTAGACCAGCAACTGGACCGGATCGCTGGGCTCGAGCACGTCGCGCGGAATGAGCTTTTCCTGGCCAGGCTGCAGGAACGTGCCAATGATGAAGTCGACGGCCTCGCGGTGGCCGTTGCGGATGATTTCGCAGGCGGCAGGCTGGTCCAGGTCATAGCCGTATTCGCGCACGAATTCACGCGCGTCATGCAAGTTGCGCAGGGCTAGCGCGCCGAGGTCGATCGCTGAGCGTCCGCTGGCAATGGCCCCGAGGTAGCCCCAATTTAACGAGAATTTGCGCTTGGTCTCGAGCGTGGGCCGAAATTCGCTCATGTCTGCTGCCTTGATTTGCTTTGCTCGGAAAAGTATCCAACCGTTCGATATTGAGGTCAATCAATATTCGATGCAAATGTGCATTAATTCTCCAATAGGCGACAGGATTGCGGGCTGTGTGGTCAGGAATGCATGGACAGCACTACGAAGTAACCACCTTGGTAATGTACATCGCTGCCAAGGTTACTAAAATGTCCGCTGGCGCGGAAGTACACATGCGGCGGGAGGTCGGCGTGAAGATAACGGCCGTGTTCGCAGCCGGACTGTTGCCACCTGGGAGTACCTGCGGCGCAAGCCTGGATGCGTTAGCGCAATGGCATGCTCCGTCGCCTTCACGAATGTATGCATGCCGGTGTTTGGCAGCACGTCCATGAGGCTGCCTTGCGGGGCCCTCGGGAGTTTCAGCAGATCATGTGGGATCGAGCATGAATCGACGCAGCCACCGTACGGGCCCTTGGAGCGTACCGCCTGCCTGATCCAGTGCCGCGGCGGCGAACACGACTTCGACTGCCGGCACCGGGACCCGCCTCGGCGTAGCTGAAGCCGAGCAGCTTGGTGGCCGCGAAATCGGGCGCAGGCACGATATCCATCAGCGCACCCTGGCCCTTGGGCCGGCTGCACGTCCGGGCAAATTAACTGAAGAAACGCCGAAGGTTTCATGGTTTTGTCCGCTCCGGGGCGGAAGCAGACGTTCGCGCAACGCACGCCCAGCAAGCTGTGCAAACATTATCGTCACAAGTTCCAGATTGGGACGGGCTCTTATCACCTGTAACCATGTCCAGCCATTCCCGGCATTGGCAGGTAGACATGCCCTGCCCGATTATCCAGAACGACACTGGCAGGGGCAACGCGGCGGACGCCCGGCTACCGCCGTGCACCTCATCCCTGCACGACCGACACCCGGGCAAACCGCAGGTTGTCCAATGTCCGGATGCGGCGTTTCAACGGCCACCAGTCGTACAGGAATATCTGCACGGGCCGCCACATCGCCACCCAGCCGATGATCGTCAAGCTTTCCCGCGCGATCTTCGCCGCGTGACCGGGCCAGGTCCCTGCGATCAGTTCGCCCGCGGTCAGGCAGGCAGCGACGAAGACGAGACCGATCGCCAGGCTCGCCCTCCCCTGGCTCAGCAATTGCACGAGCTCACCGCGCACCAGCTCGATCTTGTAGCCATAGTGATTATGGATGGCGTCAGCCAGCAGGGCATCCGCCTCGTCCACGGCGACAGGCTGCTCGACATGAATCACCAGCTGCAGGTAGCTGTCAAAGGGCAGAGTCAGTGCCCAGTTCTCGATATAGGCCTCGCAGGCGCGGTCGAGGTCGCGGTTCAGGAACGGTGTCGGGTCGAGGGAATTGAACAGTTGCGACAGTTCGCGTACGCGCAGTTCGAGTGTATGCGTGGGAGGCTGGCCGAGGTGCATGAGCTAAGCGTAACACGTCGCATCCTGCCACAGGGGCACGACCCAGGTACCGCTGCCGCACAGGCAGGCCGTCAGCGTTTGTGGCCCAATGCGTCACGACGGCTTCGACCGAGAGGCGCAACTCCCACCACATCGCTGGCGACTTGCGCCCGGGCATGCGACAGCTCAAGAATGCAACGCCCGCCGGGGTGCTGCCCGGTAGCGGTACGTGCTCGGCCGCGCTGGATCGGCTCGAGCTGATTGACGCGTCCCAACTGGGGGCGACGCCCATGCGTGAAGCGAAGGTGCGCCTGGCTGCGCCGCGATCGCTCAGCAGCATGTAATTTCTCTTCTTATAACAATGTCAGCGTCAAGCGCTGGGGTTCAACCTGTCACCCCGCCAGATAAGCCGCCAGTTCCTCGGCCGTCCCCAGCGGAAACGCCGCCCGCAAATAGTCCAGGAACGCCGCCACGCGCGGGCTCAGCAGGCGGCGTGACGGGTACAGCGCCCACAAGGCGATCTCGGGCCCGTCGATGTCACCCCACGCCACCAGCGCGCCGGCGGCCAGGTCGCCCGCCACGAGCGAGAACGGCAGGCTGGCGGTGCCCACGCCGAGCCGCACGGCATCGCGCACCATGAAGTGCGAGGACAGGTGCAGCACCGGGTCGATGGCAATGCGTGCCGGTCCGGCCGGCGTCGTCACCTGCCAATGCGCCGGTCCGCCCTGCCCGCGCACGACGGCGCGGGCGGGTGTATCGCCCGTGCGCTGGACGAGGGTCGGGTGGGCCGCCACCACCAGGTGGTCGCGCAGGAAGATCCGGCCGACCAGGCTGGCATCGGCAGCGGGATTGACGCGGATGACGAGGTCATAGCCTTCGTCGACCATGTCGACGGCACGGTCCTCGGTGGTGACTTCCAGCCGCACGTCCGGATACTGCATGGCAAAGCCCGTGGCCAGCCGGCCCATGGCGGCCTGCGAGAACAGCAGTGGCGCGCTGATGCGCAGGCGGCCCTGCGGCGTGCCGCCGCCCGCGGCGATGGCGGCGGCCGTTTCGTCCACCTCGGCCAGCAGCGACGCCGTGCGCACGTGCAGCGCCCGGCCTTCCTCGGTCAGCTTCAGGCCCTTGGTCCCCCGTTCGAGCAGGCGCAGGCCCAGGCTGCTTTCAAGCTCCGCCACGCGGCGCGACAAGGTGGCCTTGGGGCGGCCCGCCGCGCGGGCGGCCTGGCCGAAGCTGCCGTGGCGGGCAACCAGGTTGAAATCGGATAGGGCAAGTAGATCCATGTGTTCCACCAGTGGGACAGTACGTCTCGTTTAGACGGCTATCGGATCGTACACGGTATCCCTAACATGGACCTGTCTTTCAACGATCCGTTCAACCTACCAGGAGAAATACCATGACCATCCTCGTTACCGGTGCCACCGGCCGTGTCGGCCGCCACGTCGTCCAGCAACTCGTCGCACGCGGCGCTGCCGTGCGCGTGCTTGTGCGCGATCCATCGAAGGCCGACTTCCCCGCTTCCGTGCAGGTGGTGCAGGGTGACCTGCTCGATATCGATTCGCTGCGCGCCGCCTTGACGGGTGTCAGCACCCTCTTCCTGCTCAATGCGGTGGCGGCGGACGAATTCACGCAGGCCCTGATCACCTTGAATATCGCCCGCGAGGCCGGGGTCGAGCGGCTGGTCTACCTGTCGGTGCTGCACAGCGACCGCTTCGCCAACGTGCCGCACTTCGCCGTCAAGCTGGGCGCCGAACGCATGATCGAGCAGATGGGCTTTGGCGCCACGATCCTGCGGGCGTCCTACTTCATCGACAACGAGCACATGATCAAGGACGTCATCCTCCAGCACGGCCTCTACCCGATGCCGATCGGCGGCAAGGGCATCGCCATGGTCGACGCACGGGACATCGCCGAGGTCGCGGCCATCGAGCTGGTGCGCCGTGAACGGGCGCCGGCGAAGCTGCCCCTGGCCACCATCAACATGGTGGGACCGGAGACGCTGACCGGCGCCGAAGTCGCGGCCATCTGGTCGGACGTGCTGGGCCGGCCGGTGGCCTATGCCGGCGACGACCCCACCGGCTTCGAGCAGAACCTTGCGACCTTCATGCCGAAGTGGATGGCGTATGAAATGCGCCTGATGGCCGAGCGCTATGTCAGCGACGGCATGATTCCCGAGGCCGGCGACGTGGCGCGCCTGACGGGCATGCTGGGACGCCCGTTGCACACCTACCGCCACTTCGCGGCCGGTATCGCGCGGTCGGCGTGAAGCAAGGCGCTTGTCTGCCGGCTACATGGCCCAGTCGGCAGCCATCAGGCGGGCGCGTAAGTCCGGCAAGCCGGCGGGAGCTTGATGTGCAGGCCACACTTGTGCGTTGGTGAATGCGGCCGCCGTCACGGCGCGCCCCACCATTGCGCCGGACAGCACCGGGCCGTCGTACCGCACCAGGATGGGCAGGTCGTCGGGCATGAAGCCGTCCAGAAAATCCGCGTGGTCTTCCAGGTCCAGCCAGATCCACGTTTCGTCCTGTCCCGCCTGCAATGCCGCGGATTCGAAAGCCGGCTTCAATGTGCGGCACCGTTCGCACCAGCTTTCCGCACCGATCAAGACGACCAGGCGTGCCGCCGGCGCCGCCAGCCGCGCCGCGATCGCGGCGGCGTCGTGCCAGGGATCAAGCATGGTCATCGGTTCCCCTCGGCGCTCTCGGCCCGCATCCAGCCCAGCGCGGCCAGCTGCGGATGCACGGGGCCGCGCACCGTCACGCCCAGCGTGCGCGCCGCGAGCAGGCGCAGCGCCTGCGGCCCCCCCTGCAGCACGTCAAGCGCATGCTGCCGGTCCAGGGAACGCCCCAGCAGGACAGGGCCGGCATGGCTCGCCACCGGCGACTGCGATGCCGGATGCCCGCTCAAGGCGGCGCTATCCGGCTGGGGCAGGCCGTTGTCGGCATCCAGGCGCGCTTCGGTGATGAGCTCGTCGCGAGCAAGCGCGCTGGGCGGCGGTTCGGGCAGCGCCAGGCCGGCCTCGGCAAGGTCGATACCGGTCAGCGACTGCCAGACCCAGCCGGCATAGCGGCTTACCTCGGGCTCGCCCGCCAGCCGGGCGACGAAGCCCAGGTGCGACGGATCGCCGTGCACCAGCGCGAACGTCAGCGCCGTCCGTGGCGGCAAGATGGCCAGCATGGCGCCGGTGTCGGGCATGCCGAACGGGGTCAGCCATGCCAGTTCGCGCACCCAGCGGTCCAGGCGCCGCGCTGCCTGCATCCGATGCCAGCCCGTGGCAGCGGCGCACGTGTGGGCCTGGTCGATCACGCAGCGCAGCAGGACCGGCAACGCCCGCGCCGCGTCCTGGCCCTTGCCCAGGGCAATCGCCGCCTCGGCGCGCACTGCCACGTCCGCATCGGCCAGCGCATCGCGCAGCGCCGCCACTGTCGCGCCATGGTGACCACCGGCCAGCGCACGACAGGCCGCCGCGCGCACATGGCTGTCGGCGCAAACCAGGAAGTCCGGCAAGGGGCTGCCCAGGGCTGCCACGGCCTCGGGACCGATCAAGGCCACCGCCCGGAGCGCGGCGACCTGCGCCACTGGCACCATGGCGGCGTGCCCCCACTGGCCGATGACCGGTGCCGCGCAGCCCGGCGGCAGCCACGCCAGCGCGGATATCATGCCGCGCAGGACGTTCTGCGGACTGACTTTGGCGACTTCCAACACCTCGTCCAGGCGTTGCCGGCCAGTGCCCTGCGCCGCCAGCCAGGTGCAGACAAAGGCCTCACCCGGCTTCTTCCAGCGCGTCAACGCAGCCATGGCAGGCTGCCAGCCCTGGCTCCCCGCCACCACCAAGCCATCCAGGTGCGCGTCGAGCAGGCCGTTGAAATGGTGAAGGCGGTCGAGCCGCAGAGTGGGCGACCTGATCGCCCCGTCCAGCTGCGACCAGTAGAAGGCCGCATCTTCGGCATGCCGCGCCACCAGCGCTTCGATCACGGGAAATGTTTGGGTTATCAAGGACATGGGAAAGGTCAGGTGTGCTGGGTCAATGGAATGACGTACGTTAGCGGGCGAATTGCATGCGGTGGAAAATCAGCTGCCATGCCGAGCCATCGTGGACGGCTGCGCCGTGCGTGCCGGCCATCAGCATGACGCCATCGGCGACGGACAGATTGCCGGCGCAAACCTTGATGTCGGACGAGGGCAAGTCGGCCTCGACCAACTGCCCGTCGATCACGTTCCACAGGCCGTAATCGCTGGTCAGCCACACTTTCCCTGCGTGCCAGACGATATCTTCGAATGGCAGCGTGAGCATTTCGCGGACCAATAGTGTCCACTCGTTTCCGCGGCCCCGGAACAGGCTGCCGGACTGGGCGCCGATGTAGACATAGCCGTCGCCGGCGCAGCAGATCGAGTACACATCCATATCGGATGGGAAAGCAATGCGCGACCATTTTGTGCCATCGAAATGCCAAACACGGCCCTTACCGGCGATGACGTAAATATCGTTTTCCGAAAACCCGTCGATATCGACAAATGCCATATTGTCGGACCGTTCCACATCGTCGAAATCGGCCAGTGTTGGTACTGGAAGATTCAAACATAGAGATTGCCATTGATTGGAGCCCTTTCTCAAGCAGACCGTATGGTCGCTCCCCACTGCAACCATGCAATCGTCGATAGTGCGCAGCCGCTCGATCGTTCCCCGTCGTGGCCCGGTGATGGACTTGGGAATTTCGTCCTCATCTTCGTCCTCGCCATCACCGCCGGTTACGGTGACCAATCCGTCGATCGATACGCAAAGCATTCGACCTTCGGAGGGATTAGCGCAAATATCGAGTGTCTGGTAACCCTCAAACCGCATATGGCGAATGCGGCTGTCCTCTGGATTGTCAGGGATGTACCAGCTCAGGCGTTTGGTCACCATGGCTTCCGCCGTCGGTCCGGCGCGTTCAGCTTCTGCGAGGTTGCGGCTGACGAAATAGTAATGTCCGCGCTTCAGCACGGCACAATCCGTGATGATGTATCCGTCGAAACGTTTGCGGTACTCTGCTTCCGTCAATTGCATCATGGATTTATCGTCGTTCATGGTGAGTGCGCTGGGTTGGCATGTGTCGTAGCGTTTGATCGGAATGTTCAGGCAAATTGCATTCGGTGGAAAATCAGCTGCCACACCGAGCCATCGTGGACGGCCGCGCCATGTGTACCGGCCATCAGCATGACGCCATCGCCGACGGACAGATTGCCGGCGCAAACCTTGATGTCGGACGATGGTAAATCGGCCTCGACCAGTTGTCCGTCGATCACGTTCCACAGGCCGTAATCGCTGGTGAGCCACACTTTCCCTGCATGCCAGACGATATCTTCGAATGGCAGCGTGAGCATTTCACGTACCAGGAGAGTCCACTCATTGTTTCGACCACGCCAAACACTGCCGGATTGCCCGCCGATGTAGACGTAACCATCACCAGCGCAGCAGATCGAGTACACATCCATATCGGATGGGAAAGCAATGCGCGACCATTTTGTGCCATCGAAATGCCAAACACGGCCCTTACCGGCGATGACGTAAATATCGTTTTCCGAAAACCCGTCGATATCGACAAATGCCATATTGTCGGACCGTTCCACATCGTTAAAATCTGTAAGTGTGGGTTCGGGTAGGTTTAAGCATAACGATTCCCATCGGTTACGCCCCCTTCTGACGCACACAGTATGGTCACTGCCTACTGCGTATAGTGAATCATCAATAGTTCGCAGTCGGCGCATTGCACCTCGACGAGGTCCCCTTATCGACTTTGGAATCACATTCTCGTCTTCATCATTGTCTTCCTCACCGCCATCAGTTGAGGTAACTTGCCCATCCACGGATACGCATAGGATCAGATGTTCGCCGGCTCGACTGGCACCGATTGTCAAGGTCCTGTAGCCTTCAAAGTCCATGTCCTGAATACGACTACCTTGTGTTCTAAAAGGGAAGTACCAGCCGACGCGTTTAGTTACTGTAGCCTCTGCAGTTGGACCGGCACGTTCGGACTCTGCGATGTTGCGGCTGACGAAATAGTACTGACCCCGCTTCAGCACGGCACAATCCGTGATGATGTAACCGTCGAACCGTTTGCGGTACTCTGCTTCCGTCAATTGCATCATGGCTTTATCGTCGTTCATGGTGAGTGCGCTGGGTTGGCATGTGTCGTAGCGCTTGATCGGAATGTTCAGGCGAACTGCATTCGGTGGAAAATCAGCTGCCACGCCGTTCCATCGTGGACCGCCGCGCCATTCGTACCCGCCATCAGCATGACGCCATCGCCAACGGAAAGATTGCCCGCGCAAACCTTGATGTCGGACGATGGTAAATCGGCCTCGACCAACTGCCCGTCGATCACGTTCCACAGGCCGTAATCGCTGGTGAGCCACACTTTCCCTGCGTGCCAGACGATATCTTCGAATGGCAGCGTGAGCATTTCGCGGACCAATAGTGTCCATTCATTTCCGCGCCCCCGGAACAGACTGCCGGACTGGGCGCCGATGTAGACATAGCCGTCGCCAGCGCAGCAGATCGAGTACACATCCATATCGGATGGGAAAGCAATGCGCGACCATTTTGTGCCATCGAAATGCCACACGCGCCCCGCGCCGGCGATGACGTACAGATCGTCCGGCGAAAAGCCATCGATATCCTGAAACGCCATGTTGTTCGACCGTTCCACGTCGTCGAAATCGGCCCGTGCTGGCACTGGAAGATTCAAACATAGCGACTCCCATCGATTGGGGCCTTTTCTCAAGCAGATCGTATGGCTGCTCCCGACTGCATACACGCAATCGTCGATGGTACGCAGCCGCTCGATCGTTCCTCGTCGTGGCCCGGTGATGGACTTGGGAATTTCGTCCTCATCTTCATCGTCGCCATTACCGCCAGTTGTTGTGACCGATCCGTCGATCGATATGCAGAGAATTCGTCCTTCGGATGGATTAGCGCAAATGTCGAGTGCCTGGTAGCCTTCGAACTCCATATCGAGAATGCGGCTGCCCTCTGGTTTGTCAGGGATGTACCAGCTCAGGCGTTTGGTCACCATGGCTTCCGCCGTCGGTCCGGCGCGTTGAGCTTCTGCGAGGTTGCGGCTGACGAAATAGTACTGACCGCGCTTCAGCACGGCACAATCCGTGATGATGTAACCGTCGAACCGTTTGCGGTACTCTGCTTCCGTCAATTGCATCATGGTTTTATCGTCGTTCGTGGTGAGTGCGCTGGGTTGGCATGTGTGGTAGCGCTTGATCGGAATGTTCAGGCGAATTGCATTCGGTGGAAAATCAGCTGCCACGCCGTTCCATCGTGGACCGCCCCGCCATTCGTACCCGCCATCAGCATGACGCCATCGCCGACGGAAAGATTGCCCGCGCAAACCTTGATGTCGGACGATGGTAAATCGGCCTCGACCAACTGCCCGTCGATCACGTTCCACAGGCCGTAATCGCTGGTGAGCCACACTTTCCCTGCGTGCCAGACGATATCCTGGAATGGCAGCGTGAGCATTTCGCGGACCAATAGTGTCCATTCATTTCCGCGCCCCCGGAACAGACTGCCGGACTGGGCGCCGACGTAGACATAGCCGTCGCCGGCGCAGCAGACTGAATAAATGAACATGTTTGATGGGAAAGCGATGGGGGACCATTTTGCACCATCAAAATGCCACACGCGCCCTTTACCAGCGATTGCATATATGTCATTTTTCGAGAAACCGTCAATATCGCTGAATGCCATATCGTCAGACAGTTCCGCATTGTCGGAATTTGCAAGAGTGGGTGCCGGTAGGTTAAGGCATAAGGATTTCCATTCATGACGTCCTTCCCGCACGCAGACGGTGTGGGCGCTCCCTACAGCGTACAAACTGTCTTCAATAGTCCGTACTCTGTGGATGGAGCCGCGCCTGGGACCTTTTATAGACTTGGGAATTGCGTCTTCCTCTTCATCGTCCTCACCACCGTCGGTTGAGGTAACTAGTCCATCCACCGAAACGCACAACATGCGTTCTTCACCAGCCCGGCTCGCACCTACGGTCAACGTCCGAGTGATCTTGCCCCGCTATTCCCGGACACAGTCTGATGCTTAGTTAGCGTCAGTTTCCAGAGCCTGACACGGTCGCTCTTTTCTAAACATACGCGGCGATTTATAGCCCAGCGCGGAGTGAGGATGC
>NZ_WNKZ01000138.1 GCF_009720835.1 Pseudoduganella buxea
GGCTGGATTCACGGGCTCGACTGTCGGCACCTGAGCACGCCGCAGCAATTTTTACGGGCTGCATTGTTCCCGGCAGGAAGCTAAATGCCGGTGAGACAGTTCACCGCGACCGGGTGACAGCGCCAAACGTAAAGCCTTCGGCGCGGCAAGTCAGGCTGGCGCCGGCCAGCATCATCAGTATTGCAAGGTTGCGCAAGCGTGGTTTTTGCATGAAGTGCTTTCGATTGGGAGGGCGCCGCCGGATTCGGCCGGCGGGTCTCCAAAGTAATTTTATTTTCAATTATGCAATTTTATGCGCTTGGGGCCCGCTGGTCCACTGAAAGTTTCCAAACTGTCTACTGAGCGCGGCTACCGCACTGGCCCCGGTATCGCGCCCCCCGTCACGCCACCGTTGACTACTCGCGCACGGCGCGAAACGTCGCGCGTACCTCGTCGACGAAGATCGCCGGCTGCTCCATCGCCGCGAAATGGCCGCCACGGTCCGGCTCGTTGAAATGGACCAGCCTGGCAAAGCGCCGCTCGGCCCACCGTTTCGACAGGCGCAGCTGCTCCCCCGGGAACATGCTGATGCCGGTGGGCGTGGCCATCGGCATCGTCGGCATCCCGCCGTGGCGCATCGACTGCATCGTCTCCCAGTAAAGGCGTGCGGAACTGGCGCCCGTATTGGGCAGCCAGTACAGCATGATGTCGTCGATCAGGTGGTCGAGCGCGAACACGCTTTCCGCATCGGCGCCGCTGTCGGACACATCCTGGAACAGCGCATAGATCCAGGCGGCCAGCCCGACGGGCGAGTCGGCCAGGCCGAAGCCGATCGACTGGGGACGCGTGCCCTGCACCTTGAAGTATCCCGACAACTGCTGGTCGTAGCGCTGCGCATCGTCGAGCATTTTCTGCTCGGCCGGGGTGGCGTCGGCGCGCTCCTGTGCTGTCGGCTGGAACATCACCATGTTCAGGTGGATGCCGGCCAGTCCCGGCGGCGCCTTGTGGCCGAGCGCCGCCGTGATTGCACTGCCCCAGTCGCCGCCCTGGGCACCCCACCGCTCATAGCTGAGACGCTGCATCAGGACAACCCAGGCGTCGGCGATGCGCTCGACCGTCCAGCCCGTGACGGCCGGCTTGCCCGAGAAGCCGAAGCCCGGCAATGACGGGATCACCAGATGGAAGGCGTCCTGCGCCTGGCCGCCATGCGCGACAGGATCGGTCAGGGGGCCGATCACGTCACGGAACTCCAGCACCGAGCCGGGCCAGCCATGTGTCATCAACAGGGGCATGGCGTGCGCTTCAGGGGAGCGGATGTGCAGGAAATGGATGTCCAGGCCGTCGATCCCGGTCCGGTACTGGCCGAAGCCGTTCAACAGGGCCTCGCAGCGGCGCCAGTCATAGCCTTCCCGCCAGCGCGCGACGAGGGCTTGCAGCTTGGCCTGTTGCGGCCCCTGGCTGGTGTCGGACACGGTTTCGGCATCGGGCCAGCGCGTGCGCGCGAGACGGCTTTGCAGATCGGCGAGCTCGCTGTCGGGAATGGCGAGGTGAAACGGGTGGATCGTGGCGGACATGGCGCTCCTTGGCTGTGCTACGCTGCTGGCCGGCGCGAGGCCGGAATGAATTAACTGAACTGACAAGTCTAGTTTAACAGGTCGGCGGCCGCACGTGTAAATCGAATAAGACAGGAGTGGTGGCATGGCAGGCGAAACGGCGCCAAGGAAGGGACGTGGCGGGCGGCCGCCCGCAAGCCGGGCAGGCGATGTCGAGGCCCGCCTGCTGGCCGCGGCAACGCGACTTTTCCTGGAACGGGGCTACGACGGCACCAGCTGCGACCAGGTGGCCCTCGATGCCGGTGCGGGCAAGGCCAGCATTTACGCCCGCTATGCCAACAAGGCCGCCCTGTTTGCCGCCGTCATCGATCGACTGCTGACGCGCTCGTTCGCGCAGGACGAGATGGAAAGCGGGACGGACCTTGCCGCGCGGCTTGCGGCAGTGGGCATGCGCGTGCTGGCCGATACGCTGCATCCGGATGCGCTGGCCCTGCTGCGCCTGGTCGTGACGGAGCTGCCCCGCTTCGCCGACACGGACATGCGCCCTGCGCAGTTGTTCTGGCAGGCGGGTGTCCAGCGGGTGGCGGCGGCCATCGCACTGCAGGCGCCCGAGACCGTCGGTCAGGCAAGCGACGCGGCCGAACAGTTCATCGAACTGGTGTTGATGCCGCCGCTGATGCGCGCACTGCTGGGCGAACCGGTGGCGCTGCTGCTGGCCGCGGCGCCGCCCCGCATCGAGGCCGCCATCGCGTCCCTCGCGGCCTCGGGGGCCCTCGAGCGCTGGACCTGATCGGCGCACCCGAAGCGCCGGCATCCGCGTCGACCACCGCCGCGCCCGACGAATGGTGCGCCGCACCATTTCAATCCCGACTACCATGCACTCGCGGCTGTCCGGCCAGCGACAATCATGGAGGTTAGTTTGCATATCGTAAAAACCAATTCGCCGAAAACCGTCAGCCTGGGCCTGCAGGGCGCCGGCACCTATGGCGCGTTCACGTGGGGCGTGCTGGACCGGCTGCTGGACGAGGATGTGCTGATCGACAGCATCGGCGGCAGCAGCTCGGGCGCCGTCAATGCCGTCGTGCTGGCCGACGGCTACGCGCTGGGCGGCGGGCGCCGGGGCGCGCAGGCGGCGCTGAGAAAATTCTGGACCACCCTGGGCCAGATGGCGACGTTCAGTCCCCTTCAGCGCACGTGGATGGACCGGGCCGCCGGGCGCTGGACGATGGAACACTCGCCCTTCTATCACATGCTGGAAATGGCCGGTGTCGTCATGGGGCCGGCACGGCAGACCTTGCTGAGCCAGAACCCGCTGCGCAATTTCCTGTCCAGCACGGTCGACTTCGGCCGGGTGCGGGCCTGCCGCGAAATCGAACTGTTCGTGGCCGCCACGAATATCCGCACGGGGACGGGCAAGCTGTTCACCCGCGACGAGCTCGACCCGCAGCGGGTGCTGGCTTCGGCCTGCCTGCCCACCGTGTTCGCGGCCACCGAGGTCGATGGCGAGTTCTACTGGGATGGCAGCTACGTGGCCAACCCGCCGCTGGCGCCACTGGTGAAACGGGCGGCGCGCGACCTGCTGGTGGTGCAGAACAATCCCATCGCCCGCGCCCAGATGCCGCGCAGCCTGGCCGACACGAGCAACCGGGCCAACGAGATCGCCTTCAACATCAGTTTCGTGCGGGAGATCAGCGCACTGACCCACGTGGGCGGCGTGCCGGAAGAGCAACGGGGCGCGGCCATGCCGCTCGACCCCGTGCGGCTGCACATGGTCAGCGGTACGGCCGAGATCGGCACATACAGCATGTCCAGCAAGTTCAATGCGGAACTGGTGTTCCTGCAGCACCTGCACGACCTGGGCACGAAGGCGGCCGACGACTGGATTCGCGAGAACTGGTCGCAGGTGGGCGTGCGCTCCACCTTCGACGGGCAGACGGTGTTCTTCCCGGATGTGGCGTTGAAATCCGGGACGTAAGAGGACTTACCCCAGCAAGTCCAGCAAGCTCCCCGTCCCGCCGGACTGTTCCTGCATCGTGTACAGCTGGGCCAGGGCCCGGGCCTGCACGGTCAGCGACTTGCTGAGCTGCTCCTTGCGGTCGGCCAGCACGTCCAGCTCGCGGGTGACCTGCTTGCGCGAGCGGGCAATGGCGCCGCCGTCGCCGGACAGCGCGTCGATCTTCTTGTCCAGCTTGTCCGCGATGCCCCGCCCTTCGTTCGTGAACAGCTTCGACACGGCGGAAGGGTCGGCGGCGATGGCCGCGTTCAGTTTTTTTTCATCCACGACCAGCTGGCCCTTGGCATCCTGCGTCACACCCGCGTCGGCCAGCGCATTGGCGCCGCTGCCGCCCATCTTCACCAGCTGCGCAAGCTGATTGCTGACCTGGGTGAGCGTGGCGTCGCCCTTGAGCGCGCCGGCCTGCAAGGTGGCCAGCCGGGTCGACAGTTCGTTGTAGCCCTTCACGAACGCCGCCACGTTCTTGCCGATCTGGCTGCTGTCCTGGCTGACGGTGACGTCCGTCGCGCCCGTGCCCGTCAGGGTCAGGCTGGTGCCGGCAATGGCGCCGGCCGCGATGGTGTTGCTGGCGCTGGCCACTTCCTTGCCGTTGACCGTCAGCAGCGCGTCCTGGGCCGCCTGGGCCTGCTTCATGCCACCCGCCTCCGGTGCGGCCGGGTCGTAGCCGATGGCCGCCTTCAACGAGGCGTCGCCCGTCACGCCGATGCGGATGGCCTGGGCGGCGCCGTCCTTGCCCTTCACTTGCAGCGAGTAACCGCCTTCGCCCTTGACGACGGCCGCGTCCACGCCAGCGCCCTTCAGGGCCTTGGCGATGCCGTCCAGGGTGTTGTTGCTTGAGTCGATGGTGATGCTTTTCGCCGCACCGCCCGCCTTGAAGCCGTCGGCTGTCATGCTGCCGATCTCGATCTTCACCGTGGCCGGGCTGCCCGTGCCGATCTTTGTGTCCGCCAGGGGCTGGGTGGCGCTGTTGAGGATCTGGTTCTGCGCCAGCTGGCGCACATCGACCTTGTACGTGCCCGCTTGCGCGCCCGTGCCGGTGGCGGCCGTCAGCACGCCCTTGGTGGACGACGTGGCGGACGTGGCCAGGCCGGCGCCGGAAATGCCTTCGGCCAGGCTGCCGAAGGCGGCCAGCGCGCTTTGCAGCTGGCCCAGGCCGGAAAGACGGGTCTGGTCCGACGCCACATCCGCATTGAGCTTGTCGATATTGCCCTTCTGCCCCTGCAGCGCCTGCTGCACGCGCGCCGCCACGGCCGGCGACAGGGTCGTGCTCGTGCTGGCGCCCGTGCTGCCATAGCCGTAGGCGCCGGCCGTCGATGTGCCGTACAGGGAAGAAAGCAGGTTGCCGGTATTACTGTTCATCGCGTGGACCTCCATTAACGGACCGCACCATCATCCCACGGCAGCGCCGGGATCGAAACATGGAACAGACCGGGTATCACCCGTCACTGGTTACGAACGGTTAGCGGGAAACTTGATGGTCACGTGCGGATATATTTTGCAATGGCCGCGTTCACTTCCGGCGCCAAGGTGCCGAAGGCGAAGCCCACCTTGAATTCGTCGCCGCTGAAGATGCAGTGGGCCACCTTGACGCGGCACGTCAGCAGTTGCGGCTTGCCCTCCACCAGCAACTCGAACACCACCTGCCCGCCCTGGCCCACTTCCACCTTCTTTTCCGTCGTGACGGCCATGCCGCCCTGCCCCAGGTCGAAGGTGCGCGCCAGTGCCGGCGCCGCCCCATCGATGACCAGCATCGCCTTCGTGCGCAGGATCTTGCGCACGCCCTGCCTTTGATCGATACCCACTACCGCAACCCCGATTCTCTATTGATAAGATTTGTCTTGAAGCTGTTATTGCAGCTCGCGCAGCCGGTTGAAGGCATCGTCGATGCGGTCCACCGGAATGATCGTCATGCCCTCGATGGCCTGCTTCGGTGCGTTCGCCTTCGGGATCATGGCGATCGAGAAGCCCAGCTTGGCCGCTTCGCGCAGGCGCTCCTGGCCCCGCGGCGCGGGACGGATTTCGCCGGCCAGGCCCACTTCGCCGAAGACGACGAAGCCGCGCGGCAGCGGCTTGTTGCGCATCGAGGAGTTAATCGCCAGCAGAACGGCCAGGTCGGCCGCCGGTTCCGTGATCTTGACGCCGCCGACGGCGTTGATGAAGACGTCCTGGTCGAAGGCGGCGATGCCGGCGTGGCGGTGCAGCACGGCCAGCAGCATGGCCAGCCGGTTCTGCTCCAGGCCGACGGACAGGCGCCGCGCATTGGGCAGGTGGCTGGCGTCGACCAGCGCCTGGATTTCCACCAGCAGGGGGCGCGTGCCCTCCTGCGTCACCATCACGCAGGAGCCCGGTACCTGGTTGTCATGCTGGGACAGGAACAGCGCGGACGGATTCGATACGCCCTTCAGGCCCTTTTCCGTCATGGCGAACACGCCCAGCTCGTTGACGGCGCCGAAGCGGTTCTTGATGGCCCGCACCAGGCGGAAGCTGGAGTGGCTGTCGCCTTCGAAGTACAGCACCGTGTCGACGATGTGTTCCAGCACGCGGGGGCCGGCCAGCGCGCCCTCCTTCGTCACGTGGCCGACGAGGATGATCGTCACGCCGGTCTGCTTGGCCACGCGGGTAAGCTGCGCGGCGCACTCGCGCACCTGCGCCACCGAGCCTGGGGCGGAAGTGAGCGCGTCGCTGTACAAGGTCTGGATCGAGTCGATCACGGCCACCTGCGGCTTGACGTCCGCCAGCGTGCCGAGGATTTTTTCGAGCTGGATCTCGGCCTGCAGTTTGAAGTCCCTGGCGTCGATGGCCAGGCGCTTGGCGCGCAGGGCGATCTGGGCACCGGACTCCTCGCCGGACACATACAGCACGCTTTTCATGCGCGACATCTCGGCCAGCGCCTGCAGCAGCAGGGTCGACTTGCCGATGCCCGGGTCGCCGCCGATCAGCACGACGCCGCCGGCCACCAGGCCGCCGCCCAGCACGCGGTCGAATTCCTCGATGCCCGTGCCGAAGCGGGGCACGTCCAGCGCTTCGATCTCGTGCAGCGACAGCACCGGCGCCGTCTGCGCCAGCGCCTGGTGCGCGCCCTGCGACAGGCGGTTCACGCCGGCGCTTTCGACGACGGTTTCCACCATCGTGTTCCACTGGCGGCAGGACGGGCACTGGCCCGTCCACTTGGTGCTGGTGCCGCCGCATTCGCTGCAGGTGTAGTTGGTTTTTGCTTTCGCCATGGTGCTGCCTATATAGAAGGAGCGACTGCGCCGTCATCGGCCAGCAGCCGCACGCGCGGCGCCACCGCGCACATCAGTTCATAGCCGATGGTGCCGGCCGCCGTGGCCACCTCGTCCACCGGCAGGCCCTGGCCCCACAGTACCACCCTGCTGCCGATGCCCGCTTGCGGCACGGGCGTCAGGTCCACCATCAGCATGTCCATCGACACGCGCCCGACGGTGCGGGTGCGCACGCCATCGACCAGCACCGGCGTGCCGGTGGGCGCGTGGCGGGGGTAGCCGTCCGCATAACCGCAGGCCACCGCGCCGATGCGCATCGCGCCCCCGGCCTCGAAGCGGCTGCCGTAGCCGACGAATTCGCCGGCGCCGATGTCCTGCACGCCGATCAGGCGGCTCTCCAGCGTCATGGCCGGCAGCAGGCCGTATTCCTGCGCCGTGGCGCCACCCGGCGTACCGCCGTACAGCATGATGCCGGGCCGGATCCATTGGCTGGCCAGCGCGTCGGCCAGCTTCGGCATCTGGAACACGCCGGCCGAATTGGCCAGGCTGCGCGGCCCCGGCAGGCCGGCGGCGCCCTGCTCGAAGCGGCGAATCTGTTCGGCGACCGGCAGGCAGGGGTGGTGCGACTCGTCCGCGTTGGCGAAGTGCGTCATCAGGGTGATCTCGCCGACATGGGGAATGGCGCGCAGGCGCTGCCACGCGTCGTGGAACTGGTCCGGCCGGAAGCCCAGCCGGTTCATCCCCGTATTCATCTTCAGGTGCACGTCGAAGGCGCGCTCCGGACGCGCCGCCGCCAGCTGGGCGATCTGCTCGAAGCAGTGCACGGCGCCGCCGATGCGGTGCTGGGCCATCGTGTCCAGGTCGGCGGGATCGAACCAGCCTTCCAGCAGCAGTACGGGCCCGGTCCAGCCCAGCTCGCGCAGGCGCACGGCGTAGTCCACTTCCACCAGCGCCATGCCGTCGGCGGCGGCGAAGCCCCGCAGCGCCTGTTCCAGCCCGTGGCCGTAGGCGTTGGCCTTGACGACGGCCCAGGCCCGCGTACCGGGCGCGTTGGCGCGGGCGCGGGCCAGGTTGTGCTGCATCGCGGCGATGTGGATAGTGGCGGCAATAGGTCTTGGCATGACGATTCCGGCGAAATTGGAAGGCAGGATTGTACCGCAGCGCACCACTCCCGGCAGGCCCGGAATGCCGCGGGTGCGGGCCCGGCGCGATACCGAAGAGCGTCCCTAAACGCGCCCCCATTTCTTTGGAAAGGCATCCTTTCATGGTATAAAGCAAGCCGATATCAGTTTTCAGGCACTCAGAATGAATCGTGGTTTTTATACATGCATGGCAGCGCAGTTCTTTTCGTCGCTGGCCGATACGGCGTTGCTGTACGTCGCGATCGATCTGCTGACAAAGATGCACTCGCCGGCATGGATCACGCCATTGCTGAAATTCCTGTTCGTGCTGTTTTACGTCCTGTTGGCCGCTTTTGTGGGCGCGTTCGCCGATTCGCTGCCCAAGGGCCGCGTCATGTTCATCGCCAACCTGATCAAGATCGGCGGTTGCGCGCTGCTGTTCTACGAGCTCCACCCGCTGGTCTCGTATGCCATCGTCGGCATCGGCGCGGCCGTCTATTCCCCCGCCAAGTACGGCATCCTGACCGAGCTGCTGCCGCCCGATAAGCTGGTGGTGGCCAATGCGTGGATCGAAGGCCTGACCATCAGCTCCATCATCCTGGGCACCGTCATGGGCGGTGCGCTGGTCAGCGACCGGGTCGCCGCGGTGATGCTGGGCTTCGACTTCCCCGCCATCGAAACGGGCATCAATACGTCCGACGAAGCGGCGCTGTGCGTGGTGGCCGTGCTGTATATCGCCGCCGCCCTGTTCAACCTGCGCATTCCGCTGACGGGCGCGATCTACGCGCGCCAGGAACGCAACCCGGCGCGCCTGATCGAGGACTTCGCCAACTGCTGCGTGATCCTGTGGAAGGACAAGCTGGGCCAGATCTCGCTGGCGGTGACGACGCTGTTCTGGGGCATGGGCGCCACCTTGCAGTTCATCGTGCTGGAATGGGCCAAGCAGTACCTGCACATGACGTACGAGAAGGCCACGACGATGGTGGGCCTGGTGGGCATCGGCGTCACCATCGGCGCCGTCATGTCGGCGCGCATGATCACCCTGCGCAAGTCGCTGACGGTGATTCCCCTGGGCGTGGCGATGGGTTTCCTCGTGATGGGCATGGCCTTCGTCCACACCACGTGGGTCGCCTACCCGATGCTGATCCTGATCGGCGTGCTGTCCGGCTTCTTCGTCGTGCCGATGAACGCGCTGCTGCAGCACCGGGGCCACGTCCTGATGAGCGCCGGCCACTCCATCGCCGTGCAGAACTTCAACGAGAACCTGTCGATCCTGACGATGCTGGCCGTGTATTCGCTGATGCTGCGCCTGCAGCTGCCGCTGTCCGTCATCATCGTGCTGTTCGGCCTGTTCCTGGCCGGGACCATGCTGTTCATCCAGCGCCTGCACGCGGCCAACCAGCGCGAACACGATTCGCTCGCGCTGATCGGCGAGCACAAGCACTGACCGTCCGGCGGCCCCCAGCCGTTTCTGCAAGCACTTCTAGAAGCGCATCTACAACCGCTTCTCGAGCCGCCGCTGCGCCGCCAGCGCCGGCCATTCGTCGGGCACGACGAATGCGCGCGACTGCTCGACCAGCCAATCCCCTTCGCGCCGCACTGCCGCCACCATCACGGGGGCCCGATCCGTTTCGAATTTGTGCCGCAGCAGCGCGGCCAGTGCGTCGCGCGTCAATGGCGGCGGCGTCGGTGCCATGGCGCCGTCCGCCCCCGGCTGCGCCGGCACCTGCAAGGGCGCCAGCCACTGCAGGCGCGGCATGACGACGAACTGTTCGCCGCCGGCGGCGGCCAGGCTTGAGACGGCGTGCCAGTGCCCCCGGCAATGCCGCGGCCCGATGCCGGGCAGGCGCGGCGCCGGCCCGGGCGGATAGAACAGCCAGCCCTTGACGAGGGCCTGCGCCGCCAGGACGGGGCGGTCGAGCAAGGCCTGGGCGGCCGGGTGGCGCGACAGGGCCAGCTGCTGGCTGAAGATCTTGCGCATCTTGCGACCCAGGGTGTCGGCCAGGTTCGGCCCCACCAGCAGGTCGAAGTCGACCGGGTCGTTGTCGTCGACGCTGTCGAGCAGGTAGAACTTGGTGGCGAATTCGATGTGGCGCAGTCCTTCGCCGTCGGCCAGCAGGAAATCGAACTCGCCGACCGTATCGTTGCGGGCGGCGCGTACCTGCAGGCCGTGGGCGACCAGGTCGCCCCGCTGGGCAAAGTAGAAGGCCATCAGCTTTTCCGCATACAGGCCCAGGCGGGAATACGGGCGCTCGCCCAGCGCGGCGTCGAGCGGCGCGGGATCAACCTCCAGCGATGCCAGCCACGCGGCGGTGGCATCATCGACCGTGCCCAGGGTGGCGATACTGCCCTGCCATTCGTGGCCGGCCGGATCGAGCAGGTCGGGCGATTCGAGCAGCCAGGCCAGTGCGCGCACGGCGGGCCGCGTCAGGTGCCCCCAGCGCCGCGCGAAGCCGGCCTGGTAACCCTCGTCGAAAGAAGACTCAGCGCCGGCCGGCATGGGCAGTGCGGGCCAGGCACAGGTCGGCCCAGGCCTTGCCTTTGTCCTCGGGGCGGCGCAGCAGGTCGGCCGGGTGGAACGTGGCGACCACCGGCAGTTCGCCATGGCGCAGCACCTTGCCCCGCGCGGCCGCGCCCAGCAGGGCTTTCGCCGTGACGCCGCCCAGGGTCAGCGCCAGGCCGGCCTCGGTCAGCGCCAGTTCGCGCTGCAGGTAGGGCCGGCAGGCGGCCAGCTCGCCGGCCGTCGGCGGCAGCTCGCCGCCGTCGGTGCCGGCGGCGCGGCATTTCACCAGGGTCGTCACGTAGGCACCGCCCTGGGTCGACAGGTCGACGGCGCGCAGCATATTGTCCAGCAGCTGGCCCGGTTCGCCGCCGATGGCCTGGCCGCTGTCCTCGTCGGCGGCGGCCGGCGCCAATCCCAGCACCAGCCAGCGGGCCGTCTCGTCGCCCCGGCCCGGCACGGC
>NZ_WNKZ01000139.1 GCF_009720835.1 Pseudoduganella buxea
AGGCCGGAACCGTCGGCGGCGCCGCTGGCCCGTTCGCTGTCGTCGACGTCGACCACGCGGCCATAGACCCGGTAGTGGCCGCCGCTGGCCAGGGTGCCGCCATGGCGCACGGTGGCGTCGCGCTCGCGGCTGCCGGCCGACAGCGCCGCCAGGCCGCCCTGGGTGTCCTTGGCCGAGCGGGTGATGACGTTGATGACGCCGTTGACGGCGTTGGCGCCCCAGATGGTGGCGCCGGGGCCGCTGATGACTTCGATGCGCTCGATATCCTCCATGACGACATCCTGGGTATCCCAGAACACCCCGGAGAACAGGGGCGAATACACGCTGCGCCCGTCGACCAGCACCAGCAGCTTGTTCGAGAACGGGCCGTTGAAGCCGCGCGCCGTGATCGCATAGTCGCGCGCGCTCTGGCGCGCCACCTGCAGGTTCGGTGCCAGGCGCAGCGCCTCGGGCAGCGAGCGCGCACCGCTGCGGCGGATGTCGCCCGCGCTGATGATGAAGACGGAAGCGGCCGCGTTGGCCAGGCGTTCCTCCTGGCGCGACACGGACGTGATGACGACGTTGTTCAGTTGTTCCAGCGACAGGTCGGCGATGTCGAGCAGCGGGGCGGACCCCGGTACATCCTGCGTGTGCTGCGCCTGCGCCTCTCCGGCCATGGCCGCCGAAGCCAGGACCAGTCCCGCCGCCAGGGCGAGTGGACGTTTTCTGATTATATGCATAGCCGTGGGCCTGCCATCCCGATTGTCCTCAGCGATTATAAGCACTTCCATCCTGCATCCGTATACGGTAGAGCTGACAGCTTTGCAAAAAAAGAAACGCGACGCTTTTTCGCCACACTGCAGGCGCCGTCAGGAACACGGCAGCGCGGCAGCCCGGCCGGGCCGGATTCGCTATACTGTCGGCCCATGGAAAAGTACACGCATTTACCCGATGAATGGGACCGCTGGCTCGATGCCAGCGTGGAGAAGGATTGCCGCCCGGATGACATCCTGGCCGCGATGGTGGCCGCCAACTATGACAGCGCCTTCGCCGAACAAGCCATTGCCGCACGCTTCGCCCAGCGCGCCGCCGGCGAACGGCGCCCTGCCGCCGAACCCTACCGCTACGGCACGCCCCGCATCTGCCACCAGGGCAACCTGATCCGCACCAGCGACCGCGACGTGCGCGTGCTGGTGCGGCTGAACGAACCGGTGGTAGCCGTGCTGGACAATGTGCTGTCGGCCGAGGAATGCGACGCCGTCATCGCCCTGGCGCGCGACAAGCTGGCGCCGTCCGCCACCTTGAGCCCGGCCACGGGCAAGAACCAGGTGCGCGAAACCCGCACCAGCAGCGGCGCCTTCCTGCCCGAAGCCGACAGCGCGCTGCTGCGGCGCCTGAACCGGCGCATCGCGGAAATCACCAACAGCCCCGTCGAGAACGGCGAGGCGCTGCACGTGCTGCATTACGGCGTCGGCGCGGAGTACCGGCCCCACCCGGATTATTTCGAACCAGCAAGCCCTGGCTTCGCCGCCACCTTGCGACGCGGCGGCCAGCGCGTGGCCACCCTGATCATCTACCTGAACGACGTGGAGGACGCGGGCGACACCGTGTTCCCGCAACTGGGGCTGTCGGTGGTGCCGAAAAAAGGCGCGGCCGTCTATTTCGAATACATGAACGAGGACGGCCAGCTCGATGCCGCCACCTTGCATGGCGGCGCGCCCGTCGGCGCGGGCGAGAAATGGGTGGCCACCAAGTGGGTGCGGCAGGACGTATTCCGTTGACGACGCGGCGCTGGCGGCGTGCTGCCGGCGCCGCCCTTCAGCTGCTATCGTTACTTCAGCTGGAAAGGCTCATCGAGCCCGAGACGCCGGTACTGCGCTCGGGGCCCATCTGGTCGATGATGCGCTTGCCCTGCTCGACGCCGCCATCGCGCTCGCCCAGCGGCACGTAATAATGGAACAGCGGTTCGCCATCCTTGTAGACCGAGCCCAGGCAGATCTCGTAGCCCTTGTACTCGACGGCATTGGACTGCATCATCAATGTTTCCAGCATGGTAGCCTCCCCGTTTATGGCCGGCGGCGGGCTCCGCCCGGCCTTGTGATCTGATATCCGCTCCCGACAAGGCCGAGTATGCCGTGCGCCGGGGGCGCGAACTGTGCGCGGCCTCACGCAGTGCGACGGGGACATCGCACCGGAACAACAATCCTGCAACGAACCCGGGTCAACCCCGGCGCAGCGGAATCACCTTCATCTCGTCCTGCGGACGCATCATGTCGATCACGCGGCAGTCGCCGCACATCTTCATGCGGTCCAGGTTGCCCGCGAAGGCTGCATGCTGGGACAGCTTCGCCAGCATCGTTTCGATCATCTGCAAGGTGCCGAAGGGCTTGTTGCAGCAGATGCAGTGGAAGGGTTCGGAGCCGTGCATGACCACGGGCGTGTTGCGCGTGGCGGCGAACGACATGCGCGGCACCAGCGCGATGGCGTCTTCCGGACAGGTGTTGGCGCACAGGCCGCACTGCACGCAATTCTTCTCGACGAATCGCAGCTGCGGCAAGGTGTCGCCGCCCAGCAGGGCCGAGGCGGGACAGGCGCCCACGCAGGCCATGCACAGGCTGCAGGCATCGCGGTTGACGGCGATGGCGCCGAACGAGGCGCCGGGCGGCAGTACCACCGTTTCCGGCTGCACCGGCGCGTGGCGCTGCAAGTGGTCGAGCGCGTATTCCAGCGTATCGCGCTTGGCGGCAGCGACGTCGAACGTGGCGACCTGGTCCGGCCCCTGCCCCGGCACGGGCTGCGCCGGGTTGGCCGGGTCGAACAGCCAGAAGTGGGGGCCGGCGTAGCCCAGCCCGGCCATGATGGCCTGGCCGATGGCCATCTGCCGCGCCAGCGCCTCGCCGTACTGGGGCGCCTCGCCGCCGGCCAACAGCACGGCGACGCTGCCGGCGCCGTAGGCCAGCGCCGTCAGCCACAGGTCCAGGCCGGTCGATGCCGTGTGGTGCACGGGGAACGGGATGATGCCGGCTTCAAGTTGCGCGGGCGGCCGGCCGGCATCGTGGAACAGCACCACGGGAGGCGCGGCCGGCACGCCCGCCTCGCGGTAGGCCCGCAGCGCCGTCTTCATGCGCCGGCCCATCTGGCCGGGAGTGGGATAGGCGTACGACAGGGCGCCCGTCGGGCACACGGTGCCGCAGGCGCCGCAGCCGGCGCACAGGTAGGGATTGATCTTGACCAGGTCGCCCGCGCCGGTAATCGCGCCGGCCGAGCAGATGTCGACGCAGGCATTGCAGCCCACCAGCGTGTTGCGGCCATGGGCGCACAGCCTTTCCTTGTACAGGAAATACTTCGGCTTCTCGAACTCGCCCACCATGTCCAGCAGCGCGTCGGCCGCGGCCCGGCGCGCCAGCGGGTCGGCGCCGGGCGCGAAATAGCCGTTCGGCGGCTGGTGCGTGGCAATCAGCGGCGCACGGTCCAGGTCCAGCACCAGGTCGAACGAGTCCTGCCGCGCCGCCTCGCCCGTGGCCTGCCAGCGCACGGCAAAGGCGCCCAGCCAGCCCGTCAGCGCGATGGCGTCGGCCTGCAGCACGGCGTAGGCGCGCGGATCGAAGGCGGCAGGCGTCTCGTCGCGCAGCAGCACGGTGACGAACAGGGCCTGCGCCAGGTAATCGGCCAGCGGCAGTGCCTGCGCGGCCGGGCCGATCACCAGGGTCTTGCCGTTCGAGCGGTAGGCTACCGCATCGACCGCCTGGGTCGGCGGCAGGTTTTCAAGCGCGCGGACGGCGGCCAAGGTTGCATGCAGCTCGGGGCAATCCGCGCCTTCCTGGAATGGTACGTTCATGACTTCGTTTCTACGGGGGTGGTTGGGGTGCCGGGGTCTTCGGCGTCGTTGGCGCCGGCCGGTTCGGCCGGGTCGGCATGCGTGGACGATGCCGGGTCGGCCTCGGTCGGATGTTCGGGCACGGTGCCGGCGGGTGTGGTTTGCGCCGGCTCGTCGCCTGCCTGCGTCGTTTCGCCTTCCGGCTTGTCCTTCGTCTCGTCCGCGCCGCCGAACACGCTGCGTGCGTGCTTCAGCGCGGCCATCATCGCGGCGGGAATCGGGTCGGCCTTGTTGTAGTCGCCAATATAGATGTCCAGCCCGTCCATCGCGTTGAAGTGGGGGTCGGCGAACATTTTCTTCAGGGCCAGGCGCCGCACGGTGGCGTCGACCCCTGGTGCGACGAAGCGGCCGAAGTCGGCGTCGGACTGCAGGCGCGCCACGTCTTCCAGGGTGGGCAGCGCCGCCGGTGGTGCGCTTTCCGCCGCCGGCACGAGCGTCGATGGGGGGGCGGCCGGCGCGACCGGCTGCGCCCCCTGCTGCTCGCGCGCCTTCAGGCGCGACCAGCGCCGCAGGAAGCCGCCGTCCTCGATGGCGCCGTCAGCCATGCTGGCGCCCGCGCCGCGGCTTCGGTGGCTGGTAATGCGCCTGCAGGTAGGCCTGCAGCCAGGCCTGGATCTCGGCCGGCATCGGCACGCCGTCGGCCGATTCGCCCGAATCGAACATGCGCGTGCCTTCCACGTAGCTGACCGAGGCGCGCACCGGCATGGCGCGGCCCTGCTCCATCCGCCACAGCACGAACACCTTCGATTCCGGCGCCATGAAGTTCTCGAAGTAGCCTTCGTTCTCGTCCGGGTACAGCTCCAGCTCCAGCCCGGAGACGAGGTAGTAGTCCCGCTCGGGGCTGGCGCTCAAGGTCTGCACGGGCGGCGGCGTTCCGGCCGGGTGGACGGCGCGGTCCGGCACGATGCCGACGGCGGCCCAGGCCTCGCCGGCCCAGCGGTGTTGCGGTGTGCGGCGCTGCATGATCACCGCGATCGGCATGCTTCCCAGTTTCATTTGGCGTTCACGGTCGGTGGCGTGCCTTTCGGTACGGCCTGGGTCTGGCGCTTCTTGATGTCCTCGCTGGGAGCGGCCGTGCCGGCCTTCTCGCTGCGCACGGCCACCACGGGCGCTGTCGTTGCCGCGGTGGTCGGCGCGCTGACGGCGGCGGCGGGCGCGGCCACCGGCACGGGCGCATGCGTCGGCCAGCCTTCCTTGGCGGCGCGGGCGCGCCAGCGGTCGCTGATGGCATCCATCGTCGCCAGCAGGGTTTCCTTGTCCTTCTGGGCCTGGGCGTCGGCTGCGGCTTTCTTCTGCGCGGCAAGCGCCGCCTGCTGGGGATTCGGCGCCGGCAGGGCGGCATGGGCGGCGCCGGTCACCAGCGCAATGGCGGCGATGCCCAGCAGACGCATGATCCCGATGTGCGGCGTACGTTTCATGTCGGCTCCTCGTTCAATGGGTTTTCGCCGCGCCTGCGGCAGGGTCGCGGTGCGCCGCCGGTGCACCGGCGCCGACCTCGTGCCCTGGCGACGCGGGCTTGCCCATGTCGCCCGGCGGCAGCGTCGTGCCCGGCCGGCCCGCGCTTTCCGGCTTGCTGGTGCCGGACGAGGGGCCCTGGCCGGATTCCTGCACGGTGCCGGCCGTGGCCGCGCCCGACGTGGTGCCACCCGAGCCGCCGGCGATGCCGGGCGTGCCGCCGGCGTAGGTGGCATCCGTGACGGGCCTGCTGGTGGCGGCGATGATCTGGCCGCTGGTGGCGCCGCCGGCCGACACCTGGCCGGGGAATTTGGTCTGGACGATGCCGTTGGCCACCGGCTTGTCGTCACGGCCGCAGCCAGTGGCCAGCACGGCCACGGCGGCGATCAAGGCGAGTGCTTTCATCAGTGCCCCCTCGGCGATGGACCCGGGCCGCGCACGGTGCCGGAGACGGGCGCGGCGGCGCCGTCCTTGACCTCGTCGTACCACAGCTGGTGGTGGGCCTTGGCCCATTCTTCGTCGACGTGGCCTTCGCGCATGGCGCGGTAGGCGCCCGGCGTGCCAAGCGTGCCGATATAAATGTGGCCCATCGACGCGACGATATAGAAGGTGGCGCCCAGCAGGTGCAGGTAGTTCGCCACCTGCATGACATAGCGGGTCTGGCCGACGGCGAAGTTCAGTACCAGGCCGCTGATCGACATCACCAGGCCCAGGAAGAACACGCCCAGCCAGAACCAGGCCTTCTCGCCGGCGTTGAAGAAGCCGGCCGGCACGTGCTTGTGGGTGACGAGGCCCCCGCCCTGCTTGACCCACTGCCAGTCCGCCTTGCGCAGGTAATTGCGGCGCAGGTAGGTGAAGAACATGGCGACCGAGCAGGCGATGAACAGGGGGCCGGCGAAGTTGTGCAGGTACTTCGACACGAAGGCGACGGCGGCGAAGACGTCATGGCCCATCCACGGCAGCATGATCACCTTGCCGAACAGGATGATCAGGCCCGTCACGGCCAGCAGCAGGAAACTGATCGCCGTGGCCCAGTGCACCCAGCGGTCCCACTGGCTGAAGCGCTGCAGGCGCCGGCCGGAATCGGGGGCATCCGTGCGGGCCGGGCCGACCGCGCTGTAGAACACGAAGATGGCCAGCAGGGCCAGCACCAGCAGCATGCCGGCGAAGGTAGCGATGGGGCCGTTGCGCAGCTCGCGCCACGTATTGCCGCCCCGCTGGACGATCACGTTCGCCTCCGTCGAGCCGTACTGCCCCAGGTAGTGGCGGTCGATGTGCACGCGCCCCGAGGCCGTCGAGCCCAGGCCCGGCTCGGGCGTGCGCGAATCGGCTTCCACCTGCAGCATGGTCTGTTCTTCCGCATAGGCCGGCACGGCGTCCTTGTTCGGCACGCCGGCCCAGGCGCCCTGCGCCGCCACCAGCAGGAACAGTGTCAGGGTCAAGGTCACCAGCCAGGCCAGCGGCCGGCGGTGGAAGGGCGTCCTTGCCCGCGTCACGAGCGTGGAGGGTTGGTCGCGCATGACTGTCTCCTTCACGGGTTGGCCCGGTTGTATTCGTTCTGCTTGTCGTTGCGGTTCATGATCGTCGCCATCCAGGACAGCCGGTCGCCATGAAAACGCGTCTGGTAGTGGCGCGGGTCCTTCTTGCCGGCGTACGCACCCTCCTTCCAGGCCGGATGCTGTTCCGCTTCCAGGCAGCCCGTCAGCGCCAGCGGCAGCAGCAACGGCAGCACCAGCGCCCGCACCATCGAGACCCGGCGCCGCGCCTTCATGGAATCCTCCACGGATCGTTCTGGGCGTCGCTGGTCTGCTGGTTCTCGCGCGGCAGGTCGCCCCGCACCTGGCTCTCGCCGCCCCGCTTGGGACGGCCGTAGGCGATCTTCCAGCCCCACAGCTCGGGGCCGTAGCCGCGCGTCTCGACGCGCTGGCGGTAGATCCGCGCCACCGTGTCGGCGTCGCCGGCCAGCAGCGCCTTGGTGCCGCACATCTCGGCGCAGGCAGGCAGCTTGCCTTCGGCGATGCGGTTACGGCCGTACTTCTTGAATTCCGCTTCCGACGTGTCGGGCTCGGGCCCGCCGGCGCAGAAGGTGCACTTGTCCATCTTGCCGCGGTGGTTGAACAGGCCCGTCTCGGGGAACTGCGGCGCGCCGAACGGACAGGCGTAGTAGCAGTAGCCGCAGCCGATGCACTGGTCCTTGCTGTGCAGGACGATGCCGTCTTCCGTGTGGTAGATGCAGTTGACGGGGCACACGGCCAGGCACGGCGCATCCGTGCAATGCATGCAGGCCACCGACACCGAGCGCTCGCCCGGCACGCCGTCGTTGATCGTGACGACGCGGCGGCGGTTGATCCCCCATGGGATCTCGTGCTCGTTCTTGCAGGCGGTCACGCAGCCGTTGCAGTCGATGCAGCGCTCCGTGTCGCAGATAAATTTCATTCGTGCTGCCATGCCGTTCTCCCGTTCCATCCCGTTGACTTCAGGCGCGCGCCAGCCGGCACAGCGATACCTTGGTTTCCTGCATCATCGTCACGGCGTCGTAGCCGTACGTCCATGCCGTGTTGACGGACTCGCCCCGCACTTCCGGCGCGCCCCCTTCCGGATAGTGTTTTTCCAGGTCCTCGCCCATCCACCAGCCGCCGAAGTGGAAGGGCATCCAGACGATGCCGGCCGGGACGCGCGGCGTCACCATGGCCATCATCTTCAGCCGCGCGCCGGTGGGGGTCTCGATCCAGATGTATTCGCCCAGGGTGGCGCCGATCTGCGCCGCGTCCTGCGGATTGACCTCGCAGAACATGTGCTGCTGCAGCTCGGCCAGCCACGGGTTGGAGCGGGTCTCCTCGCCGCCGCCCTCGTATTCGACCAGCCGGCCCGACGTCATGACGAGCGGGTAGTCCTTCGAGAAATCGACCGCCTGCACGGATTTGTACAGGGTCGGCAGGCGCCAGAAATTGGCCTTGTCGTCGTACGTGGGGTACTTCGCCACCAGGTCGCGGCGCGGCGACAGCAGCGGCTCGCGGTGCACCGGCACGGGGTCGGGGAAGTTCCACACGTGGCAGCGGGCCCGCGCGTTGCCGAACGGGGCGCAGCCGTGCGCGATGGCGACGCGGATGATGCCGCCCGAATTGTCCGTCTTCCAGTTCTTGCCTTCGGCCTGGGCCTGTTCGGCCGGCGTCAGCTCGGACCACCAGCCCAGTTTTTTCAGGAACACGTGGTCGAACTCGGGGTAGCCCGTATCGAGTTCGCTGTCGCGGTTGGTCGAACCGTCCGCCGCCAGCAGCGACACGCCGTCCTTGTCGACGCCCCAGTTGGCGCGGAACGGCAGGCCCCCTTCGGCGATGGTCTTGGACAGGTCGTACAGGATCGGCGTGCCCGGGTGCTTCATTTCCGGCGTGCCCCAGCATGGCCACGGCAGGCCATAGTAGTCGCCCTTGCAGGGGCCCGACTCGGCCCGCAAGGTGGTCGGATCGAAGGTGTGCTTGTTCTCCATGTGGAGCTTCAGGCGCTCGGGCGAGCAGCCCGTGTAGCCGATGGTCCAGCACGAGCGGTTGATCTCGCGCAGGATGTCTTCCACCACCGGCTCGTTCATGACCACCTTGATGTTCTTGCACAGCTGCTCGTGGAAGCCCAGCTTGCGGGCGAACAGGTACATGATTTCATGATCCGTCTTGCACTCGAACAGGGGCTCGATGACCTTCTCGCGCCACTGGATGCTGCGGTTCGACGCCGTCACGGAGCCCTGCGTCTCGAACTGCGACGCGGCCGGCAGCAGGTACACCCCTTCCTGGCGGCCGTGCATGGCCGCCGTCAGGCTCGGGTAGGGGTCGATCACCACCAGCATGTCGAGCTTCTGCATGGCCGCCTTCATGTCCGGCAGGCGGGTCTGGCTGTTCGGCGCATGGCCCCAGTAGAACACCGCCTTCAGGTTGGTCGGCTGGTCCATGTACTGGGCTTCCTCGTTGACGGCGTCGAACCAGCGCGACACGGTGATGCCCGGTTTTTCCATCAGTTCCTTGGAGCCGTAGCGGCTCAGGAGCCAGCTGTAGTCGACGCCCCAGGCGGTGGCGAAATGCTTCCACGCCCCTTCGGCCAGGCCGTAGTAGCCGGGCAGCGAGTCCGCGTTCGGCCCCACGTCGGTGGCGCCCTGCACATTGTCGTGACCCCGGTAGATGTTGGCACCGCCGCCCGGCACGCCGATATTGCCCAGCGCCAGCTGCAGGATCGACAGGGCCCGCACATTGGCCGTGCCGACGTGGTGCTGCGTGATGCCCATGCACCAGACCACGGACGATGGCCGGTTCAGCGCCAGCATCTCGGCGGTGGTGCGCACGGCCGCTTCCGGCACGCCGGTGACGTCCGAGACTTTCTCGGGCGTCCATTTCGCCACTTCCTTGCGCACTTCCTCCATGCCGTAGGTACGGTCGGCGATGAACTTCTTGTCTTCCCAGCCGTTGGCGAAGATATGCCACAGGATGCCCCACACCAGTGCGATATCCGTGCCGGGCCGCACGCGCACGTAATGGTGGGCGAAGCGCGCCGTGCGCGTGAAGCGGGGGTCGATGACGATCATCTTCGCGCCCAGTTCCTTCGCGTGCAGGAAGTGCAGCATCGAGATGGGGTGGGCCTCGGCCGGGTTCGAGCCGATGAACAGCACCGCCTTGCTGTGGTGCAGGTCGTTGAACGAGTTCGTCATGGCGCCGTAGCCGAAGGTCTGGGCGACGCCGGCGACGGTGGTGGAGTGGCAGATGCGGGCCTGGTGGTCGACATTGTTCGAGCCCCACATCGACACCCACTTGCGCAGCAGGTAGGCCTGCTCGTTATTGTGCTTGGAGCTGCCGATGACCATCAGCGCGTCCGGTCCGGATTGCTTGCGCAGGGCCAGCAGGCGGTCGCCGATCTCGTTGATGGCCTGGTCCCAGGAGATGCGCTCGTATTTGCCGTTCACCAGCTTCATCGGATAGCGCAGCCGGTGCTCGCCGAAACCGTGCTCGCGCACCGACGCGCCCTTGGCGCAGTGCGCGCCCATGTTCAGGGGCGAGTCGAAGGCGGGTTCCTGCCGGATCCACACGCCGTTGCTGACCACCGCCTCGACCGAACAGCCCACCGAACAGTGGGTGCAGACGGTGTGCTTGGTCTCGACCTTCGCCGCCGGCGCCGTCTCGGCCGCCGTCGCCGGCTGCATGACCGTCAGCGGCAGGTGCCGCGCCAGCGCGCCCGCGCCGGCCGTGACGCCGGCACCGATCAGGAAACGGCGGCGGCGGCGGCCCTCGTCCGGAGTGATTTTCTGCAGTGACATGTGGTGTTCCTTGGCTGGCTGGTGGCTGGCTGGCCCGGGCAAGCCCGGGCCTACCAGTACGCGGCGGTCTGGTAATAGCGCCGGATATGCTCGGTCTCGTGATAGCCGCGCGATGCGGGCGCCGCCTCGGGCGCCGCCACGGCGACGGCTTCGGCCGCCGGCGCCTGCCCGGCCACCA
>NZ_WNKZ01000013.1 GCF_009720835.1 Pseudoduganella buxea
CGCAGCCACCAGCCTGGCGCGCCTGCTGCGCGGGGCGGGCCGTGGTGGCGAAGGCGCCAGGCTGCTCGCGCCCGTGCTGGAGCGCTGCACGGAAGGGCAGGGCACGCGCGACGTGGCCGCCGCCCACGTCTTGCTGGCGGCGCTGTAAGCGCTTCCTTCCAGCTTGCAATCCCCCATTCGAGTACTGTCGCGGCCGGCCCACAGCGTGTGACCACACTTCATTCCGCCAGTTCCCGCCTGTTCCACTCTGCCATCGCTGGCCATAGAGAAACTTCCCATGCGTAAGGTAAATGCATAAGTTCATGCAATAAAAAAACTTGTCTATTCCTTAATATCGGCGAAAGGCTCGTGCAATACTGATATCGCCTGCCGGGTCCGCTCATCAGGCCAGTGATTTTTCCTCTCCACTCTCAAAAGGACTCGCGATGAACTTCAACAAGCTCCTCCGTGCAACGCTGACGATCTGCGCCTTGAGCGCCGGGCTGATCGGCAACGCCAGGGCGGATTTCCACATCGACCGCGGCGACACGACGGGTGCACCCACGCTCGACGTCGGCGCCATCTTCATCGATGCCGGCAGCGCCGTTCCCTACGATGCCTTGAGCTTCGAAGTGACGGCCGCCGGCACCTGGCAGTTCCTTGCCATTGCCGGGTTTGATAGCGCTATCTTCCTGTATGAGGGCGCCTTTGACCCGGCCGCGCCGACGGACCACCTGCTGCGTGTGAACAACGACCTGCTGTCACCGGACACGTCTGGCTTCGTCCATTTCCTTGTGCCGACAGTGCAGTACACGGTCGTCGTGGCAGGCCTGACCGACAGCGATTTCGGCCAGTACAGCCTGACCATCGGCGGGCCCGGCAGCGTGCAGGTCAGCGCCGTGCCGGAGCCGTCCACGTGGCTGATGCTGGCCGGCGGCCTGACCGCCGTCGCCTTCGCCCGCCGCCGCCGCGCCGCGCGCTGATCCGCCCCCACTATCGAAAGGAAATGCCATGACCATTCAAGCACTGTTCCGTTCCGCCCTGGCTGCGTGCGCCCTGTTCGCCGGCCTGTCCGGCAATGCCGGCGCCATCGAATTCTTCACCCATGTGGGGGACAGCACGGGCAAGCCGACCTGGGACGTCGACGCCGGCTTCAACGCGCCGGGCACCGTCGTGCCCTATGATGCCTTCGATTTCCATGTCGACCAGGACGGCAGCTACAAGTTCCTCGAGGCGGCCCGCTTCGACAGCATGATCATCCTGTACGCGGGCGGCTTCGATGCCGCCGACCCGCAGCACAACCTGGTGCGCTTCAACGACGACATCCTGACGCCGAACACGTCCGGTTTCGTCGCCAGCCTGGCGGCCGGCGTGCAGTACACCTTTGTCGTGACGGGCTTTAACGACTCGGAATACGGCGCCTACAGCTTCACCATCGGCGGCCCGGGCCATGTCATCCCGGGGCCGCTGGCCGTGGTGGCCGTGCCCGAGCCATCGACGTGGCTGATGCTGGGTGGTGGCCTGCTGGCGGTGGGGGTGGCGCGCCGCCGCAAGGCCGTGCAGGCCTAGTCGCCGAGGAGCAGGCTCAGCGCGCGGTGGCGAAGAAAGCCGACGGCGTGCAGCCGAACGTCTTGCGGAACATCTGCGAAAAGGCCGACTGGTTGGCATAGCCCAGCTGCTCGGCCACGTGGGCCAGCGGCATGCCGCGCGCGATCAGCGGCGCCGCGTGGGCCAGCCGCACCTGCTGGCGCCACTGGCCGAAACTCATGCCCAGCTCGCGCTCGAACAGGCGCGCCAGGGTGCGCTCGGAGGCGCCGACCCGGCCGGCCCAGCCGGCCAAGGTGTGGGCCGCGCCCGGCGCGTCGATGACGCCCGCGCACAAGGTGGCCAGGCGCTTGTCGCGCGGCAGCGGCACGCGGATGGGGCGGGTGGCGCAGCGGCTCATTTCGTCCAGGATCAGGTTTGCCACCAGGTCGGCCCGGGGCGAGGGCGTGCCGGCCGGCAGCTGCTCCAGCGCGGCCAGCAGTTCGCGCAGCAGGCTCGACACGTCCAGCACGCGGCAGTCGTGGCCGGGGAAGGGATTGCGTGCGGCCAGGATGCGCAAGGGGCGCAGCCGGGCCTGTTCCAGCACCGTGACGGCATGGTCGACGCCTGGCGCGATCCACACGGCGCGCGACGGCGGCACGATCCACGTGCTGTCGGCCGCCGTCACGCGCAGCACGCCGTCGAGGGCGTAGGTCAGCTGGCCCCACGGGTGGCGGTGCGGCGGCAGGTTCTGCGCCGTATCCAGGTCGCGCCCGCACATCGTCACGGGCAGCAGGGCGGTAGGGTTGTTGCCGTCGGACAGGGGGGCGGTGTGGCGGACGATGGCGACGCTCATGGCAGGAATTCGATAAAGATTGTCTCCCCATCTTAAAACAGACGCGGGCCTTTTGCCTACACTGGCGTTTTGCAAAGGATTCCTCATGAGCACAGCGCCCGCAAGTACGCTGCGCCAGGACGCCAGGGTCATTGCCCTGGTCGGCCTGGCGCACGGGACTTCGCACTTCTACCACCTGATCCTGGCGGCCCTGTTTCCGTGGCTGAAGAGCGAGTTCGGCCTCAGCTACGCGCAGCTGGGCCTGTTGATGACGGTGTTCTTCGTCGTCTCCGGCGTCGGCCAGGCGCTGGCCGGCTTCGTGGTGGACCGGGTCGGCGCCCGCCGCGTGCTGTTCTTCGGCATGACGATGCTGGGCGTGTCGGCCCTGGTGCTGTCGCTGGCGCACAGCTACGCGGCGCTGATGGGCGGCGCGCTGCTGGCCGGCGTCGGCAACAGCATCTTCCACCCGGCCGACTACACCTTGCTGAACCAGCGCGTGTCGCGCGAGCGCCTGGCGCACGGCTTTTCCGTGCACGGCATCAGCGGCAATATCGGCTGGGCCGCCGCGCCCCTGTTCATGACGACGGTGGCGGCCCTGGCCAGCTGGCGCACGGCGCTGGCCTGCGCAGCCGTTCTGCCGTTCGCCGTGCTGGCCATCCTGGTGGCCAACCGCGCCGCGCTGCGGCCCGATCCCCCGGTGACGGCGGCTCCCGGCGGCGCGGGCGGCGGTACCTTGGGCTTCCTGCGCCTGCCCACCGTGTGGCTGTGCTTTGCCTTCTTCTTCCTGACGGCCGTCGCGCTGGGCGGCATCCAGGCCTTTGCCGCCCTCGGCCTGGAGCAGCTGTACGGCATCTCGCGCGAGCTGGCGACGGGCTCGTACACGGCCTATATGCTCGCATCCGCCCTGGGCATGGTGGCCGGCGGCTTCCTCGGCGCCGGGGCTGGTGCCCGCCACCACGACCGCACCGTGGCGCTGGCGTTCGCGCTGGCCGCCGTGCTGGCCCTGGTGCTGGGCGGCGCCTTCCTGCCCGGCTGGATGGCGTTGCCGCTGATGGCGCTGATCGGCTTCTGCTCGGGCGTGGCGGGGCCGTCGCGAGACCTGATGATCCGCGCGGCCGCACCGGCCAATGCCACGGGCCGCGTCTACGGCGTCGTGTATTCCGGCCTGGATACGGGCCTGTCCATCGGTCCGCTGCTGTTCGGCGCCGTGATGGACGCCGGCCACCCCGGCTGGGTGTTCGCCGGCGTGGCCCTGTTCCAGGTGCTGGCCATCGGCACGGCCATCGGCGTGGGCGGCAGCACGCGCGCCGTGCAGTTGAAAGGCAGCGCCGCCGCCAACTGATGGGTCGCGGGGCCGCCACAGGGGATTGATGCAACCTGGAATGAATGCGTTTGCGCAAACCGATGCCCCGCCTGCCGGGGCATTATTTTTATCAAAGCCGTGTTTCATGGGGCGCAAATGGCATTCCACGATTTGAAATGCGCTCTGAGCTCAGCAGCGCGAAAATTCCCGAAAGAAGAAATTGTTTTCCGCATCATGAAATATGCAAGGCAAGTCCTTGAAAGACATGACGAATTATTTGCTTATATGTCTTATACAAGACCAGCAACGCGCGGGCTGGCTGCGGTTAAGATAGTTGCAACGGCGAGCGTATTTTTTTCGCATTCCACAGGAGGGCAGCATGGCAACTCGTGAACAGCAGGCAGCGGCACTGCGGCAGGATTGGGCAAGCAATCCCCGCTGGCAGGGCATCCGGCGCGGCTACGGCGCCGAGGACGTGGTGCGCCTGCGCGGATCGCTGCCGGTCGAGCACACGATCGCCCGGCGCGGCGCCGAGAAGCTGTGGGAGCTCGTCAATAACGAACCCTTCGTCAATGCGCTGGGCGCGCTGACGGGCAACCAGGCCCTGCAGCAGGTGAAGGCGGGCCTGAAGGCCATCTACCTGTCCGGCTGGCAGGTGGCGGGCGACGCCAACGTGGCCGGCGAAATGTATCCGGACCAGTCGCTGTACCCGGCCAACTCCGTGCCGCTGGTCGTCAAGCGCATCAACAACACCTTGCAGCGGGCCGACCAGATCCAGTGGGCCGAGGGCCGGGACGACATCGACTTCTTCGCGCCCATCGTGGCCGACGCGGAAGCGGGCTTCGGCGGCGTGCTGAATGCCTTCGAGCTGATGAAGGCCATGATCGAGGCGGGCGCGGCCGGCGTGCATTTCGAGGACCAGCTGGCCTCGGCCAAGAAATGCGGCCATATGGGTGGCAAGGTGCTCGTGCCGACCCGCGAGGCGGTGGAAAAACTGTCGGCGGCGCGTCTGGCGGCCGACGTGATGGGCACGTCGACCCTCGTGATCGCCCGCACGGATGCGGAAGCGGCCGACCTGTTGACGTCCGACGTGGACGACAACGACAAGCCCTTCTGCACGGGCGAGCGTACCGTGGAAGGCTTCTACCGGGTGCGCCCCGGCATCGACCAGGCCGTCGCCCGCGCGCTGGCCTATGCGCCCCATGCCGACCTGGTGTGGTGCGAGACGGGCAAGCCGGACCTGGCCTTCGCCAAGCGCTTCGCCGAAGCCGTTCACGCGCGATTCCCCGGCAAGCTGCTGGCCTATAACTGCTCGCCGTCGTTCAACTGGAAGAAGAACCTGGACGACGCCACCATCGCCCGCTTCCAGCGCGAGCTGGGCGCGATGGGCTACAAGTTCCAGTTCATCACCCTGGCCGGCTTCCACTCGCTGAACTACGGCATGTTCAACCTGGCCCACGGCTATGCGCGCCGGCAGATGTCGGCCTTCGTCGAGCTGCAGGAGGCCGAATTCGCCGCGGCCGACCGGGGCTTCACGGCCGTCAAGCACCAGCGCGAAGTGGGCACGGGCTACTTCGACGCCGTCACGCAGGTGGTGCAGCAGGGCGAGAGCTCGACCACGGCGCTGCGCGGCTCCACCGAGGACGCGCAGTTCTTCGATCAAAAAGTCGCCTAAACGGCGACCAGTGCATGCGCGGCGGCCCGAACCTGGCCGCCGAAAAGAAAGCCGCGGCCAGAAGCCGCGGCTTTTTGCTGTCCGGTTTTTGGTCCGTTCCAGGTTCTCTGGGATAATGGCGGCTTGAATCACCGAAAAGAAGACCATGTTCAGTTACCGCCACGCCTTCCATGCCGGCAATCACGCCGATGTCCTGAAGCACTTCGTCCAGATCCAGCTGCTGCAATACCTGAACCAGAAAGACGTTGCCTACAGCTACATCGACACCCATGCCGGCGCCGGCGTGTATTCGCTCGACAGCCCCCAGGCCACCAAGAACGCGGAATTCGACACGGGCATCGGCCCCCTGTGGGAGCGCACCGACCTGCCGCCCGCACTGGCCGAATACGTCAACCTGGTGAAGGCGATGAACCCCAGCGGCAAGATGCGCTACTACCCCGGCTCGCCGTACTGCGCCGAACAGGTGGCGCGCGAAATGGACCGGCTGCGCCTGTTCGAGCTGCACCCGGCCGACGTGCGGCTGCTGGACGAGAACTTCCGCAAGCTCGAAGCGCACCAGGCCGCGCAGGGCCACCGTCCCACGACACGGGGCAAGCGCGTCATCGTCAACAAGGCCGACGGCTTCCTGGGCGTGCGCGCGCTGCTGCCGCCGCCGTCGCGCCGCGCCCTGGTGCTGTGCGATCCGCCGTACGAGGACAAGCAGGACTATAAAAAGGTGGCCGACATGCTGGGCGATGCGCTCAAGCGCTTCCCCACGGGCATGTATGCGATCTGGTATCCCGTGCTGCAGCGTATCGAGGCGCGCAATTTCGCCGAGAAGCTCAAGCGCCTGCCGGCCGCCAGCTGGATCGACGTGACGTTGACGGTGTCCACGCCCGGTCCGGACGGCTTCGGCCTGCACAGCAGCGGCATGTTCATCCTGAACCCGCCGTACACCCTGCTGCCGACCCTGAAGGAAGTGATGCCCTACCTGGTGCGCGTGCTGGGGCGCGACAAGGGCGCCACGTACACGCTGGAAAGTGGCGACGCCACCACACCGACGAAGCGCGATGCGCGGCTTGCCAGCCCAAGGAAGCCTAAAAGTGCATTAAAAGAGGATTAAAGGCGCCATAAAGGAATTGCCAGGATTGCCACGGCACGGTACGCTTGCAAGATTGTACTAAAAGTGTATCCGGTAAATAATCCAACAGCAGGTAAAACAGCAGGTGCGTCTGATGACTCTGGCAGCAAGTCCGGCAGCGGCCATCCCCATGCCTTTCGCCAATAATTTTTTCCTGGCGCGGCAACCCATCCTGAACCGCAACCAGCGGCTCGTCGCCTACGAGCTGCTGTATCGCAACGCCGAAAGCGGTGATGCCCAGTTCACCGACGGTACGGCCGCGACGGCCTCCGTCATCGCCCATGCTTCCGAGCTGGGCATGGAGCAGGTGGTCGGGGACCAGCTGGCCTATGTCAATGTCGACACGGAAGGGCTGATGAGCGACTTCATCCGCTTCCTGCCGAACGACAAGGTCATCCTGGAAGTGCTGGAAACGGTCGAGCCCACGCCGGACGTGCTGGCGCGGCTGGTGGAATTGCGCGCGGCCGGCTTCAAGTTCGCGCTGGACGATGTGGCGGGCACGTCGGAAAGCCTGACGAAGCTGCGCCCGCTGATGGACATCATCAAGATCGATATCCGGCAGATGGCGCCGGCCGCCCTGGCGACGTTGACGCGTTCGCTGAAAAGCCCGCACCAGAAGCTGCTGGCCGAGAAGGTGGAAACGCACGAGGAATTCCGCCAGTGCATGGACCTGGGCTTCGAGTACTTCCAGGGCTATTATTTTGCCCGCCCCGTCATCCTGTCGGGCAAGAAGATCGCCCCGTCCCAGCTGGCCATCATGCACCTGCTGGACCTGCTCAACGGCGATGCCGACCAGCGCGATATCGAACGCAGCGTCAAGCTCGACCCCCTGATCACCCTGAACCTGCTGCGCTTGGTCAATACGCCGGCCGTCGGCGCGCGCTTCCGCATCAATTCCGTGTCGCACGCGCTGATCGTACTGGGCCGACGCCAGTTGCAGCGCTGGCTGCAGATCCTGCTGTATGTGAAAGGCCATCAATACGATTCGCCGCTGCTGCAGCTGGCCACGACGCGGGGCAAGACGATGGAGCTGCTGCTGGAAAGGCTGCAGCCGGGCGAGCGCATCAGCGCCGACATCGGCTTCACGGTGGGCATCATGTCGCTGATGGACACCCTGTTTTCCGTCGCCATGTCGGAAATCCTCGGCAGCGTCAATGTCGTCGAGGAAGTACGCGAGGCACTGCTGCACCGGACCGGGACCTACGGCGAGACACTCAAGCTGATCGAGATGATCGAGCGGGCCCAGGAAGGCCCCGAACTGACGGCGCTGCTGCACAGGCTGAAGCTGTCGCCGTCGGAACTGTACGCCTGCCAGCTGGCGGCGTACGAGTGGGTCAACGAGTACCGGCTGGCCATTGCCGAGCCGGTTCGCCGCTGACGCGAACCGGCGTCAAGCCAGCAGTAAAAACACCGTCGGTTTCTTGTGGAAGTCCGGCCCCTGGCCGGCGGCCAGCGCGGCCTGCCATTGGGCCGCCGTGCGCGTGCGGATGGTTTCCGTGGCCAGGCTGATGTCCGTTGCCACGCAGATCAGGGTGCCGCCCTGGCAGCTTGCCGCCAGCGCTTCGAGCAGCTGGCCATTGCGGTATGGCGTCTCGATAAAGAGCTGGGTCTGCTTTTCCTGGCGCGAGCGGGTTTCCAGTTCGCGCAGGCGCTTCGTGCGGGCGGCCGCGTCCGTCGGCAGGTAGCCGTTGAAGGCGAAGCTTTGGCCGTTCAGGCCGCTTGCCATCACGGCCAGCAGCAGCGACGACGGGCCCACCAGCGGGCGCACGGGAATCGCCTTGACATGGGCCAGGCGCACCAGGTCGGCGCCGGGATCGGCCACGGCCGGCACGCCCGCCTCGGACAGCAGGCCGACGTCGTGGCCGTCCAGCAGCGGCGCCAGCAGGCCCGCCAGCGCATCGGCCTTCGTGTTCACATTCAGTTCGGCGATGGCGATTTCCTGCAGCGGCGCGGCCAGCGGGTGGCTGGCGTTGACGAGCTTCAGGAAGGCCCGCGCCGTCTTCGCGTTTTCGGCGACGAAATGGGTCAGTTGCGCGGTAAGCGCTTGCACGTGGGTGGGGATGACGTGGTCCAGCGAGACGGTCTCGCCCAAGGTGTTCGGAATCAGGTAAAGCGTGCCTGGCATGGTGGTTTCTTGTTATGGGTGAGTGAAGAAGGGGACGCCGGCGCGGCGCAGCATGCCCGTCAGCGCAATCAGGGGCAGGCCCGTCAGCGCTGTCGGGTCGGTCGAATCGATGCGGTCCAGGATGGCGATGCCCAGCCCCTCGTTTTTCGCGCTGCCGGCGCAATCGTAGGGCTGCTCGATGCGCAGGTAGGCGTCCAGTTCGGCGTCGGGCAGGTCGCGGAAGGCGACGACGGTCCTGATGTCCTGCACGTCGCAACTGCCGTTGCGTCCGTCCCATAGGCACAGGGCCGTATGGAACACCACGTCGCGCCCCCGCATCGACTGCAGTTGCGCCAGCGCGGCGGCGTGGTGGCCCGGCTTGCCGATCTGGCGGCCGTCCAGCGTGGCGACCTGGTCCGAGCCGATGACGAGGCTGCCCGGGTGGCGCGCGGCCACGGCGGCGGCCTTGGCGCGGGCCAGGCGCAGCGCCGTGGCGGCAGGGCTTTCGCCGGGCAACGGCGATTCGTCGATATCGGGCACGTCGACCGTGAACGGCAGGTGCAGGCGCGCCAGCAGTTCGCGGCGGTAGGCGGAACTGCTGGCAAGGATCAGTGCGGGAAGAGCGGCAGGGGTGGGGGTGTCAGGCGTTGGGCTCATGGAAAGTTTTTTGTGGCGAGGCGCCACGAATTGTTATATGCTTTGTGCGCCGTAGGGTTCGCGCATGGGATGGCGACTCGTAACTCCCGGCCGCAACCTTTCCCGATGGGGCGCAGATGGGGCTCAAGCCTCACGCAAACTTTTGACGTGGCGCCGAAAACCCTGTTATTATCGCAGGTTTTCCAGGGAAATTTTAGTCCATGACTGCACAAGTTGCTTCGGTGATCGACGCCTTTGAATTCTGTCGGACCAACAGCACCCGCGAAGGCGTGACGCCCGTGGCGGAGATGGCACGGCTGGTGCGCGACTGCGCCGATGCCTCCGGTAGCATCAGCTGGCATGCCGAAGGCGGCACCAGCAAGCATGGCTTCCCGCAGATGCAGATGGCCGTGGCCGGTACCGTGCAATTGACCTGCCAGCGCTGCCTGAACCCGTTCGCGTACGAGATCGACTCCGCGACGACGCTGCTGCTGGGAGAAAGCGATGCCCACGCCGACGAGATCGAAGAGATCGTCGACGACGAGACGATCGACGTCATCGTCGGCACCCGCTCGATGAACCTGATGGACCTGATTGAAGACGAGGCCCTGCTGGCCTTGCCGCAAGCACCGAAGCACGATGTCTGCCCCGATACGGCGCTGCTCGATTCGGTCAAGGGCGAAAAGAAATCCCCGTTCGACGCCCTGCGCGAACTCAAGAAACCATAAGTTTTGCAGTACCCGCTTCTGCGAGGAAGCGTTTTGAAGAACGTGCCAGGCGCGCTGCGAGTATTGGCATGTTGTAGTAGAGCAGCAGGCATTTAGCACCATGCAGTTTCGGCAAGCGATTGCCGCTGGGATACTCGATTTGCATCTATTTGCCGGTCGATTGTGTTAAAATTTTAGAACTTAAGTATTAGGAGTCATCATGGCAGTTCAGCAGAATAAAAAATCCCCATCGAAGCGCGGCATGCACCGTTCGCACGATTTCCTGGTTGCGCCAAACCTGGCCGTCGAGCCAACCACCGGCGAAACGCACCTGCGTCACCACATCAGCCCTAACGGCTTCTACCGTGGTCGCAAAGTGCTGAAGACCAAGAACGACGAGTAATCGACGTTTTTGTTCGGCAAAGACCCGAAGCGGTGCAACGCAGTGTATCTGACGTGGCACCGCTTTTTCGTTTCCCCCGCCGCAAAATTCTGCGCGGCGTGCAACTGAATACCGCAGGCTCTGACAACCCCGTCGGAATTGCTTCTTGCCCGCAATGACAATCAAAATCTCAATCGACTGCATGGGCGGAGACCACGGCCCTTCGGTCACCATCCCCGCCGCAATTTCCTTTCTTAAACGCCAACCCGACGCCGAGCTGACACTGGTCGGCCTGGAAGACGTCATCCATGCCGGGCTGAAGAAGCTCCATGCGCAAGACCATCCCCGCGTGACGGTGCACCATGCCTCCGAGCAGGTGACGATGGACGACCCCCTCGAAGTGGCGCTGCGCCGCAAGAAGGATTCGTCGATGCGCGTGGCGATCGAACAGGTCAAGGACGGCAAGGCCCAGGCCTGCGTCTCGGCCGGCAACACGGGCGCCCTGATGGCCGTGTCGCGCTACGTATTGAAAACCATGCCGGGCGTGGACCGGCCCGCCATCTGCACCATCATGCCGAACCAGAAGGACGGCCCGACCTACCTGATGGACCTGGGCGCGAACGTCGACTGCGAACCGCACCACCTGCACCAGTTCGCCATCATGGGTTCCGTGCTGGTGCATGCGATGGAAGGCATCGCCAGGCCCACGATCGGCCTGCTCAATGTGGGCACCGAGGACATCAAGGGCAACGAAGTGGTCAAGGCCACGTCGCAGCTGCTGCGCGAGGACCATGAGCGGGGCAAGCTGAACTTCCACGGCAATGTGGAGGGCAACGACATCTTCAAGGGCACCACCGACGTCGTCATCTGCGACGGCTTCACGGGCAACGTGATGCTCAAGGCCATCGAAGGCCTGGCGCGCTATTTCAAGATGGTGCTGACGGCCGAATTCAAGCGCGGCCCGCTGACGATGCTCGGTGCGCTGATCGCGAAAAGCGCACTGACGCGCATCGGCAGGCGCCTCAATCCTTCGCGCTACAACGGCGCCAGCCTGCTGGGCCTGCGCGGCCTCGTGTTCAAGAGCCATGGCGGCGCCGATGCCGAAGCTTTCGAGTGGGCCATCCGGAGGGCGTATGATGCTGCCAAAAACGACGTGCAACAGCAGCTGGCGGACATGATCGCCGAGCTGATGCCGCGCGAACCACAACCGAACGCAACGAATATCGGATGAGACTGCATGACTTTGTACAGCAAAATTATCGGTACCGGCAGCTACCTGCCTGAGCGGCGGGTCACCAACGCCGACCTGACGGCCCAACTGGCGGCCAAGGGCATCGAAACGTCGGACGAGTGGATCTCGTCCCGCAGCGGCATCACGGCACGCCATTACGCGGCGCCGGAACAGGTGTCGTCCGACCTGGGCGTGCAGGCGGCCCGGCGGGCCCTGGAAATGGCCGGCCTCGCGCCGAACGATATCGACCTGATCATCGTCGCCAGCTCGACGCCGGATTTCCTCGGCAGCTTCCCCAGCACGGCCTGCATCGTCCAGCGCAAGCTGGGCATGACCAACACGAGCGCCGCCGTCGACGTCCAGGCCGTCTGCAGCGGCTTCGTGTATGCCGTCGCCTCGGCCGACAGCTTCATCAAGTCCGGCATGCACAAGAACGTGCTCGTGATCGGCACCGAAGTATTCTCGCGCATCCTCAATTTCGAGGACCGCACCACCTGCGTGCTGTTCGGCGACGGCGCCGGCGCCATCGTCATGACGGCGGCCCGGGAGCCGGGCATCCTGGCCTGCAAGCTGCACGCCGACGGCCGCCATGCGGACATCCTGTCCGTGCCGGGGAACGTGGCCGGTGGTGCCGTGGCCGGCAGCGCCTTCCTGTACATGGACGGCCAGGCCGTGTTCAAGCTGGCCGTCACCGTGCTGGAGCAGGTGGCCAACGAAGCGCTGGACAAGGCCGGCATGACGCCGGACCAGATCGACTGGCTGATCCCGCACCAGGCCAATATCCGCATCATGAAGGGCACGGCCAAGAAGCTGGGCCTGCCGCTGGAAAAGATGGTCGTCACCGTCGACCAGCACGGCAACACGTCGGCCGCGTCGATTCCCCTGGCGCTGGACGTCGCCGTGCGCGACGGCCGCGTCAAGCCGGGCGACGTCGTCATGATGGAAGGTGTCGGTGGCGGGTTCACCTGGGGCGCTGTGCTGGCGCGTATGTAATTGACGACAGCCATGAACACACGTCTTGCTGCCGCTCAGAAGTGCGCACGGAGTTAGGTTCGATCGTAACGAAGGTGTACAATGCGCGCCGTTTTAGAATTAGTGTTCTACAAGCCAGCCTGAGCCGTGCCGGCGCCGGCGCGGTAGTCTTGCGGCGGCTGCAAGGCCGTGTTGGCTAACCAATAACGAGAACGAAGATGAGCAAATTTGCATTTGTATTTCCCGGCCAGGGTTCCCAGGCCGTCGCCATGCTGGAAGGCTTTGCCGGCAACCCGGTGGTGGCGCAGACGGTCGCCGAGGCGTCCGACGCGCTGCAGTTCGACCTGGGCAAGCTGATTGCCGAAGGTCCGAAGGAAGACCTGGACCTGACCACCAACACGCAGCCGGCCATGCTGACGGCCGCCGTGGCCGTGTACCGCGCGTGGATCGCCGCGGGCGGCCCCGTTCCGTCCGTCGTTGCCGGCCACAGCCTCGGTGAATACTCGGCCCTGGTGGCCGCCGGCGTGATTCCGTTCAAGGATGCCGTGCCGCTGGTGCGCTTCCGCGCCCAGGCCATGCAGGAAGCCGTGCCGGTAGGGCAGGGCACGATGGCCGTCGTGCTGGGCCTGTCCGACGAGGACGTGCGCGCCGCCTGCGCCGAAGCGCAGGCCGCCGCGCCGGGAGAGGTGGTCGAGGCCGTCAACTTCAACGCGCCGGCCCAGGTCGTCATCGCCGGCCACACGGCCGCCGTCGACAAGGCCTGCGAGATCGCCAAGGCCAAGGGCGCCAAGCGTGCCATGAAACTGCCCGTGTCGGCGCCGTTCCATTCCTCGCTGCTGAAACCTGCGTCGGACCGCCTGCGCGACTACATGGCGAACCTGCATTTCAATGCGCCCCAGATCGACCTGATCAACAACGTCGACGTGGCCGTGCTGCGCGACCGGGCCAGCATCAAGGATGCGCTGGTGCGCCAGGCCGCCAGCCCCGTGCGCTGGGTCGAGACGATGCAGCAGGTGGCCGCCCAGGGCATCACGCAGGTGATCGAATGCGGTCCCGGCAAGGTGCTGATGGGCCTGGCCAAGCGCATCGACGCGAACCTGGCGGGCGACGCCATCGTCGACCAGGCCTCGCTGGAACGCGTACTGGCCACGCTGCAGTAAACTGCGCGATCCGAACCTGCACGATCGCATACTCCACATAGAAGGGATGCTCCAATGAATCTGTCCAATCAAGTTGCCCTCGTCACGGGCGCCTCGCGCGGTATCGGCAAGGCCATCGCCCAGGAACTGGCGCGCCAGGGTGCCCGCGTGGTCGGCACCGCCACCACCGAATCGGGCGCCGAGGCCATTTCCGCCTATCTGGCCGAGATCGGTCCCGAAGCCGGCAAGGGCATCGTGCTGAACGTCACCGATGCCGAGCGCTGCGCCGCCGTCATCGACGAAGTGGGCAAGGCCTTCGGCGCCATCGGCATCCTCGTCAACAACGCCGGCATCACGGCCGACCAGCTGGCCATGCGCATGAAGGACGAGGAGTGGGACAAGGTCATCCTGACCAACCTGACCGCCGTCGGCCGCCTGTCGCGCGCCGTCCTGCGCGGCATGATGAAGGCCAAGGCCGGGCGTATCATCAACATCACGTCCGTCGTGGCCTCGTCCGGCAATCCGGGCCAGATGAACTACGCGGCGGCCAAGGCCGGCGTCGAAGGCATGAGCCGCGCACTGGCACGCGAGATCGGCAGCCGCAATATCACCGTCAACTGCATCGCGCCCGGTTTCATCGACACCGACATGACCAAGGCGCTGGGCGAAGAGCAGCATGCGGCGCTGCTGACGCAGATTCCGCTGGGCCGCCTGGGCAAGCCGGAAGATATTGCCGCGGCCTGCGCCTTCCTCGCATCGCCGCAGGCGGCCTACATCACGGGCACCACCCTGCACGTGAACGGCGGGATGTACATGGGGTAAAGAACGAATAAGGAATGGCGGGGTGCACACGGTGTTTTAGCCGCATGTTCCCGTCTTTTACTAGTGATTTCGGTTAAGCTGAGTTCAGAAGCCGAAATTAGTTTTTCAGCGCGCAAACCTGATAAAATGCGCGCTTTCCGTAACATACATAATGGAGCCATAACATGTCCGATATCGAACAACGCGTAAAGAAGATCGTCGCTGAACAACTGGGCGTCGCCGAAGCAGACATCAAGAACGAATCGTCCTTCGTCGATGACCTGGGCGCCGATTCCCTCGACACCGTTGAGCTGGTAATGGCACTGGAAGACGAGTTCGAAATGGAAATCCCTGACGAACAAGCTGAAAAGATCACCACCGTTCAGCAGGCCATCGACTACGCAACGAACCACGTCAAGGCCTAAGCTTTACGCTGCACCCGATCGACTCCAGGAGAATCGCTTGAGTTCCAAAAACCGTCGTGTGGTGGTTACCGGCCTCGGTTGCGTGTCCCCGATCGGCAATACGATTGCCGAAGCGTGGAGCGCAGTTACCGAGGGTAAGTCCGGTATCGCCAACATCACCAAGTTTGATGCCAGTGCGTTCTCGACCCGCTTTGCCGGCGAGGTCAAGAACTTCAACGTCGAGCAGTACCTCGACGCCAAGGAAGCCCGCCATATGGATACCTTCATCCATTACGGCATGGCTGCGGGCATCCAGGCGATCCAGGATTCCGGTCTGGTCGTCACCGAAGAGAACGCCGACCGCATCGGCGTGATCATCGGTTCGGGCATCGGCGGCCTGCCGATGATCGAACAACAGAAGGAAGATTACGACAAGCGCGGTCCGCGCCGTATTTCCCCGTTCTTCGTGCCGGCGTCGATCATCAACATGATCTCCGGTAACCTGTCGATCAAATACGGCATGCGTGGTCCGAACCTGGCCATCGTCACCGCCTGCACGACCGGGCTGCACAGCATCGGTGCGGCGGCCCGCCTGATCGAATACGGCGATGCCGACGCCATGGTCGCCGGCGGTGCCGAATCGACCGTGTCGCCGCTGGGCCTGGGCGGCTTCGCCACGGCGCGGGCGCTGTCCTCGCGCAACGACGATCCGGCTACCGCGTCCCGTCCATGGGATACGGACCGCGACGGCTTCGTGCTGGGCGAGGGCGCCGGCGTCATGGTGCTGGAAGAATACGAGCATGCGAAGGCGCGCGGCGCCAAGATCTACGCCGAGCTGCACGGCTTCGGCATGAGCGCGGATGCCTACCACATGACGTCGCCGCTGGAAGACGGCAGCGGCGGCAGCAAGTCGGCCATCGCGGCGTTGAAGAACGCCGGCATCAACCCGGACCAGGTGCAGTACGTCAATGCCCACGGCACCTCGACGCCGCAGGGCGACGTGGCCGAAGTGACGGGCATCAAGCGCACCTTCGGCGAGCACGCGAAGAACATGGTGGTCAGCTCGACCAAGTCGATGACCGGTCACCTGCTGGGTGGCGCGGGCGGCCTGGAAGCCGTGTTCACCGTGCTGGCGATCCACCACCAGGTGGCGCCGCCCACCATCAACCTGTTCAACCAGGACCCGGCATGCGACCTGGACTTCTGCGCCAATGTCGCCCGTCCGATGGCGATCCAGTATGCCGTCAAGAATTCGTTCGGCTTCGGCGGAACGAACGGCAGCCTCGTGTTCGGCAAAATTTAATGTAAAGTTTGTTGAACTTCTTCGGCCTGCTCCGGTCTCACCGGAGTGAGCGCTGAGAGGTTGCGGTGATATCGGGGCGCGGCAGCAATGTCGCGCCTTTCTGCTTTTGGCCCGGAGCATGTCCGCCCAGGCCGTCAACCCAGGTCATCCTTCCCGTCGCCGGCACGGCACCGCCCCGTCATCGGCGCGCCCGTGTCCCATGCACGCCCGGCAGCCGCCGGCGCTCCCCGTTGCCCGTCCCGTTGCGTGCTTCATTGCGTGTGCCATTGCGTCGTCGATCCGGGGAAATCATGTCCATTGCCGTGTCCGCGTTGATCCGTCCCTCGCCGGCGCTGCGCAGGCTGCACGCGCTCGCCTGCGGCGCCGCGCTGCTGGCCGGCGCCGTGCTGGAAGGGCCCGTCCTGCAGGCTTTTGTGCTGTCCGGGGCAGCGTGGGCGGCATGCCGGCCACGGTGCCAAGTCAAGCCGGCGCGCATTGATATTTCGGGTGTCGGCCAGGTCAGGCTGGCGGTATACCGGAAGGAAGAGGTCGCACAGCAGTGGGCGGGGCAGGTGGTGCGGCTGATGCCCGGGTCGACATTGTGGCCCGGCCTGTTGCTGTTGCGGCTGCGGCCCGAGGCGGGCCCGGCGTGCTGGCTGGCAGTGCTGCCGGACAGCGTCGCGCCGGACGAGCGAAGACGGCTGGCACTGGCGCTGCGTGCGGTCGCGGCCCGGGCCTAGCCTGCGGCACCGCGGCAAGCGGGTGCAAGCAAGCGACGAAAAAAATCCGCGAAACCCCTGAACCAATTGCAGCAGGCTAACTCTATAGCTTAGGAGTGCCCGTTCTGCAGGCCACCGAGGGCAGATGGTGTGACAACAGACCGTGAGAGCGATCAGCTGCTGGTCGAACGAGTCCAGGCAGGCGAGCGGCAGGCATTCGACTTGCTCGTATCGAAGTATCAGCGCAGGCTGATGCGATTGGTGTCGCGCATCGTGCATGACTCGGCCGAAGCGGAAGACGTGGTGCAGGAAAGCTTTATCAAGGCCTTCCGCGCGCTGCGCTTCTTCCGCGGCGACTCCGCGTTCTACACATGGCTGTACCGGATCGGCATCAACACGGCCAAGAACTACCTGGTGACGCAGCGGCGCCGCGCGCCCACGTCCACCGATACCGATGCCGAGGGAGCCGAAGCCTACGACGAAGGGGAGGGGCTCAGGGATATCAACACGCCCGAGTCCATGTTGGCGAGCAAGCAGATCGCGGAAACGGTGAACGCCGCCATGGAGGCCTTGCCGGCCGACCTGCGCACGGCCATCATCCTGCGCGAGATCGAGGGACTGAGCTACGAAGAGATTTCCGACATCATGACCTGTCCCATCGGCACCGTGCGCAGTCGCATTTTCCGGGCCCGCGAAGTGATCGCGGACAAGCTGCGGCCGCTGCTCGATGCACCGATTGACAAGCGCTGGTAAGCGTTCAACACTGACGGTTCGGTGCCTGTAATTCCTGATTAACACTTGGCGGCAACCATGAAAACTTCGACCCGGCTGCAGGAGAATATTTCAGCAATGGTGGATGGCGAACTGCCGGCCTGCGACGTCGAGCTGACGATGGCCGCCATGGCCGACCCGGACGGCCAGGCCCGATGGCGCACCTACCAGCTGATCGGCGAAATCCTGCGCGCCGATGCCGCCGCCGCCGAGCCCGGGCCCGACTTCGCCAGCCGGCTGGCTGCCCGGCTGGCTTCCCGCCTCGCGCTGGAAGAGCTGCCTGTCCGCGGGCAGGAGGGCGTGAAGGCCTGAAGGTCTTTTTCCGCCGCGCAGGCTGGCGATTCGGGATTGGGATTCTGCCGTGTCAACGGTTCACCCAAAACCACGAGGCGGGGTCGGACCGGAGCAGACCCGGGGCCTGTCCCGGCGGGTCTGAACCCTGCCTCTCGGTCCGGTCTGAAGCGTTGTCCAGCCGCGGCAACAAATTGCAACAAACAAAACGCCCCCCCCCCCGCACATCTTGCCCCTTGAAATTCTCCGTAGCCTGCAACATCTTGTGCGAGCTGCAACGCGCGTTTTCGCTTACCATAATGCAAAGGCGCGCGTCTTGCCCAGGATCGAACCAACCATAAAAAGATATTATTCCCATGAAAACCAATTTCTCTGCTGGTAGCAAAACCTTGTCGGCGCTGATGGTCAGCGCGGGTATCCTGTTCGCTCCCGCCGTGCTGGGCCTGGCACCCGTGCAGGCCGCGGCCCCGTCCGTGGCAGGCCTGCCCGACTTCAGCGACATGGTCGACAAGGTCGGCCCCGCCGTCGTCAATATCCGCACCACCGAACGCCTCCGGATGCGCGACGACGGCATGCCGGACCAGGACGAGATGCAGGAATTCTTCCGCCGCTTCTTCGGCGGCCAGATGCCGACCCCGCGCGGCGAGCAGCGCGTGCCCCGGGGCAACCGTCGTGCCGTGCCGCAGGAGCAGGAAGTGCAGCGGGGCGTCGGTTCGGGCTTCATCACGTCGGCCGACGGCTACGTGCTGACCAATGCCCACGTCGTGGCCGGTGCCGACGAGGTGTACGTCACCTTGACCGACAAGCGCGAATTCAAGGCCAAGGTACTGGGTTCGGACGTCAGCACCGACGTGGCCCTGCTGAAGATCGACGGCACCAAGCTGCCGGCCCTGGCGATGGGCGACCCGTCGAAGATCCGCGTGGGCGAGTGGGTGATCGCCATCGGTTCGCCGTTCAACCTGGAAAACACCGTCACGGCCGGCATCATTTCCGCCAAGTCGCGCGACACGGGCGAGTACCTGCCCCTGATCCAGAGCGACGTGGCCGTCAACCCGGGCAACTCGGGCGGCCCCCTGATCAATATGCGCGGCGAAGTCATCGGCATCAACTCGCAGATCGCCACCTTGTCCGGCGGCTACAACGGCATTTCCTTTGCCGTGCCGATCGACGAGGCCATGCGCGTGGCCGACCAGCTGAAGAAAACCGGCAAGGTCACGCGGGGCCGCATCGGCGTGTCCGTCGGTGAAGTCAGCCGCGAAGTGGCCGAATCGCTGGGCCTGAAGGGTGCTCGAGGCGCCGAAGTGTCGCAGGTGGAGCCGGGCGGTCCGGCCGCCAAGGCAGGCCTGAAGCCGGGCGACATCATCGTCAAGTTCAACGGCACGGAGATCAACAAGTCGTCCGACCTGCCGCGCCTGGTGGGCAACACGACGCCGAACAGCAAGGCAACCATCACCGTCTGGCGCACGGGTTCGATGGTCGACCTGCCCGTCACCGTCGTCGAGCGCGAATCGGACCAGCCGACCGTGGCCGGCAGGGGTGGACCGAGCAAGCCGAAGGCCGAAGGGGCCGCCAACGCGCTGGGCTTCAGGGTCAGCGACCTGAGCGCTGCCGAGAAGAAGGAGCTGGGCGTGGCCGGCGGCGTCAAGGTCGAGGCCACCGAAGGCGTGGCGGCCGGCGCGGGCCTGCGCCAGGGCGACATCCTGCTGCAGCTGAACAATGCGGCCATCGTCGACGCCAAGCAGTTTGCCGCGCTGGTGGCCAAGCTCGATCCGAAGAAGCCGTCGGTCGTGCTGGTGCGCCGTGGCGATACGTCGCAGTTCGTCTCGCTTCGGCCGACGGCACGCTGATCGCTGACCGACCACGGGGCGGCGGGAATGGGGCCGCCGCCTTTTTTTCGCCCCTGCACCGATGATTCCACATTTCACCCTGTACTCCCGCAGCTACTGCCACTTGTGCCAGGACATGCTGGACGCCCTGAATGCGCTGCGCACGCCCGAGCTGCCGTTTACCGTCGACGTCATCGACGTCGATGCCGATCCGGCCCTGGTGGCCCGCTTTGACGAGCTGGTCCCGGTGCTGTTCGCCGACCTTGCGCAGCCCGAGCTGTGCCATTACTTCCTCGACGAGGCGCGTGTGCGCGCCGTGCTGGCCGGCTGATCCTTTACAGATTTGCATGTTTTCCCCCGTGTGCCGTCAGAATTCGGGCTTTCCCCTCTGAAATCCGGTAAAATGCCGGGGGTTCTCCTAGCTTTCGTTTCCCGGGCGGGTCGCCCGGACCGGCTTGCGCGATGTGTCCGTACAGCGGAAGGCGCGTGCCGCCGTGCCCGCACAGGTGTTCGAGGTTCTTCAAAGCGCTCGCCAGGGCTCCCGCCCAGAGCGCTTTTTGTATTGCTGTCGTCTGATACGTTTTTAATTTAATGAACAACATTCGCAATTTTTCCATCATCGCCCACATCGACCACGGCAAGTCCACCCTGGCTGACCGCATCATCCAGCTGTGCGGCGGCCTGTCCGACCGCGAGATGGAATCGCAAGTGCTCGATTCGATGGACCTGGAACGCGAGCGCGGCATCACGATCAAGGCCCAGACGGCGGCGCTGAAATACAAGGCGCGCGACGGCCAGGTCTACAACCTGAACCTGATCGACACCCCAGGCCACGTCGACTTCTCGTACGAAGTGAGCCGCTCGCTGTCGGCCTGCGAAGGCGCGCTGCTGGTGGTCGACGCGTCGCAGGGCGTGGAAGCGCAGACGGTGGCGAACTGCTACACGGCGCTGGACCTGGGCGTCGAAGTGGTGCCCGTGCTGAACAAGATCGACCTGCCCAACGCCGACCCGCCCAATGCCATCGCCGAGATCGAGGACGTGATCGGCATCGAGGCCGGCGACGCCGTGCACTGCTCGGCCAAGACGGGCTTCGGCGTGGAAGACGTGCTCGAATCGATCATCGCCAAGGTGCCGGCGCCGAAAGGCGATCCGGACGCACCGTTGCAGGCCCTGATCATCGACTCCTGGTATGACGCCTACGTGGGCGTCGTCATGCTGGTGCGGGTTGTCAACGGCACCATGAAGCCGAAGGAAAAGATCCGCCTGATGGCGACCGACTCCGTGCAGCTGGTCGAGGACATCGGCATCTTCTCGCCGCGCTCCGTTTCGCTGCCGCAGCTGTCGGCCGGCCAGGTGGGTTTCGTCATCGCCGGCATCAAGGAGCTGAAGGTAGCCCGCGTGGGCGACACGATCACGTCGGCCACCAAGCCGGCCGAAGCGCCGCTGCCGGGCTTCAAGGAAGTGCAGCCGCAGGTGTTCGCCGGCCTGTTCCCCGTCGAGGCCAACCAGTACGACGCGCTGCGCGACTCGCTGGAGAAACTGAAACTGAACGACGCCGCCCTGATGTACGAGCCGGAAGTGTCGCAGGCGCTGGGCTTCGGCTTCCGCTGCGGCTTCCTGGGCCTGCTGCACATGGAAATCGTGCAGGAGCGCCTGGAACGCGAGTTCGACATGGACCTGATCACGACGGCACCGACCGTCGTGTACGAAGTCGAACGCCGCGACGGCACCATCATGAACGTCGACAATCCGTCGCGCATGCCGGACCCGTCGCACATCACGGAAGTGCGGGAACCGATCGTCACGGTCAACCTGTATATGCCGCAGGAATATGTCGGCTCCGTCATCACCCTGTGCATCGCCAAGCGCGGCCTGCAGCTGGACATGGCCTACCACGGCCGCCAGGTCAAGCTGGTGTATGAGATGCCGATGGCCGAGATCGTGCTGGACTTCTTCGACAAGCTGAAATCGACCTCGCGCGGCTACGCCTCGATGGACTATGAGTTCAAGGAATACCGCGCCGCCGACGTCGTCAAGGTCGACATGCTGATCAACAGCGAGAAGGTCGACGCGCTGGCCATCATCGTGCACCGCTCGAACGCGCCGTACCGCGGCCGCGCCGTGGCGGCCAAGATGCGCGAACTGATCCCGCGCCAGATGTTCGACGTGGCCATCCAGGCCGCCATCGGCTCGAACATCATCTCGCGCGAGAACGTCAAGGCGCTGCGCAAGAACGTGCTGGCCAAGTGCTACGGCGGCGACATCTCCCGCAAGAAGAAACTGCTGGAGAAGCAGAAGGCCGGTAAGAAGCGCATGAAGCAGGTGGGTTCCGTCGAGATCCCGCAAGAGGCATTCCTGGCAATTCTTCAAGTGGAAGAGAAATGACACTGCAAAGCATCCTGGGCAATTTCGCGCTGATCCTGTTCGTCCTGATGGTCGTGACGGGGATCATCTGGGTCCTGGACTTGGTCGTGCTGTCGAAACAGCGCCGCGCCGCCGCCGACAAGGCGCTGGCCGACTACGATGCCCGCACGGCCAAGCTGACGGCCGACGGCATCAAGCTCGACAGCAACACGGCCAGCCGTTCGCAGATCGAGGCGGCCTTGCTGCGCCAGCCGACGTGGATCGAGTATTCGGGCAGCTTCTTCCCCGTCATCGCGCTGGTGTTCTGCCTGCGCTCGTTCCTGTACGAGCCGTTCAAGATCCCGTCGTCGTCGATGGTGCCGACCCTGCTGGTGGGCGACCTGATCCTCGTGAACAAGTTCACCTACGGCATTCGCCTGCCCATCATCAACCAGAAGATCGTCCAGCTGAACGATCCCCAGCGGGGCGACGTGATGGTGTTCAAGTATCCGATGGACATGAGCCAGGACTACATCAAGCGCGTCGTCGGCGTGCCTGGTGATAAGATCACCTACGAGAACAAGAAACTGACCGTCAACGGCAAGCCCATCAGTTATGCCGCGCAGGACGATTACCTGGACGACGAAAGCCTCGTCTACAAGAAGCAGTTCAAGGAAAACCTGTCCGGCGTCGAGCACCGCATCCTGAACGACGACCGGGCACCGACCTTGAACTACGGCGACGTGCGCGACTTCCCGAACAAGGAAGCGTGCACCTACAGCTCGGAAGGCTTCACGTGTGTCGTGCCAGCTGGCAACTACTTCATGATGGGCGACAACCGCGACAACAGCGCGGACAGCCGCTACTGGGGTTTTGTGCCTGACAAGAATATCGTTGGCAAGGCCGTCGCCGTGTGGATGAACCTGTCCAACCCGCGCCGGATCGGCGCCATCCACTAAGGAGCGGCAATGCAAGGGTCAATCCGGAACCGGGCCGGCGCACAGCGCGGCATCTCCCTGGTGGGCCTGATCGTCGTGCTGGCCGTGCTCGGTGTGCTGGGCTTGCTGGCCATGCAGGTCGCGCCCACCTATGTGGAGTACCGCGCCATCAAGGGCGCCATTGCCAAGGCCAAGACGGCCGGCACGACACCGCAGGAAATCCGCGCCTCGTTCGACCGCAGCGCCGAGGCCAACTATATTTCCTCGATCACGGGCCGCGATCTGTCGGTCGAGCGCGTCGATGGCGAGATGGAAGTGTCGTTCGCCTACGACCGCAAGATCCACCTGGTGGGCCCGGCCAGCCTGCTGCTCGAATACAGCGGCTCGACCGCGAGGAACGGACCCGCCCCCGCAGTGGCGGGCGCCGACAAGGCGCAATGACAGGAACCCGATCATCGATGAATTTACAGTTATTGCAAACACGGCTAGGCCACACGTTCCAGGATGCTGGCTTGCTGCAGCAGGCCCTGACACATCGCAGCCACAGCAGTTTGCATAACGAACGCCTGGAGTTCCTGGGCGACTCGATCCTGAACTGCGTCGTGGCCGCCATCCTGTACGAACGCTACAACGCCATCGACGAGGGCGACCTGTCGCGCCTGCGCGCCAACCTCGTCAAGCAGCAGTCCCTGTTCGAAATCGCCCAGAAGCTGGAGCTGTCGCAGTTCCTGCGCCTGGGCGAGGGCGAACTGAAGTCGGGCGGCTTCCGCCGCCCGTCGATCCTGGCCGATACGCTCGAAGCCCTGCTGGGCGCCGTCTTCCTCGATGCCGGCTTCGATGCGGCCGCCCGGACCATCCGCGCCTTCTACATCCCCATCCTCGATTCCGTGGACCCGCGTACCCTGGGCAAGGATGCCAAGACCCTGCTGCAGGAATTCCTGCAAAGCAAGAAGATCTCGCTGCCGCTGTACAACGTCGTCGCCACCCACGGCGCCGCGCACAGCCAGGAATTCGAGATCGAATGCCTGGTGCCGAAACTGGGCATCCAGGTCTACGGCCGGGGCGGCAGCCGCCGTGCCGGCGAACAGGCGGCGGCCAAGCTGGCGCTGGAAGTGGCCGAAACGGCCATGCAACGAGCGCCCGCCGCCGCCCGCAAGAGCAAGCCCCGCGCCGCCCAGCTGAAGCTGGCGGGCATCGCCACGGTCCAGAACGACCCCCCGGCGGAAACAAAGCTCGCCAACAAATAAACCGAGATTCACACCATGACAGACGCACCCACCACCGCGGCATTTCGCTGCGGCTATATCGCCATCGTCGGCCGCCCGAACGTGGGCAAATCGACGCTGATGAACACGCTGATCGGCGCCAAGGTCAGCATCACGTCGCGCAAGGCCCAGACGACGCGTCACCGCATCACCGGCATCCAGACCGTGCCCGACGCCCAGTTCATCTACGTCGACACGCCCGGCTTCCAGACGCGGCACGCCAATGCGCTGAACAAGACGCTGAACAAGACCGTCACCAACACGCTCGACTCGTCGGACGTGATCCTGTACCTGGTCGAGGCGGGCACCTTCGGCCCGGCCGACCAGCAGGTGGTGGACCTGCTGCCGAAAAACGTGCCGGTGATCCTGGTGATCAACAAGTCCGACCGGGTCAAGGACAAGGCCGTGCTGCTGCCGTTCGCCCAGCAGGTGGCGGCCAAGTTCGACTTCGCCGCCGTCGTGCCCGTATCGGCCAAGCTGCGCTTCCAGCTGGACGGCCTGCAGAACGAAATCAAGCGCTTCCTGCCCGAGAACGCCCCCGTCTTCGGCGAGGACGACATCACGGACCGCAGCGAGAAATTCCTCGCCTCCGAAATCGTCCGTGAAAAGCTGTTCCGCTTCGTCGGCGACGAACTGCCGTACACCAGCACGGTGCTGATCGAGAAATTCGAACAGGAAGGCAACCTGCGCCGCGTCTTCGCCGCCATCCTCGTCGAACGGGACGGCCACAAGGCCATGATCATCGGCAACAAGGGCGCCCGGCTGAAGGAAGTGTCCAGCCAGTCGCGCCTGGACATGGAGCGCCTGTTCGGCGGCCCGGTCTACCTGGAGATCTGGGTCAAGGTCAAATCCGGCTGGGCCGACAACGAAGCCGGCCTGCGCGCCTACGGCTACGAATAAAGCCACGATGCGGAAACGCGGCAAGACGGTTGAGGCCGTGTCCACTATTCGCACTCTGGGGGCGGAGCAGGGGTTCCGGGAGGCATCGCTTCCCGCCTGCGCAGCGGGTGATGGCATCCAGGCCATCACCCCTGCAGACCCCGACATAGACACGAGCTCGGCCGTTCATTCATCCAGTCCCACTGCTGTCGGGACCGTGTCCACGTCGGGGTCTGACCCCATTGTGGACACGGACCCGGCCTTGGAAGCGCATCAGCAAGGTGTCGCCTATGCCGTAGTGGCCGAGCCCGTGTCGCGATCCGTGCCTGGAGAGGTGATGGCCGGCATGCCATCACCCGCTACGCCGGCGGAAAGCGATGCTTCCCGAAACCCCGGCTCCACCCCCGAGGTCGCCAGCACCGATGTCGCTATTGCCGAGGCCGTGTCCACCGTGGGGTCAGACCCCGACAAGGACACGGCCTCCGCAGTAGCCACCGCCCCCACACCCATCCCACCCCCCACCCAGGTGCGCCGGCGCGCGGCGCCCCGTACCGCCGGCACGCGGGTGCAGGGCCAGCCGGCCTTCGTGCTGCACAGCTATCCGTACAAGGAAACCAGCCTCATCGTCGAATTGCTGACGCGCGACTTCGGCCGCGTGGCGCTGATCGCGAAAGGGGCCAAGCGGCCGCACTCGCAGTTGCGGGGCGTGCTGCAGACCTTCCAGCCCCTGTCGGCCAGCTGGACCGGCAAGAACGAGCTGCGCACCCTGACGGACGCGGACTGGGTCGGCGGCATGCTGCCGCTGGAGAAGACGGCGCTGCTGTGCGGCTTCTACCTGAACGAGCTGCTGGTGAAACTGCTGGCGCGCGACGATGCCCACCCGGTGCTGTTCGATCACTACGTCGCCACCCTGAACCAGCTGGCCCACCTGGAGCCGCCCCCCATCGTCTTGCGAAAGTTCGAAACGGCCCTACTTAAGGAGACGGGCGTGGCCGCCGACCTGACGCGCTGCACGGCCACGCGCACGCGCGTGCTGGCCGAGGTACAGTACGTGGTGGAGCCCGAGCGCGGGCCCCGTCCCGTGCGCGAGGACGATGCGGCGCCGCGCGTGTCCGGCAAGACGCTGCTCGACATGGAGCGCGAGGACTACCAGGATGCCGCAACCCAGGCGCAAAGCAAGCAGCTGATGCGCTTCCTGCTGGCCTACCACCTGAACGGCACGCCGCTGAACACCCGCCAGATTCTTATCGACCTGATGCAACTGTAGAGAACAACAACATGAGCTACCTGCACCCCGCCTGCCCCGTCATCGACCTGGGCGTCAATATCGACCACGTCGCCACGTTGCGCAACGCGCGCGGCACGGCCTATCCCGACCCGATCCGCGCGGCCTTGCTGGCCGAGCAGGCCGGTGCCGACTGCATCACCCTGCACCTGCGCGAAGACCGCCGCCACATCAAGGATGCCGACGTGATTGCGCTGGCGCCGCAGCTGATGACGCGCATGAACCTGGAAGCGGCCGTGACGCAGGAGATGATCGATTTCGCCTGCCGCATTCGCCCGGCCGACGTCTGCCTGGTGCCGGAAAAACGCACCGAGATCACCACGGAAGGGGGCCTCGACGTCGTGCGCTTCCACGCCGAGGTGGCGGCCGCCGTGAAGCAGCTGCAGGGCGAGGGCATTCGCGTGAGCCTGTTCATCGATGCGGACGAGGCGCAGATCGCCGCCGCCGCCGATGTCGGCGCGCCCGTCATCGAACTGCACACGGGTGCCTACGCGGACGCCGAAGGCGAGGCCCAGCTGGCCGAGCTGGAACGCATCAAGCGGGGCGTGCGCTGGGGCGTACAGCAGGGCCTGAAGGTCAATGCGGGCCACGGCCTGCATTACACCAACGTGCAGGCCATTGCCGCCATTCCCGATATCGCGGAGCTGAACATCGGCCACGCCATCGTCGGCCATGCCGTGTTCGTCGGCTGGGAGAATGCCGTGCGCGAGATGAAGGCCATCATGGTGTCGACCCGGCTCGGAGCGCGATGATCCACGGCGTCGGCACGGACATCTGCAAGATCCCGCGGATCGCGCAAGCCCTGGCGCGCCACGGCGAGCGCTTCGCGCAGAAGATCCTCGGGCCGCAGGAAATGGCGGTGTACCGCGCGCGCGCCGCAGGCCATCCGACGCGGGGCGTGCGCTATGTCGCCACCCGCTTCGCCGCCAAGGAAGCGCTGTCGAAGGCCCTGGGCATCGGGCTGCGCGCGCCGATGACGTGGCCCGCCGCGCAGCTGCTGAACGCGGACAACGGCAAGCCCGAATTCGTCTGCGGGGGCGCGCTGCTGCAGTACCTGGAACAGAACCGGCTGACGGTGCAGGTCTCCGTCAGCGATGAAGAGGATTACGCGGTCGCTTTCGCGATCGTGGAGCAGGCAAGCGAATGACCGAACCGACGCAAGACTCCGTACCGCAAGCCGCACCGGTGCCGCCCGTGGTGAACAAGCCCACGCGCGAAGAGGTGCTGGCCACCGTGGCCAAGCTGCCGAACCTGCCGGGCGTGTACCGCTATTTCGACGCCGACGACAAGGTGCTGTATGTCGGCAAGGCGCGCGACCTGAAGAAGCGCGTATCGAGCTACTTCCAGAAGAACCATTCGAGCCCGCGCATCGCCATGATGGTCGAACGCATCGCCCGGCTGGAGACGACGGTCACGCACAGCGAGGCCGAGGCGCTGATCCTTGAAAACAACCTGATCAAGTCGCTGCAGCCCCGCTTCAATATCCTGTTCCGCGACGATAAATCGTATCCCTACCTGAAGCTGACGGGCGAGGACGTGCCGCGCATGGCCTACTACCGGGGCGCGGTCGACAAGAAGAACCAGTACTTCGGGCCGTTCCCGTCGGCGTGGGCCGTGAAGGAATCGATGCAGATCCTGCAGCGCGTGTTCATGCTGCGCACCTGCGAGGACAGCGTCTACCAGAACCGCACGCGCCCGTGCCTGTTGCACCAGATCGGCCGCTGCAGCGCGCCGTGCGTGGGCGCGATCCAGCCCGAGGAATACCGCACGGACGTCAACAACGCCGCGCGCTTCCTGCGCGGCCGCACCAGCGAAGTGATGGAGGAGCTGGAGAAGAAGATGCACGGCTTCGCTTCCGACCTGAAGTTCGAGCAGGCCGCCGGCGTGCGCAACCAGATCCAGGCCCTGTCGAAGGTGCTGCACCAGCAAAGCATGGAAACCACGGGCGACGCCGACGTCGACATCATCGCCGTGGTGGTGCAGGGCGGACGCGCCTGCGTCAACCTGGCCATGGTGCGGGGCGGGCGCCACCTGGGCGACCGCGCCTACTTCCCCACCCACGTGATGGATGCCGAGGCCGTGGCCGAGCAGTCGATCGACGTCGAGGTGCTGGCCGCCTTCCTGGTCCAGCACTACACGGAAAAGTACATCCCCGGGGTGCTGATCCTGAACATCGAGTTCGACCAGCCGGAATTGATGATCGCCCTGCAGCAGCAGTGCGGCCACCGCATCAACCTGTTGTTCCAGCCGCAGGGCCAGCGCCGCCAGTGGCTGGAGCTGGCGCAGAAGGGCGCCGAGATCTCGCTGGCGCGGCTGCTGTCGGAACAGGGCTCGCAGCAGCTGCGCACGCGCGCGCTGGTCGATGCACTGGGCATCGAGACGGACGATATCGAAACCTTGCGCGTCGAGTGCTTCGACATCAGCCACACGCAGGGCGAGGCCACGCAGGCTTCCTGCGTCGTGTTCCATCACCACCAGATGCAGAACGGCGAATACCGCCGCTACAACATCAACGACATCACGCCGGGCGACGATTACGCCGCCATGCGCCAGGTGCTGACGCGCCGTTACGAGAAGGTGGCCAATGGCGACGGCGTCATGCCCGACATCGTGCTGATCGACGGCGGCAAGGGCCAGGTCGAGATGGCGCGCCAGGTCTTCGTCGAACTGGGGCTGGACATCGGCCTGATCGTCGGCGTGGCGAAAGGGGAGGGCCGGCGCGTGGGCCTGGAGACGCTGGTCTTCGTCGACGGCCGCGCACCGCAGGAACTGGGCAAGGAATCGGCGGCCCTGATGCTGGTGGCGATGATCCGCGATGAAGCCCACCGCTTCGCCATCACGGGCATGCGCGCCAAGCGCGCCAAGACGCGCCAGACGTCGAGCCTGGAAGAGATCGAAGGCATCGGCGCCAAGCGCCGCCAGCGTCTGCTGGCCCGTTTCGGCGGCCTGCGCGGCGTCGTCAATGCCAGCGTGGAGGACCTGATGTCGGTGGAGGGCATATCCGGCAAGCTGGCCGAAGAGATCTACCGTCGTCTCCATTGAAACGCGCATGGCGTTGTTGCGACGCCTTGCCGTACCAAAGGTGCTGTCCGCGGCCCCGGCACTTAAATTCCCCCTAACGAATCGTGCTTGCTGGCATTAGGCCCTGCGGCAGGGTAGACTAGCGGCGCGTTATAACAATTCCTACACTCCGCCGTCTCTATGCCCTTTAACATTCCGATTCTCCTGACCTGGCTGCGCGTTGCGCTGATTCCCCTGGTCGTGGGCGTGTTCTACCTTCCCGCCGCCTGGCTGCCGCTGGAAGACCGCAACCTGGCTGCCACCCTCGTCTTCATCGTTGCCGCCGTCACCGACTGGTTCGACGGCTTCCTGGCGCGCCGCTGGAACCAGACGTCGGCCTTCGGCGCCTTCCTCGACCCCGTCGCTGACAAGCTGATGGTGGCCGGCGCCTTGCTCGTGCTCGTGCAGCTCGACCGCTGCAACGCCATTCTCGCCTTCATCATCATCGGCCGCGAAATCACCATCTCGGCGCTGCGCGAATGGATGGCGCAACTGGGCGCGTCGAAATCCGTGGCGGTGAACTCCATCGGCAAGATCAAGACGGCGGCGCAGATGACGGCCATTCCTGCGCTGCTGTACTACGACGTCGTGCTGGGCGCGCTGGACACACGCTACTGGGGCGAGAAACTGCTGTGGCTGGCGAGCGTGCTGACGGTGTGGTCCATGCTGTATTACCTGCGCAAGGCCTGGCCATTGATCAAGGAAAAAGCCGGTACCTTGGATTAACAATAGTGTTGCACTTGACAGCCCAGCTGTATGGTCTATAATGCTGGCCTGTTGTTGATGACGACGCAGCAAAGAAACAGTAGTTGCAGCGAAGCGGGAGTAGCTCAGTTGGTAGAGCGCAACCTTGCCAAGGTTGAGGTCGAGAGTTCGAGACTCTTCTCCCGCTCCAAAAAGTTGTCAAACATTCGCTGGGCATTGTGAGATGTTTCTGCGATAATGCGGTTCCTGAAATGCGGGAGTAGCTCAGTTGGTAGAGCGCAACCTTGCCAAGGTTGAGGTCGAGAGTTCGAGACTCTTCTCCCGCTCCAGTCGACAGGCTGGCAGCGTAATAAAAGCAGTAAAAGAAAGCTCCGATGCGGGAGTAGCTCAGTTGGTAGAGCGCAACCTTGCCAAGGTTGAGGTCGAGAGTTCGAGACTCTTCTCCCGCTCCAAGAATTCAAGGACGCCAGCGGTTAACCGCGCTGGCCTCTGGTAGTAACAGTTTCCTCTGGCGAGGTAGCAAAGCGGTTATGCAGCGGCCTGCAAAGCCGTCTAGGTCGGTTCGACTCCGATCCTCGCCTCCAGGTTTTTTGGTGTAGTCGATACTCCACGCGGGAGTAGCTCAGTTGGTAGAGCGCAACCTTGCCAAGGTTGAGGTCGAGAGTTCGAGACTCTTCTCCCGCTCCAATATAAAGAAGGGCAGCCGATGTGGCTGCCCTTTTTGCATTCCACCCCACTTGTCGGGAACGCTCGCGTGAACCTTTCCTCCGCTCCCGTCCTTACTGCCAGCCCGCGCCAGCTGGTCGCGCCGGCAGCGTTGGCGCGGCAGGGGTGGGACGCCGGCAGCCTGCTGCTCGAAGTGGGCTGCAACGGCCACGCGCAGTTCTGCGCCGCCCATATTCCCGGTGCCGCCTATCTCGACACGAATACGCTGGAAACGCCGCCCCTGTTCAACAAGGTGCCGGATGCGGCGCTGCTGGCCGTGCTGCTGGCGCACGGCATCCGCCACGACACGAGCGTCATCCTGTATGGCCGCAATCCGCTGGCGGCGGCGCGCGCAGCCCACCTGATGCTGTATGCGGGCGTGCGCGACGTGCGCCTGCTGGACGGTGGCCATGCCGCCTGGTGCGCCGAAGGCCATCCGCTCGCCGCCGGGCCGGGCCGCCAGCCCGAGGGTATCGACGATTTCGGTGTGCCGTTCCCGGGCCGCCCGGACTTCCTGATCGGTACCGCGCAGGCGAAAGCGCTGCTGGCGCGGCCCGATGGCGTGCTGGCCAGCATCCGCACGTGGAGCGAATACAGCGGCGCCACCTCCGGCTACAGCTACATCAGCGCGCGGGGCGACATCGCCGACGCGCGCTGGGGCAGGGCTGGCCGGGAAGGGGACGTCAACAGCATGAGCGCCTACCAGGGGCCGGACGGGCGCATGCTGCCCGGCGCGGCGATCGAGGCCATGTGGCGCGAGGCCGGCATCCATGCGGGCCTGGAGACGGCCTTCTATTGCGGCACGGGCTGGCGCGCCTCGCTGGCCTTCTACCACGCCTGGCTCCTGGGCTGGCCCCGCATCGCCGTGTACGACGGCGGCTGGTACGAGTGGAGCAGCGACCCGGCCAACCCGGTGCGGCGCGGCCCGCCTTAGCTTCTTGTCATGACCGCGTCATGCGGCCGTCCTAGACTGCAGGGCCCTTGAATTCCCGTTAACGCCCATGCATCCATTTTCCCGTTCGTCCCTGACCACCCTGGCCGGTGCCGCCTTGCTGGCCCTGAACCTGACCGCCTGCGGCGGCGATGGTCCCGTCGGTTCCGAGGCCGTTTCCGTCCCCACCCTGATTGGCTTCGCCAGCCTGCCGGCCGACTCGTACGTGGAAGGGCCGTCCTCCGGCCAGTACATCAGCGGCGCCGACTACGCCAGCGCCACCGGCACCCATGGCTACACGCTGCCCTTCGTGAACAAGCAGCCCATGCAGGGCTTCTCGGCGCTGGCCCAGGGCCCCGTGCCCGGCTGCTTCTACCTGATGCAGGACAATGGTTTCGGCAGCAAGCCGGCCTCGCCGAACGCGCTGCTGCACGTGTATGCCGTCAAGCCTGACTGGGTCACGGGCAAGGTGGCGCCCGCGCAGTTCACCACCTGCGACAATGCCGCCGCCTTCGACACGACCGCCTTCATGCGCCTGCGCGACCCGGACCGCAAGCTGGGCTTCGCCATCGTTGCCGACGGCGCCAACTACCCGGGCATCACCAACGGCGGTGCCACCTTGCCGGTCGACCCGTCGATCAAGTCCGGCCGCCTGCTGACGGGCGGTGACCTCGACCTGGAATCGATGGTCGTCGACGCCGACGGCAATTTCTGGTTCGGTGACGAATTCGGCCCCTACCTCGTCAAGACGGACCGCAGCGGCAAGGTGCTGGCCAGGGCCGTGCCGCTGCCCAATACGCTCAAGCTGGGCGGCAACCCGCTGGTGCAGTCGCCCAGCAATCCCGAGCTGGGCACGGCCACCCCCAACCTGCCCAACTCCGGCGGCTTCGAGAGCATGACGATCGACCCGGCCCGCAAGCGCATCTACACCTTGCTGGAAAAGGACCTCGTCACCGACACCGACCCGCAGCGCCGCATCCTGAACGTGTTCGACATCGCCGCCAACGCCTACCTGCCGGTGGCCTATTCCTACCGTGTCGGCAGCGGCAGCTACGTCAACGCGGCCGGCGCGACGGTCAGGGAAATCTTCTCCGTCAACGACATCACGGCGATCAACGACCATGAATTCCTCGTGGTGGAAAAAGACCGGGGTGCGGGCGATGCGCGGGCCGGCTTCCCTGCCAGCGGCGCGGACCGGGTGGCGGCACGGGTCAAGAAGGTCTACAGGATCGACTTGAACAAGGTCGGCGCCGACGGCTACCTGGTCAAGGAAGAAGTGGTAGACCTGATGAAGATCGCCGACCCGCGCAAACTCGCCGGCAGCGCCACCATCGACGGCATCTTTACCTTCCCGATGGAGTGCGTGGAGGCGGTGCGCATCGTCGACCGCTTCACCCTGATGCTGGTGAACGACAACAACTATCCGGGCGGCAGCGGCTCGCGCAAGCGCAACCGCCCGGACGACAATGAGTTCATCCTCGTGCGCCTGCCGGTGCCGCTGAACCTGTAGCCGGCGGATTTCACCGGCGCCTTTGGTGAGTTTCGCAATTGCCGGAAGCCCGCGCCGCCCGCCACAATGGGCGGGGAGGTAGCGCATGAAGAAAGTTTTCGTATCAATCGCCGCGGCAAGCCTCGCGCTGGCCTGCACGGCGGTAGCGGCACCCACGGTAGCGACCACCGGCGGCACCGTTGCCAGCCTGGCGATGGCCGACGGCAGCACGATCTATTACGGCATCCCGTATGCCGCCGCGCCGACCGGCCCGCTGCGGTGGAAGCCGCCCGCGCCAAGGCCCGCCTGGCAGGGCGTGCTCGACGCCAGCGCCATGGCGCCGGCCTGCGTGCAGGCCGATATCGGCTGGAACAAGGATTTCGTCGCCAATGCGCGCGAGGACTGCCTGACCGTGTCGCTGCGCGCGCCCGCTCCCACACCGGGGCGAGCCTTGCCGGTGCTGGTCTACTTCCATGGCGGCTCGAATGCGGCGGCCGGCGCCGGCAGCCTGGCTGACGATGCACTGCACCGCGAGGGCATCGTCGTCGTCAAGCCCCAGTACCGCCTGGGCGCCTTCGGGTTCCTGGGGCTCGATGCCTTGCGCGCCGAGGACCCGCACGGGTCCGCCGGCAACTACGGGCTGCTGGACCAGATCGCCGCGCTGCGCTGGGTGCGCGCCAATATCGCCGCCTTCGGGGGCGACCCCGGCAACGTGACGATCTCCGGCAATTCGGCCGGCGCCACGGACGCCCTGTTCCTGACCCTGTCGCCGCTGGCGCGGGGGCTGTTCCAGCGCGCCATCCTGCAGGCACCGGCACCGGGCGCGCCCCGCACGCCCGCCCAGGTTGACGCCATCGGCAATGCGCTGCTGGAGCGCCTGAAGCTGCCGCGCGGCGCGGCCGGCCTGGCGCGGCTGCGCGCGCTGCCTTTTGACGCCATCAACGGGGCGGCCCAGAACCTGCCAACGCCCGCCGGCGTCGACCCCAGCTTCCTGTGGGAGCAGCAGGACGTCGACGGCCACGTGCTGCCGCTGCCGTATGCCCAGGCCTACCAGGCCGGGGCAGGGCGGGATATCGCCATCCTCATCGGCAGCAACACGCAGGAGCTGGGCGCCGAACGCCGGGCCGACACGGCACCGGCACTGGTCCGCGCCGCCTTCGGCCGCCACGCCGACGCGGCGCTTGCCTTGTATGGATACCGCGAGGGAACAGTACCCGCATCCGACCCGGTGCTGGGCAGCATGCCGACGCAGCTCGTCACGGACGCCTGGTTCCGCTGCCCCGCGCACTGGCTGGCACGGCAGATGGGGCAGGCCACGCCCGCCGCATCGTCCATCTGGCGTTACCAGTTCGGCTTCGGCGCCCCCGGCACGGGCAAGCCGCCAGAGCACACGTCCGAGATGGGCTACGTGTACCGCGCCGTGCCGGCCGACAGCCGGGCCGCCGAGTGGCCGCCTTTGCAGCGCTACTGGGCCAACTTCATCCGCACGGGCGACCCGAACGGCCCCGGCCTGTCGCACTGGCCCGCTACTGGCGTCAATGACATGCTGCTGTCGATCGAACCTTCCGGCATCGAAGCGGTGGCCGATCCGCGCGGCGCCCTGTGCGCCTTGCTGTACCGGGACCGTGATTACCCGGGTTCGCCGGCGCTGCCGGAATAGCCCGGCCACAAAAAAACGCATTCACCGCGCATCGAACGTCTCCCATGACGAATGGCACATGCGCCGCCCTCCCGGGTTCCCTACACTAGCGCCGCGATGCCGCCGGATGGTCCGGCGGCACGCCTGTGAAAGGAACTCCATGAAACGCTCCATTTCGTTTGCTTCGCTGCCGGCCCTGGCCCTGGTCCTGGGCATCACGTGCCACGCTTCGGCCGCGCTGGCGCAAGCCTACGGCGGCATCGCCGTCGGCAACCAGGGCAAGCAGCGCTGGATCGAACCTTCCGGCGCGGTGCACAAGCCGAGCGAGCGGGAATTGCCCGTCCTGGCCTACGGCGGCTACCGCTTCGACGAGGCCTGGGCACTGGAAGGGGGCTTCGGCCGCATGACGGACGCCGAATTCGCCACCTCCGGCGGGCGTGCGTCGGCCGATTCGAAACTGGCCTACATCGCCGTCAAGCGCAGCTTTGCCATCGGCGAGCGCCTGGGCTGGTACTTCAAGGGCGGCATCGCGAACAATACCCTGCGCATCGACGGTCCAGCGGGCCTGCATGAGAAGAACGACAGGACGCGCCTGATGGGCGCCGTCGGGTTGGACTACCGCATCACGCCGAACGTGGTGGCCGTGGCCGAGGTGGCGGCCTACGGCAGGGTGCGCACGCCGAAGGCCAGCATCGCGCACAACCTGCTGCAACTGGGCCTGCGCTTCGATTTCTGAGCGTGTCGCGGCGCTCTGCTGCCCGCCGTCAGATGCATTCCAGTTCGATCCCCCGCAGTACGGCGCGCACGCGGTCGCGCACGCCCAGTTTGGACAGGATGCTCGACACGTGGTTCTTCACCGTGCCTTCGCTGGAACCCAGGCTGGCCGCGATCTCGCCGTTCGACAGGCCCGCCGCCATCAGCGCCAGGATCTCCGTCTCGCGCGCCGTCAGTACCGCCGTCGGCTGATGCCGTCCCTCGCGTTCGAACGAGGCGCGCGTGCGCTCGGTCAGCGCCGGCCGGAACAGCGTGGCGCCGCCCGCCACGGCGCGAATGCCGTCGGCCAGGCGCTCCAGCGAGATATCTTTCAGCAGGAAGCCGCGCGCGCCCAGGCGCATCGCCTCGAACAGCGCGTCGTCGTCGTCGAAGGTGGTCAGCATGATCGTCGGCGGCAGGGCCAGCGCGGGGTTGCGCAGCAGGTCGATGCCGCCGCAGCCGGGCATGCGCACGTCGAGCAGCAACAGGTCGACAGGGGTATCGGCCAGCTTGCGCGCTGCATCGATGCCGTCCGCCGCTTCCCAAGCGACGCGGATATCGTCCGTCAAGTCGAGCAGGCCCCTGATGCCGCTGCGTACCAGCATCTGGTCGTCCACCAGCGCCACGCGAATCATGCCGGCACCCCGGCCCGGGGCACGCGCAATTCCAGCACGAAGCCGCGGGGCGCGGCGGGGCGGTGCAGTTCGCCGCCGACTTCCGCTAGGCGCTCGCGCATGCCGCGCAGGCCATTGCCTTCGGTGGCCGGCCGGCCGTGGCCGTCGTCGGCGATGCGCGCCACGGTCATGTTGCCGACGCTGGTCAGCTCAACCGTCAGCCGGCTGGCACCGGCATGGCGCAGCGTATTCGTCACGGCTTCCTGGATGCAGCAGAACAGCGCATGGGCGACGGTGGCCGGGTGAAGCGACGCAGCAGCGTCGATGTGCAGCTCGGTGCGCAAGGTGGGCAGTCCCGCGCACAGCATGCGCACGGCTTCGGCCAGGTCGACCGACTGGTCCTGGCGCGTCTGGCTGACGACGCCGCGCACCTGGGCCAGCAGGCTAGTGCCGATCTGCCTTGCCGTCGCCAGCGAAGCAGGCGGCGCGCCAGCCGCGCCGGCCTGCCGCGTGGCCAGGTCCAGGTGCAGGTTCAGCGCCGTCAGGTGGTGGCCCATGGTGTCGTGCAGGTCGCGCGCGATGCGCATGCGTTCGGCGCCGCGCACCGTTTCGCCAAGCAGCGACTGGGTCGCCAGGATCTGCGCGTGGGCCGAGGCCAGCGCCAGGCGCATGCGGCGCTCGCGCAGCACCAGGCGGCCGAACAGGAAGGCCGCCGCCAGCACGGTGCGTTCCAGCGACAGGTAGGCCAGCATCGACCATTGCGGCGACGCCTTCACGCGCCCGGCCATGTCCAGCACGAGGAAGACGTCGACCAGCACGCCCAGCAGGTACTGGGCCGCCAGCCAGGCCAGGCCGGCGCGCAGCGGCAGCAGCATCGCCAGCTGGGCCGCCAGCAGCACATGCAGGGGCAGGGCGTCGAGCACCGTCACGCAGGCCAGTTGCCCGGCCAGCATCGCCGTGCGCCGTCCCGGTGCCGCCGTGCGGCAGGCGCCGGCCACGCACACCGTCATCAGGCCGACGAGCACGGCCTTCGCCAGTGCATACGGCACAAAAGCCGCCAGCAGTGGTGCCGCATCCCGGCCCGTCACCGGCGCGCCGCTGCCCCAGGTGGTCACGGACAGCACGGCCAGGCCAACGGGGTTGTGCAGGGGCGTGTGGCCGGCGCCGCTTGCCAGGATGGCGGCGATATGCAGGCTGGAAAAGAGCGCCGCCGTGGCGACGGCGAAGCTCCAGGGAGGAAGGTTGAAGATGCGATGCGGCGCTGGCATTGTCGATCTCGCGATTGGCGGGATGGGCATTGTATGCCAGCACCGGCCGATGCAGGCAGTGCCATTGGTCATGGCACCACGCGCCGCTACACGCCTTTCGACAGCCCCAGCGCCTCGGCCACCTGCTGGCGCAGCAGGAACTTCTGGATCTTGCCCGTCACCGTCATCGGAAAGGCGTCGACGAAGCGGATGTAGCGGGGGATCTTGTAGTGGGCGATCTGTCCGCTGCAGAAGGCGCGGATCTCGTCCTCGTCCGCCGACATGCCGGGCCGGACCACGATGCAGGCGCACAGCTCCTCGCCGTACTTCTCGTCGGGCACGCCCACGCACTGCACGTCCAGCACTTTCGGGTGGCGGTACAGGTACTCCTCCACTTCGCGCGGGTAGATATTCTCGCCGCCGCGGATCACCATGTCCTTCGAGCGGCCCACGATGGTGGCGAAGCCTCCCTCGTCGATGACGGCCAGGTCGCCCGTGTGCATCCAGCCGGCCGGATCGATGGCCTCGCGGGTGCGTTCCTCGTCGCCCCAGTAGCCCAGCATGACGGAGTAGCCCCGCGTGAGCAGCTCGCCCGTCACGCCGCGCGGCACGATGCGTCCGGCGGCGTCGACGATCTTCACTTCCAGGTGTGGATGCACGCGCCCGATGGTCGACACCCGCAGCGCTTCGGGATCGTCGACAGCACTCTGGAAACTGACGGGCGACGTCTCCGTCATGCCGTAGGCGATCGTGATTTCGCTCATGTGCATGCGCCCGATCACGCGGCTCATCACCTCGGCCGGGCAGGGCGAGCCGGCCATGATGCCCGTGCGTAGCGTGGACAGGTCGTAACGGGCGAAGTCGGGGTGGTCGAGCAGGGCGATGAACATCGTGGGCACGCCGTGCAGGCCCGTGCAGCGTTCGGCCTGCACCGTCTCCAGCACGGCCTTGGGCTCGAAGCCCTCGCCGGGGAAGACCATCGTCGCGCCGTGCGTCACGCAGGCCAGGTTCCCCAGCACCATGCCGAAGCAGTGGTACAGCGGCACGGGAATGCACAGGCGGTCCGCGCTCGTGAGGCGCATGGCCTCGCCGACGAAGAAGCCGTTGTTCAGGATATTGTGGTGGGTCAGGGTGGCACCCTTGGGCGCGCCCGTGGTGCCGGAGGTGAACTGGATATTGACGGCGTCGTCGAACTGCAGCTCGTCCTCCAGTTCGCTCAGCCGGTCCAGCTGGGCCGCATCGGGCGCGGCCAGCAAGGTATCGAAGTTGCGCATGCCTTGTGTGGCCTCGCTGCCCAGGCGGATCACGTGGCGCAGCGCCGGCAGCCTGGCCGAGCGCACGATGCCGTCCCTTGCCTGGCGCAGTTCCGGTACGACGTCCTGCACCATCGCCAGGTAGTCGCTGGACTTGAAGGCGGGCGCCAAAATCAGCGCGCTGCACTGCACCTTCTCCAGCACGTATTCCAGCTCCGAGCGACGGTAGGCCGGGTTGATATTGACGAGGACGAGGCCGGCCCGGGCCGTGGCGAACTGCACCAGCACCCACTCGGCGCAGTTCTGCGACCAGATGCCGATCCGCTCGCCCGGCGCCAGCCCGAGCGCCAGCAGGCCGGCCGCGACGGCCGTCACTTTCGCGTCGAATTCGGCATACGTCCACCGGATGCCCTGGTGGGGCACGACCAGCGCTTCGTTGCTGCCGTGGCGGGCGGCGATGCCGGCCAGGTGGCGGCCGATGGTGGCGCCGATCAGGGGCACGTCGTGCGCGCCGTGGACATAGCTGGGTGTTTGGCTTTTCTGTTGTTGCATGGTGTCTCCTGCATTTTTATGGTGGCTTGCGCCGCCAGCCTAGCACCATGGCGCGCCGCTTGCCAACGCCGGGCCATCGTTACTTGCATAAGTGAATCTGATGATTTTTCCTGGCAACAGACTCGACAAGAAACGCAATCGCCGCCGTTGGTTTTCGCAATTGCGGCCGGACCCTTGTGTAAGCAAAATGCAACAAAGCCCGCTACGGCACCAGATAGCCTTACATAACTTTACAATGGTGCAACTCGGAGTGAGGGGAGACAATATGCTGAGAACGCACCGCATCGCGCTGCTCTTCAATGCCAATAAGATTTTCGACCGCGAAGTCATCACGGGAATCGCCGCCTACCTGGCCAGTACGCGCACGGCCTGGGATCTGTTCCTGGAAGAGGACTTCCGGCTGCGCCTGTCCGGCATCGAGCAGTGGCAGGGGGACGGCATCATCGCCGACTATGACAATCCGCAAGTGGCCGACGCGCTGGCGGCCTGCCGCGTGCCTGTCGTCGCCGTCGGCGGGTCGTACGACAGCCCGGCCGATTACCCGGCCGGCGTGCCCTACGTGGCGACGGATAACTTCAAGCTGATCAAGCTGGCCTACGATCACCTGATCGAGGCGGGCCTGCGCAACCTGGCGATGTTCAGCCTGCCCGAAGCGCAGGAGAATCGCTGGGCGCAGGAGCGCGAGAAGGGCTTCTGCCACCTGATGCGGCGCGACAAGCTGGAGCCGGAAATCTACCGCGGCCAGTGCACCAGCGCCCCCCTGTGGAACGAGGCCGTGGAGCAGCAGATCGCCTGGCTGCACAGCCTGCCCAAGCCGGTCGGCATCATCGCCGTCACCGATGCGCGCGCCCGCCAGCTGCTGCAGGCGTGCGCGCTGGCCGGCATCGAGGTGCCCGAGCAGGTGGCCCTGATCGGCATCGACAACGATCCGCTGGCGCGCATGCTGACCCGCATTCCGATGAGCTCCGTGATCCAGGGCGCCGAGGAGATGGGCCGCACCGCCGCCCACCTGCTGGACCAGATGCTGCACGGCGTGCGCCTGGCCGACACGCGCATCCTGGTGCCGCCGGCCGGCATCAACGTGCTGGCGTCGAGCAAGCACGAACGGGCCAAGCATCCGCATGTGATGCGGGCGCGCCACTTCATCCGCCAGTACGCCTGCCAGGGCATCAAGACCGACCAGGTGGCCGACTACGTGGGCATCTCGCGCTCGACGCTGGAATGCTACTTCCGCCAGGAGCTGGGCTGCTCGGTGCACGACGAGATCCTGCGCCTGCGGCTGGAGGCGGCCATCGGCTTCCTCGACCGGGGCGACTGCAACCTGACGGACGTGGCCATCAAGTGCGGCTTCACGTCCAGCCAGTACATGCATTCCGTGTTCAAGCGCGAGCTTGGCTGCACGCCGCGCGCCTACCAGGAGCGGGCCCGCAGCAACGCGCCGGCACTGGGCCTGCCCCCGTTGGGCATACCCGATCTACAAGCCTGAAAGCCCAAGGTCATGAACTTCAAATCAGCACCGACCCTCCCCATGGCATGCGCCGATACCCAGCTGTTCACCCTGCGCAATGCCCTCGGCATGCGCGTGACGGTCAGCGAGCGGGGCGCCGCGCTGGTGTCGTGGTGGGCACCGGACCGTTACGGCCGCATGGCCGACGTCCTGCTGGGCTACCCCAGCGACGCGCAGTACCTGCACAATCCCGCCTACTTCGGCGCCATCATCGGGCGCTGGGCCAACCGCATCGCGGCCGGGCGCTTCACCCTGGACGGGCGCACCGTGCAGGCCGACGTCAACGACCGCGGCAACCACCTGCACGGCGGCGAGGCCGGTTTCCACTGCGCCCAATGGCGCGGCGTGATGGCGCACGGCGGCCTGACCTTGCGCCACGTGTCGCCGGACGGGCAGGGCGGCTTCCCCGGCAACCTGGAAGTGCAGGTGTTCTACCAGCTCGACGACGACGGCTGCCTGTCCATCGAATACCAGGCCACGTCCGACGCGCCCACGCCCGTGAACCTGACGTCGCACCCGTACTTCAACCTGAACGGCGGCAGCGGCGACGTGGGCGACCACATGCTGCAGATCGACGCGGATTACTACCTGCAGATCGACCCGGCCGGCATTCCCGTGGGGCGCATGGCGGTGGGCGGCACGCCGTTCGACTTCCGCCAGCCGGCCGCCATCGGCCCGCGCCTGCGCTGGCCGGACGCGCAGATCCGGCTGGCCGGCGGGTTCGACCACTGCTACTGCCTGTCCGACGACATTCCCGGCGGCGCCAACTCGCTGCGCACGGTGGCGCGCGTGTACGACCCGGGCTCGGGCCGCCAGCTGCAGGTGGCCACCACCGAGGCGGGCCTGCAGTTCTACAGCGGGAACTGCCTGGAGGGCGTGCAGGGCCGCAGTCGCCAGCCCTACGCCCGCCACGACGGCTTCTGCCTGGAGGCGGGCGCCTATCCGGACCAGCTGAACGGCCAGCACGCGGCGGCCGTCATCCTGCGCCCGGGCCAGGTGTACCGCCAGACCACGGTCTACCGGCTGTCGCTGCAGTGCTGATCACATCACCAACAAGGAGACAAGGCATGAAAAAACTACTCGGCGTACTCGTTTCGGCATCGGTCCTGTTAATGAGCAGCGGGCCGGCCAGCGCGGATGCGAAGAATCCGAAGATCGGCTTTTCCATCGACGACCTGCGGCTGGAACGGTGGGCACGCGACCGCGACTACTTCGTGGCCGCCGCCGGCCAGCTGGGCGCCAAGGTCTATGTGCAGTCGGCCGACGGCAGCGAGCAGAAACAGATCGCCCAGATCGAGAACCTGATCGCGCGCGGCGTCGATGCCATCGTCATCGTGCCGTACAACGCCACGGTGCTGGGCAATGCCATCAAGGAGGCGAAGAAGGCCAAGATCAAGGTGATCTCCTACGACCGGCTGGCGCTGAACGCCGACCTGGACGCCTACATCTCGTTCGACAACAAGGCAGTGGGCGAAATGCAGGCGCGCGCCCTGGTCGAACGGGCACCGAAGGGCAATTACTACCTGCTGGGCGGCGCGCCGACGGACAACAACGCCAAGATGCTGCGCGAGGGCCAGCTGGCCGTGCTGCAGCCGCTGGTGGACAAGGGCGCCATCAAGATCGTCGGCAAGCAGTGGGTCAAGGACTGGAGCCCGGCCGAGGCGATGACGATCGTCGAGAACGCGCTGACGGCCAACGGCAACAAGATCGACGCGCTGGTGGCCTCGAACGACGCCACCGCCGGCGGCGCGATCCAGGCGCTGGCGGCGCAGAAGCTGTCGGGCAAGGTACCCGTCTCCGGCCAGGATGCCGACCTGGCGGCCGTACGCCGCGTCGTCGCCGGCACCCAGGCCATGACGGTCTACAAGCCCCTGAAGGCCATCGCCGGCGAAGCGGCCAAGCTGGCCATCCAGCTGGTACGCAACGAAAAGCCCGCTTTCAACGCCCAGTATGACAACGGTTTCAAGAAAGTCGACACGGTGCTGCTGAAACCGACACCGCTGACGAAAGCCAATGTCGACCTGCTCGTCAAGGACGGCTTCTACACCAGCGCGCAACTGGCCGGCAAGTAAGCGCCCGGCTTGCCCGAAACGTCAGCCGAATCCGGGACAGTCCCGGAAAAATCGGGGACTGTCCCGGAATAGTCCGGGACAGTCCCCGAATGCGCCGACAAGGCCTTTCCGAAAGTCCGGGACAGTCCCCGAATTCGATCACGAGTACATCATGCACAGAACACGTTCCTGGCCCGCGCTGCGCGCGCTGGCCGGTTTCGCCACGGCCGTACTGGCCAGCTGGGGCCATGCGGCGCCGGCCGCCGACATTGAAGTCTACGATGGCCGCGCCGCCGCCGGCTGGCACGTCACGGTCGCCAATCCCGAGGCCCAGGCCCGGCTGGCCGGCCGCGCCGCCGCCGCGCCGCCCAATCCGAAGCAGCCTGCCGCGATGGTGCGCGCCGCGCGCATCACGAAGCAGCACAAGGACGATGCATTGCTGCTGACCTTCAAGGACACGTGGTACGCCAGCCTGCGCATCGAAGGCGGCGAGGCCGGCAGGGCCCTCGACCTGCGGTCCCACCTGCCCGATGGCGTGCTGGCCTTCGATCTCGACGTGCCCGACATGCGCAAGGGCGGCATCTACTTCCGCTTCGACTGCGGCAAGGACTGCGAGCGCAAGGTGCCGTATGTGCTGCCGGCGCGCGCGGCGGCGGGCAAGGGCTGGCGCCACGTGGAATTCGCCCTGCGCTGCTTCGTCCACGACGGCGACGACCTGTCGGCCATCCGGCAGCCCTTCGCCATCGAAGGCAACGGCGCCGGCCAGGTGGCCGTGGCCAATGTGCGCTTCAAGCGGCAAGGCAAGCCCAATGCCACGTGCCCGGACTACCGCACCGCCTCCGTCACGCCGGAACCGCTGACGGAACCGTGGGCGCTCGACTGGTGGATGCCGCGCCATGAGGCCAAGCTCAGGGAGATCGCCGAACGCCGGTCCAGCGGCAAGATGCCGGAGCTCGTATTCATCGGCGACTCGATCACGCAGGGCTGGGAAAAGGAAGGCAAGGACGAGTGGGCGCGGCGCTATGCGCGCTACAACGCGCTGAACCTGGGCTATGGCGGCGACCGCACGGAAAACATCCTGTGGCGCCTGCAGCATGGCGAAGTCGATGGCCTGGCGCCGAAAGTGGCCGTGCTGATGGCGGGCACCAACAACACGGGCCACCGCCAGGAAGACCCGGCCACGACAGCCGCCGGCCTGAAACGGATCATCGAGGAACTGCGCCGGCGCATGCCGTCGACGAAAGTGCTGGTGCTGGGCATCTTCCCCCGCGACGCGGCGCCGGACACGCGCTACCGCCGCATCAACAACGATATCAACCGCCTTCTCTCCACCTTCGCGGATAAGCAATCCGTGTTCTACCACGACGTGTCGGCCGCTTTCCTGCAGGCGGACGGCACCTTGCCGACGGACGTGATGCCGGACCTGCTGCACCCGAACGCGCGCGGCTACGCGCTGTGGGCCGAGGCGCTCGAACCCGTGCTGCAAAAGCTGCTGAGCGGCTACCGGTGGGACAGCGTCGCCATCGGCGGCGGCGGCTTCGTTACCGCCGTCATTCCCACCGGCGAGCGGGGTGTCGTGTATGCCCGCACCGATGTCGGCGGCGCCTACCGCCGGGATGCCGGCACCGGTCGCTGGCACGCGCTGCAGGACTGGGTGTCCGAGGACCAGACCGGCCTTCTCGGCGTCGATGCGCTGGCGGTGGACCCGAACGACGCCGCGCGTGTCTACCTGCTGGCAGGCATCGCCTACCTGAACGGCGGGCGCACGGCCGTGCTGCGCTCGAACGACCATGGCAAGAGCTTCGCCATCACGGACGTGACGGCCCAGTTCAAGACCCATGGCAACGGCATGGGCCGGCAAAACGGCGAGCGCCTGGCGGTCGATCCCGCCAATGGCAACGTGTTGTACGCCGGAAGCCGCGCCGATGGCTTGTTCGTCAGCTCGGATACCGGCGCCACGTGGCGCCGCAACGCCGCGCTGGACGTGACGACGACGCCCAACGGCGCCGGCATCGTCTTCGTGCTGCCCGATCCGGACAGTGCCACGCCAGATGGCGCACGCCGCCTGTTCGTCGGCATCTCGCGCTTCGGCAGTGTCGGCCCGAACCTGTACCGCAGCGACGACGGCGGCGCCACCTTCGTCCCCGTAGCCGGCACGCCGCCAGGCCTGATGCCCCACCGCGCCGCGCTGGACGGTCGCGGCAAGCTGTACGTGACCTTCGCCGACGGTGCCGGTCCCCATCCGAACGCTACCCAGCCGGAGCCGGTGAAGCGGGGCGGCGTCTTCCGCTACACCATCGACGCCCGCACCTGGCAGGACGCGACGCCGCCCGGCATCCGCAGCGCCTTCAGCGGCATCGCCGTCGACCGCAACGACCCGCGCCGCATCCTGGCCTCGACCATCAATACCTTCGTGCCGCAGGGCGACGCCAAGGGCGACCGCATCTTCCTGTCCCGCGACGGCGGTGCCAGCTGGACCGACGTGGTGGCCCGGGGCTTCGCGCGCGACAATGCCGGCATCGACTGGATCGCGGGCCACGGCATCCACTGGACCGGCTCGATCGCCTTCGACCCCTTCGACGGACGGGCCGCCTGGGTCACGTCCGGCAACGGCGTGTTCAGCACGGCAGACCTGGATGCCACGCCGGCGACGTGGCGCTTCGACGTGGCGGGCATGGAAGAGACGGTGCCCCTGAATATGGTCAGCGTGCCGCGCGGGCCGATGATCTCCGTCGTCGGCGACGTCGATGGCTTCGTCCACCGCGATCCGGCCCGCTACAGCCCGACGCACCAGCCGGGCATGGGCACGACCTTCGGCCTGGCGCTGGCGGCCGCACGCCCGGCCGTGATGGCGCGTGCCGGCGCGCACGTGTACACCACCATCGATGGCGGCACAAGCTGGCAGGCCGCGCCATCGGTGAAGGGTAAAAATGGCCAGCTGGCGTTGTCGGCCGACGGCGGCGTGCTGTTGCACAGCCCAGCGAAATCGGCACGCAGCTGGCGCACCGTCGACCTTGGCAGGCACTGGACCGAGGTGACCGGCCTGAAGGCCGATGCGCGGCCCGTGGCGGACCCGGTCGACCCGGAGCGCTTCTACGCCTACCAGGACGGCGCTTTCCTTGCCAGCACGGACGGCGGCAAGTCCTTCGCCGTCATGGCCACCCTGCCGGCGGGCGGCTCGAACGTGCTGGGCACCGCGCCAGGACGGGCAGGGGACGTGTGGGTGCCATTGAAGGACGGCGGCCTGGCCCGCTCGATCGACGGCGGCCACGCGTTTGCCCGGCTGCCGGACGTCCACTACTGCGGCGCCGTCGGCTTCGGCAAGGCGGCCGAGGGTGCCTCGTATCCGGCTGTGTACATCTGGGGCACGGTGGCGGCGCGGCGCGGCGTCCACCGCTCGCTGGACATGGGCCTCACGTGGCAGCGCATCAACGACGACGCGCACCAGTACGGCGGGCCCGGCGACGGCCGCTTCATCGTCGGCGACATGAACGTGTTCGGCCGCGTGTATATGAGCACGGCGGGCCGCGGCATCGTCTACGGCGAGGCATTATGAAGATTCGCCTGTTCTTTGTGCTCGCCATCCTGGCCGCGGGCGCCAGGGCCGCACCGGACCTGACCCTGCGCTACGACAAACCCGCCGCCGAGACCGACCAGGGCTGGGAGCAGGAGGCCCTGCCGGTGGGGAACGGCCGCATCGGCGCCATGGTGTTCGGGCAGCCGGGGCGCGAGCACCTGCAGTTCAACGACATCACCCTGTGGACGGGCGACGAGAAGACGATGGGCGCCTTCCAGCCTTTCGGCGATCTGCTCGTCGAGCTGCCGGGGCATGAGCGGGCGACGGACTACCGCCGCACGCTCGACCTGGCCGGCGCGCTGCACACGGTCAGTTACGTGCACGGCGGCGTGCGCTATACGCGCGAAGTGCTGGCCAGCCACCCGGCTGACGTCATCGTCGTGCGCCTGTCCGCCGACCGGCCCGGTGCCCATACGGGCGTGGTGCGGCTGACGGACCGCCACGGCGCCCACGTCGTCGCCGCCGGCAACCGGATCTATTCCACCGGTTCGCTGGCCGGCTTCGTCGTCACGCCGGCGCTGGGCAACCAGTGGACGCCGGCCTTCCAGCCGCCGTCGTCCAACGCGATGAGCTATGCCAGCCAGGTGCAGGTGCTGCACGAAGGCGGCACGGTGACGATGGAGGGCGACAGCGTGCGCTTCACCGGCTGCGATGCCGTCACCTTGATCCTCGGCGCCGGCACCAGCTATGCGCGCAACCCGGCCGTGCAGTTCCAGGGCCCCCATCCGCTGGCGCGCGTCACGCGGCAGGTAACGCAGGCCGCTGCCCAACCATGGCCGGTGCTGCAGGCGGCGCACACGCAGGACTGGCGCCGCCTGTTCGGCAGGGTCGACCTGGACGTGGGCGCCGCCCCGCGCGAGCGCCGTACGCTGCCGACCGACCGGCGGCTGGACACCTACACGATGCAGGGCGGCGACCCTGAACTGGAAGCGCAGTTCTTCCAGTACGGCCGCTACCTGCTGATCGCCAGTTCGCGCGGGCCGCTGCCGGCCAACCTGCAGGGCCTGTGGAACAACAGCCTGACGCCGCCGTGGAATGCGGACTACCACACCAATATCAATATCCAGATGAACTACTGGCCGGCGGAGACGGCCAACCTGTCGGAGCTGGCCATGCCGCTGTTCGGCTTTGTCGAAGCCATGGTGCCGGCCTACCAACGCCTGGTGGCGCACAGCGCGAGGCATGGCCCGCCGCCGTCGAACGCGGGCGACGCCGGCCAGCGGCTTGAGGCCGAGCCGGTGGAATCGTTCCGCCGCGCCGATGGCCGGCCCGTGCGGGGCTGGACCGTGCGCACCGAGTCGAACCCCTTCGGCTACACGGGCTTCCGGTGGAACAAGACGGCCAATGCCTGGTACGCGCTGCACTTCTGGGAGCACTATGCCTTCACGCAGGACCGCGCCTTCCTCGCCAGTACCGCCTATCCGCTGATGAAGGAAGTGAGCCGGTTCTGGCTGGACTACCTGAAGCGGCTGCCGGACGGCCGGCTGGTGGCGCCGGATGGCTGGTCGCCCGAACATGGCCCCGTCGAGGATGGCGTGGCCTACGACCAGGCCCTCGTGTGGGACGTTTTCGACAACACCGTGCGGGCCGCGCGGGCGTTGGGCGTCGATACCGCCTTTGCCCGCCAGGTAGCGCAGGCGCGTGACCGCCTGGCCGGCCCCCGCGTGGGCAGCTGGGGCCAGTTGCTGGAATGGCTGGAGGAGAAGAGCGACCCGGTGCTGGACACGCCGAAGGACACGCACCGCCACGTCTCGCACCTGTTCGGCGTCTTTCCCGGGCGGCAGATCACGCCGCAACGCACGCCGGCGCTGGCCGAGGCGGCCCGCAAATCGCTGGCGGCGCGGGGCGACGCGGGCACCGGCTGGTCGATGGCGTGGAAGATGGCCTTCTGGGCCCGGCTGCACGAAGGTGACCGCGCGTACACGATGCTGCGCGGCCTGCTGGCCAAGCCGGGCGCCCGGGCCGCCAAGCAGGCCTCGCAGGGCACGGAGCACAACAACGCCGGCGGCGCCTACCCGAACCTGCTGGACGCGCACCCGCCGTTCCAGATCGACGGCAATTTCGGCGCCACCGCAGCCATTGCTGAAATGCTGGTGCAGTCGCACGACGGCGCCATCGACCTGCTGCCGGCCTTGCCTGCGGCCTGGCCCGACGGCGCCGTGCGGGGCCTGCGCGCCCGAGGCGGCTGGGAAGTGGACGTGGCCTGGGCCGGCGGACGGCTGGTGTCGGCCACGGTGCGCGACGTCGCGGGCGCAAGGGCGCGCGACGTGCGCGTGCGCCATGGCGGCAAGAGCGTGACCCTGCGCCTGAATGCGGGTCAGGCAGGGCGGCTGGGACCAGCGCTGGCACGGCTGCCGGGCTAAATATCGTTTGCCGATTTGGTGAATTTCGCAATTGCCGCCCGTTTGCAATGAACAGACAATATTCGGCATTAAAAGAGTAGTTTCGTACTGAATAACCGAGGAGACGCTTTGAAACAGTTCAAGCTCACCGCGATCGCGCTGGCTGTCGCGCAGATCGCCATGCTGTCGTCGCAGGCCGCGTATGCCCAGTCGGCCGCGGCCAACCCGGCGGGCGATGCGCCCGTTACCGTCGTCGTGACGGGCCAGCGCGGCTCGATCGAATCGGCCCAGAAGCTCAAGCAGGATTCCGACGAGATCGTCGACTCGATCGTGGCCGAGGACATCGGCAAGCTGCCGGACCGCTCCGTCACGGAAGTGCTGCAGCGCGTCGTCGGCGTCACGATCGACCGCACCATGAGCCGGGGCGACCCGGAACACTATTCCGTCGAAGGCTCGGGCGTCTCCATCCGCGGCCTGTCGATGGTGCGCTCGGAACTGAATGGACGCGATTCCTTCTCCGCCAACGGCGGGCGCTCGCTGAACTTCGAGGACGTGCCGCCCGAGCTGATGGCGGGCCTGGACGTGTACAAGAACCCGTCGGCCGAGCAGATCGAAGGCGGCATCGGCGGGCTGGTCAACCTGCGCACGGCGCTGCCGTTCGACTTCAAGGGGCCGAAGGTCGGCATCTCCGCCCAGAGTACCTATTCGGAGCTGAGGAAGGGCAAATGGTCGCCGTCGGGCTCCGTGCTGCTGTCGAACCGCTGGAAGACGGGCATCGGCGAGATTGGCGCGCTGTTCGACTACGCCTACTCGGAAAGCGGCACCCGCACGGACGGCATGCAGGTCGAGCCCTACTATCCGCGCAACGACATCGAACCCGGCCGGACCGTCTGGGTGCCGAAAGGGGCGCAGTGGCGCACCCTGAACTTCGACCGCGAACGCCAGGGCCTGTACGGCGCGCTGCAATGGAAGGCCAACGCCGACCTGCGCTCGCACCTGACCTACTTCAAGTCGAAGTACGAAATGCAGTGGGACGAGCAGGCCCTGTTCGCCGCGTCGAGCCCCTACAATATCGGCCTGCGTCCCGGCGCCACCTACAGCCCCTCCGGCGCGCTGCTGACCGGGACGATGTACGACCGCGTCGACGCCGGCATCAACTACGGCGACGACACCCGTATCGCCAACCGCAAATCCGATACGACCGACATCTCGTGGAACGTCTCCTGGCGCGCCAACGACCGCTGGTCGTTTACGTCCGACCTGCAACGCATCAAGGCAAAGACCAACAGCCTCGATTCGACCGTCGCCACCGGCGTTCTGATGCCGGAGCAGCGGGTGGACTTTTCCGGCAAGCTGCCGCAGCTGATCTTCAACGACGCCCAGCGCGCCTACCTGGCCAATCCGAACAGCTACTACTGGGCCTTTACCCAGGAGCACCTGGACCGCAGCGTGGTGGAATCGAAGGCGTGGAAGGGCGACGCCAAGTACACCTTCGACCATCCCGTGCTGCGCGACCTGCGCTTCGGCGTGCGCCTGACCGAGCGCGATTCCGTCAACGAGAACTCGAACCCCGACTACAACTGGTCGCCCATCTCGCAGACCTGGCAGCTTGGGAACAATATCGACAACCTGGCCTGGCTGGCCGATCCACGCTTTTCCGGCGCAACCCACCTGACCACCTTTGATAATTTCTTCAACGGCAAGGCGAACGTACCGTCGCTGGTGTTCCCCGATACCTCGTGGGCGACCGGCTTCCCTGGGTCGTACGCCGCGCTGCACGAATTCCATAATATCCTCTGCGCCGAGCGTGCCGCCAGAACCGGCCAGGCGCAGAACTGCGCCACCTGGAGTCCGGCCAAGTTCGGCGATAACCCGGCCGGCATGAACGAGCAGTCGGAAAAGACCAAGGCACTGTTCACGCAGCTGCGCTTCGGCTTCGACAACTGGCGCTTCCCCGTGGACGGCAACATCGGCGTGCGCTACGTGAAGACGGACATGGAAGCGCGTGGCTACACGGTGTTCACGCCACCCACGGTCACTATCCCGCCCGGCAATACCGTGACGGGACCGGCAGTGCCGGTGATTCCGGCGTTCGCGGGCGACAGGTCCTACGCCAAGTCGTACCACAATGTGCTGCCCAGCCTGAACCTGCGCATGAAGGCACGCGACGACCTGCAGTTCCGTTTCGCATTGTCGCGCGCAATGTCGCGCCCCGACTTCAAGGACCTGCAGGGCTATGCCACCTTGACCCAGAACATCGACCTGACCAACTACCTGCTGGAGAGCCGCACGGTGGTCAACAGCATGACCTTGACGGGTGAAGGCAAGGGCAATCCGCTGCTGCGTCCCACCACTGCCACCCAGGTCGACCTGACGGCGGAATGGTATTTCGGGCGTGCCAGCTCGCTGACCGTCGCGCTGTTCAACAAGCGCCTGAAGGATGTCATCATCAAGCAGTCGTATGACTACCAGATCCCGGACGTCAACGGCACCATGCAGAACTTCACGGTGACGGGCCCCGTCAACGGTGCGAGGGGCCGCGCCACCGGTGTGGAGATCGCATATCAGCAGTATTTCGACAAGCTGCCTGGCGCCCTTTCCGGCCTGGGTGTGCAGGTCAACTACACCTTCGTCGACAGCACCACCAAGCCGTACAACTCGACCTTCGCGGCCTACTGCTCCGGCGGTAACACCGCCGCCAACCTCAACCTGAACCTGAATGGCTGCGACACGGACGGCCGCACGTTCGGCAACCTGCCCTTGCAATACCTGTCGCGCAACTCGTACAACCTGGCGCTGTTGTACGACAAAGGCCCGTGGTCGGCACGCATGGCATGGAGCTGGCGTTCGAAGAACCTGCAGGGCCTCAATGTCAACGGCACGCGCGGCGGCGACGGTACGGATACCAATCCGGCCAGCGCGACGGTGGGCCAGCGCAATGTCGGCTGGGCGCTGCCATTGTGGTCGGACGACTACGGCCAGCTCGATGCATCGCTGTCGTACCAGATCAACGAGCGCACGTCGATCGGCTTGGAAGCGCAGAACCTGACCGATGCCAAGGCCAAGCAGCTGATGCAGCAGGGGATCGGCATGATGGGCCGCGCCTGGTTCGTGTCCGGCGCGCGCTATACGGCCCAGATGCGTTACTCATTCTGACGGGTGCATATGAAAACGATTTCCCAACAAATGACATCGTTGGCGCTGGCCGCCGCCCTCGTGGCCGCCGGCGCGGGGGCCGCCGAGCTGCCCCGCATGGCGCAGAAGGACGGGCGCCACGCGCTGCTGGTGGACGGCGCGCCGTTCACGATGCTGGCTGCGCAGGCGCACAACTCCAGCAACTACGTGGCGGCGCTGCCCAAGGTGTGGGCCGCCGTGGCGGACGCCAATGCCAACACGCTGGAGATTCCCGTGGCGTGGGAGCAGGTCGAGCCCACCGAAGGCAAGTTCGATTTCAGCTACGTCGACACCCTGGTGGCGCAGGCGCGCGAACGCAATGTGCGCCTGGTGCTGCTGTGGTTCGGCACGTGGAAGAACACGGGCCCCAGCTATGTGCCGGAGTGGGTCAAGTTCAACAACGCCCGCTTTCCGCGCATGGTGGATGAAGGGGGCAAGCCGATCTACTGCCTGTCGCCGCACGGCACCGAGACCCTGAAGGCCGACCGCAAGGCCTTCGTCGAACTGATGAAGCACCTGAAGAAGATCGACGGCGACAAGCATACGGTCATCATGGTGCAGGTGCAGAACGAGGTGGGCACCTACGGCTGGGCGCGCGATTACGGCGCTGCGGCGCAGGCGGCGTTCAACCAGCCGGTGCCCGCCGAAGTGCTGAAGCTGCAGAAGGCGCCCGTGCCGGGCGCGGCGCGCGGCACGTGGAAGCAGGTCTACGGCGACTACGCCGAGCAGTACTTCCACACGTGGGCGATTGCCAGCTATATCGAGGAGATCGCCAAGGCCGGCCGCGCCGTGTACGACCTGCCCATGTTCGTCAATAACGCGCTGCGCGACGCCGTCGAGCCGCTCGCGCCGTGGAAGAAGAATTTCGCCAGCGGCGGCCCGACCTATGACGTGATCGGCATCTACAAGGCGGCCGCGCCCCATATCGACGTGGCCGGGCCGGACATCTACGAACCCGCATCGAACAAGGTGACCGCCACCCTCGACAAATTCAAGCGCCCCGACAATGCGCTGTTCGTGCCGGAGATTGGCAACGCCGCCGGCTATGCGCGCTATGCCTACGCCGTGCTGGGGCGGGGCGCCATCGGCTTCGCGCCGTTCGGCATCGACTACGCCGACTACAGCAATTTCCCGCTCGGCGCGAAAGCCACCGACCGCACGATGGTCGAGCCCTTCGGCACCGTATTCGGCGTGTTCCGCCCGATGATGCGCCAGTGGGCCCAGTGGGCCTACGACGGCCGCACGCACGGGGTGGCCGAGGGCGACGACCGCGCGCCGCAAAGCTTCACGATGCGGGGCTGGAAGGCCACCGTGTCGTTCCGCGAATGGCAGTTCGGCGAAGCGAAGTACTTCTCTCATATCCAGGACAGGCCGGCAGGCACCGAGACGCCCAATGGCGGCGTGGCCGTCGCGCAGATCGGCGACAATGAATTCATCGTCGTCGGCCAGCGCGCCCGCATCAAGTTCGAAGGCGCAGGCGCCAACGACGGCAAGCCATCGATGTATGCGCGGGTCGAGGAAGGCCAGTTCGACTACAAGGGCCGCTGGGTCATGGAACGCAACTGGAACGGCGACCAGACCGACTACGGCCTGAACTTCATGGCGCGGCCGACGGTGCTGCGCGTGAAGCTGGGCACCTACTAAAACAGCCACCGACAAGACGGGGACAACAGACTATGCAATTGAAGACAATCAGCCTGGCGTGCATGACGTTCGCCATCGCATGCAGCCCGGCCCTGGCCGGTACCTTCCAGCAAACCGTCAGCGGCATCACCGTCACGCCCGATACGGGGGCGGCGAAGGAGATTCGCCTGGAACTGATGGCCGACAATATCGTCCACGTCGTCAAGGTCGACCAGGCCGGCAAGCAGCTGACGCCGTCGCTGATGACGGTGGCCAAGCCCTGCGCCTGCCGCTTCGACGTGAAGAAGACGGGCAACGCCGTGGCGCTGACGGCAGGACGCATCGTCGCCACCGTGTCGCTGGCCGACGGCCAGGTGCAGTTCGCCGATCCGAAAGGGGGCGTGTTCCTGAAGCAGGCTTCCGAATCCATCACGCCGGTAAACCTGGAAGGGCGTCAGTTCCTGGCCGTCAAGCAGGGCTTCAACCATGGCACGAAGGATGCGTTCTACGGCACCGGTCAGCACCAGAACGGCCAGATGAACCTGAACGGCGAGGACGTGCAGCTGCTGCAGCATAATATGGACGTGGCCGTGCCCTTCGTCGTCTCGGACAAGAACTACGGCCTGCTGTGGGATAACAACGGCATCTCCCGCTTCGGCGACCCGCGCCCCTACGGCCCGATGGAACGGGACCTGAAGCTGGCGGATGCCGACGGCAAGGCCGGTGCACTGACGGCGCGCTACTACGTCGGCGGCAAGCTGGCCCTGACGCGGCGCGAATCGGACATCAAATACCAGTACCTGAAGGACGTGGCCGAGTTCTGGCCCAAGGAGCTGGGGCCCCTGAAGGGCCTGAAGGACGTGCGCGTCGTGTGGGAAGGCACGCTGACCTCCGACAAGCCGGGCCGCCACAAGATGCAGATGTATTCGTCCGACTACGCCACCTTGACCATCGACGGCAAGAAGACGCTGGACGTGTGGCGCCAGGGCTGGAACCCCTGGTACCACAATTTCGAGGTCGATTTCACGGCCGGCAAGCCCGTCAGGTTCCACCTGGACTGGAAGCCCGAGGGCGGCATGATCGCCATGACGCACAACGACCCGCTGCCCAAGCCCGAGCGCCATTCGCTGACGATGTCGTCCGAGCTGGCCGAGGGCCTGAACTACTACGTCATCCGTGGCACCAGTATCGACAACGTCATTGGCGGCTACCGCACCCTGACGGGCGAGCAGCCGATGATGCCGAAATGGGCCTACGGCTTCTGGCAGTCGCGCCAGCGTTACGAAACCCAGCAGCAGCTGCTGGATACGGTGGCCCAATACCGCCAGCGCGGCTGGCCGCTCGATAATATCGTGCAGGACTGGTTCTACTGGCCGGAGAACGGCTGGGGCTCGCACGACTTCGACAAGAAGCGCTTCCCCGACCCGAAAGGCATGGTCGACGCGGTGCACAAGCAGAACGCCCGCATCATGATTTCCATCTGGGGCAAGTTCTACTCGGACACGGACAACTACAAGGAGCTCGCGGCGGCCGGCGGCATGTGGACGAAGAACGTGGAGAACGGCGACCTCGATTGGGTCGGCCCCGGCTACAAGAACAGCCACTACGACCCGTACACGCAGAAGGCGCGCGACATGTACTACCGCCAGATGAAGACCAAGCTGGTCGACCTGGGTTTCGACGCGTGGTGGATGGACAATACGGAACCGGACGTGCTGTCGAACTCGCGCCTGGAAGACTTCAAGAAGCTGATCGGCCCGACCGTCTACGGCCCCGGCGAAGTGACCTTCAACAGCTACAGCCTGGCCCACACCCAGGGCTTTTACGACCACCTGAAGGCCGACCAGCCGGACAAGCGCCAGTTCATCCTGTCGCGCTCCGGTTTCGCCGGCGTGCAGCGCAATGCCGTGGCCGTATGGAGCGGCGACATCGTCGGCCGCTGGAACAACCTGTACGACCAGATCTCGGCGGGCGTGCAGATGTCGATGTCGGGCATCCCGAACTGGACCCACGATATCGGCGGCTACGCCCAGGAGACCCGCTTCCAGACGGGCGAACTGGGCTCGGCCCAGGAAAACCGCACCGTCGACGGCAGCAAGGCCAAGCCGGAGGACATCGCCGAGTGGCAGGAGATGAACCTGCGCTGGTTCCAGTTCGGCGCCTTCTCGCCCCTGTTCCGCTCGCACGGCGAAGTGGTCAAGCGCGAAATCTACAACCTGGCGCCGGAAGGCTCGCCCACGCGCGAATCGATGGTGTGGTACCTGAAACTGCGCTACCGCCTGATGCCGTACATTTATGCCACGGCGTCGGACACGCACTTCAACAGCGGCTCCATCATGCGCGGCCTCGTGATGGACTTCCCCAAGGACGAGAAGGTCAAGGACATCCGCGACCAGTACCTGTTCGGCAGCGCCATGCTGGTCGCGCCCGTGTACGCCCACGGCGCGCGCGAGCGCAGCGTCTACCTGCCCAAGGGCGCAGCCTGGTACGATTACTTCACCGGCCAACGCCACGAGGGCGGCAAGACCATCACGGTCAAGGCGCCTGAAACGCAGATGCCGCTGCTGGTCAAGGCGGGCGCCATCGTGCCGATGGGACCCGTCACGCAGTACGTCGACGAGAAGCCCGACGCCCCAATCACCTTGAAGGTCTACACGGGCGCCAGCGGCCAGTTCAGCTTCTACGAGGACGACGGCGTCACGGAAGCCTACCGGCGCGGCGAGTTCACCCGTATCCCGCTGCGCTACGACGAGCACACCGGAACCTTGAGCATCGGCGCGCGCGAAGGGCAGTACAAGGGCATGGTGGGCAAGCGTACCTTCCGCGTCCACTTCGTCAAGCCGGGTACGTCGTCGGCCGATACGCTGGACACGGCCGACAAGGAAGTGACGTACGAAGGCAAACCCGTGACGGTGAAACTGTAGGATGGCGCGCACCGTGAAACTTCGCTTGAAACCCATGGTCCGTGCCGCGGCCGCGTTATCGGCTGCCCTGTTCGTCGCCTCCGCCGGGGCCCAGCCGCCCGGCGATCCGGACGGGCGCGCCGCTGCCCTGGTGGCGCAGATGACGCAGGACGAGAAGCTGCGCCTCGTGTTCGGCTATTTTTCCACCGACTTCAACGGCGTGGCGCGGCCGAAGGAGGGCATCAACTACACGGCCGGCTTCATCCACGGCATCGAGCGTTTGATGATCCCGCCGCAGCACCAGACCGATGCCGGCATCGGCGTGGCCACGCAGCCATCGCCGGCGCCCCGCGGGCGCACCGCGCTGCCTTCCGGCCTGGCCACGGCAGCCACGTGGAACCGCAAGCTGGCCTTCGAGGCCGGTGCCATGATCGGCAAGGAGGCCAGGCTGTCCGGCCACAACGTGATGCTGGGCGGCTCCGTCAACCTGATGCGCGAGCCCCGCAACGGCCGCAACTTCGAGTACGGCGGCGAGGACCCGCTGCTGGCCGGCCTGATCACGGGCGAGCAGATCCGGGGCATCCAGTCCAACGGCATCGTCTCGACCATCAAGCACTTCGCCTTCAACGACCAGGAAACCAACCGCACCACGGTCGACGTGCAGATCGAGGATGCAGCGGGGCGCATGTCGGACCTGCTGGCGCTGCAGATCGCCACGGAGGTGGGCGACCCCGGTTCCGTCATGTGCTCGTATAACCTCGTCAACGGCGTGTATGCCTGCGAAAGCGACTACCTGCTGAACCGGGTACTGAAGCGCGACTGGGGCTACAAGGGCTACGTGATGTCCGACTGGGGCGCCGTGCACTCGACCATTCCGGCCGCGCTGGCGGGGCTGGACCAGCAGTCCGGCTGGCCCTTCGATGCGTCGCCGTATTTCGGCCCGGCGCTGCGCGAGGCGGTGGAAAACGGCCATGTGCCGGCCAAACGGCTGGACGACATGGTGCAACGCATCCTGCGCGCCATGATCGCCAATGGCTTGCTGGACAATCCCGTGCCCGTCGTCGAGCCGCACAAGATCGACTTCGCCGCCCATGCGCTGGTGAGCCGGCGCGGTGCGGAGGAGGGCATCGTTCTGCTCACGAACGGTAACGGCGTGCTGCCTCTGACCGGCGGCATCAAGCGCATCGCCGTCATCGGCGGCCATGCCGACGTGGGCGTGCTTTCCGGCGGCGGCGCGGGCCAGGTCCACCCTGTCGGCGGCAGCCCTGTCAAGGGCGAAGGGCCGCAGGGCTTCCCCGGCCCCATCATCTACTTCCCGTCCTCGCCCCTGAAGGCGCTCGCCGCGCGTACGAAGGCCGAAGTGGTGTACCACGACGGCAAGGACGTGGCGGCGGCCGCGAAACTGGCCGCATCCAGCGACATCGCCATCGTGTTCGGCACGCAGTGGACGGCGGAAAGCTTCGATGTGCCGTCGCTGGCCTTGCCCGACGGGCAGGCCCGGCTGATCGACGCCGTCGCAGCGGCGAACGGCCGCACCGTCGTCGTGCTGGAAACGGGCGGACCCGTGACGATGCCGTGGGTCGGCAAGGCGGCTGCCGTGCTGGCCGCGTGGTACCCCGGCAGCGCCGGCGGCGAGGCGATCGCGCGCGTGCTGACGGGCGAAGTCGACGCGGCGGGCCGCCTGCCGGCCACGTTCCCCGTATCGGAAGACCAGCTGCCGCGCCCGAAAATCGACGGCGACCCGGCCAGCAAGACGGGCCGCTTCAAGACGGACTACAACATCGAGGGCGCCGCGGTCGGCTACAAGTGGTTCGAGAAGACGGGTAAGAAGCCCCTGTTCGCCTTCGGCCACGGCCTGTCCTACACCACCTTCGCCTTCGACGGCATGACGGCACGTGCCGCCGGCAAGGGCGACGTCGCCGTCACCTTCGGGGTGAAGAACACGGGTACGCGCGCCGGTTACGCCGTGCCGCAGGTGTATGCGGCCGCGAAACCCGCGGCCGGCTGGGAGGCACCGCGCCGGCTGGCCGGTTGGGACAAGCTGCTGCTGCAGCCGGGCGAACGGCGCGATGTCACCGTCACGGTGCCGGCCCGGATGCTGGCCGTGTATTCGACCAGGGCCGGCGCATGGAAGGTGGCGCCGGGCGACTACACCTTCACGCTGGCGACGGCGTCCGACGCGCCGGTGGCCACCAGTACCGTCAAGGTAGGCGCGGCGACGATTCCCGTCGCCCTGCAACGGGCGGCCCGGTGAAAAGGCTGGCCGTCGCCGCGCTGGCGGCCTGCTGGATACCGGCCGTGCTGGCGGCCCAGTTCAACGTGCTGGTGTTTACCAAGACGGCCGGCTGGCACCACGAGTCCGTGCATGCGGGTGTCGCGGCCATGCAGCAGCTGGGCAAGCTGCATGACTTCGACGTCTTCTGGACCGCTGACGCGGGCCGCGTCTTCAACGACAGGGAGCTGGCGAAATACCAGGCCGTCGTCTTCATGCTGACGACGGGCGACGTGCTCGACGCGGACCAGCAGGCCGCGTTCGAGCGCTATATCCGTTCCGGTGGCGGCTATGTGGGCGTGCACAGCGCCGCCGATACGGAATACGGCTGGCCGTGGTACCGCCAGCTGGCCGGCCATATGTTCCACACCCACCCGCCCGTGCAGACGGCCTCGCTGAAGGTGGAGGATGCCGGCTTTCCCGGCATGGAGCGCTTCGCACCGCGCAACCTGTTCACGGAAGAGTGGTACGAATTCCACCCGGCCGAATCGTCGAAGCTGCACTACCTGCTGACGGTGGACGAAAGCAGCTACCAGCCGGCCGTTGTCAAGGACCGGCCAGGGCGGGGCATGGGCAGCTTCCACCCCGTCAGCTGGTACCAGCAGCACGACGGCGGCCGCGCCTTCTATACGGCGCTGGGCCACCTGCCCGCAACGTACGAGGATGCCGTGTTCCGCCACCACCTGTATGGCGGCATCTACTGGGCGGCGACGGGCAAGGGCGTCAAGGCGAAGTAGGGGTTTCTGGTACGCTGGCACCATTCTCGTTTGCCGAAAGTGCCCCATGACTCCAGAAGCTGTCCGTACCGCCTTCGCCCCGACCGGCTCGCTGCGCGCGTCCATCAACCTGGGCAATCCCATCCTCGCCAACCGTGGCGCCGACGGCCGCCCCTTCGGCGTATCCGTCGACCTGGCCACCGCGCTGGCGCGCGAGCTGGGTGTGCCTTTGGCGCTGGTGGTGTTCGACACGGCCGGCAAGTCGGTCGATGCCGTCGTCGACGGCCGGGCCGACTTCGGCTTCTTCGCCATCGACCCGGTACGCGGATTCGATATCGCGTTCACGCCGCCGTATGTGCTGATCGAAGGCTTCTATCTCGTCAGGGACGATTCGCCGTTGACGACGAACGGCGAAGTGGACGTGGCGCGGCACCGGGTCGTCGTCGGCAAGGGCAGCGCCTACGATCTGTTCCTGACGCGCGAACTGAAGGCCGCCACCCTCGTGCGTGCGCCGTCGTCGCAAGCCGTGGTCGACACCTTCCTGGCCGAGGGCGCCGACGTGGCGGCCGGCGTACGCCAGCAGCTCGAAGCCGACGCCGAACGCATCGGCGGCGGCCTGCGGTTGCTGGACGAACGCTTCATGGTGATCCGGCAGGCGATGGGGGTGCAGAAGAACCGCGGCCCGGAGGCGGCCGCCTACCTGGCCGATTTCGTCGAGCGGATGAAGGCCGCCGGCTTCGTCGCGAACGCGCTGGCGCGCCACGACATCCGAGGCGCCGCCGTCGCCCCCGCCGGACAGTAAGCGTCCCCGGCAACGACAAGCCATCCGGTGTCCGACACCTGAAGAAGCCCGGCGACAAAACTCATGCGTCCTCCACCACCAGCCCATTGCCGACATAGACGCGATAGCTGGCGATGCGGCCGGTGACGCCTTCGGTGCCCTGGCGCGGCGTGTAGCGCAGGCCGGCGACCGTCATTTCGCTGCCAAGGTCGAGGATCAGGCGATGCGGCGGGCGGGCCGGTTGCGCCGTGCTCCAGGCCGAGTGCCAGTAATCCGTGGCCTGGCCGTTGATGGCGTTCAGGGCGGAGCCGTCTTCCTTCTTCGCTTCCTCGCTGCTGGCGTAGGCGATGGTCCAGCTGGACTGGTTCAGCGTCTTGCCGTCCGCGCCCAGCAGGGCGATTTCAGCGATGGCGGCGAATGGCTTGCCGTCAAACGCGTCCAGCGCTTCCAGGCAGACCTGGCGCCCTGTCGCGGCTTGGGCGAACTTCACATCCTGGGTGCCGCTGCCGGGCGCGAAGCGGGCGGCGTGTACCGGCGTCAGGCCCGCAAGCCTTGGCCGTGCGGTGTTCGGCGGACGCGCCAGGTCGCGCTCGGGCTGCAGCCTGTCCAGCACCGGCAAGGTCAGGCCGGCGATACGGGCCGCCCGTGGGCCCGTCAGGTCGAGCACCACCACTTCGTTGCGGCCCGCCTTGAGCCATGGGCCGGGAAGGTACATCGTCTGTGTCGGGCCGATGCTCCAGTAGCGGCCCAGGCAGCGGCCATTGATCCACACGATGCCCTGGCCCCACGTGCTCATGTCGAGGAAGGTGTCGGCCTGCTCGCCCGCCGTGAAGCCGCCGCGCCAGAATGCCGCGCCCTTGACGCGCGTCCTTTGCCACGCCAGCGGGGGCAGGGCGCCATCCGCATCGAAGTCGATGGCGCGGATTTCCCAGTTCTCCAGCGGCTGCGCGTCGGCCTTGCGCCCCTTGCCCTTGGCCCGCAGCGTGACGGGACCGTGCAGGCCCTTGCGGTCGTGGATCTCGACGCCGAAGTTCACGCGCGCGATGGTGTACAGCAGGATCTCCAGCACGGCGGGCCGCGTGCGGGCCGGCAGCTCGACCTTGAAGCGCCGGTGGCGCGTGTCGAATGTGCCCACCGGCTTGCCGTCCAGCTGGACCCAGGCCAGGTCGCGCACCTTGGCCGCTTCCAGCACGGCGGCCGGACCGGCCGGCACGGTTACCCGGTAGACGACGATGCCGCGGCTGATGTCGTACTGCTCGATGGGACGGGGCGAGACGTCCCGGATCGGCGTGGCGGGCAGGTTCGCCAGCACGGCTGCGCATTCGTCCAGCACAAATGGCGAGATTGCCATCACGGGCTTTTTCCCCGGCGCGGCCGGCAGCGTTTCGCCCGGCGCCAGGTGGCGCGACAGGCCGGCGCGGTAGGCCTCGAACTTGGCGCCGATCCAGCCCGCTTCGCCGATGGGGGCATCGTAGTCATAGCTGGTGGTATCGGGCCGGAACGGCCGGTCGCAGCCGCCCCACAGGCCGAAGGTGGTGCCGCCGTGCGCCATGTACAGGCTGAACGAGCCGTTCATGGCCAGCATCGCCTCGATGTCGGCCACGGCCTTGGTGGCTTCGCCGCGCCGGTGCGGCGCGCCCCACGTGTCGAACCAGCCCGAGTAGTATTCACCGCACATCAGCGGCCCCTTCTGCACGGCCTTCAGCGCGGCGAAGCCCCCTTGCGGATCGCTGCCGAAGTTCGCCACCGAGAACAGCTCGGGAATATGGGTCTTGGCCACGGCATTGGTGGGATTGCACTGGAACAGGGGCACGTCGAACTTCGCGTCGAGCAGGGCCTGGCGCATCGCGCGCATATAGTCCAGGTCCTCGCCGAAGAAGCCATACTCGTTCTCCACCTGCACCATCAGTACGGGCCCGCCGTGCGTCACCTGCAAGGGGCCGAAAATGCGGCCCACCTCGGCCAGCCAGCGCCGCGCCGGCTCGACGAAGGCCGGGCTGCGCGTGCGCAGGAAGGCGTCACCCGGCTGCTTCAGCAGCCACCAAGGCAGGCCGCCCATTTCCCATTCCGCGCAGGCATAAGGGCCGGGCCGCAGGATCACCCACAGGCCTTCTTCCTGGGCCATGCGGCAGAACGCGGCGGCGTCGCGCTGGCCGCGCCAATCGAACTTCCCTTCGCGCCATTCATGGAAGTTCCAGAACAGGTAGGCACAGACGGCATTCAGGCCCATTGCCTTGATGGCTTGCAGGCGGTGGCGCCAGTACGCCGGCGGCACGCGGGCAAAATGGATTTCGCCACAGCGGATCTGCAGCGGCTTGCCGTCGAGGAGGAAGTCCCCTTCGCCGATGGTGAAGCGGGGGGACGCGGCATTGGCCTGCGACGGGGGCAGCAGTGCGCTGCCGGCGACGGCGGCCGTGCCGAGCAACAGGCGGCGGCGGCGGGAAGGTTGGGTCATGGAGCAGCCTTGATGGGTTGATCGGAAGGGGAGACGGTCGGGTGCAGCCTGGCCATGCAGGCCACGCACAGCAGCGAGCAGATGGCGGCGCTGAGCAAGGTGAGGCGGTAGTCGTGGCCGGCCAGGTCCAGCAGGGGGCCCTGCACGGCCGTGACGACGATGGTGGCCAGCACCACCAGCATGTCCTTGGTGGCGTTGAACTGCACGAACTGCGCCGCCGGGAACAGCGCCATCGGCAACGAGGACGCGGCCGTGAAGTAGGCGCCGGACAGCGCCACGTGGACAAGATAGAACACCTTGAAGCTGGTGGCGCCGTCCACCAGCAACCAGCCCGCCGCGGCGATGGCGCAGTACAGGAGCATCACGGCGCCCGACACCCGCACGGCGCCGCGCCGGTCCACCAGCCAGCCGACGACGAAGGCCGACGCGATCGAGATGGCATAGCCGGCCGCCGTCAGCGCGCCCAAGGTTGCCTTCGGCACGCCGTGGGCGTGGGCGTAGTACTGGTAGAAGGTGTTGAAGGGGGCGAAGGTGACGCCGGCCAGCAGGAACACGGCCACCGCCAGCAGGAAGGAAGGGTGGGCCATGCACTGCCTGACGCGCTCACGCGGCATTGCCTGTGCGTTGGCCACCGGGCCGCTGGTGGTCCGCGGTTCGCGCACCATCAGGCACATTGCCAGCACCGGCAAGGCGAAGGCAAACGCGGCGCAAGCCAGCACGGAAGCAAGGTGCCGCTCCGTCAGCGCGAACAGCCAGCCGTTGAAGCCGATGCCGACGGACAGGCCGACGATGCGCACGGCGGCGAAGAAGCGCCCCAGCAGCGCGCGGGGCACGACGTCGCTGACCAGGCCCGTAAACATCGCCATGGCCGTCAGGGCGGCGCATTCGAACAGGGTCCAGAACAGGCAAAACAGCGCAAGTGTGCACGCACGCGTTTCGATGCCGCCGGCAGCGGCGAGGGCAGGCGCCAATACCGGCGTGACGGCCAGCCCCAGCAAGGCCAGGCTGCCGAGCGGCGCCGCCACGAACAGGAAGGGGCGGCGCCGGCCATGGCGGCTGCGGCAGCGGTCGGACCGGTAACCCAGCCAGGGCACCAGCAGCACGGAAATCACGGCCGGCACGGTGGCCAGCAGCAGCGACGTGGCGGTGTCGGAAGCGCCGGCCTGGCGCAGCATCTCCAGCGCTGTCGGCTGCGCGGCGCGGTCGCGGATGGCGATGCCCAGGTCGCCCACCAGCAGCCAGCCCAGCGTAACGGCGGCACCGGCGCCCAGACCCAGCACGAGCGGCCCGGCCGGCCGGGCGCCTGCCGTGTCAGCGCTGGCGAGCACGCCCGGCTTCATCGGCATCGGCAGGAACGGCACGGGAACGGGGCACGGGGCCGGTCGACTTGCGCACCACCAGTTCGAGGGGGAAGGCGATGCGGCGCGGGCCGATCTCGCCGCCTTCGACCAGGCCCACCACCTCGGCCACGGCACTGGCGGCCATCGCGTCCAGCGGCTGGCGCATCGTCGTCAGGGGCGGGAAGATATGGCTCGAGATGGGAATATCGTCGAAGCCGATCACGGAAATATCGGCTGGGACCTTCAGGCCCCGGCTGTGGATGGCGTCGATGGCGCCGAAGGCCATTTCGTCGTTGGCGGCGAAGATGGCCGTGGGCGGTTCGGGCAGGTCCAGCAGCCGGCCGGTCGCCGCATGGCCGCCCGTCTGGGCAAAGGCGCCTTCCTCCATCAGCGCGGCATCGACGGCAATGCCCGCGGCTTCGAGGCTGTCGATATAGCCCTTCTGCCGCTCGGCACTCTGGCCCGTGGCGCTCGTGCCGGCGATGAAGGCGATGCGGCGGTGGCCCAGGGCCAGCAGGTGCTCGACTGCGGCCCTCGCGCCGGCGCGGTTTTCCAGCGCCACCACGGGCAGCTGCATGGCTCTTGCATCGAAGCTGACGAACACGCAGGGCATGCGCTGGCGCTCGACGACGTTCAGGTAGTCGTCGGCCCCGTTGGGCATCAGCAGCAGCAGGCCGTCGCACAGCTTGCCCAGCATGTCGCTGGTCTGCTGCCGTCCCGGGCGGTCGAAGCGCTCCGCATTGAACAGCAGGATGTCGTAGCCGCGTGCGCGGGCCTCGGCGCTGATCGCCTTGGTGATCTCGTGCAGCACCTGCGAGCCGTAGTTATTGACGAAGACGCCGATCAGCCGGCTCTTCTCGCCCCGCATCCGGCGCGCCAGCATATCGGGCGTGTAGTCGAGCTGCGCGGCCGCCGCGAGGATGCGTTCGCGCGCCGCCTCCGACACGTAGCCGACGCCGCGGATGGCGCGCGAGGCCGTGATCGGCGACACGCCGGCGATCTTCGCCACTTCACTCAGTTTGCTGGCTTTGCGCATGCTGGTCGTCCCGGGCTGCCGCCGCGGTGCGGCTGGCGATGTGGTCACGATACCACATGAGTTCAGCAAAATGCAAAATGCGAATCCCGAGCAAAATCAGCTACTTGGCTTCGGCCGCTGAAATGATCAACAGAATGATTATTGTGCAAAAGTCAGCATGGTAACGTGACCACACCGATACAGGGACGCCGGCCCGCCGCATGCCGCCGGCCGGGTGAACGAAGTGAATAACAAGATGGAGACGACGATGAAGAGAACCATATTGGCCACCTTGCTGCCGATCGGGCTGGCCGCGTACGCGTCAAGCGTGATGGCGCAGGAAGCATCGAAGGACAACTCAACGGACGGTATGACAGCGACTGCCACCTCCGGCGCATCCGGCGAGGCGCCCCAGGGGGCGGCACCCGACCCGGCCCAGGAAGCGGCCGTCAGCACGGTCGTCGTCACGGGCTTCCGATCGAGCCTGCAGAAGGCACTGAACCTGAAGGCCCAGGCCATCGGCGTGCGCGACTCCATCGTGGCCGAGGATATCGGCAAATTCCCCGAGGCGAACGTGGCCGAGTCGCTGCAGCGCGTGCCCGGCGTCATCCTGAACCGCGACGAAAGCTCGGCCGAAGGCCAGCGCATCTCGATCCGGGGCCTGCCCACCGAGTATTCCGTCACCACCCTGAATGGCGCGCCCGTCAACACCACGTCCACCAGCACCATCGGCAGCGCCGCGCGGGGCTTCAACTACGACGTCTTCGCCTCGGAGCTGTTCGGCCGCATCGACTTCTACAAGTCGCCGCTGGCCGAACTGACCGAAGGCGGGCTCGGTGGCGTGGTCGACCTGCAGTCGCCCCGCCCGTTCGACAATCCGAAACGCACCATCCGCTACGCCGTCACGGGCGCCTACAACACGATGTCCAAGCACGCCGATCCGATGGGCTTCGCGCTGTTCTCGAACACGTGGGGACCGGTGGGCTTCCTGATCGGCGTATCGCATTCGGCCAGCGTCAACAACCGCTCCGGCTTCGAGGCCACGGGCGGCTACAACAGCTCGGCGCAGGGCAGCCAGACCCCCGTCAGGGGCAATTTCGCGCTGGCGCTGGACTACGACAGCCCCCGCGCCAACCTGGGCGGCTACACCCGCGAACAGGTCGACAACGCGCTGCTGCCCCGCATCTACCGCTTCTACGGTTCGGCCAACGACCGCTCGCGCGACGGGCTGGTGTCCTCGCTGCAGTACAAGAGCGGCCCTTTCAACCTTTCCGTCGACACCATGTACTCGAAGCTGAAGAACCGGCGCGACGAGATGTATTTTGGCCTGCTGGTGCGCAACAGCCGCACCACCAACCGCAACGCGCCGGCCGGCCAGACGGGCAACAACGGCCTGATTCCCCTGAACGTGGCCATCGATGCGGGCTCGAACCTGCTGACGGGCACCTTCGGCAATTCGTCCTACAGCAGCGGCGTGACCTACAGCGAGGATGAAACAGCGTTCGGCTACCTAAGCCTGAACGGACGGTGGCAGGCCAATGAGCGCCTGGTCGTCACCGGGCAGGCCAGCATCAACGACAGCAAGGCCACCAGCTACCAGAGCACCCTGTCCGGCCAGATCTTCGGCGTCGATTCGACCATCGACTACGGCTCCGACCACGTCTACCCGTCACTCTCCTCGCCCGTCAGCTATACGGACCCGAACAACTTCCAGGGCTTCGGCATCGGCACGGGCTGGACCCGCGAAACGGACAAGGGCAAGCAGGCCAGGCTCGTGGCGGACTGGGATTACGATCTGCCGGGCGGGTGGAGCGGTCACCTGAAGGGCGGCGCCGTGTATGTCGAAACGACGAAGGGCATCAACAAGCGCAACGGCACCTCGCTGGCCACCGCACGCCTGAACGCGCTGGGGACGACGGGCCTGCGCGGCGGCATGACGTCCGACCTGCCCGTGTCGGAACTGGACATGGGCGGCGGCTGGCCGGCCCGGTGGGGCACCTTCTCGCGCGACTACACCTTCGCCACATTCAATCCACTCGAATTCAATCCCGAGTCCAGCTTCACGCCGGCGCAGAGCTTCACGGCGAAGGAAAAGATTTCGACGGCTTTCATCCAGTCCGACTTCAAGGGCAAGGTGGCCGGCAAGGACCTGCGCGTCAATGCGGGCGTGCGCTACTCGCGCACGGAAACGGATATCGCCAACTTCAAGCAGCAGGGCGCCAGCCTGGTGTACGCGCCGAACCGCGAGCAGGGCTCGTACAGCAACCTGCTGCCCGCCATCAGCGCCGCGCTGGATTTGACGGACACGCTGATGTGGCGGGCATCGTGGGGCAAGACCATCAGCCGCGCGTCGCTCGGCATCATCGCGGCGCAGACGGTGATCCCGAATCCCTTCGACAATACGGCCACGTCCGGCAACCCGAACCTGCGCCCGCAGCAGTCGAAGAACCTGGACACCAGCCTCGAATGGTATTTCCAGGAAGGGGGCCTGTTATCGGCGGCCGTGTTCCGCAAGACGTTGACCGATGCGACGGTGGCCAATACGTCGCAGACGACCTTCGGTGCGCTGGGCCTGCCCGACACGGCGCTGGGTGCGCTGTTCCAGGATGCGAACGGGCGCGTCGACCCGAACCTGCCGATGACCTTGCGCAGCTATACGAATGCGGGCGAACAGGTCCTGAAGGGCTTCGAGCTGGCCTACCAGCAGGCCTTCACCTTCCTGCCCGAACCGTTCAGGGGCCTGGGCGCGCTGGCCAGCTTCACCCATATCGACCCGTTCAACAGCGCCAGATGGATCAGTAACGGCGGGAGGGAGGTCAAGGTCAACTCGGTGCCGAAGTACGCATACAGCACCACTGCTTACTACGAGCGCGGTCCGCTGGCGCTGCGCCTGTCGTGGAACTACAAGGGCCGCTCGCTGCATGGCGACAATCCGCGCAACCTGGGTGACGACCTGATACGGTGGCGCGCCGCGCGCGGCTACCTGGACGGCAATATCAGCTACCGCTTCAACGACGCCATCGAACTGCGCATCGATGCGCTGAACCTGTCGAACACGCTGTCCTACGACTACTTCGAGGACGCGTCGGGACGCTTCGGCAGCGGCAGGAAGACCCGGATGGACTACGCCAAGTACGACGGGCGGACCATCAAGATCGGCATTCGCGGCAAGCTGTGAGGGTGCTCACACTTGCCGGGGTTTGCCTGGTGGCGATGCTGGCCGGCTGCGCCACCGGCGTGGCGGATGTGTCGCTCGTCGCCGTGGCGGAGGGCTGGGCGGACAACTCCGTCAACGCCGTCGCCTTCCGCCGCGATGCGCTCGTATCCCACGGCGACACCCAGTACATCGCGTTCTACGATCCGGAAGGGTACGTCGTGCTGGGCAAGCGCAAGCTGGGCACGACGGCGTGGCAGCTGGCGCGCACCCAGTACCGGGGCAACGCGCGCGACGCCCACAACAGCATCAGCATCACGGTGGACGGCGCAGGCAGGCTGCACGTGGCATGGGATCACCACAACGGGCCCTTGCACTATGCCCGCGCCGTGGTCCCGGGTGCGCTGGCGCTGGGCGCCGAACAGCCGATGACGGGACGGCACGAAGCATCCGTCACCTATCCGGAGTTCTACCGGCTGGCCGGCGGTGCGCTGCTGTTCCTGTACCGCGATGGCGGCTCGGGCCGGGGCAACCTGGTCGTGAACCGCTACGATCCCGCCACGGGCATGTGGACCCGCCTGCACGATAACCTCGTCAGCGGGGAAGGGCAGCGCAACGCCTACTGGCAGGCCTGCGTCGACGCTGCCGGCACGATGCACCTGTCGTGGGTGTGGCGCGAGTCGCCGGACGTGGCCAGCAACCACGACCTGGCCTATGCCCGGTCGAGGGACGGCGGCGTGACGTGGGAACGCACCGACGGCAGCGCCTATGCCTTGCCGGTGACCCTGGCCAGCGCCGAATATGCGCTGCGCATTCCGCAGAACAGTGAACTGATCAACCAGACGTCGATGGCGGCCGATGGCGCGGGCCGGCCGTATATCGCCACCTACTGGCGCGCGGCCGGATCGCGCGTGCCGCAGTATCACGTCGTCCGTCACACGGCCGGCGGCTGGCGCGATGTCGACCTGGGACTGCGCCATACACCATTCTCGCTGTCCGGTGCCGGCACCAAGGCCATTCCCGTGGCACGGCCCCGCATCGTCGCGGCGGAGCAGGGCAATGCGGGCGTGCTGCTGATCCGCGACGAGGAACGGGGCGGCAAGGCTTCGGCCGTGCTGCTGCACGACCTGGCAGCGCGCCGCTGGGCAGTACACGACCTGACCGATACGGCTGTCGGCGCCTGGGAACCCGGCATCGACACGGAACTGTGGCGGCGCACGGGCCAGCTGCACCTGTTCCTGCAGCACGTGCGGCAGGCCGACAACGAGGGCAGGGCGCCGGGCGCGCCCACGCCCGTGCGCGTACTGCAATGGCAGCCGCGCCTGTGACAACCTATCCGGGACAACGATGACACCGAACCGACAACGACGCCTTCTTACCACGGCCTTGCTGCTGGGCGGCGCGGCCGCCATGACGGGCTGCGCGACCACACCAGGAAACTCCACCGCCACGCGCACCGGCGTGATCGCCCTGATCGACAAGGTCAACGGCCACTGGCAGCGCACCAATGCCCCCACCGAGTGGTCGTTCTGGAACGTGGCGGCCTACCACACGGGCAATATGGCGGCCTACCGGCTGACGGGCAACGAGGCCTGGCGGCGCTACTCGGAGGCGTGGGCCGAGCACAATCGGTGGATGGGCGCGAAGTCCCTTGATCGCGCACGCTGGCAGCTGACGTACGGCGAGACCGACGAGCACGTGCTGTTCGGCGACTGGCAGATCTGCTTCCAGACCTACGCCGACCTGTACCGGCTGGCGCCCGAGCCGCGCAAGATCGCCCGCGCGCGCGAGGTGATGGAATACCAGATGAGCACGAGCCGCAAGGATTACTGGTGGTGGGCCGACGGCCTGTACATGGTCATGCCCGTCATGACGAAGCTCTACGCCATCACGGGCAACCGCCTTTACCTGGACAAGCTGTACGAGTACTTCGACCATGCCAACGGCATCATGTACGACGGCCAGGAAGGGCTGTACTACCGCGACGCCAAGTATGTCTATCCGGCCCACCGCAGCGTCAATGGCCGCAAGGACTTCTGGTCGCGCGGGAACGGCTGGGTCTTCGCGGCGCTCGCCAAGGTACTGGACGAGCTGCCTGCCGACGACCCGCACCGCGCAGCTTACGTGACGACGTTCCAGCGCATGGCGGTGGCGCTGAAGGCGGCCCAGCAGCCGCAGGGCTACTGGACCCGCAGCCTGGTCGACCCGGCCCACGCGCCGGGTCCGGAGACGAGCGGCACGGCGTTCTTCACCTACGGCCTGCTGTGGGGCATCAACCATGGCCTGCTCGACCGCGCGACCTACCTGCCCGCTGCGCGCCGGGGCTGGGACTACCTTGCCAATGTGGCCGTGCAGCCGGACGGGCGGGTCGGCTACGTGCAGCCCATCGGCGACCGCGCCATCCCCGGCCAGGTGGTGGACCAGAACTCGACAGCCCATTTCGGCGTCGGCGCCTTCCTGCTGGCCGCCGTCGAGATGGCGCGGCTGCTGGAACGACCCTAACTGGAGGAAGAAGAATGGAACGTCGACATTTCATGCAGGCGGTTGTGGCCGGATCGGCGGCCGCCGGCCTGCGAGGCAACGCGGGTGCCGCCACGCCTGCGACCAACATTGCCGGCGGCGGCGAGCGTGCCGCGCAACTGGCGCTGCTGCAGCGCATGGCCGAGCCGGTGCTGTCGCTGATGGCAGAGGGCCGGCTGAAGCAGCGCTTCACCCTGGAGCTGAGCCCCACGTGGGACGGGCGCGATCCGGCCGTGGCCTACCTGGAGTGCTTCGGGCGGCTGATCGCCGGCATCGCACCGTGGCTGGCGTTGCCGGACGACGACGGCGCCGAAGGCCGGATGCGCAAGCGGCTGCGCCAGATGGCCCTGGCCAGCTACACGCACGCGGTGGACCCGAAAAGCCCGGACTACCTGCGCTGGCAAGGCCACGGCCAGGCCCTGGTCGATTCGGCCTACTTCACCAATGCGCTGATGCGGGCGCCGCAGGCCCTGTGGGAGCCGCTGGATGCGGCCACCAAGGCGCGCATCATCGTCGAGATCAAGCGGCTGCGCCGCATCGAGCCGCCCTACATCAACTGGCTGCTGTTCGCGGCCATGAACGAGGCGTGGCTGCTGTCGATCGGCGAGGAATCCGACCCGATGCGGATGAACGGCGCCATCCGCAAGATCAACGAATGGTATGTGGGAGACGGCTGGATCAAGGACGGCGAAGCCTTCCACTTCGACTACTACTGCTCGTACGTGATGTATCCGATGCTGGTCGAGGTGCTGGAAGTGCTGGTGAAGCATAAGGGCCCGTTCTGGAACGCCAGGCCCGAGGAGCTGCTGGCCCAGGCGGTCAAGCGCATGCAACGCTACTCGGAACACCTGGAGCGCTTCATCTCGCCGCAAGGCACCTACCCCCCCGTCGGCCGTTCGCTGACCTACCGGACAGCCGTGTTCCAGCCCCTCGGCCTGCTGGCGTGGCGCAAGCAGCTGCCGCCGTCGCTGCCGGAAGGCCAGGTGCGCGCCGCCCTGCATGCCGTGCACCGCGCCGTATGGGACGCGCCCGGCAACTTCACCAAGGACGGCTTCCTCACCATCGGCTTCGTCGGCCACCAGCCCGAACTGGGCGACTGGTACTCCAACAACGGCAGCATGTACATCGCCTCGGCCGGCCTGCTGGCCCTGGGCCTGCCCGCCACGGACAGCTACTGGACGGCGCCGGCGCAGGACTGGACGCAAAAGAAGGCCTTCGGCGGCGCCAGGTTCCCGAAGGACTACCCGGTCAACTATTGATCGAAAAATCCGGGACTGTCCCGGATTAATCCAAGGCGGTGGCCAGCCCCGAAAGGGGCATGGCGCGCCGGGGGCAGCCGCGTTACCATCGGCGCATGGCTGTGCGCCCGGCCGGGACGGGTGCGAATTGACAGGAAACACCCATGGGAAAAACCCGACTCGAAGCCTTCAGCGACGGCGTCATCGCCATCATCATCACCATCATGGTGCTGGAATTGAAGGTGCCGCATGGCGCCACGCTGGAGGCCCTGGTGCCGCTGGGCCCCGTGCTGCTCAGCTATGTGCTGAGCTTCGCCTATGTCGGCATCTACTGGAACAACCACCACCACCTGCTGCACGCCGTGCAAAGCGTCTCGGGCGGCGTGTTGTGGGCCAACCTGCACCTGCTGTTCTGGCTGTCGCTGATCCCCTTCGTCACGGGCTGGATGGGCGAAAACCATTTCGCCACCTTGCCCGTGGCCGCGTATGGCGTGATCCTGTTCATGTCATCGGTGGCCTACATGATCCTGGTGCGCTTCCTGACGCGCCACCAGCGCGAGAACGCGGCGCTGGCCCGGGCCATCGGCTCGGACCGCAAGGGCCATGCCTCGATGGCCCTGTATGCGGTGGGCGTGGCACTGGCCTTCGTCCACCCGTGGCTGGGCTTTGCCGTCTACTTCGGCGTGGCGCTGCTGTGGTTCATTCCCGACCGCCGCATCGAGCAGACCGTTCACACGGCGTGAGAAGGCGCCGGCGGCACGGTGGCGGGCGCGGACCACGACATGGCCGTCAGCAGCACCAGGGTCGCCAGCGGCAGCAGCAGGCACCAGAAGCCGGTGCTGCGGTAGCCGTAGCCACCCAGGATGCAACCGAGCGCGAAGGCCAGCATGGGCCAGCCGAAGCGCACCAGCTTCTCGCGCACGGCGGGCGAGCCGTGGCCCGTCAGGCAATCCGTCACGTTGATCAGCATCTCCGTCACATTGCCCGTCATGACGGTGGTGGGCGCGATGCGGGAGAACACCAGCTTGCCGGCGGCATTGTGGATGCCCATCGCGGCGGCGCCCAGCATGCCGGCGGCCAGCACGATCGGCGCGGCCGGGTCCACCACGGCGTCGGCCATGACGGCGGCGACCATGAAGGCGGCCAGCAGCAGCAACTGGGAGCCCAGCAGGGGCCGGATGGCATTGATGGCGCGTCGTTCGCAGGCGTTGGCCAGCAGCCGTGCACCGATCACGCCAGCGGCGAACGACGGGAAGGCGAGGAACTTGAGCAGCAGGACGCCTTCGGCGGACTGACCCAGTTCGGTGCCGATCAGGACGAAGTTGCCCGTCACGTGGGCGGTGAACAGGCCGAACAGGCCGACGAAACCGGCCGTGTCGACATAGCCGGCCAGCGCGGCCAGGCTGACGCCGAGGAACATGTCGCTGGGTTTGATCTTCATGGTGGGGACTTTCAGGAATAACGGAAGGGACGGTGGAGCGGGCAATGCGGTCTTGCCGTGCAGGGCGTGCCGACAACCGTGCTGCTGCCGGCGCGCCCGTGTTCAGGCGGCGATCAGGACTTCAGGAAGGCCAGCAGTTCGGCATTCAGCTTGTCCTTGTGCGTCACGGGCAGGCCGTGCGGTGCGCCTTCGTAGACGGACAGGCGGCCCTGCGGCAGCAGCTCGACGGCGCGGCGGGCGGTGGCCGACAGGGGCACGATCTGGTCGTCGTCGCCATGCACCACCAGGGTCGGGATGGTCATCTTCTTCAGGTCTTCCGAGAAGTCCGTTTCGGAGAACTGCTTGATGCAGGCGTAGGCGGCGCGGATGCTGCACTGCATGCCCTGCAGCCAGAACGTTTCGCGGATGCCGGCCGAATCCTTCGCGCCTTCGCGGTTGAAGCCGAAGAACGGCGTCGTCAGGTCCTTGAAGAACTGGGCGCGGTCGGCCTTGACGCCGGCGCGGATGCCGTCGAAGACTTCCATCGGCACGCCTTCCGGATTGTTCGGGCCCTTCAGCATCTGTGGCGTGACAGCGCCCACCAGCACGGCGCGCGTGACGCGGCCGGTGCCGTGGCGGCCGATGTAGCGGGCCACTTCGCCGCCGCCGGTCGAGTGACCGACCAGCATCGCGTCGACGATGTTGAGCTCATCGAGCAGGGCGGCCAGGTCGTCGGCATAGGTGTTCATGTCGTTGCCGTGCCATGGCTTGCTCGACAGGCCGTGGCCGCGGCGGTCATGGGCGATGACGCGGTAGCCATGCTCGGCCAGGAACATCATCTGGTCTTCCCAGGCGTCGCCCTGCAGGGGCCAGCCGTGGCTGAAGACGACGACGGGACCGTCGCCCCAGTCGGTATAGCGGATCTGCGTGCCGTCGCGCGTGGTGACGGTATTGATGGTGTGGCTGGTGCTCATAAAATATCCTTTCGATAACGGGTTGGCGGGCCGGCGCCCGGCGGATGCCATGCCGGCGCGACCTTGTCATTGTCGGCAAGGGACTTGCCAGCGTCTACCCGGCCATAAGTACGGGGTGACCGCCCCCCGGCCGGCGGAGCGGCCATGCCTCGGATGGGGGCAGGGCGCCACGGCAGGGCGCCGCTGTGGTACAAAGGCGCTGTTGCCACTTTTTCCAAGCAGGAGTCACCATGTCCGGTTTCAGCATCAACCTCGAACAAAAAACCCTCGCCAACATCACCTTCCGCAGCGTGCTGTATACAACGGAGCGCAGCCAGCTGGTCGTCATGGCGCTGCAGCCCGGCGACGAGATCGGCGAAGAACGCCATGAAGGCCACGACCAGTTCATCCGCGTCGAATCCGGTCACGGCCAGGCCATCCTGGACGGCGAAGTGCACAAGCTGGAGGACGGCGTCGCCGTCGTCATCCCGGCCGGCACGACGCACAACGTCATCAATACGTCCGACAGCGAACTGCTGCACCTGTACACCCTGTACACGCCACCGGAACACCCGGACGGCATCGTCCACCAGACCAAGGCCGAAGCGGACGAATACGAAGCCCAGCACGGTCACTAAAAAACCGGGGACAGCCCCCTGTTTTGAAGCAAGCTTGCCCGGAAACAGGGGACTCTCCCCGGTTTTCGGCAGCGTTTCCCCAGCACCCACCCCCGGGTGCTGTGCACTTTCCGCAACGCCCCTCGCTCCCTTGTGCTGGCCAAATGGTTACGCATATCAAACCCCCAAAGTACCGTTAAATCTCGCCCTGGATCGGTACGCATGACACCATAACTCACGCTTTCACGGCTAATGGTTGCGGTTAACAATTGATGTTAATAGATGTTGACTTTGCTATTTCCGCCTCCTACACTCGAATCGCTGCGTTACCGAAGGCCACACTTCGGGGCGCCGCCACCAGAAAAAAACAGGAGACAAAATCATGTTGCAGAACCATCGAGCGGGCGCCGTGCGCACCGTGTTCGGCCTCACCGTCATGGCCGGCCTGATCGCCCAGGCCTATGGCCAGGAAAGCGTCGCCACCGCCCCCACTGCCGCCCCGGCCAGCGCCACCAGCCCTGCCGACAGCGATCCTTCCGGCGCACTGCAGACCGTCAAGGTAACGGGCTTTCGCAACAGCCTGCTGTCGTCGGCCAAGGACAAGAAGGAAGCCGTCGGCTTCCAGGATTCGATCAACGCCGAGGACTTCGGCAAGTTCCCCGACAAGAACCTGGCCGAGTCGCTCAGCCGCGTTCCGGGCGTGCAGGTCACGCGCGACGTGACAGGCGAGGGCATGACGATCCAGATCCGCGGCCTGGGTTCGAGCTTCACGAAGATCCTGTTGAATAATTCGCCCATCGCAGTGGCCTCGTCCGGCCCGATCGACGGCGCCAATACGAACCGCGAGGTCGACCTCGACCTGCTGCCCACCGACCTGTTCACCAAGCTCACCGTCAGCAAGAGTCCGACGGCCGGCCAGATCGAAGGGGGCGCCGCCGGCGTCGTCAACCTGCGCAGCGCCCGCCCGTTCGACAAGGAAGGGCGTCAGCTGGCCGTCAGCCTGACGGGCACCAAGCAGCAGATCGCCGACAAGGCCGGCCTGCGCGGCTCCGTGCTGGCCAGCCAGACGTGGGACGGCAAATTCGGTATCCTGGGCGGCATCTCGTTCTCGCGGCAGGAAGCGCGCACGCGCGGCTTCGAGACGGTGGGCTGGACCAATCCGAACCTGACGGCCGCGCAAAGCAGCAGTGGCACGCGCAACAACACGGGCGGCGGCAACTGGACCATTCCCGCCACCGTGCCTGCCAACGCCGGCAACGGCCTGGTGCCGGGCACCGTCATCGACCATGCCTTCCTGCTGGCGCACAACCCGGGCCTGTCGATCGGCCAGATCGACAACGCCATCGTGCCGCGCCTGGGCCGCACGATGGAGTACTACGGCACCCGCGACAAGATCTCCACCGTGTTCGCGGCCGAGTACCGGCCGCTCGAGAATCTGCACTTCTACCTGGACACGATGTACAGCAAGAAGGACGACGACATGCAGCGCAACGCCTACACGTGGGCCGTGCGGAATAACGCGTCGATCCCGCTGAACATGCAGGTCGACCGCAGCGACTGCAGCGACGGCTGCGTCGTCACGGCCGGCACCTTCGCCAACGCACTGAATTTCATCGAGTTCGGCCCGCGCCGCGACAAGGTCGACCTGCTGGGCATCAATCCCGGCGCCGAATGGAAGATCACGCCCACCCTGGTCCTGGACGCCCAGGCCAACTGGAACCGCAGCCGCTTCACGCACATGGCGCCCACCGTCATGCCGATCACGGCGCCCAACAGCGGCAATACCGTCACCTATGCCAACAACGGCGGCGTGCCGTCGATCGTATCGAGCCTGGACCTGAACAACCCGGCCAGCTACGGGTGGACCGGTGGCCGCGTGAATATCCAGAACGAGCTGCGCGAGACGGAAACGAAGGGCTTCCACACCAACCTGGCCTGGGGCGACAAGAAGCTGACCGTGCGCGGCGGCTTCGCCTGGGACGATATCGACCGCACCATCCGCGCCCAGGACAACTCGGCCGCATGGCAGGCCGCCGTCTGCGGCAACAACCCCACCGTGTTCCTGCAGGGGCCGAACGGCGCGCCGCCCTGCAATGGTGCCAGCACACCGGGCGCCAGCGCCGCCGCGCTCTACCCGGGCTATGGCACGGGCTACACCGCCGGCCAGAACGCTGCGCTGACCTACCAGGGTTCGCTGATCCCCAACGCCGCGCTGCCGGGCTACCTGGTGCCCGGTCCGTACGGCCGCCTGGCGCTGGACTGGGACCGCTTCCGCACGGATTCGAACTTCGACTACTACAACAGCACCGCCCCCGATTCCGGCGCTTCGTCCACCGGTGCCAGCGCGGGCTACATCCGCGAGAAGTCGAAGGCGATCTACCTGGAGGCGAACGGCGAAGCCCAGCCGCTCGGATTCGGCCTGCGCTGGAATGCCGGCGTGCGCTATATCCGCACCAACCAGCAGGTAGGGTCGTTGAATTCCGTCTCCGATCCGCGCAATGCCAACCTGACCCTGAACGGCAGCAAATACCCGAACCTGAGCCAGTGGGTGTACCAGGACTCGGACTACAGCAACACGCTGCCGTCGGCCACCGTGGCGGTGGACCTGCGCAAGGACGTCGTGTTCCGCGCCGCCGCCTCGCGCAGCATGACGCGGGTCGACCCGAACGCGCTGCGCCCGGGCATCAACTTCTCGTCCGTGTCGGCCGACGTGGGCACGATGGGCAACCCGGCCCTGCAGCCCTACCTGTCCGACAATATCGACCTGGGCGTGGACTGGTACACGGGCCGCGAAGGCTACCTGTCCGTGACGGCCTTCCAGAAGCGCATCAACGGCTTTACCGTCAACGAGAACATCTCGATGCCGTTCTCCGCGCTGGCGGCGTATGGCATCAACTACGGCACCCTGATCCCGGCGCAGCAGCTGGCCATCGATTCGCGCGGCGGGCCGGAAAACGCCACGGTCGTCATGACGCGGCCCCGCAACGCGGATGGCATCCTGCGCATCCGCGGCCTGGAAATCGGCTGGGTCCAGCCGCTCGACAAGTGGCTGCCATGGCGCGGCTTCGGCTTCAACGAGACGCTGACCCTGATCAACCAGCGCGCCAGCGGCGAAGGCAGCAGCGGCTTCATCGCGCTGGGCGTGCCGAAGAAGACGAACAACCTCAGTGTCTACTACGAAAACAAGGGTTTAATGGTGCGCCTGATGCACACCTACTCGCAGGGCAGCCAGGTGGCCACGGCCAACCAGAGCGGCATCACGAATGCGGCCCTGTACGGCGACGACTACAAGCAGCTGGACTTCTCGTCCAGCTTCGAGCTGGACCAGATCTTCGATCGCGACAACCTGCCCATGCTGACCTTCGACATCGTCAACCTGAACAAGGCCAAGCGGCGCGGCTACTTCCAGTTCGCCAACGCCACCATGTCGCAATACGATCCGGGCCGCACCTTCGCACTTGGCCTGCGGATGAAGTTCTGATGGGGGGCCGTCATCCCGGGACGCTGCTGCGGGCCGCACTGTTCCCCTTGCTCGTCGCGGCGACCCTCGGCGGCGCTGCCTGCGCCGCCGAGGCGCCAATCCCGTCGCTGCGCACGCAGGGCAGCACGAAGCAGCTGATCGTCGACGGCAAGCCCTTCCTCGTGCTGGGCGGAGAGCTGTACAACTCGTCCGCTTCCAGCCTGCCGTACCTGGACAAGCTGTGGCCGCAGTTGAAGGCCGTGGGCCTGAACACCATCCTGGCTCCCGTCGAATGGGACCAGGTCGAGCCGGTCGAAGGCCGCTTCGATTTCACGGTGCTGGACGGCATGCTGAAGCAGGCGCGCGCCAACGACACGCGCCTGGTACTGCTGTGGTTCGGCGCGTGGAAGAATTCGATGTCGACCTATGTGCCGGCCTGGGTCAAGCGTGACAACACCCGCTTTCCCCGCGCCCGCAACCGGGCCGGCGAACCGCAGGATATCCTGACCCCGTTCGGCGCCGCCACCCTGGCGGCGGACAAGGCGGCCTTCGCGGCGCTGATGCGGCACCTGCGCCAGGCCGACCCGCAGCGGACCGTGCTGATGGTGCAGGTGGAGAACGAGATCGGCATGCTGCCCGACGTGCGCGATTTCAGTCCCGCCGCCACCGCCGCGCTGCGCGAACCGGTCCCGGCCCGGCTGCTGCAATACCTGCGTGCCAACCGGGCCCGCCTGCATCCGCAGGTGCGCAATCTGTGGGAAGGTGCCGGCGCGCGCGAAGCGGGCACCTGGGCCGACGTGTTCGGCACGTCGATCGACGCGGATGAGGTATTCCAGGCCTGGCACTACGCCACCTTCGCCGAAGCGCTGACGGCTGCCGGCAAGGCGGAATATCCGCTGCCGATGTTCGTCAACGTGGCGCTGAACCGGCCCGGCAAGAAGCCGGGCGAGTACCCCAGCGCGGGCCCGCTGCCGCACCTGTTCGATATCTGGAAGGCGGCCGGGCCGTCGATCGACCTGATCGCCATCGACACCTACTTCCCCAACTTCACGCACTGGGCGCGCCAGTTCAAGCGGCCGGACAATCCCCTGTTCGTGCCGGAAGCGAACCGCGCCGGCCGGCAGGACCTGGGCGCGAACGCCTTCTGGTCCATCGGCGAACTCGATGCGATCGGCTTTTCGCCTTTCGCCATCGAGAACATCCGCGACCCGAAGGGCGACGTGCTGCCGCCGGCCTATGCGCTGTTGCGGCAGATGGCACCGGAAATCCTGGCGGCGCAGGGGCAGGGCCGCATGCGCGGCTTCCGGCCGAACGTGTCGTACGACGGCGTGGTGGAAACGAATAACGTGCAGGTGACGATGGGCGCCTGGCTGCTCGACGTCAGCTTCGCCAACCAGTGGGGCAAGACGGAAAGCGCGGAATACGACTCGCGCGGCGGCCTGGTGATCCAGGCGGCGCCGGACGAATTCTACGTGGCCGGGCGGGGCATCACGGTAACGTTCAAGAATCCCGGCGGGCCGATGGAGGGTGTTGGCATCGAGAAGGCGACCGAAGGGACGTTCGTGGATGGGCGCTGGCGCGAAGGGCGCTGGCTGAACGGCGACGAAACCCACCAGGGCCGCCATATCCGGCTGCCGGGCGACGAGTTCACGGTGCAGAAGGTGAAGCTGTACAAGTACCGCTGAGCGGGTCGTGGCGCCGGCGCGTCACTGCCGCCGGATTTGCGTGACGGGCAGGGCGACCCGGCGCAATATGACGGGGAGCGCCGCCGGTACGGTTTTCCGCCTTGCCCGGCGCCGACGGGAGGCGCCATGAACCTGCCAGGTCCTGCACTGCGGTTATTCCCCGGCCGTTTTCTGGATGTACTGCTTGTCGTGCTGCTGGCTGCGCTGCTGGCCATGACGGCCGGTTGCGCGGGCAACCGGACCCAGTTCCATGAACTGGCGCTGATCGGTCAGTCGTCCGAGCAGCAACGGCGCGAGCTGACCCTGGCCTTCGATGCCTATATCGTCGGCATCGAAAAGGACAATGCCAGCCGGGTCGGCCGCCTTGCCGACTGTCCCGGCGCCCCCGGCGGCGACTGCCTCGCCATCGATGCGCCATACCTGCGCGAACGGCCCGACCTGCGCGATGCGCTGCACGGCAAGTACGCGGGGCAGCACCGGCCCACCTACGTTTCCCATATCGCCCGCTTCGGCCCGTCCGGCCAGGTCTGCTTTCTCTACAATGTCTACGCCGCCGGCGATGCCTGCGCGCCCCTGGCGCTGACGGTGGCACCGGCGCAGCCGCTGGTGGCACGCAGCTGGCAGGCCCTGGCCACCTTGGGCCGCGACGTGGAGCGCCTGACGGCCGAGCGCCGATTCAGCCATGTGATCGTCTACACGATGGGGTGGAATACCTACCAGCCCGAAGCGCTGCGCAATATCCGTGACCTGGCAACGCGCCTGCGCGAAGCGGCCGGCGGCGATCCGGCATTCCGTCCGCTGGTGCTGGGTGTGACGTGGCCGTCGACGGGCGATCCGGCCTTGCCGATGGCCGATTTCGGCATCAAGGCCAAGGACGCGGACGAAGTGGGCGCCGTCTGGGAAAACATCCTGCTGAATCGGGAGCTGCGCCGCGCCAAGGCGGCCGGCGGCTTCCGGCTGATTGTCGTCGGCCACAGCTTCGGCGCCCGCGCCGCCACGCGCGCCGTCTTCAGCGCGCCGCTGGTAACGGCTGCGCCCACGCCCGTGGTGGACCTGGTGGTCAGCCTGCAGGGTGCCTACAGCTACCAGCGCTACCTGGCCACGGATGCCGGCGGTGCCGAAGGACGCGAGGGCGCGCCGTACCGCGATTTCGCCAGCCTGGCCGGCCCCGTCGTGCTGACGGCTTCGCGGCACGACACGGCCGTGACCCAGGCTGGCCACGCCCGCTATTTCGTCGGCTCGCAGGCGGCATTCGACGAGGCGAGAGCAGGCCCTCATGGCGCCCGCTTCCTGGCGGCGGCAACCGCCGAGGATGGCCGTGTCCCGGCACTGGCCTGCGTACCGCAGCGGGTGCTGTGGATCGATGCCTCGTCCGTCATCAAGGGCAATCAGGCCGGCACCGGCGGCGGCGCCCACAGCGCCGTCTATACGCCGGAGATCGGCCGGCTGGTGTACCAGCTGATCCGCAGCTGCGCCAGCTGATCCGGCCTGGCTGCGGGGGCGTCGCCGCTTGCCGTTGCGCCGTGGCTTCTCGAACCAACCCTCGGACCTGGAGCCGGAATGGAAGCGCTTATCGCGATAATTTCAGTGTTACTGATTAAGCTGACAGCAATGATTGCCGGGTACAAGATCGTCTGTCTCGGTCACGATTCCCTGGTGCGGGGATTGAAAGGCGAGTTTGTCTTCACGGGCACGGTCGGAAAGGAGCGGGGGCTGATGCTGAAAGGTGCATCGCCCGGCCTGTTGTTCGTTCTGCTGGGATCGCTCCTGATTGCCTGGGCGATGTATGTGGACAAGCCGATTTCCTGGGAAAAGATCACTACCGAGTTCAGTACGCCGGTGATCAGCAGCAAGCCCGATATATCGGAGAAAGGCGCGAAATGAAAATTCTCAGCATGCTTCTCGCAGCAGCTGTCTGCTGTGCCAGCACCGGCGCCGATGCGCAGAATGCGACGCCCAGGCCGGCGACGGTGGCCGACTACATGCGGAAAGCCGATGAACAATTTTCATCCGGCCGTTACCTCGACTTCGTCGGGACGTGCAGGCAATGGGAAGCATTGCGCAAGGACTTTTCCGCTTCCTATAACATCGCCCTCGGTCTTCTGCATGCGGGCGATGTGGCAGGTTCGAAAGCAAAGATTGCGGAAATTGCCGCTGCGGGTCTCAATGCCGAGCAACGGGAGAAGATCGACCAGTTGCGGCAGGATGTTGTTGCTCGCGAACGTCATGCTGCGACCAGGCGGAGCGTCGTCACGGGGTCGGTGATCATGTCGCGAGGGCCCCTGTATGCGCAGAGCGCGGCGCAGGTCGATGGAAGCCCACCCAACCGGAGCGGGGCGTCCTTGGGATTGAAGCCGGAGCACGCGGACGACTTTGTCGAGGGCCTGAACAGAATGCAGCTCGAACAGGCCGGCTACGACGCAGGCCCAAGGGTCTCATCCAGGCCGATGGACTTGCCGGCACCTGTGCAAGAAAGCGAGGCTCGATAACCGCGGCACCCAGCCTGTCGCCGTGGACGCCGACCGCATGCGGGTATACGCGGGCGACTGCTTGCCCGCCGGGATCGGCAAGGGCCGCCCAGACGTTCAGAACAGGGTGCGCTGCCGGCTGGTCAGCTGGCCGAAGCTGTCGCCCAGGAAGGGCAGGATGGCGTCGGCCACCGGTTGCAGCTGCCGTTCCAGGTAGTGGGCGTAGTCGATGGCGGCGCGGCGCGTCTCCAGCGGTTCCGGTCCGGCCGTCGTCATCAGGTAGCGAATCCAGCCCCGGTTCTGGTACTGCAGCGGGCGGCCCCGGGCGGCGTTGAACTCGTCGGCCAGGCGGGCCGCGCGCACGTGCGGCGGCACGTTGCGCTCGTATTCGTCGAGCGGCCGGCGCAGCCGCTTGCGGTAGACCAGCAGCTCGTCCAGCTCACCGCGCAGGGTACGCTCGGTGTAGTCGCGCACATAGTCGCGGTACGGCTCGCCCTTGAAGACGCGGCGGAACAGCTCCTGCTGGAAGCCCTGTGCCAGCGGGGTCCAGTCCGTGCGCACCGTCTCCAGGCCCTTGTAGATGATTTCCTCGGCACCGTCCGGCTTTACCACCAGGCCGGCGTAGCGCTTCTTGCTGCCTTCTTCCGAGTCGCGCACGGTCGGCATCAGGAAGCGGCGATAGTGCGTTTCGTACTGCAATTCCAGCGCGCTCTCCAGGCCATATTCTTCGCGCAGGTGGACCCGCCACCAGTCGTTGATATGGGCAACGAGCGAGCGGCCGATGCGGTCCGCTTCCTCGCCATCCATGCCACGTTTCAGCCAGACGAACGTGGAATCCGTGTCGCCGTAGATGACGGGGTAGCCTTCGTTTTCGATCAGCTCGCGCGTGCGGTGCATGATCTCGTGGCCCCGCATCGTGATCGACGTGGCCAGGCGGGGATCGAAGAAGCGGCAGCCGGAGGACCCCAGTACGCCGTAGAAGGCGTTCATGATGATCTTCAGCGCCTGCGACAGGGGCTTGTTGTGTTCGCGCTTGGCGGCCTCGCGGCCCTCCCACACCTGGCGGACGATGGCGGGCAGGCAGTGCCTGGCGCGGCTGAAACGGGCGCCGCGGAAACCCGGCACCGTTTCCGGTACGGCGCCCTCCTGCTCCAGGCGCAGCCCTTCGACCAGGCCGACGGGATCGATCAGGAAGGTGCGGATGATGGACGGGTACAGGCTTTTATAGTCCAGCACCAGCACCGAGTCATACAGGCCGGAACGGGAATCCATCACGAAGCCGCCCGGGCTGTCCTCGTTCGGCACGTCGCCCAGGTTCGGCGCGACGAAGCCCTGGCGGTGCATCAGCGGCAGGTACAGGTGCTCGAAGGCTGCCACCGAGCCGCCGCTGCGGTCGGCCGGCAGCCCCGTCACGCTGGCCCGTGCCAGCAGGAAGTCGAGCAGCTGGGTGTGGGCAAAGATGCGCGTCACCAGCTCGCAGTCCTTCAGGTTGTAGCGCGCCAGGGCCGGCTTGTCCTCGGCGAAGCGGCGGTCGATCTCGGCCATGCGGTCGTAGGGATTGTCGATCGCCTTGCCTTCGCCCAGCAGGGCCTGCGACACGTGTTCCAGGCTGAAGGAAGGGAAGCTCCACGTGGCCGAACGCAGCGCCTCGATGCCGTCGACGATCAGGCGTCCCGCCGCGGCGGCGAAGTAATGCTGCTGGCGGCCGTGTTCGCGCCACTCCATTGCGCTGCCGTCGCGGCCCAGGCGCAGCGCCATCTGGTAGCGTTCGGCGTGCTGGCGCAGCACGCGCAGGTCGAACTGGATGACGTTCCAGCCGATGATCACGTCCGGGTCGTGGCGTTCGAACCAGGCATTGAAGCGCTCCAGCAGCTGCGGGCGGCTGTCGCAGTATTCCAGGTCGAAGTCGACGTGGGAAGCGTCGCCGTTCGGTGGCCCCAGCATATATACCTGGCGCTGGCCGCAGCCTTCCAGCGCGATCGAATACAGCTCGCCGTGCGCGGTGGTCTCGATGTCGAGGGAGGCAAGGCGCAGCGCGGGACGGTAGCCGCCATCGGGCTTGAGCTGGACATCGCGCACGATGCCGTCGGCGCCGGCTTCGCCGTCGAAGGCGACGGGGGCCGTGATGAAGCGTTCCATCAGGTAGCGCTCGGGCGGGCGCACGTCGCCTTCGTAGACGTCGACGCCGTGTTCGCGCAGGCGCTTTTCCAGCTTCATCAGCTGGCGATAGTGGCGGCAGTACAGGCCCAGCACGGGGCGGTGGCGGAAGTCCCGCAGGTCCAGCGGACGCAGCTCCCACCCGCGTTCGCCGCGCAGCACCCGTTCGGCCGTGTCGCGCTGGGCCGCAGGCACGAAGGCCACCGACGTCTGCGGCGGCAGGCGCAGGTGGCGCGGGCCGGCATCGGTGGCCAGCCACAGGTCGACTTCGGTGCCGTCTTCCGTGTCGCGCCAGTGGCGGGTCAGGAGGAAGCCCTGCTGTAATGTGCTCACGCGCGGTGCCCGGATCGTAAGGAGATGACAAGACCGGTAGTTTACGGCAAGCGCCGCGCTACTGCCAGTGTCCTTGCCAGTATCCCCGCCAGCATCAGCGCTGGCGCCATTCGACCCGGTTGCGCCCCGCATGCTTGGCGCGGTACAGCTGGGCGTCGGCGGCGGCGAACAGCTCGGCCGCCGTCTCGCCCTCGGCCAGCGTGGCGCCGCCCGCGCTGAAGGTCAGCACG
>NZ_WNKZ01000140.1 GCF_009720835.1 Pseudoduganella buxea
GGACAGCGCCAGGCGCGCCGCCAGCGACAGGCGCGTCTTCGCGCACAGGGTCGCCAGCAGGCCGCCGCCGACCACCTTGCCGCGCACCACGCGCAGGCCGCGGGGATTGCCGTTGCGCAGTTCCGCATACGCCGCCTCGGCCTGCGCCACCATCGCGCGGCTCGGCGTCGTGCGCACCGACATATAACCCACCGGCGTGCCGTTCTCGATCACGGGCGTCACATTGGCCAGCACCCAGTAGTAATCCCCGTTCTTGCAGCGGTTCTTCACCATGCCCGTCCACGGCAGGCCCTGGCGGATCGTGGTCCACAGGTCGGCAAAGGCGGCGGCCGGCATGTCCGGGTGGCGCACGATGTTCTGCGGCGCGCCGATCAGCTCTTCTTCCGTGAAGCCGGAAACTTCGATGAAATACGGATTGGCGTAATCGATATTGCCCTTCAAGTCGGTCGTCGAAACGATCGTCTTGCCGGCGTCGAGGAGGTATTCGTTCTGGGTGACAGGGCCATTGCTCCGCATGGGTCGCTCGCTAAAGTAGTCGGTAGGGGAAAGCACGTTCGATGAACATGCGCGGCGTCGCGGTCGCTGGGAGACGGGATTCGGATGGGAGGCATCCGGCACGGCTGGGGTGGGGCCGTGTGTGATAACAGCTTATCAGATTGCCATACGGAAAGTATAGTGGGATGTCTGCATGAAGCAACAATCCGGCGGCTCAGCGGCCCCCGGCAGTGCAGACGGCGCTCCACGCCACCAGTTCATTGCGCGACTTGCGCACGGCGATGCGGGCTTCCTCGCCGATGTCGTTCTCGAACACCAGCACGGGCAGGCCGTCCCTGGCCCGGTCCAGCGCCCGCAAGCGGTAGCCTCGGGAACGGGCCGGGGCGCAGCTGGTATTGCCGGCCATGAGCAGGCGCGCGTTGTTCAGCAGGGTGGGGTGCTGCTGGATCAGCACCAGCATTTCCATGTCCGGCAGGGGCGCCAGCAGCTCGATGGGCGTTTCGGGCTGCGCGTCGCAGCGGCTCCCGTGGTGCACCCACACCAGCTGCTTCGGCGCTGCCGCGCTCCAGCGCCGCGCCTTGGCATCGTAGTCGAACGCCTCGCGCGCCTGGCGGCACAGGGGCAGCACGGCGCGTTGGGCCGGGCCGTCGACGGTGGCGGAAACGTGCCGCCGGCCCTTCACGGACGTCACGGCGAACTGCGGCCGCAGCAGGCCGCCCGTCGCATGGCTGGCGCTGTAGAAGTCGAAGAACGCGGCCTGCTCCTTGTCCGTCACGGGGGCGGGCGGGGCCGCCATTGCCGCCGCCGTCGTTGCCATCCACATCCCCGCCACCACCCGCTTTGCCCGCATGCCTGTCCTGGTATTGATTGTCGATACTGTTGTCAAATGTGTCGCGGATCTGCCACCGTCGTCGAAATTATAGGCCAATGTGCCCTTTTCATAAGTTCTTGCAGCGCGCATAATGCGAGCGCTGCCGACACACCAAGGTGCCGGCGGCACACGCTAGGGGTCCTGTGCATGGCGACATGCGCGGGTGAGAAATACCCTCCGAACCTGATCTGGATAATGCCAGCGAAGGGAAGCTTTTGGATGTGCCGCCGCGCGACTTCGCCCGGCGCACGGCCTGACCTCCTTTGCTGGCTCCTGTAGCCGCCAAGGAGCCAAAATGAATGCCCACCCGAATCAACTTCAGCAGCGCTTCCTCGCCAGTACTGCCGAGGTCGACAGCGCCGCCGTCGCGCCGCTGCCCAACTCCCGCAAGATCTACGTCACCGGCAGCCGCCCGGACCTGCGCGTGCCGATGCGCGAAATCACCCAGTCCGACACGTCCGCCTCGTTCGGCCACGAGCCGAATCCGCCCATTTCCGTGTACGACACGTCCGGGCCCTACACCGACCCGGAAGCGGCCATCGACATCCGCGCGGGCCTGGCGCCGCTGCGCGCCGGCTGGATCGCCGAACGTGGCGACAGCGAGGAACTGCCCGGACCCACCTCCGAATACGGCCAGGCGCGCCTGGCCGACGCCGCCCTGGCTGAACTGCGCTTCAACCTGCACCGCAAGCCGCGCCGCGCCACCGGCGACGCTTGCGTGACGCAGATGCATTACGCCCGCCGCGGCATCGTCACGCCGGAGATGGAATTCGTCGCCATCCGCGAGAACCTGCGCCGCCGCGAGTACCTTGAAGAAATGCGCAATACGGGCCCGCTGGGCCAGCGCATGGCGGACCTGATCGGCCGCCAGCATCCGGGCCAGTCCTTCGGCGCGTCGATCCCGGACGAGATCACGCCCGAATTCGTGCGCGAGGAAATCGCCCGGGGCCGCGCCATCATTCCGGCCAATATCAACCACCCGGAACTGGAGCCGATGATCATCGGCCGCAATTTCCTCGTCAAGGTCAATGCCAATATCGGCAACTCGGCCGTCACCTCGTCGATCGGCGAGGAAGTGGAGAAGATGACGTGGGCCATCCGCTGGGGCGGCGATACGGTGATGGACCTCTCCACCGGCAAGCACATTCACGAAACGCGCGAATGGATCGTGCGCAACAGCCCCGTCCCCATCGGCACCGTGCCGATCTACCAGGCGCTGGAAAAGGTCAACGGAAAGGCCGAGGACCTGACGTGGGAGATCTTCCGCGACACCCTGATCGAACAGGCCGAGCAGGGCGTCGACTACTTCACCATCCACGCCGGCGTGCTGCTGCGCTACGTGCCGCTGACGGCGTCGCGCCTGACGGGCATCGTCTCGCGCGGCGGCTCGATCATGGCCAAGTGGTGCCTGGCGCACCACCAGGAGAACTTCCTGTACACGCACTTCGAGGATATCTGCAAGATCATGAAGGCGTATGACGTGTCGTTCAGCCTGGGCGACGGCCTGCGCCCCGGCTCCATCTACGACGCCAATGACGCGGCCCAGCTGGGCGAACTGAAGACCCTGGGCGAACTGACCCAGGTGGCGTGGAAGCACGACGTGCAGGTGATGATCGAAGGCCCCGGCCACGTGCCGATGCAGCTGATCAAGGAGAACATGGACCTGCAGCTGGAGCAGTGCGGCGAGGCGCCGTTCTACACGCTGGGCCCCTTGACCACCGATATCGCACCCGGCTACGACCACATCACTTCGGGCATCGGCGCCGCGCAGATCGGCTGGTACGGTACGGCCATGCTGTGCTACGTGACGCCGAAGGAGCACCTGGGCCTGCCGAACAAGGACGACGTCAAGGAAGGCATGATCACCTACAAGATCGCCGCCCATGCGGCCGACCTGGCCAAGGGGCATCCGGGCGCGCAGATCCGCGACAACGCGCTGTCCAAGGCGCGCTTCGAATTCCGCTGGGAAGACCAGTTCAATATCGGCCTCGATCCGGACCGGGCCCGCTCGTACCACGACGAGACCTTGCCGAAGGACTCTTCCAAGGTGGCGCACTTCTGCTCCATGTGCGGCCCGCACTTCTGCTCGATGAAGATCACGCAGGAAGTGCGCGACTACGCTGCGAAGGGCATGCAGGAGAAGGCGGTGGAATTCGTCAAGCAGGGCGCCCGCATCTACAGCAAGGCGTGAGGCTGACATGAACGAGATGAAGATCGAAATGAACATCGAGATCGAAGTCAATGGCGCGCCGCGCCAGGTGGCGCCGGGCCAGACCCTGCACCAGCTGGTGCAGGCGCTGGAGCTGGAAGGCCAGGCGCTGGCGCTGGCCGTCAACCGCGCCGTGGTGCCGCGCCAGCGCTGGCATGAGGTCACGCTGCAAGGGCGCGACCAGGTCGATATCGTGCGCGCCATCGGCGGCGGCTGAACAAGGAAAATGAAATGAGCGAACAATCGAAGGACCTGCTGACCATCGCGGGGAAGGAGTACAAGTCGCGCCTGCTGGTGGGCAGCGGCAAATACAGGGACCTGCCGCAAACGCGGGCGGCCACCGACGCGGCCGGGGCCGAGATCATCACGGTGGCGATCCGGCGCGTCAATATCGGCCAGGACCCGAACGCACCGAGCCTGCTGGACGTGCTGCCGCCGTCCGAGTACACCATCCTGCCCAACACGGCGGGCTGCTACAACGCCAAGGACGCCGTCTACACACTGCAACTGGCACGCGAGCTGCTGAACGGCCACAAGCTGGTCAAGCTCGAAGTGCTGGGCGACGAGAAGACACTGTTCCCGAACATGCCGGAAACACTGGTGGCGGCCAGGGAGCTGGTCAAGGACGGCTTCGACGTGATGGTCTACTGCAGCGACGATCCGATCCAGGCGCGCATGCTGGAAGATATCGGCGTCGTGGCCGTGATGCCGCTCGCATCGCTGATCGGCTCGGGCATGGGCATCCTCAATCCGTGGAACCTGTCGCTGATCATCGAGCAGGCGCGCGTGCCGGTGCTGGTCGATGCCGGCGTCGGCACGGCGTCCGACGCGGCCATCGCAATGGAACTGGGTTGCGACGGTGTGCTGATGAACACGGCCATCGCGGCGGCGCAGGACCCGGTGCGCATGGCCAATGCGATGCGACTGGCCGTGCAGGCGGGGCGCGAGGCCTACCTGGCCGGGCGCATGCCGCGCCGCTTCGCGGCATCGCCGTCGTCGCCGATGGCGGGCAGGGTGGCAGGCAGCCCGGCATGAGCATGCGCCCGTGCGTGCTGGTGTTCGCCGGCTTCGATCCGTCCGGTGGCGCCGGCGTGGGTGCCGACGCCCAGGCCATCGCCTCGGTCGGCAGCCATGCGCTGTCGGTCGTCACGGCGCTGACGGTGCAGGATCACAACCGCGTCCACGAGGTCATCCCCGTGACGCCGGATGTGCTGCTGCGCCAGGCCAGGGCCTTGACGGCGGCGTGCCGCATCGGCGCCGTCAAGATCGGCATTCCCGGCAGTGTCGAGAACGCACGGGCCATCGCGGCGACCATCGCCGAACTGCGCGCCGCCAGCGGCTTCGTTCCCGTCGTGCTGGACCCGGTATTGGCCAGCGGCCATGGCGACAGCCTGGCACGGGGCAATGCCCTCGATGCGCTGGCGCCGCTCTTGCCGCTGGCAACGGTACTCACGCCCAACGGGCCGGAAGCGGCGGCGCTGGCCGCGCACTTCGGCAGCGCCGACGAAGACGCTGCCAGGGGATTGCGCGCGCTCGGCTGCGAGCACGTGCTGGTGACGGGCGGGCACGGCACGGGCGACGAAGTCGTCAACCGCTGGACCGGTCCCACCCAGCGGCAGCATTGGAGCTGGCCGCGGCTTCCGGGCAGCTACCACGGCAGCGGCTGCACCTTGGCCTCGGCGCTGGCGGGCCTGCTGGCCCAGGATTGCCCGCTGCCGCAGGCGCTGGCGCGGGCGCAGGCCTACACCCATGCGGCGCTGGCCGCCGCCTACACCATCGGTCCCGGGCAGCGGATGCCGCTGCGCTGACCACCCGCGGACCTCCATTCACAAGGAATCATCATGCAAGCAACCCTGCGGGGACTTTACGTCGTCACCCCCGACTGGAACGACACGGACCGGCTGCTGGCTGCCACCGGCGAGGCCCTGGCGGCCGGCGCCGCGCTGCTGCAGTACCGCCACAAGGAAGCCACGCCCGAACTGCGGCGCGAGCAGGCCGGCGCGCTGCTGGCGCTGTGCCGCCGCCACGGCGTGCCGTTCATCGTCAACGACCACCTGGCGCTGTGCCAGGAACTCGATGCCGACGGCGTGCACGTGGGCGGCACGGACGCCTCGGTGCTGGCCGCGCGCACCGCGCTGGGGCCGGGCAAGATCGTCGGCGCCTCCTGCTACGGCGAACTGCTGCGCGCCATCGACGCCCAGATGGCCGGCGCCAGCTACGTCGCCTTCGGCGGCTTCTATCCTTCGCGCGTGAAGAAGTATGCCGTGACGACCCAGCCCAGCATCCTCGAAGGAGCGCGCGCGGCCGGCGTGACGGTGCCGGCCGTCGTTATCGGCGGCATGACGCCGGCCAATGCGGCCGTGCTGGTGTCGGCCGGCGCGGACATGGTGGCGGCGATCAGCATCGTCTACGGCACGGGCGAGGCGGGCAGCGTGGCGCCGGCGGTACAGGCCTTCACGGAACTGTTCGCGCAAGGGGCGCTTTCGGGACGATAAAGCCGCCGCGCCCTGCGTTCCGCTTTATAATCGGCCCATCACAACATGCCGATTTGCTCAGCCATGACTCCAACTGCGACCGCCAAGCGTCTGATCCTGATTGTCGACGACGATCAATTACTTGCGGAGTTCCTCAGCGTGATCCTGCAGAATGCGGGCTACGAGACCATGCAGGCCCATTCGGCCGACCATGCCTTGAAGCTGGTGGCCGAGCGCGAGCCGGACATGGCGCTGCTGGACATCCATATGCCGGGCATGTCCGGCCTGGAGCTGGCCAAGCAGCTGAACCGGGAAACGTCGGTGCCATTCATGTTCCTGTCCGGCCGCGGCGATGCGGATGCGGGCAAGCAGGCGGCGGCCTATGGCGCCGTCGGTTTCGTCGTCAAGCCCGTCGATGAAAAGCACCTGATGCCGGCCTTCGAGGCGGGCCTGGCGCGGGCGGACGAAATCCGCCAGCTGCGCCGCACGGAGCTGAACCTGAACGCGGCGCTGGCGGCCGGCCGGGAAACCAGCCTGGCCGTGGGCCTGTTGATGTGCAAGTTCCAGACGGACCGCAACACGGCCTTCGAAGTGCTGCGCGACCATGCCCGCTCGAGCCGGCGCAAGGTCAACGAGGTGGCGGACCAGCTGCTGGCGGCAGAAGAAACGCTGAACAGCCTGCATGCGGCGTTTTATTCACGCGTCAAGAAATAAATGTTTCCCAGCCGCACTTTGTAGATTGAAAGTGCGTTAGACTGTCCCCGTGACGCGGCTTTCGCCGCGCGCATCACCGGCTCCCGCCCCGTCCCCTGCGGCGCCGTCCTGATTTCGGCCCAGCTCCGCCGACCTGCATCCTGGTTTCCGTCGACCCCGCATCATGCGGCGTACCGAAGCCCAGGCCCTGCGCCCCACCGATCGCGGAGAGTTGACGATGAACATGAACGACGCCCTGGAGGCCTGCAAGCCCCTGCCTCCTGCACCCCAGCTGCTGCATATCGATGCCGATGACACGGCGGCCGTCATCCTGGCCACCCTGCTGGTCCCTGAAATCCGCGTCACCCGCGCCGCCTCGCTGGCCGAAGCGGAACTGCTGGTAGCGCGCCAGGATTTCGCCCTGATCGTGCTCGACCCGGACCTGCCGGACGGCGACGGCCAGACACTGCTGCGCGCGATGCGGGAGCAGGGCCAGCACACGCCGGTGCTGCTGTATTCGGCCCGCCAGCCCAGCCTGCACCACCAGGCCCACGCCTTCCTGCCCAAGCCCTGGACGTCGCCACGCCAGCTGTGGCAAGCGACCTGCCGGCTGCTGCAGCTCGACCTCGCCAGCGCCGCCGCCCGCTGAGCAACTCGGCCCCAACCGGTCGGTCCGCTGCAGCGGACCCCGATTCTTGGGCAATTCGGCCGCCCTGGGTTGGCGCCAGCGGCAGCGAGGCGGCGTTTGTTATGATGGCGCTTTATCACATCACTGGATATTGCGATGAAGACCAAGGCAGCAGTAGCATGGAAGGCGGGCGCACCGCTGACGATCGAGGAAGTGGAACTGGGCGGGCCCCGCGAGGGCGAAGTGCTGGTCGAGATCAAGGCGACGGGCATCTGCCACACGGATTACTACACCCTGTCCGGCGCCGATCCGGAAGGCATCTTCCCCGCCATCCTCGGCCATGAAGGCGCCGGCGTCGTCGTCGACGTGGGCCCGGGCGTGAAGAGCCTGAAAAAGGACGACCACGTCATTCCCCTGTACACGCCGGAATGCCGGCAGTGCAAATTCTGCCTGTCGCAGAAGACCAACCTGTGCCAGGCGATCCGCTCGACCCAGGGCCGCGGCCTGATGCCCGATGCGACCAGCCGCTTCTCCATCGACGGCAAGCCCATCTTCCACTACATGGGCACGTCCACGTTCTCGAACTACATCGTCGTGCCGGAAATCGCGCTGGCGAAAATCCGCGAGGACGCGCCGTTCGACAAGGTCTGCTACATCGGCTGCGGCGTCACCACGGGCGTGGGCGCCGTGCTGTTCACGGCCAAGGTGGAGGCGGGCGCCAATGTCGTCGTGTTCGGCCTGGGCGGCATTGGCCTGAACGTGATCCAGGCGGCAAAGATGGTGGGCGCGGACAAGATCATCGGCGTCGACATCAATCCGGGCCGTGAAGCGATGGCGCGCAAGTTCGGCATGACCCATTTCATCAATCCGAACGACGTCGAAAATGTCGTCGACACGATTATCCAGCTGACGGACGGCGGCGCCGACTACAGCTTCGAGTGCGTCGGCAACACGACCCTGATGCGCCAGGCCCTCGAGTGCTGCCACAAGGGCTGGGGCAAGTCGATCATCATCGGCGTGGCCGCGGCCGGCCAGGAAATCTCGACACGGCCGTTCCAGCTCGTCACGGGGCGCGAGTGGAAGGGTTCGGCCTTCGGCGGCGCGCGCGGTCGTACGGATGTGCCGAAGATCGTCGACTGGTACATGGACGGCAAGCTCAATATCGACGACCTGATCACCCACAAGCTGTCGCTGGACCAGATCAACGAAGGCTTCGACCTGATGAAGTCGGGCGAATCGATCCGCTCCGTCGTCATGTACTAACTGAAGCAATAAGCGAAGCGGGGTGGCCCGGCCGCCCCGTTTTTTTCCCGCCCGGGCCGTCCATCCGGCCGTCTGTCGCACGCCCCACCTTCCCGCACCGCATCGGCGTTACAGTCAGGTCTCGACTGCCGTCTCGAAGTAGACAAAAACTTCTAGACAAGATGTTCTAGATCACTTATCCTGCTTTCAACCCCACACTCCTTGCCGGATGCGCCATGACTGACCTGCTCGACACCCTGACCGGCGCCATCGGCTGGTCGCTGCTGCACTTTCTCTGGCAAGGCCTGCTGATCGGCTGGGCGGCGGCGCTGGCCCTGCACCTGTTGCGCAACCGCAGCGCCCAGGCCCGGTATGCCGTCGCGTGCGGTGCCCTGTTGCTGTGCGCCGCGCTGCCGCTGGGCAGCATCGCGTGGCGCGTGGCGGCGCAACTGGACGGCCATGCGATGCCCGTGCCCGTCGATCCGCTGCTGGTGGTCGTGGGCGCCACTGTGGACGGTATCGGCGCGGCCGATGCCGACGACATGACGTCCCTGGAATATATGCTGCGCCGGCAACTGCCCTGGCTGGTGCTGCTGTGGGCGGGCGGCGCCGCGCTGATGACCTTGCGCCTGTCGCTGGGCTTGCAGTGGGTGCGGCAGCGCACCTTGGCCGGCCATTACCGGCTCGATGCGGCATGGCAGGCGCGGCTCGATGCGATGGCGCGGCGGTTCGGCATCCGGCGCCCGGTCCGGCTGGGCGTCTCCGGCGAAGACCTGGAAGGGCCGATGACGGCCGGCTGCTGGCGGCCCATCGTGCTGCTGCCCGCCTCGCTCGTCACGGGCATGCCGCCGGACCTGCTGGAAGCCTTGCTGGCGCATGAACTGGCCCACATCCGGCGCCACGATTATTTCGTCAACCTGGTCCAGAGCGCCATCGAGATCCTGCTGTTCTATCACCCCACCGTCTGGCGCCTGTCGCAGCGCATCCGCATCGAGCGGGAACAGGTTGCCGACGACCTGGCTGCCGGCATGCTGGGCGAGCCGCGCCGGCTGGCCCGCGCCTTGGCCGAGCTGGACAAGTTCCAATTCTCGACGTCACACTTTGCCCCTGCGGCACACGGAGGAGATCTCATGTCCCGAATCAAACGCCTGCTGCGGCCGAGTGCGCAGCCCCTCGGCTGGAAGATGGCCGCGCCCCTGCTGGGCCTGTGCACGGCCTGCTTCATGCTGTATGCCCATGCCCGCCCGGCCGACCCGGCACCGGCGGGAACGTCGCTGGGAACGCCGGCCGCCGTGAAGGCCCAGGCAGCCCAGGCCGAGCGCGCTGCGGCACGGGCGGAACGGGCGGCGGCGCAGGC
>NZ_WNKZ01000141.1 GCF_009720835.1 Pseudoduganella buxea
TGCGATGCGGCGCGCGAACGCCTGAACGCGCAGCAGCAGGCGGCCCAGCAGGCCGCCGAGCGGCGCACGCGCTGCGACGAGGCGCTGGTGCAGGGCCGTCGCCGCATCGCCGAACTGGGCGACGCGGCCGATGCGGCGATGGCGAAACTGGCGGCCTGGCTGGACGAATTCCAGCAGGCCCGCACGGAGCCGGACCTGTTCGCGCCGGCGCCGGATGTCGGCATCGCCTCGCTGGGCGAACTGCGCGCCCTGCTGGCCCATCCGCTGGACGCCGTGCGCGCCGAACGCCAGGCCTTGCAGGCCCTGGAGCAGGCCGAGGCCCATGCCCGCGCCGTGCTGCAGGAACGCCAGGCCCAGTGCGACCGCCACCGCGACGCGGCGCCGGCCGGCGGCGAACAGACCCTGGCCATGCTGCAGGCGGCGCTGGCCGAACTGAATGTGGCACGCACGGCGGCGCACGACGTGGCAACGGCCCACAAGCTGGGCCTGGCCCAGGACGACGAACGCCGGCGGCGCGCCAGCGCCGTGCTGGCCCAGCTGGAAAAGCAGGAAGCCGTCGAGCGCAAGTGGGCCCGGCTGGCCGAACTGATCGGCTCGGCCGACGGCAAGAAGTTCCGCAACTACGCCCAGCAGTTCACCCTGGACGTGCTGTTGGGCTACGCCAACGCCCACCTGGGCCAGCTGGCGCCCCGCTACCAGCTCAAGCGCATCGACAATCCGTCGCAGCCTTCGCTGGGCCTCCTGGTGCGCGACCTGCACATGGGCGACGACATGCGCTCCGTGCACTCCCTGTCCGGCGGCGAATCCTTCCTCGTGTCGCTGGCGCTGGCGCTGGGCCTGGCCTCGCTGTCGTCGAACCGGGTGCGGGTGGAGTCGCTGTTCATCGACGAGGGCTTCGGCAGCCTGGACGCGGAAACGCTGCGGGTGGCCATGGACGCGCTGGACAACCTGCAATCGATGGGCCGGAAAGTGGGCGTCATCTCGCACGTGCAGGAAATGACGGAGCGCATCGCGACCCGCATCCTCGTGCAGCCGTGCGCGGGCGGACGGAGCGCGATCAGCGTATATTGAGGCCTTCGAACCCCGGCCGGGCGGCGCGCGGTAAAATGCCGCCCTTTCGACTTTACAAGAGCGGCATCATGCTGAAAGCACCCCGTACCCTGACGTTCAAGTGCGCCAAATGCGCCAAGGCCGTCCAAGTTTCCCTGCAAAAAGTTTCCGCTTGCTCCCACATCACGCCGTACTCGGGCGTGTGCGCCTGCGGCGAAGTGAAGCTGCATGCCATCGGCCAGCCCGAAGCCGTCCAGGCTTACCTGGCTTCGAACGGCTTGTGGACGCACCACCACTGATTGTCCTCAAGTTATCGGCGCGGCTGCCGATGTTGAGAAAGCAGATCCTTTTCGAGAGGCCATCATGACTTCGATCAACCCGTTCGGCGCCCGTCCCTACACGAGTACCAGCAGCCCGCTGGCCGACCACAAGCAGCAGTCGCCCGTCAGCAAGTCGGCCAATGCGCCCGTCAAGGTGCCGGCGCAGGACCAGGTCGCCCTGTCCAGCAACGGCATCGACCTGCAGCAGCGCATCGCGGGCCTGGGCAATGCCACCGTCGACCTGGCCCAGAGCCTGCTCGGCAGTTTCGCCGGGCGCCTGTTCGGCGACGCCATGAAGGGCGCCACCATCGATTTCGATGCCGTCAGCCTGGAATCGAATTCCGCCTTCGCCACGGGGGTCTCGCGCAGCGAGGCTGGCGGCAAGGTGATGGAGGCGGCCGGCTTCAGCCTGCAGGACAGCGCCCATTTCATGGGCAAGGGCACCATCACCCTGGCGGACGGCCAGAAGTACGATTTCGAAGTGGAAGTGCTGTACGAGGCGTCCACGACGGCCGTGGCCGGCTCGGAAAGCGACCAGCGCAAGCAGCTGGCCGCGCAGAATCCGGCCATGCCGCTGCCGGCCGTCGAGTTCCCGGACATCGAATGGCCGGGCAGCCTGAACGACCTGTTCAAGATGATGGACAAGCAGATTTCCGGCGCCATCGGGAAACAGGCCGACGGCGCCACGGGCGCGGAGAAGCTGGGCACCCTGTCCTTGCGGCTGATGAACCTGGTGAACAATGCGTCGGCGCTGGACATCTACAGCCCGCCTGAAGCCACCTCCAAATCGAAGAATGCCGCCAACGCCTACGCGGCAGTGGAAAAGCAGGCCGCGCCGATCAAGGTGGGGTCGGGCCAGTCGGCGCCCGGGCCCGACCCCGTGGTGGACAAGCAGGCGGCGCCCGTCAAGGTGCCGGTCAGCCAGTCCGCCCCGGCGCCGGCGCCCGTCGTCGACACGCAGCAGCAGCCGGTGCGCAGCGGCGGCGATATCCCGCTGACCATTTCGACGACGCCGAAACCCGACGACGCGGCCTGAACCCGGCCGCCCCGGGAGCGGCGACGTTATAATGCAGCTCCACACGAAACCGCCGGTGCAGGCGGTTTCGCCGTTTACCATGCAGCAAACACCAAAGCAGAGCCATTCCATGCAAGCAGCCGTCACGCCTCCCACCATCCACTGGACCGAACAGGGCGCCGAACGCAGCGCGCGCTGGCACTCGGAGGCGGGCATGCCGCCGCCGAAGAAGGTCATCGTGGCCGACGACACCACCAATGCCGACACGGCCTACCGGCTGGCGTGCGAGGGCACGGCGCTGCTGTGGCGGGGTGATTTCCACAACGCGCGCCAGCTGCTGCAGGCGCTGGCCCGCCGGGCCGACCACAAGCACGGCAAAGGCAAGAAGAAAGCCAGGGAAGCCAAGGTGCCGGCCACCCCGGCCGAGGCCTTCCACCTGCACCGCCAGGCCCAGTCGCAGCGCGCCCGCACCCTGGCAATGCTGCTGATCCCGTTCGAGCCGGGCTACACGATCGAACTGCGCCGCGCGCCGGACGTGCGCCTGGCCTGCAACGAAGCCTATGGCCGGGGCGAGGATGCCTTCGTCATTTCGCTGCGCGAGCTGCAGGGCGTCATCGGTGCCCATGAATGGCGCAAGACGGGGGTCGAGATCGCGGCGCTGGACGGGCGCATCCACCCCCACTACGGCGTGTTCTCCCCCGTGCGGGGCGAATACGTGCAACTGGTGGCCGAAGCGCCCCTGCCGCGCGGCGCCAGGGAACTGGCCTTCGATATCGGCGCCGGCACGGGCGTGCTGTCGGCCGTGCTGGCGAAACGGGGCGTGGCCAGAGTCGTGGCGACCGACATGGACCGCCGCGCCCTGTCCTGCGCGCGCGACAATATCGCCCGCCTGGACCTGGACGGCCAGGTCGAGCTGGTGGAAGCGAACATGTTCCCGCCCGGCCGCGCGCCGCTGGTCGTGTGCAATCCACCGTGGGTGCCGGCCCGCCCCGGCTCGTCGATCGAGTCGGCCATCTACGATCCGGACAGCCGCATGCTGAAGGCCTTCCTGGCCGGCCTGAAGGAGCACCTGACGGAAGGCGGCGAAGGCTGGCTGATCCTGTCGGACCTGGCCGAGCACCTGGGCCTGCGCCCGCGCGCGCAACTGCTGGAATGGATCGAACAGGCCGGCCTGAAGGTCATCGACCGCAGCGACGTGCGCCCCGTGCATCCCCGCGCCAGCGATGCCACCGACCCGCTGCATGCGGCCCGCTCGGCCGAGCTGACGTCGCTGTGGCGCCTCGGCGCTGCGTGACGGCAAAGGTTTTTGACGGGGCGTAAAAAGGCGCCCTTGCAAAGCCAGCCATCGCGGTATATAATTCTTGCCTCAGACGCGGGGTGGAGCAGTCTGGCAGCTCGTCGGGCTCATAACCCGAAGGTCACAGGTTCAAATCCTGTCCCCGCAACCAGATTCAAGAAAGCCGCTGATTCTTTACAGGATCAGCGGCTTTTTCTTTGGCGCTTATTGGCCTGCTTTTGCGCCGTCGTTGTACAGCGCCCCATCCCACCCTTCCAGATATTTCGGCAACGCGTCGTCGATATCGACGATGCGGTTCGCATAGTACAAGTGCAGTACGGGCGCCAGGCTGGCGGGCAAGGTGCCGCCGTGGGCGCGCGCCACGAGGCTGTTTGGCACCACGCGCATGCCCAGGCGGTTGGTGCCGAACAGCGTGTCGCCGCAGTCGCGGCAGAACGTACGCGCCAGGTGGCGGCCGGGATGCTGGTAGGTCGCCAGGGTCGTGCCGGCGACATCGACGGCTGCCGCCGGCCATGCGGTGGCCGACAGCAGCGCCGTGCCGTAAGTGTCGCGGCAGCTGTTGCAGTGGCAGTGGGCGCGGGCCACGGGCTCGCCGTGCAGGGCCAGGGTGGCGGCGCCGCACAGGCAGGCCGCGGTGATCGGATCGGTCGTCATTTGCTTTCCTTATCAAGTGAACAATTCGGCGGCGCGATTGTCTCCCGGCGCTGCGTTGGCCGCAAGCCCGCCGCCCTTGACCGATGCCGCCACGGTGCTACACTCCCAGCCGCATAATTATTCCTCCCCCATCTTCCAGGAGCCGCGCGTGCCAGACCCCAACGATTTGCCGGAACAATCCCCCGACGCTCCGGCCATGCCTTCGCGCCGCCGCCTGTTCGGTGCCGCCACCGCCGCCGGCGTGCTGGGCGCCCTGCCCGCCATGGCCGAAGCGAAGCCGGCGCCGAAGTCGGTCAAGGGCTCGCTGGACACGAAGCTGAAGGCGCACGTGAAGAACGTCGTCGTCATCTACCTGGAAAACCGCAGCTTCAACAACCTGTTCGCCGGCTTCCCCGGCCTGGCCGCGCCCCTGTCGGCGGTGACGCCGGAGCAGTACCGCCAGAAGGATGTCGACGGCAGCGTGCTGCCGGAACTGCCCAGGGTGTGGGGCGGCGCCGTGCCGGTGCCGCAGGATATCGCCGGCAAGCGTTACGAACTGAAGGAAGAGGACATCAAGGGCTTGCCGAACGCGCCATTCGCGCTGAAGGACGCGGCCGGCCAGCCGCTGCCGGAAGCCGTCATCACGCGCGATTTGCAGCACCGCTTCTACCAGAACCAGATGCAGATCAACGGCGGGCGCAACGACGGCTTTGCCGCGTGGACGGATGCGGGCGGCCTGGTCATGGGTTACTACGGCGAGACGGAAAGGAACCTGGGCCTGTGGCAGGTGGCGCGCGAGTTCACCCTGTGCGACAACTTCTTCATGGCCGCCTTCGGCGGCTCCTACCTGAACCACCAGTTCCTGATCTCCGGTCGCACGCCGGAGTACTTTAACGCCGCCCAGACCAAGGCGAAGAAGAAGATCAGCGTGACGGCAGACGGCCCGACGGGCAGCCGCCTGGCACTGGCGCCGGACTCGCCGAAGTCGGCGCTGGACGGCCGGCCGAGATTCGTCGCCGACCATGCCATCACGCCGGACGGCTATGCCGTCAACACGATGTCGCCACCGTTCCAGCCCAGCTACGTGCGCGCGGCGCCCGGCGGCGACCCGATGCTGGCCGATCCGGACGACGCCAACACCCTGCCGCCGCAGACCTTCGACACCATCGGCGACCTGCTGTCGCGCAAGGGCGTGTCCTGGGCCTGGTACGGCGGCGCTTGGCAGGCCGCGCTGGACGCCAGGGGCGGCGGATCGAAGCCGAACTTCCAGGCCCACCACCAGCCCTTCAATTACTTCGCCAATTACGCTCCCGGCACGGCCGCCCGCGCCGAACACCTGCGCGACGGCGGCCTGGGCGACAGTCCCATCTCGAACAAGTTCCTGGCCGATGTCGTCGCCGGCAGGCTGCCGGCGGTGAGCTTCTACAAGCCGCAGGGCAACCTGAACCTGCACGCGGGCTACTCCGACATCGAGTCCGGCGACCAGCACATCGTCAACGTACTGCAGCACCTGCGCCATTCGCGCCAATGGCAGAACATGGTGGTGGTCGTGACCTTCGACGAGAACGGCGGCTGGTGGGACCACGTGGCGCCGCCCAAGGGCGACCGCTGGGGCCCCGGCTCGCGCATTCCCGCCATCGTCGTCTCGCCGTTTGCCAAGAAGGGCGCGGTGGACCACAACTTCTACGACACCACGTCGATCCTGCGCTTCATCACGCGCCTGCACGGCCTGCCGCTGCTGGAAGGCCTGGCCGAACGCAACGAAGCCTTCACCGCGCGCGGCGCCATGCCGCCGGGGGACCTGACGGGGGCGCTGGCGTTCCGGTAAGTCGCCGGGATTGACTTAACCGTCGGCAATGCCCTCCTGTCACGGCATGCCTGCTTTGTGTTACACTGCGCACCGCTTTACATTGAAAGCCCGACTATTGCAGCCGGGCTTTTGTTTTTCGGGGCACACGCCGCCGCCAGACCATGAGAGACAAAAAAGACAACGCGACGTTCGACCTGCCCGGCTTCGGCCCGGCCGAACCTTTGGCGCCGGAGCCGAAACGCCCGCCGGCCCCGCGGGCGCGTCGCCCTGCGCTGAAGCAGGAACAGATGCAATTATTGGAAGATACCGACGCCTCCGGCCTGCCCGTGTGGCGCCGCGACGAAGGGCTCGACCTGACGGGATTGCCCGTCTGGGGCAGCGCGGAACTGTAATCCGCCGGCACGGCCCGCACCACCCTGATGCCGCATGCTGACACCAAAAACCCGGTGCAGCTTTGCTAGACTACCGATTCACCTCACACGCCACCGCGCCCTGCCATGACCTCCTTCGCCAGCCTGCCCCTCACCGACTCCTTCCTCGCCAATCTCGATTCGCTGGGCTACAAGACCATGACGCCGATCCAGGCGCAGAGCCTGCCGTCCGTGCTGGAAGGGCGCGACCTGATCGCCCAGGCCAAGACGGGCAGCGGCAAGACGGCGGCCTTCGGCATTGGCCTCTTGCACAAGCTCAATCCAGCCTGGTTCGCCACGCAGGCGCTGGTGCTGTGCCCCACGCGCGAGCTGGCCGACCAGGTCGCCGGTGAGTTGCGCCGGCTGGCCCGCAGCGTCGGCAACGTCAAGATCCTCGTGCTGACGGGCGGCGCGCCGATGCGTCCGCAGATCGCGTCGCTGGAACACGGCGCCCACGTCGTCGTCGGCACGCCGGGCCGCATCCGCGACCATATCGGCCGCCAGACCATCGACCTGTCCACCGTGCAGACGCTGGTGCTGGACGAAGCGGACCGCATGACGGACATGGGCTTCTACGACGAGATCGCCGGCATCGTCAGCGCCTGCCCGAAACGGCGCCAGACCCTGCTGTTCTCGGCCACCTACCCGGATGACATCCGCGTGGCCACGGAAGCCTTCCTGGCCGACCCGGTCGAAGTCACGGTGGAAGCCCAGCACGACAGCGGCAAGATCGTGCAGCGCTTCTACGAAATCGGCTTCGACGACCGGGACGCGGCCGTCGGCCGCCTGCTGAAGCATTACCAGCCGGCCTCGGCCATCATCTTCTGCAATACGAAGGTGCATTGCCGCGAGCTGCTCGAATCGCTGCGGGCGCAGAGCTTCTCCGCGCTGGCCCTGTATGGCGAACTGGAGCAACGCGAGCGCGACGAGATCCTCGTGCTGTTCGCCAACCGCAGCTGCTCGATCCTGATCGCCACCGACGTGGCCGCCCGCGGCCTGGACATCCAGAACCTGGAAGCGGTGATCAATGCGGACGTGTCGAAGGACACGGAAGTGCACATCCACCGGATCGGCCGCACGGGCCGCGGCGACGAGCAGGGCCTGTCGCTGACCTTGTGCGCGCCGAACGAGAAGAAGTGGGTCAAGCTGATCGAGGAATATCAGGGCGCGCCCGTCGAATGGCATGACCTGAAGAAGCTGGACGTGGACGAGTACGCCCAGGGCGACGCGGCACCGATGATGACCCTGTGCATCTCGGCCGGCAAGAAGGACAAGCTGCGCCCGGGCGACGTGCTGGGCGCGCTGACGGGCGACGCCGGCCTGGTCAAGGAACAGGTGGGCAAGATCAATGTCACCGAATTCCAGACCTACGTCGCCATCGACCGCCGCGTCGCCTACGACGCCTTTGCCCGCCTGAACGGCGCCAGCAAGCTGGGCGGCGACTTCGGCAGCTTCAAGGGGCGCAACTTCAAGATGCGCTTCATCGACGTTTAAAAAACCAGGACCGGGTCAGGCGGGCAGCTTCACGCTCGCTGCAAACCCCGGCGCGCGCCGCAGCAGGCTGGCCTGCTCGTACGCATACGCCATGCCGATCAGCGCCGCATCCGAATAGGCCCCGCCGACGAACGACAGGCCGACCGGCAAGCCATGCACCTGGCCGGCCGGCACCGTCACATGGGGATAGCCGGCCACGGCCGCCGGTGACGAGAAGCTGCCGCCGTAGTGGTCGCCGTTGACGAAGTCCGTCAGCCAGGCCGGGCCACCCGTCGGCGCCACCAGCGCATCGAGCCTGAACTCGGCGATGACCTTGTCCAGCCCTTCCGCGCGGGCATAGCGCCGGCACTGTGCCAGCGCCTCCACGTATTCCTTGCTGTCCAGTCCGCCCTTCGATTCCGCGTGCTCCAGGTGCTCCTGGCCAAAATGGCGCAGTTCACGCGCCGCGTGCTGGCGGTTGAAGGCAATCACGTCAGCCATCGTCTCCACCGGCGCGCCCGGCGCATAGCGGCGCAGGTAGTCGGCCAGGCCCGGCTTGAATTCATACAGCAGCACCTGGGTTTCGCTGTCGCCGTACTTGTCCGTGTTGGGCACCTGCACGTCGACGAGGATGGCGCCCTGCGCCTTCAGCACGGCCAGGGCGGCCTCGATGCGAGCGTCCACTTCATCGTTAAGGCCGAAGAAATTGCGGGCCACGCCCAGCCGCTTGCCGTGCAGGGCATCGCGTTGCAACGCTCGTGTGTAGTCGACGACATGGGCGGCGCCTTCACCAGTGATGGCATCGTCGGCGTCCGGCCCGGCCAGCGCGTTCAGCAGCAGTGCCGCGTCCGTCACCGTGCGCGTCATCGGACCGGCCGTGTCCTGCGAGGCGGCGATGGGGATGATGCCGCTGCGGCTGACGAGTCCCAAGGTGGGCTTGATGCCGACCAGGCCGCAGATCGACGCGGGCGACACGATGGAGCCGTCCGTTTCCGTGCCAACGGCCAGGGTGGCCAGCCCGGCCGCGATGGCGGCGGCCGAGCCGGAACTGGAGCCGCTGCAGTTGCGGTCCAGCGCGTAAGGGTTGCGGGTCAGGCCGCCGCGTCCGCTCCAGCCGCTGACGGACTGGGTCGAGCGCATATTGGCCCATTCGCTCAGGTTGGTCTTGCCGAGGATGACGGCGCCGGCCGCGCGCAGCCGCGCCGTCACGTGGGCATCGCGGGCGGCGCGCACGCCGTCCAGCGCCAGCGAGCCGGCCGTCGTGCTCATGCGGTCGGCCGTGGCGATATTGTCCTTCAACAGCACGGGAATGCCGTGCAATGGACCGCGCAGCCTGCGTGCCTGGCGCTCGCGGTCCATGTCGCGGGCGATCCTCAACGCTTCCGGATTGAGCTCGATGATGGCATTCAGGCGGGGACCGGCCCGGTCGATCTTGCCGATGCGGGCCAGGTACTGCGAGGCCAGCGCATGCGCCGTCAGCTTGTTGGCCGCCATCAGCGCCTGCTGCTGGGCGACGCCGGCCTCGAGAATGCTGGGCGGGGCGTTTCTCGGCACCGCTCCGTGGGTACTTTTGACGGCCGCCATGCCGCCGACTGCCAAGCCCATCCACACAAAATTCCTGCGGTCCATCCCTGCCCTCCCCTGGTGAATCGTGCAAGGATAGCAGTGCTGGCGGGCTTGCTGAGGAATTATTAATGTTGTTGTTCAACCCAGAAGCAAACCCTTCTGGACGCGCAGGCGTACAGGCGAAAAAAAAGGCGCTGTGCCCCGGTCGCAAGGAACTTTTTGGCTCGACCATTGTCATACCGTAAGTTGGCATTAGCCAAGACGGAGGTGAGCATGGAAATCGACGAGTACGCGGCGGTGCGGACG
>NZ_WNKZ01000142.1 GCF_009720835.1 Pseudoduganella buxea
CAGGGCCGCGACGGCCCCGCCGTCGTCGTGCTGGACTGCCTGCCCCGCCCCCTGGCCATCGCCCGCCAGGTCCAGCAGGCCTGGCCCGCCTGCCGCCTGCTGGTGCTGGCGCCGCCGGACGCCATCGACGGCCTGCGCGACAGCATCCGCCACACGCCGCTGATGCGCAGCATCACCCTGCTCACCGGACACGACATCGATCCCGCGCGCGAACTGGTGGCGCTGGCCGAGGCGGGGCGCCGGGCCCGCCGCGTGCGCACCACGCTGAACCGCGCCAATGCCCAGATGGCGCCGGCCCGGCCGATCGACGCGACCCAGCTGCGCCGGCTGCAAAAGGCCGAGCGCTACCTCGACACCTTCCTCGATCAGGCGCCCGACGCCGTGATCCTGGTGGACGCCGAGCTGCGCGTGCTGTACTGGAACGACGCGGCCATCCGCTATGCGGTGGGCTATACGGGCAGCCTGCGCGGCGCACGCCTGCAGGACCTGCCGCTGTGGAACGCCGGCGTCGAAGGGGCGCTGGCGGCCGTGCGCACGGGCCGTACGCGCGCCCAGGCCGAGCTGCGCCTGGCCACCCTGCCCGGCACCGTGCTGGAGCTGGTCGCTTCCAGCGTGCGCGAGGACGACGCCACTTTCGCAGGCGCCATGCTGGCGCTGCGCGACGTGTCGGAACGGGAGCGCTCGCTGCAGGTCGAACGGGCCAGCAGCCAGGCCGCCATCGCCAGCGCCCAGGGCCAGTACCTGGAACTGGCCCGGCTGTTCGACCAGGCCCCCGGCTTCATGGCCGTCACGCGCGGGCGCGCCCATGTGTTCGAACTGGCCAACCGCGCCTACTTCGACATCATGGGCGCCGATGAGCTGATCGGCCGCCCCATCGATGACGTCTTCCCCGACCTGACCGGCCAGCCGTTCGCCCGGCTGCGCGACCAGGTCTTCATCACGGGCGAACCCTATGTGGGCCGCAATATGCAGATCAGCTTGCGGCGCGGCCCGGGCGGCGCATCGCAGACACGCTACCTGGACTTCGTCTACCAGCCCCTGTTCGACGGCGCCGGGGACGTCACCGGCATTTTCTGCCAGGGCAATGACGCCACCGAGTACAAGCTGATGCAGGACCTGCTGATCCGCCACCAGGACGACCTGGAACGCCAGGTGGCCGAACGGAGCGCCGAGCTGCAGAAGGCCCAGGCGGCGCTGAACCATGCGCAGAAGCTCGAATCGATCGGCAAGCTGACGGGCGGCATCGCCCACGACTTCAACAATATCCTGCAGGTGGTGGCGGCCAACCTCGAACTGCTGGCGCTGGAGCAGGCCGGCAACACGGCGGCGACGCGGCGCGCGGCCAGCGCCGCTGCCGCCGTCGAACGGGGCGCGCGGCTGACGGCGCAACTGCTGGCCTACGCACGGCGCCAGCCCCTGCAGCCGGTGGCGCTGAACCTGTCGCGCATCGTGCGCGACCTGCACGAGCTGCTGCACCAGGTGCTGGGCAAGGGCATCGATATCGAAACCGTCATCGGCGGCGGCAGCTGGACCACGATGGCCGACCGTGCCCAGCTGGAGAACGTTCTGATCAACCTGGCCGTCAACGCGCGCGACGCCATGGGCGGGCAAGGCATGCTGACCATCGAGGTGGCCAATGCCACCCTCGATACCCAGTACATCGCCGCCCACGCCGACGTGCGTCCCGGCCAGTACGTAATGGTGGCCGTCACGGACAACGGTTGCGGCATGGCACCGGAGACCCTGGAGCGTGCGGTCGAACCGTTCTTCACCACCAAGCGCGAAGGCGAAGGCACGGGCCTGGGCCTGTCGATGGCCTTCGGCTTCGTCAAGCAGAGCGGCGGGCACCTGAAGCTGTACAGCGAGCCGGGCATCGGCACCACCGTCAAGATCTACCTGCCCCGCACGCATCGGCCGGAGCATGTCGAGCCGCGCCCGGCCAGCGGGCCCGTGGTGGGCGGGCGCGAAGCCATCCTCGTGGTCGAGGACGACGAGGCCTTGCGCCAGGTGGTGGTGGAGCAGCTCACCGCCCTCGGCTACGCCGTGCTGCGCGCGGCCGACGCGCAGACGGCATTGACATTGCTGCAGAGCGGCGTCCACGTCGACCTGCTGTTTACGGATGTCGTCATGCCCGGGCCGCTGCGCAGCACGGAGCTGGTGCGGCACGCGCGCGCGCTGCTGCCGTCGATCGGCGTGCTGTACACCTCCGGCTACACGCAGAACGCCATCGTCCACGAAGGCCGGCTCGATCCCGGCGTCGAGCTGCTCAGCAAACCCTACGCGCGGCCGGACCTGGCGCGGCGCGTGCGCGAAGTGCTGGACCAGCGCCCCGCCACGGCGCCGGCATCAGGGTCCGATGCCGGACCGGTTTCCGGCCCGGCGGCACTGCGCATCGTGGTCGTCGAGGACAACCAGGACGGCCGCGAGATCCTGTGCCAGATGCTCGAGCTGCTGGGCCACGCCGTCACGCCGCTGGCCTCGGCCGATGGCGCCCTGGCCGTGCTGGGCGCGGCAGACGTGCTGCTGACGGACGTGCACCTGCCCGGCCAATCGGGCCTCGAGCTGGCCGCGCAGGCGCTGGCCGCGCGGCCGGGCCTGCGCGTGATCTTCGTTTCCGGCGCCGAACTGCCGGTGCTGGCGTTTCCCGCCGCCCTGCTGCGCAAACCGTTTACGATGGCGCAGCTTGAGGCCGCGCTGGCGGCGCCACGGCCTTGACCTCGCCCGCGCGGCCGGCACGGCGGGGCCGCGGCAGGCGCGCCAGCAGCGCGTCGAGTTCGGCCACGTCGACCGGCTTGACCAGGTAGCCATCGAAGCCGGCCGCCAGCGCACACTGGCGGTCGTTTGCCATGCCGTAGCCGGTAACGGCGATGAAACAGCTGCCGGCCAGCTCGGGGCGGCGCCGCAACTGGCGCGCCAGCTCGTAGCCGTCGATGCCGGGCAGGCCGATATCGAGCAGGCACGCATCGTAGCGGGCATGGGCGGCCAGCGCCTGGGCTGGCGAATGCGCCACCGTGACGGCATGGCCGGCCGTGCCGAGCACGAGACTCAGCGCATCGGCCGCGTCGACGTTATCGTCCACCACCAGCACGCGCAGGGGCGCTATATTGGCCGCCGCAGGCTTGCGCGGCGCGCAGTCCTCATGGGCGTGGCATGGCGCGGCCGCCTCGCGGCGCGGCAGGGTCAACGTGAAGACGCTGCCCCGCCCCGCCCCCGGACTGCTGACGGCGATGCCGCCGCCATGCGACTCGGCCAGGCTTTGCACCAGCGCCAGCCCCAGCCCGAGGCCGCCCTGCGAACGGTCCGGCGTGCGCTCGGCCTGCGAGAACAGCTCGAAGACATGGTCGATCATGCCGGGGGCGATGCCGATGCCGTTGTCGGCCACCTGCAGCACCACCTGCTCGCCCTGCACGGCCAGCGCCACATCGATGGCGCCCCCTTCCGGCGTGTACTTGGCGGCGTTGCTGAGCAGGTTGCTGACCACCTGGATCAGGCGGTGCACGTCGCCCGTCACGGGCGCCGGCGTGGACGGCAGCCGCACGTCGAGCCGGTGATGGCGGCTTGCGACCAGGGGCGCGGCCTGTTCCAGCGCTTCCGTGACGATGTCGCGCAGGTCCAGCGGCACGTGCTCCAGCACGATCAGGCCACGCGTGACGCGGGCCACGTCGAGCAGGTCGTTGATCAGGTGCGTCATCTGGCCCACCTGGCGCGTGATGATGGCGCTGGCCGCCCGCACCTTGGCCGGATCGTCGGCGGCGATGCCGAGCAGGGCGGCGGCCGCGCTGATCGGCGACAGGGGATTGCGCAGCTCGTGCGCCAGCATGGCGAGGAATTCGTCCTTGCGCTGGTCGGCCTGGCGGATCTCGTACTGGCGCTGGCGCGCCCGCAGCGCCGAACGGGTGGCGCTGACCAGCGACTGCGGCCGCACGGGCCGTTCGATCAGGGTCAGGTTGCCCAGGCGTTCGTAGGCGTCGACGGCCCAGGCCGAACGCTCGCCCATGCGCGTGAGGACGAGGATGGGCAGGTCGGACCAGGCGCTCTGGCGCCCCAACCACGCCTGCAGGGCCGTCACCACGTCCGGCGCCAGCACTTCCTCCACCGTCAGCAAGGCGCCGGCGCCTTGCGCCAACGCGTCCCACACGGCGGCCATGCCGTCGCACACGGTGCAGGCCATGCCGGCCTGCGACAGCAGCTGCGCCGTCAGGCTGGCATCCTTGCCGTATGGCGTGCAGACGAGCACGCGCTGCTCCAGGGGCGTAACGTCAACCATCGACAGTCGCCAGGGCCGGCGCCTCGCTGTCGGCCAGCCTGGGGGTGCCGGTGAGGATGCCGCGAAAACCCGTCAGCACGGCGCCGATCTCGACACCGCTGGCGGCGATGCGGAAGTGGCGGATCGTGCGCTGGTGCTCGCCGCCCCGCTTCTTGTAGACCGATATAGCCTGGCAGACGGCGCCGCCGGCCTCGAAGTAATGCAGTATGATGATGTTATCGGCCAGGAAGGACGACTCCACTGCCATGCGTTCGGCCGGGGCCGTGTGCTGCAGGCCCACCAGTACGGTGGCCACGCCGGACTGGTTGAGGTAGGTCAGCAGTTCGTGCAGGTGGGTGGCCAGCAGTTTTTCGCTGGGCATCGAACGCTGGAAGCCCTGCAGGCTGTCGACGACGATCATGCGCGCGCCGGCATCGGCGGCGGCGCACACGGAATGGGTGAATTCGCCCGGACTCATCTGGGCCGGATCGATCTGGTGCAGTTGCAGTCGGCCCCGCTCGACGGCTTGGGCGAAGTCGACGTTCCGGCCATGCGCGCGGTGGATGAAGCTGCCGGCCGACTCGTCGAAGATGAACATGGCCACCGGTTCGCCCCGCGCCAGCGCGGCAGCGACCAGCTGCGTCGCCAGCGACGACTTGCCCGAGCCGGACGGCCCTGCGACCAGCGTGCTGGTGCCCTGCTCCAGGCCACCACCGAGCATGTCGTCCAGTGCCGGCACGCCGGTGGAGAAGCGGGCATAGCCGCGGGCCTGGCGCGTCTGCGCCGCCACCAGGCGGGGATAAACCACCAGCCCGCCCGTGACGATGCGGTAGTCATGCAGGCCTTCGGCAAAGGCGACGCCGCGCAGCTTGATCACTTCGATCTGCCGGCGGATACCGCCGTATTCACTGGGAATGCGTTCGAGCGCGATGACGCCGTGGGCCACGCTGCGCACCTGGCGGTCGCCGTCGGAGCCGGTCTTGTCGTCCAGCAGCAGCGTGGTGCAGTTACGGCTGGCAAAGAACTGTTTCAGTGCCAGCACCTGGCGCCGGTACAGCAGCGCGCTGGTGGCCAGCAGCTGCAGTTCGGACAGCGAATCGAGCACGACGCGGCGCGGCCGGGCGCGCTTGACAGCGGCCAGGATATCGTCCGTGGTGGCGCGGCTTTCGACGTCGCCCGGGTGGAAGATAGAGTACTGTTCTTCGGGCTGGAGGATCTGCTCGGAAGGCAGCACTTCATGGATGTCGACGCCTGCCAGCGACCAGCCATGCGAGGCGGCGCTGCCGCGCAGTTCGGCGGCCGATTCGGACAAGGTGATGTACAGCACGCTCTCGCCACGGCGCACGCCATCGAGCAGGAACTGCAGGGCCAGCGTCGTCTTGCCCGAGCCGGGCGCCCCTTCGATCAGGTAGAGCCGGTCGCGCACGAAGCCGCCTTGCAGGATCGTGTCGAGGCCGGCGATTCCACTGGCCACGGTATCCGTGGCCCACACATCGACTGTCACGGCGGCGCCCCTTGTCGTGTCTCCGGTACGAACTATCATACCGGATGGCACGGCGCAAAGCACCTGTTAACAAAGCCCGCGCGGCGCGGCGCCCGCACCGATGCTGCGCCCCCGGCAAGAAGTGGCAGGCCGCAGCGGGGCTAGCGGGCAGGAAGGACGCGCGGCGGTATCAGCCGGCCGCGGTCCACTCGACCAGGCCGGAGCCGGCCTCGGAGACGGCGCGCAGCGATTCCACCAAACGGGCCAGCGACGCCTCGGAGACGGGGGCGATCCACGTGGTCGGCACGAAGCTGCCGTCGCCGGCCGGATAGGCGATCGTGCAATGGAAGCGGTAGTTCGGCGGCTTGAAGCCGTCGAAGCCGATCAGCACGCGGGGCTGGTCCGGCTGGCCGAACGGCAGCTCGCCGGTGGGCTCGGCCGTCTTCGCGGCGATCCGCGACAGGGTGTCGTGCAGGTCTTCGAACTCACCGGGACGGGCATTGACGGCCGCGTTCATCGTCGTGCCGGCCTTGTCGACCACGGTGAATTGCAGGTCGCGGTTTTCCTCTGGGAAAGGCGCCAGTTCGATGCGCAGCGACACGAGCATGCGGCGCTCCTGGGTTGTAACGGTCATGGTAAAGTCTTTCGTTGTTGAAATATTTACAATGGTACCGCATTCAACCCGGAGTGCGAAGGGGCCGTTTGCTCAGCTGGAAGATTGCTGGTTGCCCGCCGCCGTTTCCACGCCGGTCGGATCGCTGGGACGCCCGCCGCCGGACAGGCTCTGGGCGTCTTCCCCGTGCTGCTCCCCTTTGCGCTGCTGGGGCCGGTCCGACTGCTCGCTGCCGTTCCACGGCGTGCGCACGGCCTCGTCATACCCCTTGTCCGATTCGCTGCGGGTGTCCGCGTCGATGGCATTGGCGGCGTCGATACCGGCTTGTACGGACTGGTCGAGCGAACGGCCGCCATTGGTGTCGTTGGTATTGTTCGGCATGGTGATCTCCTGTTGACGTAATGACTCCAGCGTAATCCATGCGGCCCGCGGCGGGGATAGGCGCACCGGCGCGGTGTTTGTAGGACAGCGGAGATCGTGGGCGCCGCCAGCCGGCCATGGTAAGGTGGCTGCATCGTTCATTGTCCCGTGTCCGAAGGAAGAACTCCATGTCCCGACATCTTCACGGCCCACTCATGTGGCGGCGCATCGGCAGCGGCATCGCCCTGCTCGCCGCGATGGCATCGGCCGGCGCGGCAGCGGCAGCGACCGTGGCCGTCCCCGCCCTGCCCTTGTGGGAAATCGGCGTCTTCGGCGGGGCCGCCGCCACGCCCGCCTATCCGGGTGCCGACGACCGCGCCGGGCGCGCGCTGCTGCTGCCTATCGTGATTTACCGGGGCAAGATCATCCGCGCCGACCGCTCCGGCGTCAACGCGCGGCTGATCAACAGCGACCGCATGGAGCTCGACCTGGGCTTCGCACTGTCGCTGCCGTCCCGCTCGGACGACGTGGACGCCCGAGCAGGCATGCCGGACCTGCACTCGCTGCTGGAATTCGGCCCACGCCTGAAGGTGCTGCTGGCCCAGCCCTCGCCCACCAGCCGTGTCCGGCTGGAGCTGCCGCTGCGCATGCCCCTGGAACTGGGCAACGGTTTCCGCCGCCAGGGCCTCGTGTTCGAGCCCCGCGTGGTCTACGAGACGGGCGACGGCACCGGCAAGTGGCATGCCGACGCCAACCTCGGCGCCGTGTTCGGCAATGCCCGGCTCAACTCCTATTTCTACGACGTCGCCCCGCGCTACGCCACCCCCACCCGCCCCGTGTACGAAGCATCGGGCGGCCTGATGATGACGCGGCTGGGCATGAGCCTGTCGCGGCGCATCACGCCCGACTGGCGCGTATTCGGCTTCGCCCGCTACGACAACCACAGCCACGCGGCCAACCGGGACAGCCCCCTGTTCCGCAAGACCAGCGGCGTTTCCGTGGGGGCCGGGTTCACGTGGACCTTGCACCGGTCGGCGGCGCGGGCTTGGGAGTGAGAGTGCGTGATAATGGATCGGCGGTGCTAGTAACTGCTGTCAGGGGCTGGCGGACAAGCCAGCAGGGCGCCAGCGCCGTTCTTCACCTGTCGGCATGAGCCGCTGCCGGCGTGGCCGCATGTTCCCTGATCGTCAAAAGTAATTGCTCGGCACGCCTGAGCGCTTCGGTGCGCGCGGATGCCGACAACGAACCGGCGACCTCGGCCGACTGGCGTTCATACATCGCCACCTTCGCGCGCGGGACGATCCACTCACCGTCGATGCGGGCGATGTACTTCGCAGCCGGTGCGTACCAGGCGGCCGCCTGGATCATGTCGACGTCCACGCCTTGCCCCAATCGATACATGATACCCAGGCTGTAGATGGAATTGTGTTGACCGCTCAGCGCGGCACGCTGGAACCAGGTCATCGCCTGGGCATAATCCTGCCGGACATCCCGGCCGGTCGCATAGTGGAAGCCGACCGAATGCATCGCCCCGATATCGCCTTTCTCGGCCTCTGCGAGTGCTCGGGTGAGCCCGGTGGCGCTGGCGCAAAGGAATAGGAACGACATGGCCGCTACGCGGCAGCAGTTGTGAAGATTAGGCATGTCATTGAACTGTTGGGGCAACTGGGTATTGTCGGGGGGGCGGCGATTTTGCTGGCCCCGCCGTTCTGGAACTTGTCCGGGAGACGCAGGATAAGCCGGCCCGCCGGTGGCTCGGCGGCATGGAACCCATCGCCGGTAACGCGCCGTCCGCCCACCCGCAGGCGGACTAGGAGCACTGGCAGTCCAACCCAGCGCTGCGTGGCCGAGGAGCAGTTTTTGGAGAGTCTACTGCATTCATAGGCGCCTTGATATTGCACATGCATACAATACGCCAGGGCGCGTCGGCCATCTTGGATGGACAGCACGCCTCGGCTTGGCCCCGGATGCTCTTGCGCCCTATCATATTGAGCTCTGGCGAGACACCGCGAACCCACTCCACACCGACCCTGCCACAATGCACTGACGAATTTTTGCGGAGGTACCCATGATTCCTTGCATCGTATCAAATGCCGAGCAACGCGGCGTTCCAGCGAGAGCGAAAACATGAGGGCGCTGCTCTTCGCACTCTTGCTCGCCACGCATGCTGCTGCCTCGTGTGAAGCAGCCTACCGCCCCGCCATGACTGGTCAGAAGCTGGTGCTCGACATGCTGGCCGAGCCGGGTGTCGGGCGCAACTCCATGCTGCGGGAGCGAGCGATGGGCTACATCGACGGGGTAATGGACACGGTGGCCGGAAAAACCTGGTGCCCGGTTGGCAAGGCTGTTCCGCATGAGCTGAACTACGCAGTGGTCGAGGATCTTTCACGCCTCAGTGCGGAGAAGCTCAAGGGCGATGCCGCAGCCTTGGTGTTGGGCGCCCTTTCCGCACACTACCCTTGCAAACAGCCAGGAGCAAAATGATGAAGCCGACGTATCAAAAGTTGCGTCAATTTTTCCCCCGCGCCGAAAGCCGGGCTGCCTTGTACGAGACCCTCGGCTGGGGCGACCTGATTGACCACAAGGCCTATGTCGATACCTGTGCGATACGCATGAGCTATGCCCTGCTGCGTTCGAACGTCACACTGCCGGGGGCGAAGATGCGCGTAAAGGCCGGCCCGGTGGAGGGACGCTATATCGAACAGCGCCAGGCGGCACTCTCCGCATCCTGAAAAAGGCGTGGGGAGCACCCGAGGTCTACAAGGGCGGCCGCGCCGCGCAGGAGGGCATCGCCGCGCGCCAGGGCGTCGTGTCTTCCTTCAAGATCGAAGGCGGCAATGGCGGCCACATCGACTTGATCGCGATGGGCGAACATGGTTACTTGGACTGTGCACGCAGCTGCTACTTCTCGGCCACCACAATCTGGTTCTGGCCGCTCGGTAATCCCCCCATTTTTAGAGCACGCTAAAAGTAGAGGTTAAGCGGCAAGTGCCAGTTTCTGTTTTGGCGTGATACCGCCGAGCGCCATATTGGGTCGGTCGTGATTGTAGGTCCACAACCAGTTGGCGGCAAATTCCTGGATTTCGTCGAGCGTCTCAAACAGGTGATGAGCGAGCCAGTCA
>NZ_WNKZ01000143.1 GCF_009720835.1 Pseudoduganella buxea
GGCCGCGCGCAGGGCGGCGGCGCTGAAGGAGGACAGCAGCGGCAGTTTCGCCAGGTCGCTCTCGCCCGCGAACAGGCGCCGCGCCGTCTCGGCCACCCAGCGGCCGGTGGCCTCGTCGTGGCCGGGCGCCGGCTTGATCTCGACATTCATCCAGATGCCGTGGCCCTTGCAGAATTCGGCATACGGCACGAACAGGGGCACGGGCTCGCCCGCGAAAGTGGGGCCGAACCAGCTGCCTGCATCCATGGCGGCGATGGCGGCGGCGTCCGTCGTGGCGATACTGCCCTGCCCCGGCAGGGTACGGCCGAAATCCGGGTCGTGCATGACGACGCCGATGCCGTCGCGCGACAGCATCACGTCGAATTCGACGGCGTGATACCCGTGGCGCAGGCCGGCCGCCAGCGCGGCGAAGGTGTTCTCCGGTGCCGTGGTGCCGCCCCCGCGGTGGGCGATCATGGTGAGGTAGGGCCACATGCCGTGACACTACCACGGCTGGCTGCGCGGGTACAGATAGGCTAAGCTTCGCACTTCCCATGACAACCCGATAACAACGAGACAAACCGATGGATACCACCACCAACGTCGCAAGCGCCCGGCCACGAGCCCTGGGCCATATCCGCGTGCTCGACCTGTCGCGCGTGCTGGCCGGCCCCTGGTGTTCGCAGAACCTGGCGGACCTGGGCGCGGACGTCATCAAGATCGAACGCCCCGGCTGCGGCGACGACACGCGCGCCTGGGGCCCGCCCTACGCCAAGGACGCCGAAGGGCGCGACACGCGCGAAGCGGCCTACTACCTGGCGGCCAACCGGGGCAAGCGCTCCGTGACCGTCGATATCGCCACGGAAGAAGGCCAGGCCCTGATCCGCGCGCTGGCGGCGCAGTCCGACGTGGTGCTGGAGAACTACAAGGTGGGCCAGCTGAAACGCTATGGCCTCGACTACGAGTCGCTGAAAGCCGTCAAGCCGGACCTGGTCTACTGCTCGGTAACGGGCTTCGGCCAGGACGGCCCCTACGCCCACCGCGCCGGCTACGACTTCCTGATCCAGGGCATGGGCGGCCTGATGTCCGTCACGGGCGAACGGGACGACCTGCCCGGCGGCGGCCCGCAGAAGGCCGGCGTGGCGCTGTGCGACCTGATGACAGGCATGTACGCGACGATCGCCATCCAGGCCGCGCTGATCCACCGCGACCGCACGGGCGAAGGCCAGTACATCGACATGGCCCTGCTGGACGTGCAGGTGGCGATGCTGGCCAATATGGGCAGCAACTACCTGAACAGCGGCAAGGCACCCAAGCGCTGGGGCAACGCCCACCCAAACATCGTGCCCTACCAGACCTTCGCCTGCGCCGACGGCTACATCATCGTCGCCACCGGCAACGACGGCCAGTACGTCAAGTTCGTCGAGGCGGGCGGCCGGCCGGAACTGGCCACCGATCCCCGCTTCGTCACCAACCCGCTGCGCGTGCAGAACCGCGACATCCTGGTGCCGCTGTTGGCGCAGATGGTGCTGGAAAAAGGCCGCGACGAGTGGATCGCGCTGCTCGAATCGGTCGGCGTGCCGTGCGGCCCGATCAACGACCTGGACGACGTGTACAAGAATCCGCAAGTGCAGGCACGGGGCATGGTGGTCGACGTGCCCCATCCGACGGCCGGCAGCACGAAGCTGGTACGCAGCCCGATGCGCCTGTCCGCCTCCCCGGCCGACGTGCGCACGGCACCGCCGACCCTGGGCCAGCACACGGAGGAAGTGCTGCGCGAGCTGCTGGGCCATTCCGCCGAGGACGTGGCGGGCCTGCGCGCGCGCGGCGTGCTGTAGGCGGCACAAGCAAAAAAAGCCTGCCCCGCGCGAGCGGGAACAGGCTGAAAAGGCGTCCGCGCCGGCACGTCACGCCAGGTGCCGGTGCGCGCCCCTGATGCGCGATGCGGCTGGACGGGCGGGCGGAACGCTCCCCCATCAATGCAGTTTCTGCTTGAAGTCGATCAGCTCGTTGTGCAGGTGGTTGACGGCGGACTTCATCTGGCCCGACAGCGGCAGCCCGCTGCTGCACACGCGCCGCGCGCGGGCACCCAGCACTTCCATGTCCTCGATCAGCTTGACGATCCGGCGCGGCTCGCGCAGGGCGAGGATTTCCGTGATGCGGTCCGATTGGCGGTCCAGCTTCTGGATATAGTCGCGCAGCTCGCCGGGCAGGTTGCGCTCGGCGGACAAGGCCTGGGCGGCGTGGCCGACGGCCAGCTGCAAACTGCTGAGACGGCTTCGGATTTCCTGTTCTGCCAGCATGATCCCCTCCGTGTCTGGTGCGGTACCGGATTGCACCGCTGACCATTGGAGGGGCCTGCCGTGGGAAGGTTGCATGGGCTTGCCATTCGTTTGAGCAGGCTCAACGTTGCGAGCCATCAACCCGCCGCCAGCGCGCCTTCCGGTGGCGCCAGCGGGGCCAGGCCGCGCAGCCGCAGCGCGATCAGCAGCGCCCCGCCCAGGCAGGCCGCCAGCAGCGCGACCACGCCGTTCCAGCCGCCCCAGGCCCACAGCAGCCCGCACAACCAGCCCACCGCGCTCGAGCCCAGGTAGTAGAAGAACAGGTACAGCGCCGAGGCCAGTGCCTGCGGCGGGGCGGCGCGGCGCCCTACCCAGCTGCTGGTGATCGAGTGGGACGCGAAGAAGCCGAACGTGAACAGCGCCATGCCGGCCACGATGACGGGCAGCGACTGCGCCAGGGTCAGCAGCAGCCCGGCCGCCATTACCGACATCATGATCCACAGCACGCCGCGCCGGCCCAGCTTGTCCGCCAGGCGACCGGCCCAGACGGAGCTGAAGATGCCCAGCAAATACAGGAAGGAAATGCCGCCGACGACGCCCTGGCGCAGGTGGAACGGGCCGCCCAGCAGCCGGTAGCCGATGTAGTTGTAGGCGCTGACGAAGCAGCCCATCAGCAGGAAGGCCAGGGCGAACAGCCATGGCAGCCCGGCATCGCCGAAGTGCCGGCGCAGGCCCATGCCCAGTCCGCGCAAGCCGCCACCGTTGGGCCGGAAATGGCGCGACGCGGGCAGGCTGCGCCAGAACTCGCAGGCGGCCAACAGGCCCGCCACGCCGATAACGGCCATCGCCACGCGCCAGGAGAGGAAGTCGGACAAGGTCGACGCCAGCACCCGCCCGAACATGCCGCCGAAGGCGCTGCCGCTGATGTACAGGCCCATCGACAGGCCCAGCGAGGAAGGTTCGATTTCCTCGCCCAGGTAGGCCATGGCGATGGCCGGCATGCCGCCCAGCGCCAGCCCCAATAAGGCGCGCATGGCCAGCAACTGGCCGTAGCCGTCGGCAAAGGCGCAGGCCAGGGTCATCAGGGCCGCCGTTGCCATCGCCCCCACCATGATGGGTTTGCGGCCGATGCGGTCCGACACGATCGAGGACAGCAGCAGCGACACTGCCAGTGCGCCCGTGGCGATCGACAGCGACAGGCTGCTCTGGGCCGGCGTCAGCGCGAACTCGTGCGCCAGCAGCGGCATCAGCGGCTGCACGCAGTACAGCAGCGCAAAACAGGAAAAGCCGCCGAAGAACATGGCGCGGTTGCTGCGCTTGAAGTCGGGCGTGCCGGCGGCGATTCGGGAGGAAGCGGTAAGGGACATTGCAGACCTTGATAAAGCAGTTGAAGGCCATCTTAGGATTGCGCTGTATTACTGTCTAATATATATTTGAGGCGTTATTAATACTTAAAACCGATAACATGGAACTGCGTCACCTGCGCTATTTCGTAGCCGTGGCCGAGGAGCTGAGCTTCACGCGCGCGGCCGAGCGCCTGCATATCGGCCAGCCGCCGCTGAGCCAGCAGATCCAGGCGCTGGAAGCGGAAGTGGGCGCCCTGCTGCTGGAACGCAGCAAACGGTGGGTGCGCCTGACGGAAGCGGGCAAGCTGTTCCTGGCCGACGCGCGCCGCATGCTGGCGCTGGCCGAGCAGTCGAAGGAGACGGCGCGCCGCGCGGCCCGGGGCGAAGCGGGCGAGTTGCGCGTGGGCTTCACATTCTCCACGCCGTTCACGCCGCTGTTCGCCACGGTAATCCGGCAATACCGCCAGCAGTTCCCCGGCGTGGCCCTGACCCTGCACGAAATGGCCACCCTGCCCCAGCTTGCGGCACTGGAAGCCCGGGCGCTGGACCTGGGTTTTGTCCGTTCCGTATCGGTGGCGGTGCCGGAGGCGGTAAAGCTGACGACCTTGCAGCACGTGCCGCTGCGCCTCGTGCTGCCGGCCGATTCGCCGCTGGCACGCAAGAAGACGGTGGCCGTCAAGGACCTGGAAGGCCTGCCCTTCGTGATGTATCCGCAAAACGCCGGCACCGGCATCTACCCGCAGATCTTCCGGCTGTGCCGCGAAGCGGGCTTCGTGCCGCAGATCGCCATGGAAGCGGGCGAAGCGTCCACCATCATCGGCCTGGTCGCCGCCGGCATCGGCATCTCCGTGCTGCCCAGCTCATTCGACCGCATCCGCATGGAAGGCGTCGTCTACCGCCCCCTGGCCGACCCCGCCGCCACGACGACGATGATGCTGGCCCAGCGCGTCGAGGACGGCAATCCCCGCGTCGACGCCTTCGTCGCGCTGGCCGAAGCGGCCGCCGTTGCCCACCGCTGAGCTCGGACTGATGCTTACGGAGGGAGCGCGATGGCCTCGAAGGGAGCCAGTTCCGCCAGCGCGCGCTGCTTTGCTTCGCCGTCGCCGTTGCGCAGGACATCGAGCCAGCGCTCGTGGTTGGCTTCGTCCGCTTCGGTGACGCGGGGAACTTCGATGGCGTGCAGGTAGCGCCAGCAGGCCCGGAACTGGGCATCGTCGCAGGTCTCGGTCAGGATCGCCTGCCGGAGGAAGTGGTACGTGGTGGCGTTCATCGGCGTGCCGGCGATGGAGTCGATCACTTGCGGCCGTACCGAGTCCGCGTAGGCGGGATAGTCGTCGATCATATGCTGCTGGTAGCGCAGGTCGCCTGAATATTTCACCAGTTCGCGCTGCAGCCAGTGCACGCCCGAATAGCCGCCACCGCGCATGCCGGGTTCCAGCGCCTGCGCCACCGCCATGGCCTTTTCCCCGTCGAGGAAGAACAGCCAGTCGGCAGCCCAGGGCAGCTCCTTCACGAGCAAATCGAAGACCTCGACCTTTTCGCCTTCGTCCAGGCCGACAAAGGCGTCGCGGCTGTAGCCGTCCGCCTTTTCGCTGCCGGTCGCACGGTATTGCTTGAGGAAGGCGTCGAATGCCCGGGTCATGGCTTCATCGTCGCCCGGATGGCGCGCAAGGTCGCGAGCTTCCGACGAATCGTGTTGACCTGCGTTTCATCGAGCTTGATGTGGAAATCGACCCAGTCACCTTCGGTATTGCAGACATGGTTCCACAGCCGCTTCACGTGCAAGGTCGTGCCATCGAGCCTGGCGTCGAGCAGGCTGATTTCCAGCGAGCCGTCGTCGCGGAAGGCATACCGGGCGGATGGGTCGCGGGATACGGCGCTGTCCCAGCTTTGTTTTTGGGAAGGCGATGCGGGCAGCATCCTGAAGCGAAACGCTTCATCGACAACGCATATCAGCACGCGGATTTCTTCGCACAGGAGGTGGACGCGCTCTTCGCCGGTGTCGCGCAAGTACTTCGAGTTCGCCGCATAGTCCAATCGGCAGACAACGTCGTACCAGGCGTGCAGCGTTTCGACGGCGCCGAGCTGCGCAAGGAAGGGGTTTGCTTCGAGATCGTGCAGCGCCCGTAGAAGTTTGACGAGGTGGCCAGCGGTATCGTTGAAATTGTTTGGCGATGCCATGTGAGTCTTTGGTGCGTCGAGTTTCACGCAGAATACGATCAAGCGGAACACATAAATCAGCTGACACCTGCATCATCCAGCGCTCGCGTATAGATTGACCGGAAGAATACTGGTCGGTTGCCAGGAAAGCTCTATTTCAAGTAGCTATCGCCATTCGATCCGGGCGATGCTACCCATGCGTCGCCGTCACAAGGCTGGCAATCAAGGTGCAGCCACATGCGCCACGATGACCATGTAATGCGACCTTACGGCCGCCAATCAAGAAATTGGCAGCACCCTCCACGATAACGCTGACTCCGTGCCCCGGCATCGGGCAAATCAGCTTATCGCCAACGCGCGCGATGCCTATACCAAGGATGGTATGAGTGGGAGAAGCCGTGACGACACGTCCCCCATGAGAAGTCATGTCGCCCAGCCTGACTATTGGCAAACCCATTAAAGTCAACCTCCTTCATCGTGATCAACGGCCAATTCTTCCAGCTCCTTGAACGCGCGCTCCTTTATCGGCAAATCATCGCCACGCAGATTTCTATATAACCTTAAATATTTCTTCTCGCCGACCGAATCCTCATCTACTCCAGAGCATTCGAATAATTTATTCACCGCATGGATTAGCGGCAGAAGTTCAGTCTCCACACGAATCATCCCGCGAAGTGTGGATTTTAATTCGTCGCGATTCAGCGCAGGAACATAATAAGCCGCTAATGATCTCAAGCGATGATCGGGATCCTTCATATAACGGATAAAAATGGATAGATATTTATCACCCTGCGCCCTCCTACCTAGATTCCATGCTGCCGCAATTTCAGCTTCTTTACCCAGCGCCCGCTCATTCAATAAGCGCTCAACCACCTCGACGGCGCGTTCAGAATTTGCTCTAAAGAGCCCGTGGATGCTTTCCTCGGTGCCTCCCACGCTGACAAGCTTCAGAAGATAGCTGAACGCCATGTCTCGCTCTTGCTGAGTCATATCTGCAAAATAGCTTTTATCGAGGCCGTCTAGCCGCTCCTTGTTATGCAGTGAGAAGAATTTAAGAAATACATCATACCGGCTCATTGCAACAGCCTCGATCGGACTTAGATGCTTCGCTGCGTACTGTTAAGAACTGCTGTCGTGCACTTCCGAATCTCTGCAAGCGCCCTCAATTTTACTTCTACATTCCCGTTACGCAGTTCATTTATAAGTCTTTTATAATTCCTCTCATCGGCTTCAGTTTCACGTGGGAACTTTATTGAAAAAGCAAATTTCTAATTGCCGCCATTACCGCATAATCAACGACCTCAACTAATATCACTTCTTCTAGAAATTTTAATTTAGCCTCAGTTGTTGGCGTAGAACCAATCGAGTCTACTACTGCGGGCCTTAATTTATCGATGTAGTGCGCGTAATCCTCCATCATGTGATCTTGGAATATCATGTCACCTGTATGTTTAATTAGCTCCTTTTGCAACCAGTCAACACGGCGGTAAGGATCCCCTCTCCATTTCGCTTCCAATTCGCGAGCGATAACTGTAGCCTTTTCGGGATTAACAAAGAAAAGCCACTGAGCGGACCAGGGCAATTCGGTCTGCAGTAATCGGAAAATTTCTAGCTTCTCTGCATCTTCCAGACCTATTAACATATCAAGAGTGTAGCCATCAGCTTTTTGACTACCGATGGATTTATATTGTTCCATAAATTTATCAAAAGCGACACTCATCGCACTTCTCCGAACGTAGCTATTGCCTCACCACCCCTATTTCGCACAGTTTTCCTATTGATACCTATACCAAAGGTGGTCATGATCAACGGCTAACTCCTACAGTTCCTTGAACGCACGCTCCTATATCTGAAAATAGTCGCTATGTAGATTTCCAGATAACTTTGAATACTTCTTTCACCGACCGATCCTCATTTCTGCTAAAGCATTCGAATATTTAATCACAGCGTGGATTAGCGGCTGAAGCTCAGTCTCCACACGAGCCATCCCGCGAACCGTGGATCTTATTTCGTCGGGATTCAGCCCAAGAGCATAATCAGCAGCCAATGATCTCAACCGATGATCGGTATCCTTCATATAGCGGATAAAAGTGGATAGATATTTATCACGCTGCCCCCCTACCTAGATACCATGCTGCCGCAATTTCAGCTTCTTTACTCAGTGCCCCTCATTCAATAAGCGCTCAACCACTTCGACGGCGCGTTCAGAATTTGCTCCAAATAGCCCGTGGGTGCTTTCCTCGGTGCCTCCAGCGCTAACAAGCTTCAGAAGATAGCTGAAAACCATGTCCCGCTCTTACTGAGTCATATCTGAAAAATTGCTTACACCAGGGCCGTCCAACCGGCCCCTTTGCTGAGCCGGGAAAAGATCTATTAATCTTTAATAATTATTCAAAGTGTCGGTACGCATTCCGATTCTAAAACTCGCTGCGATACGGAGGAGCACTCCTGGGCGATGCAGTTTTTATAACCTCAAAAAGACATTATACAATCCAATTGTGTAATCTACATCGCATTTTTCGCCCGTACCCTTTAAAAAAATCAGCCCACCTACTTTATTTCTTGGCTCTTTTATTTAGGCATACCCTGACCTTACCCCCCACACACCTTCTAATAATCATCTCGCCGCATTTATTTTCTGGATTTCTCCAACTGTTTAAAGATTCTTTCTTTCACATGCAGATCATCACCTTGAAGCCCCCTATAAAAATATGAATATTTCTCCTTCCCAACCGTAAGCCTGCTTACACTATAACATTTCAATAATTTTTCTACAGCGTGAAGAAATGCCAATTCATCCGTTTCAATTCGAATAATCTGTTGCAAACGAGAAATTAAATCATCCCTCATTGCTGCTGGCACGTAACGTGCCGCTTTGGCTCTAATAGAAGCATCCGCGCTATCCATCGAAGAAAGAAAAACCTTGAAGATCTCTTCACTATGTTCAGACTTGTAGAGATTCCATGCAGCTGCAAGTTGCGCTGCGGGCCGTAGAGATCCAGATTTCAGAAGTGGCCCGACAGATGCTTTCGCCCGCTGCGGATTCACCAAAAAAATTCCATGAACACTTTCTTCTGACCCACCTTTCTTCACGATGTCTAATAGGAATTCGAAAGCCATCCCCCGCTCATCATCGGTCATGTGCCTGAAATAACTCTCATCCAAACCGTCAAGCCGTTCCCTATCAGTCCTCGAAAAAAACTTTAAGAACTTTTGATACTCAGTCTCCATCTCGCCCCCAAGAAAGTAGTTCCTCAATCTCCAAGCTGCCGAGTGTTCTTATCTCGGAGTTGGGCTCCAACACATGAATTACAATTTCATCGACATTGCCCAGCTCTCGATTTCTCATAATCACTGGCTTTTCCTTGTTATACCATACGGTGTTTTCATTTTTCAATTTATCTGGAGTCTGTACCACGTTTACCCGCCCCCTTAGTCCTTTGGCAAATTTGGTTGACACATTATTCCACAGATCGCTGGAATACGGTCCAGGTAGCCCACTAGCATCATTCCATGGAAACTTATTAACTTTTTCCCATCCATCAATTACCCGACCACCAGCAGTAGTTTCTAGGGTCACCCCGCCAATCTTTTCGGCGAGAGCCCTTGCCGCATCTGGTTTTCCAGTTTCTTCTGCTTGCCTCGCTGTACCCGACCAACACACTCCGCCATTTTTTGGAGCGGAAACATCTAAACGCTTGATGAACTCATCCCACGTATCAGTTGGTTTTTGTGGGATATGGGGCTCAAGTATGTCTTGTGCTTCCTTGATTTTTGCTTTCTTGAGGCCGATGTCTGAGGTGCACTGTCAATAGTGGACACGTCCGTTTCAAGCAGCCAGCTTCTGTCTGCTGAATTCTTCGGCAAACGATGCTGGCGATAGATACCCGAGACGCGAGTGGCGCCGCTGGCGGTTATAGAA
>NZ_WNKZ01000144.1 GCF_009720835.1 Pseudoduganella buxea
GACGAACTGGTCCAGGCTAAGTGGCGCCTCGACCAGGTTCATATTGTCGACCACCTTGCCGCCAAGGCCGATCAGAAAACCGGCGAACGCCAGCGCCACCAGCCACAAGCCGCGCTGGACAGGGCCAGCCACGTCAGCGCGGCGAGGATGACGGCGGCGGCGGCGAACATGGCCCAGCCCAGGCGGCCGATGACGATGGCGTCCGGGCTGGCCGGATCGAGCATCGAGCCCGTCATCGCAAGGTATACAGGTAGGCGGCCATATGGCGCGCGTCGTCCGGCGTCACGCCCTGGGCCGGCATGGCCGTGCCCGGCTTGACGGCGGGCGGGTCGACGATCCACCGCACCAGCGAGTCGGGATCGTTCGGCAGGCGCCCGGCCACGTAGCTTTGCCGGCCGAAGGTGGCGAGCGGCGGGCCGGCCGTGCCGCGCGCCGCCTCGACACCGGGAATGCTGTGGCAGGCGCCGCACTGGAACTGGGCCAGCAGCCTTCGGCCCTGGTCGACGTCGCCCCCGGGCACGGCCAGCGGCGCGTGCTCCCGCTCACCGCAGCCGGTCAGCAGCAGGCCGGCCAGCAGGTGGAGCATCGGGAAGCTAAGACGGGATCTTGCGCGCACGCACTATTCCTGCAGGAATCGGGGGAATCCATATAATACAAGAAAGACATCATAACGAACCTTCAACAGTGCGTTCCAACAGTGCGCACCGACCACCATGCCCTCCAAGACCACCCGCATCGCACTGAAAAGCGCCGCCATCACCCTGGTCGTGACGGGCCTTACGGCCACCGCGACGGGGTTCGCGGTGCTGGAAGGTGGCTGGTACGACATCACGGCCACGCGCCAGCACTGGCAGGCCGTGCATTCGCTGCTGGAACAGGGCATGCGAAAATCCGTGCGCTTCCACGCCCGCAAGGTCGTCGAGCCGGCCGTGGGCGGCACGCCGGCGATGCTGCGCGGCGCGGCCCTCTATCAAAAGAACTGCGAGCAATGCCACGGCGGCCCCGGCGTGGCGCAGCAGCCCTTCGCGCAAAGCATGCAGCCCGTGCCCGGCCCGTTGGCCGATGCGGCGCGGCGCTGGCGCCCCCGCGAGCTGTACTGGATCACGCGCCACGGCATCAAGATGAGCGGCATGCCCGCGTGGAGCGTGCGCATGACGGAGAACGAGTTGTGGGACGTGGTCAGCTTCCTGTGGCGCATGCCGGGGCTCACCGCGGCGCAGTACCGGGCGGCGATGCCCAAGACGCCCCTTGCGGCCGCGCCGCCCGCGCCGGCGCTGGCCGCCCTGCCCGCGCCGAATACGGAACGGGGCCGCACGGTGCTGACGCAGTATGCCTGCCAGGCCTGCCACCTGATTCCCGGCGTGACGGGGCCGGAGACCTATGTCGGCCCGCCCCTGCACGGCCTGGGGCAGCGCCGCTATATCGCCGGCCTGCTGCCCACCAGCGCGGACAACCTGGCCCGCTGGATCGTCGCCCCAGGCCAGGTCGACCCGCACACCACCATGCCTACCCTTGGCGTGAACGAACGCGATGCCCGCGACATGGCCGCCTACCTGCTGACGCTGCGCCGGACGCCCGGCGACTGAGCGCCGGGGCCTCAGGAGGTCAGCTGCTTCTGGGTCTGGTACAGCCGCGCATACAGGCCGCCATGGGCCAGCAGCGCGTCATGCGTGCCCGCCTCGGCGATGCTGCCCGAATTCATGACGACGATGCGGTCGGCATTCTCGATGGTGGAAAGCCGGTGCGCGATGACGACCGTGGTGCGGCCCTTCATCAGCCGTTCCAGCGCGGCCTGCACCTGGCGTTCCGATTCCGTGTCCAGCGCGCTGGTGGCTTCGTCCAGGATCAGGATCGGCGCGTCCTTGTACAGGGCGCGGGCGATGGCCAGGCGCTGGCGCTGCCCGCCCGACAGGCGCAGGCCGTTCTCGCCCACTTCCGTGGCATAGCCCTTCGGCTGGCGTTCGATGAATTCATGGGCATAGGCGGCGCGCGCGGCCGCTTCGATCCTGGCCTGGTCCGGCGCCGGGTCGCCGTAGGCGATATTGGCGGCCAGGGTGTCGTTGAACAGCACCACGTCCTGGCTGACCAGGGCGATCTGGCCGCGCAGGTCGGACAGCCGGTACTCGCGCACGTCGACGCCGTCGAGCATGATGCGCCCGGACGTGACGTCATAGAAGCGCGGCAGCAGGCTGGCCAGGGTGGTCTTGCCGCTGCCCGAGCCGCCCACCAGGGCCACCGTCTCGCCGGCGGCGATGTCGAGCGTCACGTCGCGTAGCGCCGGCGCGGCGTCGGCGTCGCCGGCGTTGTAATGGAAGCCCACCTGCTGCAGTTGCAGGCGGCCGGCCGCGCGCGGCAGCGGGGTCGACCCCGTGTCGGTCTCGATCGGCGCGTCGATCAGGCCGAATACGGACTTGGCCGCGGCCAGGCCCCGCTGCAGCGGCTCGTTGATCTTGGTGAGGTTCTTGATGGGCGACTGCATCGCCATCAGGGAGCCCATGAAGGCGACGAAGGCACCGGGCGTGAGTGCATTGGCCTGGGCGCGCAGCAGCGCGAAATAGATCACCGCCGACAGCGTGGCGCCGATCAGCATCATGATGATCCCCGAATTCATCGCCGCCGTGGCGGCGTGCTTCACGGCCAGCTGGCGATTGAGCTTGACCACTTCATCGAAGCGGTGCTGCTCGTAATCCTGGCCGCCGAAGATCTTGACGACGCGCTGGCCGCCGATGCTTTCGTCCAGCACGCGCGTCAGTTCACCCATCGCATGCTGGGCGCTTTCGGACAGGCGGCGCATGCGTCGCCCCGCGAAGATGACGACCAGCGCCACCAGCGGCAGCAGGGCCAGGCAGAACACGGCCAGTTGCCAGTCGATGGTAAACAGCGAGACCAGGTAGCCGGCCGTCGCCACGCTGTCGCGCACGGCCACGTTGACGACATTCAGGCCCGCCTGCGACACCTGGTTGGCATCGAAGGTCACGCGCGACAACGTGGTGCCGGTGGACGACGCGTCGAAATAGCCGTTCGGCAGGCGCAGGATGCGGTGAAACATCTTGCCCCGCAAATCGGCCTGGACCCGGTTGCTGAGCCACGCGGAGCCGTAGTCGCCGGCGAAGCTGCTGACCATGCGCAGGAAAGCCAGCGCCATGATGATGGCCGGGATGGTCCACAGCGCGGCCTGGGCCGGCGTGACGGGCAGCAGCCGGTCGATCCAGTGGCCCACCGCCGTCAGTACGCCCCCCGCCACCTCGGAACCCTGGCTGATGCCTTGCGGGCGCAGCGCGTCGACGACGTTCTGCAGCTGGCGGATCAGCAGCACGTCCGTCAGCGAAGCAATGGCGACGGCCACCAGGGTGGCACCGAGCACGCCGCCATACGGCGTGAACTGCATGAGCAGGCGGGAATACAGGGATCGGCTTTGCACGTGATCGGCCAGATAAAGAGTAAAGGCAGCATTGTAACCGGGCCCCTTGCGGGAACGAAGCGGCCGGCATGCTGGCGTGAAGGCGTGCCGGACTCGGCCCCGCGCAACGACGCGAACAGCGTTACAAGTCTCACATTTTGTTACATTTATGTAGGGTTACTTTCCTTTTGGAAGCTCTAAATTCCGGATGGAAATAACAAGTCGAAACAGCCGGAAAGCCCGCCGTTACTGGTGCCGTACGGTAGCGTGAAGTGCGCCGTTGCGATTTGGATACGAATCAATAAAAGCATTACAAATTGTAAAAAACCAGTGGCATGGAAACATTTTTTAACCCTATACTGAACTTGCAATTACAAAAACATTGCACTCTCCTCTATCGTTAAAACGAAAGTGAACTAATGAAAACTTTCCTCACACTTTTTGCTTCGGCAGCGCTGACACTATCGGCCTGTGCCCACGCAGAGACGCCGCCAACCTCCCTTACCGAGGGCTTCGACAGCGTCAGTTCGCTGGACGGCTGGATTATCAATAACGTCAATGCGGGCTCGACTTCCTGGTTCCAGGGCAACACCGAAGCATTCACGGCGCAGGCCGGCGCGGCCGACTCCTACGTGGCGGCCAACTTCAACGCCGGCACCCCGTTTGGCGGTGCGATCGACAACTGGCTGATCTCGCCGGAGCTGACGCTGGCGGGCACCACCCGTGTGACGTTCTACACGCGCAATAGTGCCGAGGAAGGTTTCGATAACGATACGCTGGGTCTGTTGTTCAGCGCCGGCGCCGGCAGCGCCATCACGGGCTTCAAGACCAGCCTGCTGTCCGTCGACAGCACCGCCTATCCTGGCGACTGGACCAAGTACACCGTCGATTTCACGGGCAGCGGCACGGGCCGCTTCGCCTTCCACTACACGGGTGACTACGACAGCAGCAGCTATATCGGCATCGACAGCCTGACCATTTCGGCCGTGCCGGAACCATCGTCGTGGCTGATGCTGGGCCTGGGCCTGGCCGGTGTCGGCGTGGTCGCTCGCCGCAGCCGCCGCGCCGCCGCCGGTGCCGGCCTGGCACTGGCCGCGCTGGGCATGTCCCAGAGCGCCATCGCTGCCGACCAGCAGGGCATGGTGGTGGTACGTGACGCCGAATCGGGCCAACTGCGTGCGCCGACCGCCGCCGAACACAAGGCCCTGGTGGGCAAGCCGATCAAGAGCTCCGAAGCCGTCGCCGGCGTCGTCAAGGCGCCTGCCGTGCAAGTGCGCAAGGACGGCACCCGCGTGGCCAGCGCCAGCAGCAAGGCCGTCTTCTCCGTCGTGACCCGCAACGTCGATGGCACCCTGAGCGAAGCCTGCGTCACCGACGAACACGCTGCACCGGCAGCCACGAACAACCTGCGCACCGCGCAAGCCAAGGAGCGCAACTATGAAGCGCAATAACATGAAGAGCATCATCGCTGCCCTCGCCGTGGCCTTCGGCGCCATCGGCACCGCCCAGGCAGCCGCGCCGATCGTCATCGTCAACGCCAACGCACCGGGCGTCGGCTTCAACGATACGACCCCGGCCGATCCGATCGGCGGCAACACCGGCACGACCCTGGGCGAACAGCGCCTGATCGCCTTCACCCACGCCGCCAATATCTGGGGCGCACAGCTCGACAGCACGGTGCCGATCCGCATCCAGGCCAGCTTCGAACCGCTGAACTGCACGGCCAATTCGGCCACCCTGGGCTCGGCCGGCACCTTGCAGGTGTTCTCGGACTTCCCCGGCGCGCCGAAAGCAGGCACCTGGTATCCGGGCGCTCTGGCCAACAAGCTGTCCGGCGTCGACCAGGACCCGGATACGCCGGACATCCGCGCGCGCTTCAACTCGCGCCTGGGCCTGTTCAACGACTGCCTGCCCGGCTCGCCGTTCTACCTGGGCCTGGACGGCAACCACGGTTCCGGCACCGACCTGGTCGCCGTGCTGCTGCATGAGATCGGCCACGGCCTGGGCTTCCAGAGCTTCTCCGACGAGGAAACGGGCGAGTACTACCTGGGCACCCCGTCGATCTGGGATCACTTCATGATCGACAACAAGACCAACAAGAACTGGACGGAAATGACGCCGGCCGAGCGCGTGGCCAATGCCGTCAGCGGCGACGGCATGTCGTGGAGCGGTCCGGAAGTGACGTCCTATGTGCCGGAAGTGCTGGGCGCCATGGGTGTGGTCAATATCAGCGGCCCGACCGCCGGTACGACGGCCGGCAACTACCAGTTCGGCGAAGCGAGCTTCGGCGCCGTCATCGGCAGCAGCACCGTGACCGGCCAATTGATGCCCGTGGTCGACCAGACGACGGGCAAGGGCCTGGCCTGCGATCCGCTGAGCGCCACCAACGCCAAGGCCGTGCGCGGCAATATCGCCCTGGTCGATCGCGGCACCTGCTCGTTCGTCATCAAGGCGGCCAATGTGCAGGCGGCCGGCGCCATCGGCATGATCGTCGTCGACAATGCACCGGGCGACCCGGCCGGCATGAGCGGCGACAATCCGGAAGTAACGATCCCGTCCGTGCGCATCACCCAGGCCGGCGGCGAAGCACTGCGTGCCCGCCTGGCCTACCGCACCCGTACCCAGTCCGGCATCGTGGCCACCTTTAAAGGTGACAACTCGAAGCTGGCCGGCGCGGACAGCCAGAAGCGCATCCTGATGTATACGCCGACGACGTTCCAGCCAGGCTCCTCCGTGTCCCACTACACGACGGCAGCCCGTCCGAACCAGCTGATGGAACCGTCGATCAACAGCGACCTGACGCATGAAGTCACGCCGCCGAAGGATCTGACCTTGCCGCTGCTGCACGATATTGGCTGGTAATGCGCGGCTGGTGATACGCGGCTGGTGATGCGCGGCCGGTACATCACCGTCCGCTGGACCGCAGTACAAGAATGCCGGGTTCGCCCGGCATTCTTCATGGCACCCCGCATCGTCACGGCGCCGTCCACCGGCATACACGCTTTCCGTACACTGTCTGATAAAGCAGTGTGCAAACGGCGCGTCTGGCGTTAGACTCCCAGCAACATTGTTTTTGGAAAATCCCGACGATGCTGTCGATCCTGCTGTTGCGTCTTGATTCCTCCCTCCTGCTTTGCCTGTCCCGCGTCCTGCCCGGCCTGGTACCGGGCCCGGTGCTGGGTCTGATCCTGGGCCTGCTGCTCGGCCTGTCTCCCGCCGCCCGTGCCGACGAGCAGCCGTCACCGCCTGCCGACACCATCGCCGTGCTGTTCCCCGATGTCGGTGCGCCCTATCGCAAGGTGTTCCTGGAAATCGTCGCCGGCGTCGAGCAGCAGGCTCCGGGCAAGGTCAGCGCCATCGCACTGGCCCCGGGACTGGGGGCCGCCGAGCTCCAGGGACGCCTCAAGCGCAACGGCAGCCGCAGCGTCATCGCGCTGGGGCGTCAGGGCCTGAAGATGGCGGGCGCCCTGGACGGCTCGCTGCAGGTGGTGGTGGGCGGCATCGGCGCGCTGCCGGAACCGGAACGGTGGCGCGGCATCAGCCTGATGCCCGATCCGGCCCTGCTGTTTTCATGGCTGAAGGCCCTCGTGCCCGGCGTCAAGCGGGTACTGGTGGTGCACCACCCCGTGCAGAGCGCGATGGCGGTGCGGCTGGCGCGCGAAGCGGCCCGCGTGCACGGTCTGGAGCTGGTGACCTTCGAAGCCTATGACCTGGCCGGTGCCGTGCGCCGCTATGAGGCCCTGTTCGCCCAGGCCGACGGCCGCCGCGACGCCCTGTGGCTGCCGCAGGACGCCGTCACCGTCGACGAGAGCACGATCCTGCCGCTGGTGCTGCGCGAATCGTGGCATCGCAACCTGCCGATCTTCTCGACCAGCATGCTGCATGTGAAGAAAGGCGTGCTGTTCGCCCTGTATCCGGACAACATCGCCCTGGGGCGCGAGCTGGCCACGCTGGTGCAAACCCCGGCCGCCGCGCCGCCGGCCACGCCGCCGCCCGGCCTGCAGGCACTGCGGGCCGTACGCATGGCCTTCAATACCCGCACGGCCAGCCACCTGGGGCTCGATGTCGATACCGTACAACATCCATTCGACGCGATCTTCCCGTAAACCGACGCCAGAATGATGCTTTGCGTAAATTTATTTCTTTTTGGCTAATATAGCGAATATACTAGCGCCTGTCATTCAGGCAAGCTGGTGCACGCCTGCAGCGAAAGAACATCCATGATCCTTACCCGATTCACAGTGGCGCTTGCAGCCCTGGGGGCCTGGTGCGCGCTGGCCACCGCCGCCGCCGCACCCGCGTTCGAACTGCCCGGCGTACCCGCCCAGGCCAGGGACAGCGTGGGCGCCCTGTTCCAGACCCTCGACGGCAGCCCGGCATCGACGCCGCGCGTCGATGCCGATGCCGTCACCATGGTTCCCGTCACCCTGGCGCAGCTGGAAGACCAGCTGCGCCGTCCCGACGTGCGCGCCTCGATCGGCAAGGGCACCATCGCCGTGCTGTACTCGAATGTCGACCAACCCTTCCGCACCGCCTTCACCAGCGTGATCCGGGGGATCCAGGAAGGTACCAGCCTGCCTGTGCGCAGCTATGCCGTCGAAGCCCGGGCCGATCCCATCGACCTGAACGCGATGCTGCGCCGGAACGGCACGCGCATCGTCATCGCACTGGGGCGACAGGGCTTGGCCGCCGCGGCCGGCCTGGACCGCGATATCTCCGTGCTGGTCGGCGGCGTGCTGCTGCTGTCGGACAGCGACAACCTCGCCGGCATCAGCCTGACACCCGATCCGGCCATGCTGTTCGCGCGCCTGCGTGAGCTGCTGCCGGAACTGCGCCGCGTCATCGTCGTCTACAACCCGAAGAACAGCGAGTGGCTGATCCGCCTGGCGCGCGAGGCTGCCCGTGCCCAGGGGCTCGAACTGGCCGCGTTCGTCGCCGGCGACATGGCCCGCGCCGTCCAGCTGTACCCGCAGCTGATCGCCACCGCCGATGGCCGGCGCGACGCCGTCTGGCTGCCGCACGATGCCACCACCGTCGAGGAAGGCACGATCCTGCCGCTCGTGCTGCGCGAAACGGGGAACGGCGGCGTGCCCCTGTTTTCCAGCAATGTGCTGCACGAGAAGAAGGGCGCGCTGTTCGCCATGGTGCCGAACAATGTCGAGATGGGCCGCACCTTGGCCAGTTCGGCCCTGAGCATGCTGTCGGGCGGTGCCCGCGCGCGCAGCCTGGCGCCCTCGCGCACCTTGCAGACGGCGATCGACCTGCGCACGGCAAGCCACGTCGGCGTGCAGCTGGGCGAGCGGCGCCAGCGCGGCTTCGACTTCGTCTTTCCGCAGCCGTGATGGCCTCGGGCACCCGCATGTTCGCGCGCCTGGCATCGCGCCTGTTCGACCGCGCGTTCGAGCGCGTGCTGCAGCGCACGGGCTTCAACTGGCAGCTGACGGCCATCGTGTCGGCCGCCATCCTGGGCCTGGCCCTGTTCTCGTCGCTGATGAATTCGATGCAGGCCAGCAGCCGCATGCGCGACTACTTCCTCGGCCAGGGCCAGCGCATCGCCGACAACTTCGCCCGCCAGAGCACCCTGGCGCTGCTGTTCCACTCGCCTGAAAACGCCCGCGACGTCGTCTCGAGCACGCTGGCCTTCCCCGACGTGACGGGGGTACAGATCAGCGACACGCGCCACCAGGTGCTGCTGGCCCAGGCCCACGGCGGCAACTGGATGATCAAGCCGGATCCGGCCGCGGCACCGCGGCAGGCCATGCTGCTGGCCGAGAACGGCGCCGCGTGGCTGTTCGCCGCGCCCGTGCTGGGCGGCCAGTCCGAGGCATCGCCCTTCGACATGCAGGAGCACGCGCCCCAGCTGCTGGGCTATGTCCACGTCCAGGTCAGCAAGGGCACCTTGAACCGCCTGACCTGGTCGCTCATGCTGGGCAACCTGGGCATCACCCTGTCCTTCGCCGTCATCCTGCTGGTGCTGGTGCGGCTGCTGACGCGGCGCATGACGGAACCGCTGCGTGCCCTGTCGCACCTGATGCGGCGCGCCCGCGGCGGCGAGGCGCGGCTGCGCGCGG
>NZ_WNKZ01000145.1 GCF_009720835.1 Pseudoduganella buxea
CCTTTTTCTTTAAACCCAGGAAGGCAATAGATGAAACTCTCCAAGATGCACAAGCGTCTGCTCGCTCTGACGGCCATGGTGCCGATGGCCGCGCTGGCGCAGGAAGCCACCCAGGCACCGGGCCGGCAGCGGGCCGCTACAGCGTAAACAACTGCACCCGCAGGCGTGCCAGCAGGGCCGCAGTGTCCGATGATCCAGCAGGGCGTGGCGCCACCCTGCGCGGCCCGCACGCCGCTGCGTTCGAACAGGGCGACGGCCAGCTGCGTGTTGAGCTGCTTGCTGACATAGCGGATGCCATCGGCCTCCGGCACCTGGGCGTGGATCGCGCCGCTCAACCCCTGGGTCGGGGCATAGTCGTCGGTGGCACTGACGTCGTTGTCCAGGCCCAGGCGTTTCAGCGCGATGCCGCTCAGGTCGACGTGGCGCAGGTGCGTACGCGTCGGATGCACATAGTGCACGATGGCGCGGCGCGCCACGGCGCTGCGGTCCAGCCACCACTGGCCCGCCCGGTGGTCGCCCACCGTGTGCAGGATGGTTTCGCAGATGGCCACGGCCAGGGTATCGGCCGCGTAGGTGACGCCGAAGACCCTGGCAGGATCGTCGAAACGGTAGCGCCCGGTGGCGCCCCACCACGGCTCGGTGCCGGGCTGCAGGGAAAGGCGCAGCAGGCCGGCGACGTCGACCTGGCAAAAGTCCAGTTCCCCGGCCGCGCGCAGGGCAGCAAAGTCGGGGAGGTGCGAACGGGTCAAATACGTTCCCAGTCGCTGGCCAGGGCGACGATGTCGGTCGTGCGCTCGGCGGCCTCGGCCACCGTCTTGCCGCCCAGGCTGCCGTGCTTGCGGGTAAAGAAGAGCAGGCGGGGCCCCGATGCCACGTCGGCATGGAAGGCGCGGTTGATGCGTTCGAAGTCGGGCCGCAGGAAATGCAGGGCGGCGGCGGGATAGTAATGCAGCCGGCCCATGCGCACGGAGAAGATTTCGCCCCGGGCCCGGGCCTTGTCCAGCGCCTGGCGGGTGATGCCCCAGGCCGCCGCCAGGGTTTCGCCGTCGATCAGGCTGCCGTCGCGCGCCATGGCGGCGATGAGGGCTTCGCCCCGGTGGCTGTCCGTGGCGACACGGCCCTCCTCGGCCGTATTGGCGGGCACGCCCGCTTCCCGGCCCAGCGGCGACACGCGTGCATGGATGCCATGGGCGCGCAAGGCGGCGTAAAGCTGGTCGATCAAGACATGTGCCTGGGGCACGGCGTCATCGACTTCCACCAGGTAGGCATACGATGAGGAGGCGGCGCCCTCGTCGTCGGCCGCCTGGCGCGACAGGCCGGCGGCGAAGGTGTTCGATGCAGTGGCTGTACTCATGTGGCGACCTCGGATTGATGGCGACTGGAGCCATTGTAGTCCACAACGATTCCTTGCGCAACTTGAGCAACCAAAGCAACTTGGGAAACTGCAGCAACTTGGCAACCGCGCCAATCGACCCCGGCACGGCAAATCCAAACCGGCCGGGACGACCGCCCGGCCGCTGCTTACTTGCTGAGCACGTCCTCGCCGCTGCCGCCGCCAAACACCAGCGCCCCGTCGCGCGCGTCGATGCGGATGGTGTCCTTCGGCCCGAAGCGCCCTTCCAGGATCAGCTTGGACAGGGGATTCTCGATCTGCTGCTGGATGGCCCGCTTCAGGGGCCGCGCCCCGTACACGGGGTCGTAGCCGGCCTCGGCGATCTTCTGCAGGGCCGGCTCCGACACCTCCAGGTGCATCTCCATCCGCTGCAGCCGGTCTTCCAGGATCTTCAGCTGGATCCGGGCGATGGAACCGATGTTCTTCTCGTCCAGGCCGTGGAAGACGACGATCTCGTCGATCCGGTTGACGAACTCGGGCCGGAAGTGCGAGCGTACCTCGGCCATCACGGCCAGCTTGACGATGGCCGGATCGGATTCCTCCATCGACTGGATCTTCTGCGACCCCAGGTTCGACGTCATGATGATGACGGTGTTCTTGAAGTCGACCGTCCGGCCCTGGCCGTCCGTCATGCGGCCGTCGTCCAGCACCTGCAGCAGCACGTTGAAGACGTCATGGTGGGCCTTCTCCACCTCGTCGAGCAGGATCACGCTGTAGGGCTTGCGCCGCACCGCTTCCGTCAGGTAACCGCCCTCGTCGTAGCCCACGTAGCCGGGCGGCGCGCCGATCAGGCGGGCCACGGAATGCTTCTCCATGAATTCGCTCATGTCGATGCGGATCATCGAGTCCTCGGTATCGAACAGGAAGGCCGCCAGCGCCTTCGACAGCTCGGTCTTGCCCACGCCCGTGGGGCCCAGGAACAGGAAGGAACCGTACGGGCGGTTCGGGTCGGCCAGGCCGGCGCGCGAGCGGCGGATGGCATCGGACACGGCGTTGATCGCCTCATCCTGCCCCACCACGCGCTCGTGCAGCTTTTCCTCGATATGCAGCAGCTTGTCCCGTTCGCCCTGCATCATCCGCGACACGGGAATGCCGGTGGCACGCGACACCACTTCGGCGATTTCCTCGGCGCCCACCTGGGTGCGCAGCAGCCTGGGCTTGTCCTGGGCCGCGCCGGCCGTCGTCTCGGCCTGCTTCAGTTGCGCTTCCAGTTCCGGCAGGCGGCCGTACTGCAGCTCGGAGACGCGCTGCCAGTTCGATGCGCGCGTGGCCTCGTCCATCTGCAGGCGGATGCGCTCGATCTCTTCCTTGATGTGCGTGGTGCCCTGCACATTGGCCTTCTCGGCCTTCAGGATTTCCTCGAAGTCGTTGTACTCGCGCTGCAGCTTGGCGATTTCCTCGTCGATCAGGTCCAGGCGCCGGCGCGAGCCTTCGTCCTTCTCGCGCTTGACGGCTTCCTTCTCGATCTTCAGCTGGATCAGCCGGCGTTCCAGCTTGTCCATCACTTCGGGTTTGCTGTCGATCTCGATCTTGATCTTCGAGGCCGCCTCGTCGATCAGGTCGATCGCCTTGTCGGGCAGGAAGCGGTCCGTGATGTAGCGGTGCGACAGCTCGGCCGCGGCGATGATGGCCGGGTCGGTGATTTCCACCTTGTGGTGCAGCTCGTACTTGTCCTGCAGGCCGCGCAGGATGGCGATGGTCGCCTCCACGGTGGGCTCGTCCACCAGGATCTTCTGGAAACGGCGCTCCAGCGCGGCATCCTTCTCGATGTACTTGCGGTACTCGTCCAGGGTGGTGGCGCCCACGCAATGCAGTTCGCCCCGGGCCAGCGCGGGTTTGAGCATATTGCCCGCGTCCATCGCACCTTCGGCCTTGCCGGCACCCACCATCGTGTGCAGCTCGTCGATGAAGACGATGGTCTGGCCCTCGTCCTTGGCCAGCTCGTTCAGCACGGACTTCAGGCGCTCCTCGAACTCGCCGCGGAACTTGGCGCCGGCCAGCAGCGCGGCCATGTCGAGCGACAGCACGCGCTTGCCGCGCAGCGAATCGGGCACTTCGTTGTTGACGATGCGCTGGGCCAGGCCCTCGACGATGGCCGTCTTGCCCACGCCAGGTTCGCCGATCAGCACGGGGTTGTTCTTGGTGCGTCGCTGCAGCACCTGGATGGCGCGGCGGATCTCGTCGTCACGGCCGATGACGGGGTCGAGCTTGCCCTGGCGGGCCCGCTCGGTCAGGTCCATCGTGTATTTTTTCAACGCTTCACGCTGGCCTTCGGCCTCCTGCGAATCGACCTTGTTGCCGCCGCGGACGGTGTCGATGGCCGCTTCCAGCGACTTGCGCGACAGGCCGTTCTCGCGGGCCAGCCGGCCCGCCTCGGACTTGTCGTCCGTCAGCGCGAGCAGCACCATTTCGCTGGACACGAACTGGTCGTTGCGCTTCTGGGCTTCCTTGTCCGCCAGGTTCAGCACGGCGATGAATTCGCGGCTGACCTGGACGTTGCCGCCGGTGCCGGACACCTTCGGCTGCGAGCCCAGGCTCGATTGCAGGGCCTTCGTCAGGCCGCCGATATTGACGCCGGCCCGCTGCAGCAGCGAGCGGGCGGCGCCGTCGTCCTGGTTCAACAGGGCCAGCAGCAGGTGCAGGGGTTCGATGTAGGGATTATCGTTGCCGACGGCCAGGCTCTGGGCGTCGGCGAGTGCTTCCTGCAGCTTGGTAGTCAGTTTGTCTTGACGCATTTGCGCACACTCCAAAGTTTTATCTAACGATAAAGTAAGGATGTGCCGGTCCTTTTTCAAGCAGGACTTTTTGCTTAGGTCAAGCGTGCATCATCCTTGTCCAGGCAGTTTCTGCGGTATTTCAACACGCCACTTGTCCAGGGCCGCATCGTCGCTGACCCGGGCATCGACCCAGCGCTCGCCGGCCGGCGTGCTTTCCTTCTTCCAGAACGGCGCTTCCGTCTTCAGGTAATCGATGATGAACTCGCAGGCGGCGAAGGCCTCGCCCCGGTGCGCCGACGTGACGGCCACCAGCACGATCTGGTCCTGCGGCAGCAGCGGCCCGACCCGGTGCAGCACGAAGGCGTCGAAGATGGGCCAGCGTGCCAGGGCCTGCCCGATGATGGCGTCGATCGACGCCTCCGTCATGCCGGGATAATGCTCCAGCTCCATGGCTGCCACCTGGGCGCCGTCGTTCAGGTCGCGCACCGTGCCGACGAAGGTGACGATGCCGCCCACCTTGGGCTGGCCGGCGCGCAGCCGCGCCACTTCCTCCGACAGGTCGAAGTCGCCCGTCTGGATACGTACCCTGCCCATCATGCCCCCGTGCCGACGCGGCGCAGCAGTTGCTCGATGCGGCTGACGGTACGGTCGTCCGCCAGCGCCGGCAGCGCGCACAGCTCGGCCAGTTGCGCGGCGTGGCCGCCATGGCCGGCCTTGTGGCCGGACTTGAGCGAATCCTGCAGCACCTCGACCTGCATCTTCAGGCGCTCGCGTGCGAACTCGGCACCGCTGTCGATGCCGGCGACGATCTCCAGACGCAACACTTCGGCCAGCAGGCGCGGGCCGTTGGCGGCCAGCCTGGCGCCATATGCCGCGCGCGCCGCGCCTTCGGCCGCCTTCAGCGCCGCATCGAAGCGGCCCCGCAAGGCTTTTTCGGTATCGCCGCCAAGACCGGGCAAGGCCTGCCAGCGCCCGTTCCAGTCGTTCCCGTCGACGGCGTCCGTGCCGGCCACCGCCGTCTCGAGCGCCTGCACCAGGCGCAGCTTGTCGCGCAGCGCGTTGGCCTGCGCCGCGCCGGCACGCTTGCGAAGGGCGTCGCCGATGGCCTGCACCCGTGCCACGGCGGCGCGGTAGCGCTGTTCGATGCGCTGCTCGGCCGCGCGGGGCACGACGCCGGCCGCATGCCAGGCGCTGGCGGCATCCTTCAGCGCCTTGCCGATGGCAGCCAGCTGGGCCTTGTCGTCGCCGTCGAAGCTGGCGTTTTCCAGGGCCTCGCACACGGCTTCGCGGGCATGCAGGTGCACCTTGCGCTCGTGATCGGCCGCATGGGCCGATTCCTTGCGCTTGGCGAAGATCGTGTCGCAGGCGGCGCGGAATTTCTGCCACAGGGCCTGCTCCTGCTTGCGCTCCAGCGGCAGCGCCTTGGCGTGGCCCTGCCAGCTTTCCTGCAGGCCCCGCAAGGTGTCGACGGTATGGCGGTCGGCCGGATTGAGCTTGTAGACTTCCTCGATCAGCTGTTCGCGCCGCGCCACCTCGATGGCACGCTGCCCTTCCAGCGGCGCCATCAGGGTTTCCATCGCCTTGCCGAAGGCGGAATCGAGCTTCTTCTTGTCCTTGCGGTCGATCGTGCCGAGCCGGCTCCAGGCCTGGCGCAGCCGCTGCGACACGGAGGCCAGCGCGCGCCAGTCCTCGCGCGCGGCCGGCGAATCGGCGATCAGCGCATGCACTTCGTCGATCATGGCCTGGGCCTTGGCGGCATTGCCGTGGCGCTCGTCGGCCAGGTGCTTGAAGTGGGCCGCGGCCGGCGCATAGGCGGCCGTGCAGGCGGCATCGAACTTTTCCCACAGGCTTTTCGGCGCCGCGCCGGAGACATTGTCCAGCGCCTTCCACCGTTCGCGCATGGCGCTGACCTTGCGGGCCAGTTCGCTCATCGACAGGCCCTGCCCGGGCAGTTCCTCGACGGCATGCACCATCTCCTCGCGCGACACATTCCCGCCCCAGCGGGCCCAGGCGGACAGGCGCTTCAGCTCGCCCCGGATATGGGCCAGCCGCTCGGCCTGCTGCGGCGTCAGGCGGCCCGTCTTGCTGTCCTTAAGCGCCTTGTCGTGCTCGGCGGCCGTGTGCAGCTGGCCCGCCTCCAGCGCCGCTTCCATCGCATCGACCAGGGCCATGAAGCGGGCATTGGCTTCCTTGTCCGCCGGCGTGGCCTTGTGTTTCTCGCGGGGCGGACGGGGCGGCTGGGCCGCCTCCGGCGGTGCCGTGGCGGCCGGGGTCGAGGCCGGAGTGGCATCACCTGGCTCTGACGCTGCGGCGGCAGTGCCGCCGGCCCCGGTGGTGTCGGCAGCATTGACGTCGGCATTGTTGACGCCCGCTGTATGGACGTCGATGTCCTCCGCCGGCGCGGCGGAGACGGCGGCGGCCGGTGCCCGGGCCGCCAGCGCGGCGCGTGCCTCGGCCAGCGCGGCATCGAAATCGTTCAGCAGGTGACGGGGCAAGGTGGCCCGTTCCGGATCGGCCAGGTGGGCTGCATGGGCAGCGCCCAGGCGCTCCAGCTCGGCCTCATCGGGCGCCGCGGCGAAGCGGCGCACGGCGGCCAGCGCATCGCGCACACTGCGCTGCAACGTCACCTGCGCTTCCAGACGTGCGCCCAGTTGCGCCCGCAGCACGCCGAACCGCTCGGCCAGTTCGGCCGGCGCTGCAATCACCTGCCACAGGCGGTCCAGGTCGGCCACCTGGTTCGGCGTCAGCTTCTCGTCGGCCAGCAGGCGCTCGGCCGTGCTGATGCTGAGCTCGGCCTGGCGCTGTTCGGCCTGGGCGTGGCGGATCGCATCGAGCCGGCCCTGGACCAGCTTGGCCACGCGCCGGTCCGTGTTGCGCACGGCCTGCTGCACCCGTTCCAGCATGGGCTGCGACACGACGTGCTCGGCGGCTGCCAGGCGCACGTCGGCGAATTCGCTTTGCAGGATCAGCTCGACGGCACCGGCTTCGTTCCCCGCCAGCGCGCGGGCCGCCTCGACCTGCGCGGCCCGGCGCGCGGCCGCATCGGCAGCACCGTCGGCACGCCCGCCGCCTTCGGTGCCGGCGCGCGGATCGGAACCCCTGGGGTCGGGCCCCTTGGAATCGGAACCGTTTGAATCTGGACCTTTGTCGCCGGGCCGCTTGAAAAGGAATTCAAACATGATGTGCTATCGATGGATCAAAACCGCCATCATAGCGCAGCGCCGCAGTTCGCGGCGGCGCTTATCGACCGCTGGCCTGCCGCTGTGACCGCCGCCGCACCCGCCCAGTCTATTCGCCGCCGGCCGCCCGCTGCCCGGACAGGCGCTTGAGCGCGCGCTGGCGCAGTTCCGGGCGCAGGTCGGATTGCAGTTCCGGCAGGACGATATCGAGCTGGGTGACGGCGCCGGCCGGCGGCGCCAGGCGCGGCACGATGGCGATCGGTTCGCTTTCCGGCGCCTGGCCGCGGCCCTTGTCGCTGCCGGCAGTACCATCGGGCAAGGCCGCGTCGACGCCGCTGCGGCGCGCCTCGGCCATCTGGGCATCGTGCACCAGCAGCTTGTTGGCGATGGCGAACCACGCTTCGCCGCAGATGGCGCTGCGGGCGATGGCGAACAGTTCCTTTTCTTCCTTTTCCAGCCGGTGCAGCAGCGCGCTGCAGAAGCTGTTCATGGATTCGCAGATGGCCAGCACTTCGCCGTCGTCGCGATTGCCTTCCACCAGGTTCTGCTTCAGGCGCCGCACGACGGCCAGCGCGGACTGGTTCAGCCGGCTCAACTCGTCGAGCAACTGGTCGGCCCGCTCGGTGGCCTGGCGCAGCGCGGGAATCAGGTACAGCTCGACCTTGCGCCAATGGCAGGCCTGGTACAGCCGTTCCAGCGTTTCGCATGCGTATTCAAGTTGCGACAGGGTCAGGCTCTGCTGCCGGGTCAGGGTCGACTGCACATACTTCTGGAATGAAAGCAAACTCAGACGGATGTGGGCCTGCTCGACGGACAAGGCAACCAGAGTATAAGTGGCCGTTAACATTCTTGCTCCCAGGGCTGGACGGAAGTACAAGTGTAAATAGCACCGACAGATCGACCTTGACGTAGCACAAAGTCGGATACAAGTTAATTTCCTACCTTTCTAGGATGTTTTCGCATGCAAGGGCAGTTCCAGCAACACGCTGCCCGCTTCATTGCCGGGCAGCACGTGTCCGCCGAAACGCCGCACCAGCTGCTGCACGCCCGTGTTCTCGGCCAAGGCGTCGCCCGTCAGGGCTCCGGTGCCCCGGCTGCGGAAGTAATCCACCAGCTTGGCGAACAGGATCGTGCCCAGGCCCCGGCCCTTCAGGTCCGAGCGGATGACGATGGCGAACTCGGCGGCGCGGTTGTCCGAATCGGCCACGGCCCGCACCACGCCCAGCGTCTCGGGCAGGCCGTCGCTGCCCGTGCGGGTGGCGATGAAGGCCATGGCGCGGTCGTAGTCGATCTGCGTCAGCCGGGCCAGCTGGGCCGGCGGCAGTTCGCGCAGGGTCGTGAAGAAGCGCAGCCGCACGTCGTCCGGGTCGAGCGCGGCGAAGAAGCGCACGTGGGCCGGCGCATCCTCGGGCCGGATCGGGCGCAGCAGCAGTTCCCCGCCCTGCCACGGCACCAGTTGTTCCAGCGCCTGCGGATAGGGCCGGATCGCCATCGCCGACTCGGGGCGTGGCGGACCCAGGTCGATGGCGGCCTCGCCCACCCGCAGCCCGGCCGCGCCCACGGCCAGCGGGTCGAGCACGAGGCCGGCCACCCCGTCCAGGTCCGCCACCAGTTCGGCCACCCGCACCAGCGCACCGCACAGTGCGTCGGCGTGTTCGTCCAGCACCCGGCCGGCCTTGCTGCGCTGGACGATATCGCGCGCCAGCACGAGGTTCAGCGGCGGCAGACCGACGGCGCGGTCATCGGCCGCGCGGCCGGCGCTGCCGCCCAGGCCGAAGCCGATGGCGGGCCCGAACACGGGGTCCACCTTCATGTCGATGCGCAGCAGCGGCGTGTCGTCTACGCAGTCGCGCACGCCGTCGTCCGCCAGCACCAGGCCGTAGGCGGCCAGCACGGCGCGGCACTGGGC
>NZ_WNKZ01000146.1 GCF_009720835.1 Pseudoduganella buxea
GATTACATCGAGATGTTCTACAATCCGAAGCGCCGGCACAGCTTCAGCAATGACTTGTCGCCGGTCGAGTATGAAAAGCAGTATTTCAAGCGGCTCGCGAGTGTCTAGGAAACTCGTGGCGATTCAGGTTTCCAGCAAGGCAAGCACCTACCGATGAGCAAAATTGAGCCGACTGCCGATGGCAGGCGGGCAGATACCGATCACTGCAGGCCGTTCTCTCTTGCACGGGCATGCCGCATCTGCCGGTGCGGCCGACAGCTCACGGCCGGAAGCGGACGATCGGAAAGACTGGAAGCAAGCGCTCGTTTGTTTCCTGCCCGGCTGACGTGATTGGGCAGGCGTCTCAAGACGCCGCCTTCAGCCAGTCCCGCGCCCGCTCGTCCATGGCGGCGGCAATGACGTCCGGCGGCAGGCTGTAGACGGTGGCCCAGCTGGCGCGGCCGTCCGCCGTGTTGGACGGAAAGCTGGTGGTTTCGATGGGCCAGTGGTATTTGCGCTTCAGGGCGCGGACGATGGCGGCCAGCGTGACGCGCCCGCGCAGGGGTTCGGCGCCGGCCTGGTCCGCGTTCGACAGCAGCACGGCCAGGACGGCGCCGCGCGCCGTGCGGGGGCCGGGAAAGACGGGAGTTTTGCGGGTCATGGCGTCATTCTAGCGTGTTGCCGGCTGCCGCCTGTCACGTCGCCGTTCGCAGACCACGAAGGGCGCCAGCGCCGTATCACGCGCCGGCCCGATCAGGCCGGGATGCCCCGTCCGGCAACAGATGGCCCAGCCGCCGAAGGAGATCGTGTGCCCGTCGTGCGGGCCGCCGCAGGCAGCTGCTCGACCTCCAGCGGAAAGCGTCGCCTGAGCGCCGTGTCGGCAATCGCTCGCTCCACCCTCAACGTCGTTCCCACTAGTCGGAGGAATCTTGGAGGCGACGCTCGTCGCTTATAATGTCGTACTGCAACAAGAGTTTGGTTTATTCGAACGCCGGCAGCACTGTTGCCTGCCGGGCGATGACCAAACTATGAACCTGCTAAGGCTCGCATGACTGAACCAATACTGACCCTGCGTGTCGACACTGATTTTGACGTTACCGCCGCGCGCCAGAGAGCCCGTCAGATTGCTGCCGCATGCGGCTTTGGTGGGCTCGATCAGGCACGGATCGGCACCGTGGTATCGGAACTGGCCCGAAATATTCTGCACTACGCTGGGGTTGGTTCAGTCTCGTTTTCTGCGTGCGGGACTGCCGCGCCCCAACTATTGCTGATCACCGTGGAAGACGAAGGAAACGGGATTGCAGACGTTGAACTGATCCTGTCGGGACGCTATCGCTCAGCAACCGGCATGGGATTGGGAATTCTGTCTGCACAACGGTTAATGGACCATTTCGAGATCGTCAGCAGCGCGGCAGGCACCCGAGTTATTGTTGGCAAGCCCTTCCCTCCACGAACAGGGTTTATAACCGCGACCGGTTTTGACTCGATGGTTGCGGGGTTCGAAGCATTGCCCAACCAGGTGGCACTGTCCGAAGCGCGTCACCAGAACCGTGAATTGACTGATGCGCTCAATGCCCTGCAAGCACGGCAAGATGATCTGTTGCTGGCCACCACCCGGTTGGAGGAAAGGAACAGTCACATCGAAGCGCTTAACGATCAGCTTGATCAAAAAGCTGCTGCACTGCAGCAAGCTGACCGCAGCAAGGACCAGTTTTTGGCCACACTCAGCCACGAGCTCCGCGGCCCGCTGTCCGCCGCCGGCATGGCTGCCTTATTGCTCCAGCCGGCCGGCGTCCCTTCAGGGCGCGCCAACCAGATGGGAGAATTGATCAGCCGCCAGGTAGCACATATGAGCAGACTGGTAGAAGATTTGTTGGACGTTTCAAGGGTCAGCCGCGGGTTGGTGCAGCTAGACAATGAGCGAGTGGAGCTGGCCGAAATTGTGCGGGCCGCCGTCGAGCAGGTCCAGGCCGCCGCTGATCTGAAGGGCCATCGCCTGGAACAGGATCTCGGCGACGCCAGCTTGTTCGTGCTGGGGGATCGCACCCGTTTGGTCCAGGTGGCAAGCAATCTGCTCAGCAACGCTGTCCGCTATACCGAAAACGGCGGCGATATCGGGATCACCTTGGAAAAACGTGGACCGATGGCGGTGTTGCGGGTGTCCGACAACGGCAGCGGCATCACTGCAGAACTGATGCCGCGCCTTTTCGACCTATACGTTCAAGCTGAAGTTTCGTCCGACCGTACCGGCGGCGGCCTTGGTCTGGGCTTGGCCCTGGTGAAAAACCTGGTAGAAGCGCACAAGGGCACTGTATTGGTTTCGAGCGCCGGGCACGGATGCGGCAGCGCATTTACCGTGCAATTGCCCCTCCACGTCGAATTGGAACAGTCCGGCCAGCTGCTTGTCGCCCTTTAGAGCTGGGCGCCACTGTCACCGCCACCCTCCAGCGTTCCGCGCGTGCGTGCTTTTCCAGCGCCTTCGCCTCCATCGTCTCGTCATCCAATTGCTCCGTTGCACCCCATCCGTTCAAGATCGTTAAGGCTGGCGCCCTCGTCGTCCACGGCGGGCGGTGCCATGCTATCGTGAGGCCTGCCGATCATCCATGCCAGGACACCAAGCCACCATGCGATCACCTCACTACGACACTCTGTTGCAAACCCTGCAGGCCCGCTTCGAGGGCCATCCGCAACGCCACGCCGGCATCGCCTGGCCCGAAGTGCTGGCCCGCCTGGACGGCAACGCCAGCGCCCTGAAGTCGCTGCAGGCGATGGAGGAAACGGGCGGCGAGCCGGACGTGACCGGGCGCGACGACGACGGGCGCATCGTCTTCTGCGACTGCAGCGCCGAGACCCCGGCCGGCCGCCGCAGCCTGTGCTATGACGACGACGCGCTGGCGGCGCGCAAGACGCAGAAACCGGCCGGCAGCGCCATGGCGACGGCTGCAAGCATGGGCATCGCATTGCTGACCGAAGCGCAGTACCACGCCTTGCAGGCCCTGGGCGCGTTCGACCTGAAGACGTCGAGCTGGCTCGCCACGCCGGCGGACGTGCGTGGCCTCGATGGCGCCCTGTTCGGCGACCGGCGCTATGGCCGCGTGTTCGTGTATCACAACGGTGCCCAGTCCTACTACGCGGCGCGGGGCTTTCGCGGCGCGTTGACCGTGTGATGGCCGCGCCGCCATCCCAGCGCCTGCGCGACCTGGCCCGCCTGCGCCGCGTGCGCGACCGCATCGACCGCGAGTATGCCCAGCCGCTGGACGTGGAAGGGCTGGCCCGGGACGCCGGCATGTCGGCCGGCCACTTGAGCAGGCAATTCCGGCTGGCCTATGGCGAGTCGCCGTATGCCTACCTGATGACGCGCCGCATCGAGCGCGCCATGGCCCTGCTGCGGCGGGGCGACATGAGCGTGACGGACGTGTGCTTCGAGGTAGGTTGCAGCTCGCTGGGCACGTTCAGCACGCGCTTTGCCGAACTGGTGGGCGTGCCGCCGTCGGTCTACCGCGAAGAGGCCGCCGGCGCCACGGCAGGCCTGCCGGCGTGCGTGGCGAAACAGGTGACGCGGCCGGTCAGGAATCGAGAAGCGCCGGCCGGCGGGCGCGGCTATGCTGACGTTTCCCACCACCACACGGAGACACAGCATGGACCTCTCGATCCACTCGACCTTCCTGCCCCATGACGATGCCGACGCCGCCCTGGCCTTCTACCGCGACAAGCTCGGCTTCGAAGTGCGCAACGACGTGGCCTACGGCGCGCTGCGCTGGATCACGGTGGGCCCGCGCGACCAGCCCGGCACGTCGATCGTGCTTGCCCCGCCCGGCGTCGCGCCCGGCGTGACGGATGAAGAGCGCCGCACCATCGCGGAAATGATGGCCAAGGGCACCTACGGCATGCTGCTGCTGGCCACCCGCGACCTGGACGGCACCTTCGCCCAGTTGCAGGCGCGCGACGTCGACATCGTCCAGGAACCGACGGACCAGCCCTACGGTGTGCGCGACTGCGCCCTGCGCGACCCGGCCGGCAACATGATCCGCATCCAGCAGGCGCGCGTGGGCTGACTCGCCGCGAAGCGGGAGGCTCGCAACCGGGCCTTACAGGCACTCGTACTTGCCGTCGTCGGCCACGTACAGCAGGCTGGCGAGGAACCAGCGGCCGTCGGCCGATTGCAGGTGGTATTCATAGTCGTGCGCCAGCTCGGTCGTGCCGATGCTGCTGGCGTGGCGCGTGCGAACGATGGCGGCGGCGCCGTTCGCCTCGATGCCCAGCACGCTCTCGCGGGCATTGTCGTGCGACGAGTCGCTGCCGAAGGCAACGCCCTGGGGCGCCAGGCCGGGCAGGCAGAACTTGGCGACCAGCGCGGCATAGGCCGCGTCGGCCGCATCCATGCCCCCCGCCGGGTCGGCCTCGGCGATGCGGTGGGCATAATCATTCCAGGCGTGGTAATCGCCGATAAATGCGCGCACGAAGGCGGCGGGATCGTCGCGCGCGGCGGCGTCCAGCGCTGCCAGTGCCGGCGCAGATGGCAGCGGCCCTTGCCGTGCGGGCGCCGCCGCGGGTTGCACTGCGGCGCCCCAGATATGGATGGTGGTGCCGAAACTGCCCGGGTCGGTGGCCTCGATGCGCAGCGACGCCGGCACCACGCTGCTGCCTTCGTACTCCGGCGTGGCCGTGTAGCGGCTGACCTTGCCCTCGTACGCCAGCGGCAGGATCTGCTCGCGGTCGATGCGCGCCTTCAGTTCGGCGACAAAGGGCGGCACGTGGACGACGTTCTCCCGGATGTCCTGGCCGCCGAACTCGACGGGGAGCAGCAGCAGGCGGGCCAGCTCGCCTTGCCGGCACAGCTTGTCGGCAGCCGCACGGGTCGTGACGCGGCGGTAATCCGGACCGGAGGGCGGCGCGCCGTCGCGGCGCTTGAACCAGCCGAACACCTTACTGCCCCGGCGGCACCACCGGCGCCGGCCCAGCTTCGGCAGCAGCACTTTCCGCCGTGGGAATCTCCGTTTCCGGATCGGGCACGCCGGACAGGATCGTCACGGCCACGCGGCGGTTGCGGGCGCGGCCGATGGGGTCCTCGTTGTCCGCCACCGGGTGGTTCGACGCGTGGCCGACGGCCGTCAGCCGTTCCGGGGCCACGCCCGATTCGATGAACAGGCGCACCACGGTAGCGGCGCGCACGGCCGACAGTTCCCAGTTCGACGCGTAGATATTGCGGATCGGCTGGTTGTCCGTGTGGCCTTCCACCTGGACGGCGTGGGGATCGTCCTTCAGCAGGCTGGCCACGGCCTGCAGGGCTTCGCGCGATTCTTCCGTCAGCTTCGATTCGCCCGGGTCGAACAGCACGCTGGCGTTGATCTCGACGGAGACGCCGCGGCTGTTCTGCGTGACCCTGACTTTCCCTTCCTTGACCAGCGGCGCCATCGTCGACAGCAGGTCCTGGGCCAGCTTGGTCATGCGTACTTTTTCCTGGGCGATCATGGCGCGGCGGCGCACGGCCTGGGGCGTGGCCTGCGGCGTCGTCTGCACTTCCGTGTTCTGCGTGATGGCCGCGCCGGCACCGCCGAAGGCGTCGCCCAGCGCGTCCGAGAACACCTTGTACTTGCCCGTGTTGACGACCGAGATGGCGTACATGACGACGAAGAAGGCGAACAGCAGGGTGATGAAATCGGCGTACGAAATCAGCCAGCGCTCGTGGTTCTCCGGCTCTTCGTCGTAGGGGCGGCGGGCGCGGCGGTATTGGGTCATGGCATCGGGCTCAAGCAGTCGGACTCACGGCGTCAATGATCGCGCATCAGCGTGGCGATGCGCTCGTCCATGATGCGGCTGAAGTCGGCCGTGGCGATATCGTGGAACACGGCGGCGGCGATTTCCTGCTGGTGCACCTGGGTCGTGACGATGTTCTTGAGCTTGTTGGCGATGGGGTAGAAGAACAGGTTGGCCAGGCCGACACCGTAAATCGTGGAGACGAAGGCCACGGCGATGCCCGGCCCCAGCTTGGACGGGTCGGACAGGTTTTCCATCACGTGGATCAGGCCCAGCACGGCGCCCAGGATGCCGATGGTGGGCGAATAGCCGGCAGCCGATTCCCACACGCGCACGGCCTGGCGCTGGGCCGTCTCGAAGGCCGTGATTTCCGTGTCCAGCAACTGGCGCAGCTTGTCCGGCTGGATGCCGTCGATCACCATGCGCAGGCCCTTGGCCATGAAGGGGTCGGTGGCGGCCGCCATATGGCGCTCCAGCGCCAGCGGGCCGGCCCGGCGCACCGTCTGGTTCCAGGCGATGATGTCCTTCTTCAGGGCGGCGCGGCTGTCCTCGGGCGGACGGAATACCCAGCGCAGCATCAGGATGCCCGTGCGCAGCGTGGCCGGGCGCGTCTGCAGCAGCACGGCGCCGAAGGTGCCGATGACAACGATGGCAAACGCGGCCGGCTGCACCAGCGATGACAGCTTGCCCCCTTCCAGCGATTGCCCGACGATAAGGCCCGCCAGCGCCAGCAGGATACCGGCTACGCTGGACCAGTCCATGCCTGCTCCCGGAGTGTGGCGCGCAGGCGCGCGACGGCCTGCGTATGCAATTGCGATACGCGCGATTCGGAGACGCCCATGACGGCGCCGATCTCTTTCAGGTTCAACTCTTCCTCGTAATACAGGCCCATCAACAGTTTCTCGCGGGGCGGCAGGTTATCGATGGCGTCGATGACGGCCTGGCGGAAGTCCGTGTCCATCAGCGCCCGCAGGGGATCGGCGTCCTCGTCGTGGGCGTAGCGGTCGAGGAAGCTGTCGCTGCCGTCCTCGTTCTTGAAGTCTTCGTAGTACACCAGCTGGTGGCCGCCGCCTTCGGACAGCATTTCCTGGTAATCCTGCAGCGACAGTTTCAGCGACTTGGCCACCTCGGATTCGCTGGGCGGGCGGCCCAGCTTCTGCTGCAGCGCGGCCATCGCCGTTTCGATCTTGCGCATGTCCTGGCGCATCGTGCGCGGCATCCAGTCGCTGGAACGCAACTCGTCCAGCATGGCGCCGCGGATGCGCATGACGGCATAGGTCTCGAACTGGGCACCGTGGGTTTCTTCGTAGCGGTTCAGTGCATCGAGCAGGCCGATCATGCCCGCCTGTATCAGGTCATCGACTTCCACGCTGGGCGGCAGTTTCGCCTTCATGTGGTGGGCAAGGCGCTTGACGAGGGGCATGTGCTCCGTCAGCAGCGAATCCTTGTTCACCTTCCCTTTGACCGTATACATAGATTGGTTCTATTTCTTATGGGCGCAACCGGACCGGCCCGGTCCGCTGCGCTGATTTAATTGCCGCTCCCCGCAAAATGCGTCGGCGCGCCGGCCAGTGCGAACCGGCCCGCCAGCTGACGAAACGCCACCGAAGCACCGGCCAGCGGGAACGCATCGACGACGGCACGGCCCAGCCGGGCGGCACGGTGCAGGTACTCATCGGCCGGCACGGAACCCATCGACACCAGGTTGACCGCCAGGTAACGGCTTGCCGCCTGCGCCATATTATCGTAAACCACCCGTGCCTCAGCTTCGGATGCACCCGTGACGACGATGCCGAAGGGCCGGCGGCCCAGCTCGTGGTTCAGGCGCTTGATCATCATGTAGGCATTCTTGATCGACGAGGCGCTGTTCGACACCTGGATGACGATCTCGGAACTGGCCATGACGGGCACGGGAAATGCTTCGCCGTCGAACTCGCCATCGACGAGGACGATGCCGGCCTGCGAGGCCAGCACGTCGAAGGCCTTGGCCAGGCGGCGGCTTTCCTGCGGGCCGTTGCGCGCTTCGCCGCGCGTCATCGACACGACGTTGAAGCCTTGCGGCACCTGGTGGATCACCTGGTTCAGGCCGCATTCCTGGCGCGCCACCGTCAGCAGGCTGGCGCCGTTGTCCACGCCGAGGCGCGAGGCGACGCCGTGGGCGCTGGCGCAGGCGTCGACCAGCAGCACGTCGTTGCCGGCCCGGGCCAGCGAGGCGCCCAGGTTGACCAGCATGGAACCCTTGTCGTCGTGCGGGGTGGCGGACAGGAAGGTGACGATACGGGGCCGCGGCGGCCCCGCCAGCATGCGGCGCAGGCCTTCGGCCTGGTCGAAATCGAAATTAGCCAAGGTGCACCTCGCGCGCATCGTTGCCGGCCGCGGCCATCAGCATGGGCAGGTCGCTGTCGGCGAACTGGTTGACGTCCTTCTTCAGGCGGAAGGCGCGCTCGACCAGTTCCATCGGCTTGGCCAGGTGCAGGTCTTCCGGCACGCGCTGGCCGTTCGACACGTAGAACAGGTTCAGCTTCTGGCGGATCACGACGTCCAGCACATTGCCGATCGAGGCCGCTTCGTCCAGCTTGGTCATGATGGCACCGGCCAGGCCGGAGCCCTGGTAGGCCCGCACCACTTCCGTCAGGGTTTCCTGGGTCGACGTCGAGTTCAGGCACAGCAGGCGTTTCACGTCGGCGCCGGCGCCCTGCAGCATGGCGACCTGTTCGGTGACCATCTGGTCGCGCTGGCTGACGCCGACCGTATCGATCAGCACGGTGTGCTTGTTGCGCAGTTCCTTCAGGGCGATGCGCAGGTCCGCCTCGTCCTTCACGGAGTGCACCATCACGCCCAGGATCTTGCCGTAGATGCGCAGTTGCTCGTGCGCGCCGATACGGTAGGCGTCCGTCGTGATCAGGGCCAGCTTTTCCGGGCCGTGGCGCATCACGCAGCGGGCCGCCAGCTTGGCCGTCGACGTGGTCTTGCCGACACCGGTCGGGCCGACCAGGGCGAACACGCCGCCACCTTCGATCAGCGCGTCTTCGTTGGCGATGACGTTCATGTTACGGGCCAGCACGGTACGCACCCAGCGCAGGCTTTCCTCTGCGCTGCGGCCGGCCGGCATCTTTTCGATCAGCATCTTCGACAGCGTGGCGGAAAAGCCGGCAGCCAGCATTTCGCGCAGTACGGCGGCCTTGTGCGGCTCGCGCTGCTGCGACGAACCCCAGGACAGCTCGGCCAGCTGCGTTTCCATCATGCCGCGCATGGCGCGCAGTTCCGTCATCATCGTGCTCATTTCGGCGGCGGCCGTGGCCTTGGCCGCATTGACGGCATCGGCCATCATGGCCGAGATGCGTTCCATGTCGACAGCGGGGGCGGCGGGGGCGAAGCCGGGAGCAGGACGGCTCTGCGTCGGCGCGGCCGGAGCGAAGCCGGGGGCCGGCCGCGCGGCGGGACGGGCT
>NZ_WNKZ01000147.1 GCF_009720835.1 Pseudoduganella buxea
AACTGGTTGTGGACCTACAATCACGACCGACCCAATATGGCGCTCGGCGGTATCACGCCAAAACAGAAATTGGCACTTGCCGCTTAACCTCTACTTTTAGCGTGCTCTAAAAATGGGGGGATTACCGGTCGCCTGTTCCTCACGACTGCTTTTCATCCTTACTTCAAACGCACTTGCGGCGTTGCTTCGTTGAGGGCGCTTAAGGTAGGAGATGATGTTCTCCCTTCCCTAATGGATGCCGAAGTGGTCTTCATCGGCGATAACGCGATGACGATTGCCGGCATCGAGTGCGATGAACTCACGCAAAAATTCTACCGCCAATCGTGGTATATCGAGATGATCGCGCCATGACCACCGCCATACCATTAGCCAACCCAGAATCGTTGCATCCATCACTCTGGCTTGCATCCCAACTAGCGCAATCTCATGGTCGCTGTGTCGACACCGGCTACCCGGCGTTGTCTGGTCAGCTTCCTGGTGGCGGCTGGCCAACCGGGACCCTGGTCGAACTTCTGTTGCAACAACCCGGTATCGGCGAGATTCGTCTACTCCAACCCGCATTGGCAGCACAGCAGCAATCAATTGTTTTGGTCCAGCCTCCCCATCAACCGCAGGCCGTCGCCCTCGCGGCAATCGGCATCCCTCCATCGCAACTCATCTGGATACGCAAAACGGCGCAAAGCGCCGATGCACTTTGGGCAGCTGAACAGGTCTTGCGCAGCGGCTGCTGCAGCGCGCTGCTGCTTTGGCAAACGCATGTACGAAGCGACGCACTACGCCGACTTCACTTGGCAGCACAGGCAGGGGACACAATGTTCTTTCTGATGCGGCCGCTTGCAGCTGCGCGCGACGCTTCGCCTGCTTCGCTTCGGCTCGCCGTCCGCCCCGTACACGGTGGAATCGACATCGAATTTGTGAAACGGAAAGGGCCGCAACGCGATGTGCCGCTTTTCTTGCCTCTCTCCCCGTCACTGATTCAGCGCCTTCCTCACAGGGTCGTTAAAGAACAGGAGCTTCACAGCAGTACTGACACTGTCGGGGCGCCAACCCAAAGCCAAGGACCCACCCCACCGTCGATGCCGGCACACCGACGGCCATGGGCAACAACATACTGAAACTGCCCGCATTCCATCACTGCACCAGGCTTTTCCAAGGACCGTAGGTGGGGCGACGGCCGTAGCTGTCGTGTTCGCCTCATATATATACAACTGTCTCTGAACAAACTCCTACCGCGTTCTGTACGTGAATGCTGAGATGAATCGCCACGACTATCTTAGACACTCCTGAGCCATAATGTCGGGCACAAGGAGAAGCTATGAGCGGTAAGCGGTACACAGAGGAATTCAAGATTGCAGCGGTCAAGCAGGTGGCGCAGGGCGGTCACCCAGCGAGCGAAGTAGCGGCACGGCTCGGAATAAGCATCCACAGTCTGTATGCTTGGGCGAAGCGCTATGGCATACCCGAGGCGGAGCGCAAGGCCGTCGATGCCCAGTCCGACGAGATGCGGCGCCTGAAGGCCGAGCTCAAGCGCGTCACGGAGGAGCGTGACATATTGAAAAAGGCCGCGGTGTACTTTGCCAAGACGTCCGGGTAAGGTACACCTTAATTGCTCAGTTGCAGGACCAATTCCCTGTGCGCCGGCTGTGCAAAGTGCTCGAGGTGCACCCGAGCGGCTTCTATGCCTGGCGCCTGAACCCTGAAAGCAAGCGCGCCAGAGAAGACAAGCGCCTGCTCGTGCCGATCAAGGAATCATGGCTGGAAAGCGGCAGCGTGTACGGCTATCGCAAGGTCAGCGACGATCTGCGTGAGCTCGGTGAACAATGCGGCATCAATCGCGTGCACCGTCTCATGAGGTCGGCCGGGCTTCGTTCGCAAACCGGATACGCCAAGCGCAAATACAAACGCGGCGGCGCGCCTTCGCTGGTGGCGCCCAACCAACTTCAACGTCAATTTGACGTGCAAGAACCCAATCGCGTCTGGGTGACGGACATCACGTACATTCGCACTTATGAAGGCTGGCTTTATCTGGCCGTAGTGCTTGATCTGTTCTCGCGCCAGGTAATTGGCTGGTCGATGAGTTCACGCATCGATCGCGAGCTGGCAATGAACGCGCTCTTGATGGCCGTCTGGCGACGGCAGCCCAAGAATACGGTGATGGTGCATTCTGATCAGGGTAGTCAGTTCAGCAGCTACGACTGGCGCGACTTCCTGGACCAGCACAATCTGCAGCAAAGCATGAGCCGACGAGGAAACTGCCACGATAACGCCGTGGCCGAGAGCTTCTTCCAGCTCCTGAAACGGGAACGGATCCGACGCAAGACCTACGGCACCCGGGAAGAGGCAAGGCAAGATGTCTTCGATTACATCGAGATGTTCTACAATCCGAAGCGCCGGCACAGCTTCAGCAATGACTTGTCGCCGGTCGAGTATGAAAAGCAGTATTTCAAGCGGCTCGCGAGTGTCTAGGAAACTCGTGGCGATTCAAAATGACGAAGCTGGCTAATGAGGTGCGGAAAAAAATGCGTTGAGCGACAAGGCGAAGAATTCGCAAAACCTAGAAAGCGTCTTTGATTTAGAACTCACTTCCATCATCCAAGGATTTCCCGTATGAGCATTTTTTCCGTGCCCCAATCTAAGCTTACTGCCTACGATGCAGGCCAAGGCATCGACCTCATGAAGAAGCTATTGTGGGCAGAAGCTTGGCGGGTGGGCATCCCTCGCCAGGATGTCAGCATCAGTGAAGCAATTACTGTAGCTGATGGAGGTATCGATGCGAGCGTCAACACGACCACGACACACGGCTCCATTCTCATTGCAGGTCACACCCATTATCAGATTAAAACAGGCGAGTCATTCAAGCCTTGGCAGAAGGCACAAATTCGCACAGAGCTTTTTGGAGAGGAACAGCCTAAGCTTCAATTTCTTGGACTTCAAACGAGGCGAGGACTGGAGCAAGGTTTCGCTTACTCGCTCGTCACAACCGGTCACGATCTGACAACCGAGCAGCGAGATCAGGCAAAGGATTGGCTCGCTGAGTATTTTTCTCTCTGCGGTTTTCCCGCTGTGTCGATTCACGTTCTAGGCGCCGGCGAGCTCGCAGGCATGCTAGAGCTGCACCCGTCGCTATGTTTGGAAATCAATGGTCTGAGCCATATCCGATTCCAGACCGTGGGCTCTTGGAGGGCCAACTCCGATATGACGCCAAGCCTATCGCTTGGCTTGGAGCAGAAGCAGTTTATCGAGCAGTTACGGGCGACGTTGGAGGACAGCAGTATCCAACACATTCGGATCGTTGGTGAGCCTGGAATTGGGAAAACACGGCTAGTCTTGGAGGCTGTGGCAGGCAATGAATCTGTGAGTGCTAGCACTATGTATTTTAGGCAGGCCAGCGACTTCCAAGATCAGTTCTTAAATGATCTCATGCGAGAAGGACAACCTCGATCACTGATACTCGTTATTGACGAATGTGAGGATCGCGAACGCTCAGAAATATGGTCCGCATTGAAGGATCGGCCCGGCGTCAAACTTGTCACCATTGACCACGGCCCCGGCACCACTGGCGGCGTCGGCATGCAAACCCTTCAGGCACCACTGCTGGAGCGAGAACAAGTCGAAAGCATACTTCGCACCTACCTCCCAGGAAATCAGCTTCTGTCAAATTGGGCTCTTTGGTGTGAAGGCTCTGCACGAGTTGCACATGCCCTAGGAGAGAATCTGAGAGACCATCCTGAGGACATACTTCGTTCTCCTGGTACCGTGCAAATATGGGACCGATTTATCTCTGGCTATGGCAGTGATGTTGATGGAGGCCGAGCCAAAACGGTGCTAATGCACATCGCATTGTTCGAGATGTTTGGCTATCGCAAGCCGGTTCAGGAGGAGGCTGACTTCGTTTCATCCCTTGTCCAGAAAACAGATCCGACTATCACTCGTTCAAAGTTCGATCAGATCGTTCACTACTACTTACAGCGGAGAATTTTGCAAGGGGACCGAACCTTAAGGATCGTCCCTAAAGCACTCCGCATCTACCTCTGGCGAGAGTGGTGGCAAAACTTCGGTGCGAGTGCTGATGTTCTGGAAATGCTCAACACGATGCCCAAGTCTTTGCATCGCTGGTTCATGCACTCATTCGTCTACGCACAGGATGTCAAACACGCACTGAGCGTGGTCCAAACCCTGCTTGACCCAGGCAACGGACTCTTTGCGGATAAAGCGGTGATGGCTAGTGAAGTCGGGGCGGGCTTTATTTCTGTTCTGGCACAGTCAGCACCAGCCGAGACGCTAACTCTCCTGCGCAGTATTTTGAAGTGGACCGATGATGACTTGACCGCTATTCGTAGAGAGAGGCATAGCTTGGCACGAGCACTGTCATTCATTGCAGTTTGGCAGCCCTATTTTAGAGCTTCGGCGAGAATTCTTGCGAGACTGTCTTTCGGAGAAAGCTCGACCTATTCCAACAACTGTCGTGGCACGTTGAAGGACTTGTTCATGCCATTTGGTGCTCCAACACAGACACCATTTGAGGAGCGGGTTCCGTTGGCGTTAGAGATGCTCGCAGATCAAAAAGACTTTGTGCGAGAGATCGGACTTGATACTGCTTCGGCCTGTTTAAAAGTTCGCGGAAGGAGCCGCATCATTGATGTGGAATTCCAAGGAGCCCGCCCGGAGATTGTTTTCTGGCAGCCCAAGCTATGGACTGAATTAACAGAGCCCTGGAGCAAAGTCATTGATGGACTGCTGAAGTCACGCTTATCCGTTGATGTGCTCTGGAAAAACAAGGTCGATAAAATTCTGATTGAGAGAACGGGAGATTTACTCAAGACAAACGTGCTACACGAGCTGTGCATCCAGACGCTCACGGATCTCGCCACCGAACGAAAAAATTTCGATCAGATTTATCAACTCCTGACCAACATCGGTAGATATCCACCCAAAGAGCTGGCGGGGGATGTGCTCGAAAAAATAGCCCAGCTCAAAACTCACATGGATGGAGCTGATTTTCATAGCAGAGTCTTGCGGCATGTGCTGTCAGCTATATGGGACGACGATATTGAGGAAGTCGAAGATGGTGGCACTGAACGACGAGCTCAGAGGATTCGATCATTGGCTGAAGATGCAGTAGCAGACTTGCGTTTGCTGCGAGTCGCTTTGCCAGAACTATTTGCCAATAGTGTAGTGCGTCAAGGAAGCCAGTTTGGTGAGTATTTGGCTGCCGCCTTCGGAGATGACCGATTTGACCAGGAGATGCTCAGCTATGCCACTAAGCATTCTGAGGAATGCCAGCATCCTTTCTTGTGGGGGTACTTACGAGGGGTGTTTGGGATTGATCCAGCCCGATGGGAGGCTCTTGCATTGGCCTTCCTTGCGAATCCCGCTCTGTGGATCATCTTGGCCGTAGTGGACTCTGGAGCGAGCCCAGCGGTCTTTGAGAGGCTTCTTGAAATTCATGAGAATAGTTCTAGCGATACGTCATGGATGTGCTTGCTGGGGCGTGATCCCATTCCCGCACTGTTAGGGCAGGATGGTATTCGCCGGGCGATTCAGGCTGTGCTTGATAAGAACGCTATTGGCTACCGCACAGCTATGCAGATGGCGGAGTGGACGCTCTGCAAGACAGATGATCCGCTAGACCTTCCAGTGGCAATCGCCGTTCTCGCTGCTGGAGCCGATCATGACGCTGATGTTATGTCAGATCATTATTGGGGCTTGGTGGCTAAGCGACTCTTGAAGCTTGCTCCCGAATACAAGATCGAGCTGTTCCGGTTGCTGGTCCAGGGCACGAAGTCGTTCGGAGCTATCAGCTCCGGCGGAAAGATCAGTAGGATCGCCTTCGATATTTGCAAGGAACATCCAGTTGAGACGTGGCCCATCGTTGCCCAAGCCCTGTTATCCGACAAATCGTATGTGTTTAGGATATGGCTTGGTGATGATGGAATCAGAGGCGATCCAGTTCCTCCAGCAATCACAGCATTCAAACCGGCTGACATCTTCGCGTGGATTGATGAAGACCGCGTAGAGCGAGCCCACAAAATGACTGACGTGCTACCAAAAACTTTGGAAATGGCGAACGGGGGCGAACTTACACGGGACTTCTTGGATCGATACTTCGATATTGAAGGCGTCGGTGAATCCGTCATGTTCCGCTTTGGAAGTGGAAGCTTCAGTGGTCCGAGAAGCCTTCATTTAGCTCAACGCCGGTCGAATGCACAAAGATGGATGGCGCAGGTTGGCATCTCTATCGTGGGCGAGTGGTTAGATGAGTATGTGCAAAAGCTTAGTAAAGATATCGAGAACGAAAAGATCATGGAAGAACGCAGTTTGCGGTGACTTGTGTTGGCGCCGACCGAAGACTGATGGGTCAGTATTGGGTCGGCGCCAACACCACATCCGCTAGAGCTTACGTCTGACGCTAACCAACGTCTGCAATTGGCCGATTGTAGCCTGTCGCGGGCCGCAGCTTCCGACAGCGTACAGCATGTCTCGGCCGGCAAGCATGTTCAGTTAGCGCCCGAACACAACTGCGCGCGCCATAGTTCTTTGCGCATACGCGCCAATTTTCAAGACTTGTTGGCCGGAAAGACAATTCCTGATATGCTTAGCAAAACGCTAGCGTTTTTCACACAGGAGCAGCTCGTGGCCGTCACGAAGACAGAGGTTGTTAGCGTTAGAGTCCCGCCGGATGTGAAGGCCGCGCTGGTTGCCGCCGCCGAGCAGGAGCGTTGCATCCGAACTACCAGCAGGTGTTGGAGAAGCTCCGGGCGACGACCCCGGCCGACGAACCGAACTAGACCGGAAAACACGTAAAAACTCGAGTCTTTATTTCATACGCGTGGACATACAACGCGCACCGTGCATGGGTAAGGCTCGTGGCGGTTCAATTACGATTGCTGGGCTACACTGTTCAAATCGACGAGGCCGTAGTGTACGGTTCTAGCTTGAGCAACTTCATGCGCGAAGTGGCAACAGCCGACCGGGTCTTGATGATCGTTGACGAGAATTACGTAGACCGTGCAGACAACCTTCCTGGTTCGGGAGTTGCGATCGAGAACCGCTGGATACGGGAAGCAGTTGACCAGAAACCCGAGTCGTGGCTCTCAGTTCTTTTCGTGGACAACGCGCAGTGTAGGTTGCCTGCGTGGATGGCCGACAAACGCCCCAAGGGATTCGACTTCAATTCTCGGCCAGACCTTGGCCAGTTTCCTGGAATTGAACAACTCGACGATCTTTGGCGTTGGATCGAAGGACTTCCCGCAGACAAGGCGCACGCGCTCCCGCCAGCCGTCCTCCGCGAGCGGGCGGCGCGGATTGAAAGAATTGATGTCGTGGGCGATCCGGCGAACTACGCAAATCCCACGTTGCGCGGTCGGGTAACATTCCAGTACGGAGACCACCTTCATTACACCGTAGGGCATGGGGAATATCAATTTAATGTCGCTTTCAGTGAGCATAGCGGCGATTCCGTGTATATGTATTCCGACAAAGGCTTGAAGGCGGTCGGACTCATCCCGAACACTAGCCTCGATACATTCGCTTTTGAGACTTTTCTGAGGCCCGCGAGAGCTGTGACGCCCGCTGTCGGACAAAAGGTCGTACTGATGAATCAGATTGGCGCGTTGTGCGTCATGACAATAGAAGCAGTTCAGCCGGAAATCAACGACGCTTCCCACACTCCAGCTGCAGTAACCTTTGCCTATGAAATCCTGGTGGGTCGATGAAGGTCCTTGGACGCTGCCATTGGGCTATTGGCATCGGCGACGCTAGCTCGGCGTGAGACCCGAGGAGTTCGGCCGGGTGTCTTTCATCAAAATCTACGGCCGCGCACGCAAAGCGGTTTGAGGACGGAAATCGACTTGTAAAAGGGCTTTCGCAGTTCTCGCTTTTATCGATTGCAGTCATAGCCTTGCCGCTGTCGCACACTTCCGATCCATCGACGATGCCTGACGTCGTGAAGACCTGGGCTAAGGCGGCATCTCCAATTGATCAAGCAATACAGTCGGCAGCCTAGCTGAGCTTGGCCGTCGAGAGCCGATCATTTAGTCCCACTTTACCAAATCAGCTGGCACATCAAATTGGTAGTGTCGCTTCATTTGCGTCCTGAACTCATTCCAGGCGTCCCGCCCTGCTGGCTCATGCGTGCGATGCAAACATTGGCCGCTACCTGCCAATTGTGATGGCCGCTAGGCTTTCACAATTCCAATGCACCATCTCACGACGGCGTAACGGCTAATCGTTGCATTAGGAGACTCCACTCTCGGGGCACCGCATTTCATGGACGAAATGCCGCACCACCGAGCCCAAGCTGTAAGCGCGACGCCCACGACCAGGTAGCGACGACCGTCACTGGTATAGCTTAGGCAAGTCGGCGACGAAGACTCGAGCATAGACGCGACGGTTCGCCGATTACTCATACACCTCAGGCGTGTCCCATATCCCGCCCACCTGCGATGGGCGATTCGGTGACACTGCATTCCTCCGTTCACGCTGCTTGAAACTTTTTGATCACGGTCTACAATCAAAACGCAATCCGTGGGTATCGAACCCACACCCCAACGGAAATCAATTTTTTCATTCGTTCGGGTCCTGCGCGGATTATCGTGTAGGCGTAGCGCTCGAGACGCGCCTAGTGCATTGATCGTGCTGCACGATCAATACAGTCTGATGCCACCATCGGTGTCCTCCATATTGCCCACCGGCGTAGCTATGCCTGGGCTTCCTGCACTTGACCGGTGATGACACTCGCTGTCGTGAATAGCCACAGCAAAAGACGTAAATCGACACGCCTACTCATCACTGCCACTCGATGAAATGTACAGCGCCCCATATTGCGCTAACCGAGCTGCCGTTCCGAAATCGCACCATTTGACCGCAGCCATCTCGGTGGAACAATTTTCTTGAACTGAATCGCCACGAGTTTCCTAGACACTCGCGAGCCGCTTGAAATACTGCTTTTCATACTCGACCGGCGACAAGTCATTGCTGAAGCTGTGCCGGCGCTTCGGATTGTAGAACATCTCGATGTAATCG
>NZ_WNKZ01000148.1 GCF_009720835.1 Pseudoduganella buxea
TGGCCGTGGCCGGCGCGACCCACGACGGTCCATGGCCGGACGATCCCGCCGCCCTGCCCTTCGGCTTTCTGGGCCTGTGCGCGCTGGCCGACCCGCTGCGTGCCGACATCCCCGATGCCGTCGCGGCGTGCCGGGCGGCCGGCCTGCGCGTCATCATGATCACGGGCGACCATCCCGCCACGGCCCAGGCCATCGCGGGCCAGGCCGGCATCGCCGCCGGCGACGTCGTCAACGGCGCCGCGCTGGACGGGCTGGACGACACGGCATTGGCCGCACGGCTGTCCGGGGCCAACGTATGCGCCCGCATCGTCCCCGAGCAGAAGCTGCGTATCGTCCAGGCCCTGCAGCGGGGCGGCGCCGTGGTGGCGATGACGGGCGACGGTGTCAACGACGCGCCGGCCCTGCGCGCCGCCGATGTGGGCGTGGCCATGGGCTTGCGCGGGACCGACGTGGCGCGCGAGGCGGCCCAACTTACCTTGCTGGACGATCGCTTCGCGTCGATCGTCGACGCCGTCCAGGCGGGCCGCCGCATCTTCGACAATATGCGCAAGTCGATGGCCTATATCGTCGCCATCCACGTGCCGATCGCGGGCATGGCGCTGCTGCCCGCGCTGCTGGGCTGGCCGGCGATGCTGTATCCGGCCCATATCGTGTTCCTGGAACTGGTGATCGATCCCGCCTGCGCCCTCGTGTTCGAGAACGAACCGGCCGAACGGGACCTGATGCGGCGCCCGCCCCGCCCGCGCGACATGCCCCTGTTCAGCACCCGTGCCATCCTGCGCGCGCTGGGCGAAGGCGCCGCCGTGCTGGCCGTGCTGGCCCTGTGCTACGGCGTGGCGGCGGCGCGCCTGCCGGCCGATACGGCACGTGCCTTCGGCTTCGCCAGTCTGGTGCTGGCCAACCTGGCGCTGCTGCTGTCGCACCGCGTGCGCGGGGGCGGCCTGCGCGCGCTGGCGGCATCGAATCCCCTGTTCTGGGGCGTGGCCGGCACGGCCCTGGCGATGCTGGCGGCCACCTTGTATGTGCCCCTGCTGGCGAGGCTGTTCCATTTTGCGCCGCTGACGGTGCCGCAGCTGGTCATGGCCGCCGGCGTGGGCCTGCTCATCATGGCGGGCCTGCAGCTGGCCCGCGCCGTGCTGGCGCGGCTGCATCCTCGCCCGGGATGAGTCAGTCCGGTGCCGGCAGCAGGTTGGCGCACTGGCCGCCGCGCCGGAAGCAATCGAGGTTGTCGAAGGTGATGGCGGCGATCTCGCGCAGCGCCTCGATCGTGAAGAAGCCCTGGTGACCCGTGATCAGGACGTTCGGAAAGGTCAGCAGGCGGCCGAAAATGTCGTCCGTCAGGATGTCGCCGGAATGGTCATGGAAGAACAGCGCGCTTTCCTGCTCGTAGACGTCGATGGCCAGGGCGCCAAGCTGGCGCGACTTCAAGGCCTCGATGACGGCGGCAGTGTCGATCAACCCGCCGCGCGACGTGTTGACCAGCATGGCCCCCGGTTTCATCGCGGCCAGGGTGGCGGCGTCGATCAGGTGGCGGGTGGTGTCCGTCAGCGGGCAATGCAGCGACACGATATCCGACTCGGCCAGCAGTTGTGCCAGCGGCACCATCGTGCCCAGCGGCGCGAAGGCGGGTGACGGGAAAGGGTCGAAGCCCAGCACGCGGCAGCCGAAACCGTTCAGGATGCGGGCCGTGGCCAGGCCGATCTTGCCCGTGCCGACGATGCCGGCCGTCTTGCCGTGCAGGGTCATGCCGAGCAGGCCCTCCAGCGCGAAATTGCCCTCGCGTACGCGCGCGTAAGCCCGGTGCGTGTGCCGGTTCAGGGTCTGGATCATGGCCAGCGCATGCTCGGCCACGGCCTCGGGCGAATAGGCCGGCACCCGCGCGGCGAACATGCCCAGGCGCGCGGCGGCGTGCAGGTCGACGTTATTGAAGCCGGCGCAGCGCAGCAGCAAGGCGCGCACGCCCAGGCCATGCAGCAAGTCCAGGGTGGCCGCGTCCAGCACGTCGTTGACGAACACGCAGACGGCCGTGCAGCCCTGGGCCAGCACTGCCGTTTCCGCATCGAGGGCGGTGGCGTGGTAGTGGATCTCGGCGCCGTCGTTGCGGGCCGCGCGGGCCTCCTCGAAGAAGCGGCGGTCGTAAGGCTGGCTGCTGAACATGGCAATGCGCAGCGCGCCTTGCCGGGAGGGCTGTTCCTGCATCGATGGCGTCCTGGTAGGGCGGCACATGCCGCCGCCTCATTCTACCAGCGCGGCCTCGCGCAAGGGCTGGCCGGGCGCGCGTTCGCGCAGCCACGCGCACAGCGCGGCCGGCTCCAGCGGGCGGGCAAAGAAGTACCCCTGGGCCTCGTCGCAGGCGGCCTCGCGCAGCAGCACCCTGGCGTGGTCCGTCTCCACGCCTTCGGCCACGACGCGGTAGCCCAGGTCGTGCGACAGCCCGATCATGGCCGTCACCAGCGAGCCCTTGCGCGCGTCGTGCTCCATGCCGCGCACGAAGCTCTGGTCGATCTTCACCACGTGGGCCGGGATCGACTGCAGGTAGGCCAGGCTGCTGTAGCCTGTGCCGAAGTCGTCGATCGCCACGCGCACGCCGGCCCCGTGCAGCCGGGCCAGGGTGGCGTGGGCGGTGGCCAGGTTCTCCATCGCCGCGCTCTCCGTCACTTCCAGTTCCAGTTGGCCCGGTTCGATGTCATGCTGGCACAGCAGGGCCAGCACGCGGTCGGCAAAATCGGCTTCCAGCAGGTTCGGCGCCGACACGTTCACCGACAGCGGCAGACGCAGGCCTGCCGCGCGCCAGGCCGCCATCTGCCGCAGCGCCGCGTCGATGACCCAGGCCGTGGTGGGCCGTGCCATCGACGTCTGCTCGACGATGGGCATGAATTCGCCGGGCGAGACGTCGCCCAGTTGCGGGTGGCGCCAGCGCAACAGCGCCTCGGCACCCACGCAGGCCCCGCTGGCCAGGTCGACGCGGGGCTGGAACACGAGCCGCAGCTGGTCCGGCTGGGCCAGGGCGCGGCCGAATTCGTTGAGCAAGGTGAAGCGGCGCAGGTAGGCCGCATCCTGGGCCGACGAATACACGGCCACGGCGGCGCCGGCCGCGAACGCATCCTGCACGGCGCTTTCGGCGAAGCGCAGCACGTCGAGGGCCGCCGTCTCGCCCACCGTGAAGGGCGCGATACCGGCCGCCGGTGTCGTCACGAAGCGCGACGTCGACCACAGGTCGCGCTCGTCGACCCAGCTCGCCAGCGCTGCACGGCAGGTGGCGGCGCTCGTGCCTTGCGGCGCGATCAGGGCCACCTGCGTCGGCCCCAGCTGGTACATGCGCGTGGTGCCGCCCAGCCGGATCGACAGCGAGCGCACCGCTTCGTTGACCATCGCATCCAGGTAGCAGGAACTCATGACGCGCGCGGCGTTGGCCAGCTGCGCCGGGCTCGCCAGGTGCAGCAGTACGGCCAGCGCCGGCGCGCCGTGGGGCCGGGCCTTGGGCAGGTCGGCGAAATCGTCGAGGAACTGGTTGCGGTTCGGCAGGTGGCTGATGGGATCGATGCGACCCAAGGTATGCTGCAATTCGATCTGGGCCATCACCATCGCGGCCAGGTCCGTCAGGACGTCGCGCTCGGCCGCCGTGATCTGGCGCGGTGCCGTGCCCAGCACGCACATGGCGCCCAGCGTATGCCCGTCCCGGTCCGTCAGCGGCGCGCCCGCGTAGAAGCGCACGCCGGAGGCGGCCAGCGGGCTGTCGCGGAAATGTTCGTCTTCCAGCAGGTCGGGAATGACCAGGAAATTGTCGCCGTCGCACACGGCCGCGCATGGCGCCTGCAGACGGGGGATCGACCAGTGCTCGACGCCCACCTTCGACTTGAACCACTGCCGGTCGGCATCCGTCAGCGACACGGCCGCGATGGGCAGGTCGAACAGGCGCGCCGCCATGCGGGTGATGCGGTCGAACGCTTCGCTGGGCGGCGTGTCGAGCAGGTCGAGCCTGCGCAGCGCGGCCAGGCGCGCGGTTTCATTGTGGACGGTCATGGTGGTAACGGGACGGGCGGGAAGCCGGAATTGCGATGCGGGGCTGGGGCACCGGAAATAAGGCGGGCGGCGGGGCGGCGGCCGGGTCGAATCTTCTTGAAGAGATTGTACTACGGAAACTATATTTCCGTCCCCCTTGACGTCGTCAACCGTGTGGCGGCGGCCTGGCGTGGCGCTAGCGCCACAGCTGCAAGGGCAGCAGACCGCCTGTCGCCAGCACGACGCACGCTTGCAGGACCGCCAGGCTGGCCGCAGCGTCCATGCTGGCCTTTCGGCGCAGTGACCTGGCCAACCCGACAGCCATCGCCACCGGCAGCAAGGCCGTAACGACGGCAAGCAGCGCGCTGGCCACCGTCAGGTCGCCCAGCCGCACGAGGGACTGGGCGTAGAAAAATGGCAAGGGCAGCAGCAGCGCGAGCATGCCGGCCAGCGGCAGGGCGAGCGGATCGGCCACGGCGAAGCGCCGTCGTGCCACGCGCACGCCGGCCAGTAGCGCAATCGTCACCAGCCCCAGTGCGCCGGCGGCCAGGCTGGACCACAGCAACACCAGGCAGGGCAACGGCACCTGGGCGTAGCTCTGCGTACCGTTCGTGACGATGCGACGGCCGTCGCTCGACGTCAGCAGCGCATGCGAGGCCAGCAACTTTCCCCGCGGGCGGAACAGCCCGCCGCCTTCGTGCACGAGTTCGATCGCGGCGCGCTGGAAGGGCGTGAACACGAGATTCCCGCCGTTGCCGTGCAGGCGGACAAAGCCGAAGGCGCTATCGACCAGGCGCATCGTGTCGAAACGGTTCGGGGCGGGCAGGTAGAAGCCCAGCCAAGGCCCACTCTCGAAGCGCGGCACCGGGGCCGGCGGCGGCACGGGGCTGGCGACGGCCGGCACCAGTGCCCGGGTCAGCAGCGCGTCGAAGCGCTGGTAATCGGCCGTCTCGCTGTCGGTGTTGATGGCAATGAAAAATGCCTGCCGGGGCACCGGGAACAGGCACAGCATCGCGCGAAAGCCGATGCCGTTGCCGCCATGGCAGCGGGCCACTGCACCGTGGCGGTCGACAGTACGCAGGCCGAGGCCGTAGCCGAGCTGAAGGCCGGCCCGCGCCGCTTCCTGGCCGGCGCCCTGCCCCATGCGCCGCAACAGCGCGGGCGCGATGAAGGACTGCCCGGCAAGCGTGCCGTCGCCCATAAGGAAGCGGGCGAACCGGACCATGTCGCCCGCCGTCGTCGTGAACTGGCCGGCCGGGCGCAGGTAGGACGGCATCGCCGCATGGGCAACGCCGCCCTCGAAGTGGCCCATCGCCAGGCGCGGATCGCGTGCCTGCGATACGAACGTGAAGGTGCTGTCGCGCATGCCCAGCGGGGCCAGCAGCGCGCGGTCCAGGTAACGCTCGTAGCGCTGGCCCACTGTCGCCTCGATCACCATGCCCAGCAAGGTGTACGACATGTTCGAATAGGAAGTGCGCGCACCGGGCCGCGTGCGCACGCGCAGCACGCCCCGGCCGGCGGGAAAGGCGGCCGCCAGCGGTGCGTCGGGATCGGCCTTGCCGCTGAAGATATGCCACAGGCGTGCGTCGTCCAGCCCCGCCGTGTGATCGAGCAGGTGGCGCACGCGCACGGGGTCGTGGGCCTGCCACGGATTGTCGAAATCCAGCGCGGGAAGGAGGGGCGCCACGGGCGTATCGAGGTCCAGGCGTCCCTGGCTGACCAGGCGCAGCACGCCGGCGGCCAGCACGGTCTTGGCGATCGAACCCACGTGCACGCGGCTGTCTGCGCGCATCGGCGTGCGGCGCCCGGCATGACTGACGCCTGCCGCCCCTTCCCCTTCCAGCGTCGCCCAGACGGCGCCGTCGAGCTTCTCCTCGACCAGCAGGGCCGAGATGGCCTCGCCCACGCTTGGCGCTGCGCGCAGGGGCGCGGCCAACGACAGCAAGAGCAGTAGCAGCAGCAACGGCAGACAGGCGACGGTTTTCACATGGGACTCGCAATGGTGGACGAGCCCCAGCATGGCGCAGGGGTGGTGAAATCGCGGTGAAATCGGCGGGAAACCTGTAGCCGGTTTCCCGCCGCCGGTCAGCGCACTTCCAGCAGCTCCACGTCGAAGATCAGGGTGGCATTCGGCGGAATCGGGCCGGCGCCGCCCTCGCCATAGCCCATCGCGGCCGGCACGATCAGGGTGCGCTTGCCGCCCACCTTCATGCCCTGCACGCCTTCGTCCCAGCCCTTGATGACCTGGCCGGCGCCCAGCTGGAAGCTGAACGGGCCGCGCCCGACGGAGGAATCGAATTTCTCGCCGTGCTGCTGGGGCGCGGCCGGCGCGTACAGCCAGCCCGTGTAATGGACCACGGCCGTCGAGCCGGCGGTGGCTTCCTTGCCCGTGCCGACGACGGCATCGGTCTTCTGGAAGGCCACCGTCGGCGTGGCCTCGGCGGGTGCCGGCGGCGGCGTCTTGGCGCGGTCGCAGGCGGACAGGCCCACGCTCAGGACAAGGCCCAGGGCGCAGGAAGACAGCAGTTGTTTCATATTGTTCTTTCGTATGGATGGTCGGGATGCCGCCGGAGCATACCTTGCGGGCGGCCCGCTGCCAACACCCACGCTACGCCTGCCCACCCGGCGCCAGGTCCAGCCGCAGCTCGACGAGGTCGTCAGCGCGCCTGGTCGTGAAGCCCAGCGCCTGCGCCAGGGCCAGCATGCGCACGTTATCGGGCAGTACCGTACCGGTCAGTTCGGCCAGGCCGCGCGCGCGGCAGTAGTCGATCAGCCGCGTCATCAACAGGTGGCCCAGGCCGCGCGCCTTCAGGTCAGTGCGCACGGTAACGGCGAATTCGCCCCGCACATTGTCCGGGTCGGCCACGACGCGGGCCACGCCCAGGGTTTCAGGCTGGCCGGCGGCCCCCTCGCGGGTGGCGATGAAGGCCATTTCGCGGGCGTAGTCGATCTGCGTGAAGCGGGCCAGCTGGGCCGGCGACAGCTCGCGCAGCGCGGCGAACAGGCGGAAGTGGATGTCCTCGGCGGACAGCGCCGCGAAGAAGGCCTGGTGAGCCGGCCCGTCCTCGGGGCGCACTGGCCGGATCGTGACGGTGCCGCCGGCCCACGGCCAGCGCTGTTCCAGTTCATCCGGGTAAGGCAAGATGGCCAGGCGTGCCAGCGGGTCGCTGCCCGGCGCCACGGCGGTCAGGCGCATGCGCGCGTCCAGCGCCACCACGCCGGCGCTGTCGGCCAGCAGCGGGTTGATGTCCAGTTCGGCCAGTTCCGGCAGGTCGCAGGCCATCTGGCCGATCCGCACCAGGGCGTCGCACAGCGCATCGAAGTCGGCGGCCGGGCGGTCGCGGTAGCCGGCCAGCAGCTTCGCCACGCGCGTGCGGCCCACCAGGTCCGCGGCCAGAACGCGGTTCAGCGGCGGCAGCGCGACGGCCTGATCGGCCACGACTTCGACGGCGATGCCGCCCTGGCCGAACAGGACGACGGGCCCGAACACGGGATCGGTCGAAATGCCGACGATCAGCTCCACGGCGCGGGGCCGCCGCACCATCTGCTGCACCGTGTAGCCGGCGATGCGGGCGCCCGGCTGGTGCTGCGCCAGGCGGCGGGGAATGTCGGCGAGGGCAGCGCGCAGTGCGTCCGGGTGGTCGATATCGAGCACGACGCCGCCCACGTCGGTCTTGTGGACGACGTCGGGTGACAGCAGCTTGACGGCGACGGGGTAGCCGATGTCGGCCGCCGCGGCGATGGCCTGGTCCGCCGTTTCGACGACGACGGTGCGCGCGACGGGAATGCCGTAGGCGGCCAGGATGGCCTTGCTGTCCGCTTCCCCCACCCGCAAGGTGCCGGCGGCCACCAGCGCGGCGACCCTGGCGCGGGCACCGGCGCGGTCCGCTTCGGCGCCCGCCAGCGCGGCCGGCACCTGCATCAGCAAGGCCTGGTTGCGGCGGTACTGCACCAGCTGGCCGAAGCCTTGCACGGCCCCTTCCGGCGTGTCGAACACGGGCAGGCCGGCGTCCAGGCACAGGCGCCGCGCGGCCGCCACGCTGTCGCCGCCCAGCCAGCACGTCAGCACGGGCCGGCCACCGCTCTGCAGCAGTGGCAGCAACCGGGTGGCGATGGCCGCGCTGGGCACGATGGCCGTGGGCGCATGCAGCAGCAGCACGGCGTCCACTTCCGGCGCGCCTTGCAGCACGGCCAGCGCGTCGCGGTAGCGCTCGGGCGGCGCGTCACCGATGATGTCGACGGGATTGCCGTGCGACCAGGTGGCCGGCAGCACCTGCGACAGCGCCTCCACCGTCTGCGGCGCCAGGGTCGCCAGGGTGCCGTTGGCCGCCACCAGCGCATCGACGGCCATCACGCCCGCACCGCCGCCGTTGGTCAGGATGGCCAGGCGTTCGCCGTGCAGGGGCCGCGGCCGGGCCAGCATCGCCACCGCGTCGAACAGGGCTTCGGTATTGAGCACGCGCAGCATGCCGGCCCGGCGCAGCGCGGCGTCGTAGACCAGGTCGGCGCCAGCCAGCGCGCCCGTGTGGCTGAAGGCCGCCTTGGCTGCGTCCTGCGAGCGGCCGGCCTTGACGATCAGCGTCGGCTTGCCGCGGGCGGCACTGCGCGCGGCCGACATGAACTTGCGCGCGTGGCGCACGCTCTCCACGTACAGCAGGATGGCATCCGTGCCGGGGTCGCCCGCCAGGTAGTCCAGCAGGTCGCCGACGTCGACATCGCTGCCGTCGCCCAGCGACACGAAGCTGGAAAAGCCGATGCCGCGCGTGCGGGCCCAGTCCAGCACCGTCGTCACCAGCGCGCCGGACTGCGACACGAAGGCCAGCCGCCCGGGCAGCGCGCCGACGGGCGCGAAGCTGGCGTTCAGGCCGATACCCGGCACCAGCAGGCCCAGGCAGTTCGGCCCCAGCACACGCAGCAGCCAGGGCCGCGCCGCCGTCAGCATGGCCTGGCGCAGGGTGCCGCCGCCGGGGGCGGCACCATCC
>NZ_WNKZ01000149.1 GCF_009720835.1 Pseudoduganella buxea
GCGCAGCGGCTGTGGCGCCGGGGTGGCGGCGTGCCCTTGCTGCTGCAGCGGGGCGACGATGCGGGCGGGGCGCTGGTGCGCCGGCTGGCGGCCCTCGACCCCTCGCTGACCTTGGAACATGCACTGGCCCACGGCAGCCCGGCACTTCCCGGCGGCAGCACCTTCTTCCTGCTGTGCGGTCTGCCGCGCCCGCCAGGCGCGCGCCAGGCGCGCTTCCTCGAACTGCTGCTGCCCCATATGCACCTGGCGCTGCAGCGCATCAGCGTCGGCGGCGAGCGCCGCGCCGCCACCCGGGCCCTGTCGCCCCGCGAGGCGGAAGTGCTGCACTGGCTGCGCGAAGGCAAGAGCAACGACGAGATCGGCCAGATTCTCGGCATCAGCGGGCTGACGGTGAAGAACCACCTGCAGCGGCTGTACAAGCTGCTGGGGGTGAGCAACCGGGCACATGCCGTGGCACGGGGTGCCGCCGGGGTTTGAGCCCGGCTTGGCTGTGCCGGTCGGGGTGGCTTCCTGCCGAATCGGGCCCGGGCCAACGCGGTACCACAGGCCAGGGCCCCATATAATAAATACATGCAAATTGCTCAACCGTTACCCGCGCTGTCAATGGAAAACCCGACAGTGGGCCCGTACCGCAACGTCGAAATATAAAAATTGTCGAAACCTTAAATGACGTGGTAGCCTTCGGTGTTATCTCACCTGTCTTGCAGGGCGTTGAAACACCGGTGCGCGTTATGGACGCGATATGGACGCGACGCTGTCTCCGTGCAGCAGCGCCTGTCAATTCCGGTTCCGGCCACAAGCCGAGCGCGGCCGTTTCATGTTTCCTGTCGTAGTAAATCGGAGGTTTGTTCGGATGCAAGCAGCAAAGTTCTATGGTCAGCAGTCCCGTGCCGCGCGCGGTTTTACCTTGCTCGAATTGCTCGTCGTAATCGTCATTATCGGTTTGCTGGCGGCCTATGTCGGTCCCAAGTATTTCTCCCAGCTGGGCAAGTCGGAAGTGACGGTGGCGAAGGCGCAGATCGAGGCGTTCGAGAAGTCGCTCGACACCTACCGCCTGGACGTGGGCCGCTACCCCACGACGGAAGAGGGCATGGGCGCCCTGATGACGGCCCCGCCGACGGCGGGCGCCAAGTGGAACGGCCCCTACCTGAAAAAAGGCGTGCCGGCCGACCCGTGGGGTCGTCCGTACCAGTACAAGGCGCCCGGCAGCAAGGGCGACTACGAAATCACGTCGCTGGGCAAGGACGGCCAGCCCGGCGGTACCGGCGACAACGCCGACATCAGCTCGCAATAAGCGCACCAGGTCACTGCGCTCCACTCACGCCCGCACGCCATTCCCATGCAGTTCGATGTCCGTACCCTGTCGCCCGACATGGCGATCGGCCACATGGTGGTCGACGGCCGCGATGAAGCCGACGCGCGCCGCCAGGTCGAGGCGCGCGGCCTGTTCGTCAGCAGCATCAATCCCGTGCGGGGCGCCTTCAAGCCAGGCAAGGGCAAGGCCCTTTCCCTGGTGCTGTTCAGCCAGGAGCTGCTGGCGCTGCTGAACGCCGGCCTCGGCATCGTCGAGGCGCTGGAAGCGCTGCTGGAAAAGGAAGCGGCGCCGGCTACCCGTGGCGTGCTGGAGCGCTTGCTGGCCGGCCTGCGCGAAGGCCAGCGCTTTTCCACCGTGCTGTCCGAGCAGCCTTCGCTGTTCCCGCCCCTGTACGTGGGCATCGTCAAGGCGGCCGAGGGCACCAGCGACCTGCCGCGCGCGCTGGCCCGCTATATCGACTACCAGCAGCGCATCGACACGGTGCGGGCAAAGATCGTCAGCGCCGCCATCTATCCCTGCATCCTGCTGCTGGTCGGCGGCGGCGTGTCGATGTTCCTGATCGGCTATGTCGTGCCCCGTTTCGCCGAAGTCTACCAGGGCGCCGGGCGCAACCTGCCGTGGATGTCGCAGGTGATGCTGTCGTGGGGCCAGTTCGCCGGTGCCCACACGGGTGCCCTGTTCGGCGGCCTGGCGCTGGCCATCGGCGCGCTGGTGTTCTTCGTGCGCCGGCTGGCTGGCAGCGGCGGTCTGCTGCGCCTGCTGGGCCGGCTACCCGCCATCGGCGAGCGCATCCGCATCTACGAACTGTCGCGGCTGTACCTGACCCTGGGCATGCTGACCGAGGGCGGCATCACCATCGTCCAGGCCATCGAGACGGTGCAGGGCATGGTGTCGGCCAATGTCAAGAGCGGCCTGCAGCTGGCGCGCCAGGCGGTCGAGGCGGGCCTGCCCCTGTCCACCGCCTTCGAGGCCAACGGCCTGACGACGCCGATCTCGCTGCGCATGCTGCGCGTGGGCGAACGCACCGGCGACATGGGCCCCATGCTGACCCAGTCGGCCGCCTTCTACGACGGCGAGATCAGCCGCTGGATCGACCGTTTCACGCGCACCTTCGAGCCCTTGCTGATGGCCGGCATCGGCTTGATCGTGGGCGCCATCGTGGTACTGTTGTATATGCCGATTTTTGACCTTGCCGGAGAAATGTCGTGAACGATCCGGCCATCCATCCCGCCATCGACGCTGCGCTGCTGGCGCGGGCGCGGGCACGCCAGGTGCAGTCGAAACGCACGCTGGTGGAAGAACTCGAAACCCTGGCCGGCATGGAGCCGCGCCTGGTGGTGCGCGCCCTGGCCCAGCCCTTCGGCCTGGCCGTGCTGGAGACGGTCGAGATGCTGGCCTTCACGCCGGCCTTCGACCTGCTGCCCCTGTCGCAGGCCATGGCGAAAAAGTGCGTGCTGCTGCGCGCCAACGACGGCGTCGTCGTCGGCGTCATCGCCGACCCGCTCGACCTCGACCTGCAGACGTGGCTGGGCACGCAGGCGCGCGCCACGCCGCACGCGCCGCTGCAGATGCGCCTGGCCCTGCAGGCCGACATCCAGGCCTACCTGTCCAAGCAGGAAGAGTCGGCCCGCGCCACGGACACCTTGCTGCCGGGCGCGGACAATTCCCGCCGCGACGGCAAGACGGCCGCCGTGCTGTCGTTCGCCTCCGTGTCCGAAGCGGCCAGCCCGGCCGTGCGGCTCGTCAACTCGACCTTGTACGATGCCCTGAAGGCGGGCGCGTCCGACATCCACCTGGAAAGCACGTCCGGCGGCCTGGCCGTCAAGTACCGCGTCGACGGCGTGCTCGACCATGCCACGGCCGTCAACGGCATCGACGTGGCCGAGCAGATCATCTCGCGCCTGAAGGTGCTGGCCGAGCTCGATATCGCCGAGCGCCGCGTGCCGCAGGACGGCAGCTTCCGTGTCGAGTCCGCCGGCCGCGAGATCGACTTGCGCGTCTCCATCATGCCCAGCATTCACGGCGAGGATGCCGTCATCCGGATTCTCGACAAGCGCGCCATGATCGAATCGTACGGCTCGCTGTCGCTCGAATCGCTGGGCTTCGACGCGCCGTCGCTGGTGTCCCTGCGCACCCTGGCGCAGGAAGCCTACGGCATGCTGCTCGTAACGGGCCCCACCGGTTCGGGCAAGACCACCACCTTGTACGCGGCGCTGACGGAAATCCATAACGGGCGCGAGAAGATCATCACCATCGAGGACCCGGTCGAATACCAGCTGCCGGGCATCCTGCAGATTCCCGTCAACGAGAAGAAGGGCCTGACCTTCGCCAAGGGCCTGCGCTCGATCCTGCGCCACGACCCGGACAAGATCATGGTGGGCGAGATCCGCGACCGCGAAACGGCCGAAATCGCCGTGCAGTCCGCGCTGACGGGCCACCTCGTGCTCACCACCGTGCACGCCAATAACGTGTTCGACGTGTTCGGCCGCTTCACCCACATGGGCATCGACCCGTATGCCTTCGTGTCGGCGCTGAACGGCATCTGGGCCCAGCGCCTGGTGCGGATCAACTGCCCGCATTGCGCCGCCGAATACACGCCCAGCGACGCCGAGCTGGCCAGCGTGGGCCTGTCCCGTGCCGACGTGTTCGACTACGAATTCAAGGAAGGCAAGGGCTGCGGCGACTGCCGCGGCACCGGCTACAAGGGCCGCCGCTCGATCGCCGAGATCCTCACCTTGAACGACGAGATCCGCGAGCTGATCGTGGAGAAGCGCCCGATCCGCCAGGTCAAGCAGGCGGCCTATGAAAACGGCACGCGCAGCCTGCGCCAGGCGGCGCTGGAACTGGTCAAGCGGGGCGGCACGACTTTGACCGAAATCAAGCGGGTGACCTTGCATGCGTAGATTCCCCGGACAAGCCCTGCGCCTGGGCATCGCGCCCACGGCCGTCAGCCTGCTGCGCACCAGCCGCTGGCGCGGCGACAAGGTCACCGTGCTGGCCGAGCAGGTGCTCGACGGCACCGCCGCCGCCACGCCGGTCGGCGCCGCCGCGCTGGCGCAAGCCTTGCGCACCCTGCTGGAAGGGCAGGACGTGGCCGGCTGGCCCGTCGGCATCGTGCTGGCCGATGAGTTGTGCCGCCTATGGCAGGTCACGCCGCCGCCCGGCGCCACGCGGCTGGCCGATATCGAGGCCGCGGCCGCGCTGCGCTTCGCCAGCCTGTATGGCGAACCGCCATCGGCCTGGACCTTCAGCGCCGACTGGGATGCACGCGACAGTTTTTATGCCTGCGCCATGCCGCGCGTGCTGCTGGCCATGCTGCAGGCGCTGGCCGACGAACGGCAGATGTACATCGTCGAGGTGGTGCCCCATTTCGTCACGGCCTGGAACCGCTGGCACCGCTCGTTACGCGCCGGTGCCTGGTTCGGCCAGCTGCATGACCGCATGCTGACGCTGGCCGCCATCGACGACCGGGCGCTGCGCGCCATCCGCGCCGTGCCCGTGCCCCACGGCGCCGACCATTACTGGCTGACGCAGACCGTCCACCGCGAAGCCCTGCTGCTGGGCCTGGCCGTACCATCGCTGGTGCAGCTGTGCGGCCCGTTGCCGGCGGCGCTGGCGCGGCCGGCACAGGAAGGCCAGGTCGCCTGTGCCCAGCTTGGCGCCGCGCCGGCCGGCGACGCTTCGCCCGCCATCCTGCTGGCCCGCGCCGGGAGCCCCGCATGAAGATGGGTATGAGGAGCGGCCTGAAAGCCATGCGCATCGATTTCGCGCCGCCGGGCTGGCGGCGCACCCTGCACCGGCTGCATCCCGCCATGGCGGCGGCCGGCCTGGCCGGCGTGCTGCTGTGCGTGCTGGGGGCCTGGACCATGATGGACCTGGCCGAACAGCGCGCCATCCGGACGGCCCAGCTGGAACGCCTGGAAGCGCGCCAGCGGGCCCTGTCGAAGGCGCCGAAAGCCGTGCCGGAAACGGCCATTCCGGAAGCCCAGGCGACGGCCGTAAACACGGCCATCATGCAGCTGAACCTGCCATGGCGCGAGCTGGAGGATGCGCTGGCGGCGGCCACGCCGGCCAATATCGGCTTGCTGGCGCTGGAACCGGACCCGCGCAAGCGCGTGCTGAAGGTGACTGCCGAAGCGAAGACCAGCGACGACATGGTCGGCTACGTGCAGGTGCTCAAACAGCAGGAGTTCTTCAGCGGCGCGGCCCTGGTGCGCCATGAAATCGAAGAGCAGGACCCGAACAAACCGATCCGCTTCCAGGTCGAAGTGCAATGGAGGGGACGATGAAGGAGATACGCCTGTCGGCCGTGATGCTGGACGTGCGCCTGCGCCTGCTGCGGGCCGGCCCGGCCGCCGCCCTGTGCGGCGCGCTGTTGCTGGCCGGCGTGGCGCTGTGGGCCTGGCTGCTGCCCCAGCGTACCGCCCAGCTGGAAGAAATGGCGCGGCCCTTGCCGGCACCGTCGACCCTGGCCGAGGCGGCGCCGCCGCCCACCGCCAACGAAAACCTGGCCGCCTTCTACGCCACCCTGGGCCAGAAGCGCCATGCCGAGCAGCAGGTCAAGGTGCTGTTCGACCTGGCCGCCAAGCTGGGCCTGGTGCTGGACCGGGGCGAATACAAGTTCGGCTACGACAAGGGCGCCCAGGTGGCCACCTACCAGATCACCTTGCCCGTCAAGGGGCCGTACGGGAAGATCTGGCAGTTCACCTTGCAGGCGCTGGCGGCCATGCCGTTCGCCGCGCTGGACGACGTGAACTTCCGCCGCGACACCATCGCCGACACCAGCGTCGATGCCCGGCTGCGCTTCACCCTGTACCTGAAGGAGGTGCCATGAAGCCGCGCCACCTGCTGATGGGCGCGGCGCTGGTCGCCACGGCCGGCCTGGTGCTGTTCGGCGAAAGCACGCCGGAGACGGAAGTGGCCGAAGCGGTGGAACGTGCGCCTCGCCCTGACACCGCCACGGCCACGTCCGCGGCCGCACCGGTTGCCGTTGCCGCCGCTGCCGCTGCCGCGGACGGCACCATCCTGCGCCTGGTGCCCCGGTCCGAACTGATCGGCGAAGCGGGCGAAGCGGCCTTCCAGGGCGGCGGCATCTTCGGCGGCCAGAGCTTCGCGCCGCCGGTCGCCGTCGCCGCCGAACCGTCCGGCCCGCCGCCACCGCCGCCGGCACCGACGGCGCCGCCGCTGCCGTTCACGGTGATCGGCAAGGGCCTGGCCAACGGCGCCTGGGAGGTCTACCTGGCCAACGGCGAGCGCACCTACGTGGCGCACGTCCGCGAGGTCATCGACGGCATGTACCGGATCGACGCGATCGCGCCACCCACCTTGACGATTACTTATCTGCCCCTGAACCAGGTGCAGCAGCTCAATATTGGAGTCATGGATTGATGTCTCGTCACACGCACACCGCGGGCCGCCTGCGCCGCACGCTCACCCTGTCCGCGATGGTCCTGGCGCTGTCCGGCTGCGCCGCCCAGATGGCCTATCGGGACGCGAAGAACCTGATCGAACAGGACCAGGTCGAGGCGGGGCTGCTGAAGCTGCAGGAGGCCATCGGCGCCGACCCGGGCAATGCGCAATACCGCGCCACCTACCTGCAGGCCCGCGACCGCGCCGTGATGCGCTACCTCGACCAGGCCGAGCGGCAGACCCTGGAAGGCCGGCGCGATCTGGCCTTGCAGAACATCCAGCGCGTGCTGGCGCTCAATCCGCAGAACGAGCGGGCCCGCAGCGCGCTGCGCGCGCTCGACATGGCCGAACGGCATGACAAGCTGCTGGCCGAGGCTGCCGACCTGGTGGCCCGCAAGGAATACGAGCAGGCCCGCGCCAAGGTCGACGTCGTGCTGACGGAAAAGCCGGACCAGCCCCGTGCGCGCCAGTTGCAGCGCGAGATCGGCGAGAAGAACCCGGCCAGCGGCGGCGAGTCGCAGCTGGCCAAGACGTTCAAGCAGCCCATCACGATCGAGTTCCGCGACGCCCCGCTGAAGCAGGTGTTCGACGTCATCTCGCGCCGTTCCGGCCTGAACTTCGTGTTCGACAAGGACGTCAAGGCCGATGCCCGCACCACCATCATGCTCAAGAACAGCACGGTGGAGTCGGCCGTCTACTACCTGCTGATGACGAACCAGCTGGAGCAGCAGGTGATGGACGCGAACACCATCCTGATCTACCCGAATATCGCGGCCAAGCTGAAGGAATACCAGGAAACCGTCGTCAAGACCTTCTTCCTGGCCAATGCCGACGCCAAGCTGGTGGCCAATACGCTCAAGACCATCCTGAAGACGCGCGACGTCGTCGCCGACGAGAAGCTGAACCTGGTCATCATGCGCGACAACGCCGACGCCATCAAGCTGGCCGAGAAGATCGTCGCCATGCAGGACATGGCCGAACCGGAAGTGATGCTGGAAGTGGAGATCCTCGAAGTGAAGCGTTCGCGCCTGACGGAGCTGGGCGTGTCCTGGCCCACCAGCGCCACGTTCTCGCCGCTGATCTCGAACGGCGGCTCGGTGCTGACCGTGCGCGACCTCGATACCATCAACAGCGCCAGCATCGGCGTGTCGGCCCTGTCGGCCAAGATCACGGCGAACAAGACCGATGGCGACTCGAACCTGCTGGCCAATCCCCGCATCCGCGTGCGCAACAAGCAGAAGGCCAAGATCCTGATCGGCGACAAGGTGCCCGTCATCACGACGACGGTGTCGCCCGGCACCAGCGGCTTCGCCCAGGAAAGCGTCAGCTATGTCGACGTGGGCCTGACCCTGAACGCGGAACCGACCATCTACCTGAACAACGAGATCGCCATCGTCGTGTCGCTGGAAGTATCGAATATCGTCAACCGCATCGAAACGAAGACAGGCACGACGGCCTACCAGATCGGCACGCGCCAGGCCTCCACCGTACTGCAGCTGAAGGACGGCGAAAACCAGGTGCTGGCGGGCCTGATCAACAACGAAGAGCGCAAGACGGGCAACAAGGTGCCGGGCCTGGGCGACGTGCCCATCCTGGGCCGCCTGTTCGGCACGGGCAGCGACGACAACCAGAAGACGGAAATCGTGCTGTCGATCACGCCGCGCCTGATCCGCAATGTGCAGCGCCCGCTGGCGGACGCGTCGGAATTCTCTGCCGGCACGGAAGCGAACTTCCGCCGCAAGCCGGACGTGACGGTGCGCGCGCCCGTGCTGCTGCCGGGCAGCAACGGCAGCCCCGGCACGCCGGCACTGCCGGGCCCGGCCGGCACGACGCC
>NZ_WNKZ01000014.1 GCF_009720835.1 Pseudoduganella buxea
CGCGCCGCTGGCTGCCGACGCCACCGCCGCGCCGGACGTCGTCAAGCTGGCCGGCAGCCCCGACGGCTGGCAGCAGCCGCTGCGTGCCGCCCTGGGCGACCGCCTGCAGCTGCAACTGCAGCGCAACAGCGAACACGCCGTGATCCGGCTCGATCCGCCCAACCTGGGCAGCATCGAAATCTCGATCCGGCACAGCGCCGGCTCGCTGCAGGTGAACCTGTCGGCCAGCAATGGCGAGGTGCTGCGGCAGCTGAACGCCGTGGGTGACAATATGCGCCAGGACCTGTCGACGCGGCAATTCAACGACGTCGCCGTGACGGTCTCGGCATCGAACAGCCGCGGCCTGGCCGACGGCAGCGGTCGCGGCAATGGCGGCGAACGCGAACAACAGCAACGCGGCCCGGGCCGTGCGCTGAGCGAAGGCGACGAAGTGCCGTCCACCTTTGCCATGCAAACCGAGCGGGAGTAAGGAATAAATGAACAAGAAGCTCATCATCGCCTTCGCCGGGGTCGCACTGCTGTGCGCCGGCGGTGCCGGCGGCGCCGTGTGGTATTTCTCGGCCCAGAAGGCCGAGGCAGCGGCGGCCGAGCATGCCACCGAGGGCGATGCGAAGCACGCCAAGGCGGACGGCAAGGCCAAGAAAAAGAAGAAGGAAGACAAGGACGACGAGGAAGCCCAGCCGCTGAAGTACCTCACCGTCGACAAGGTCATCGTCATGCTGCGGCGCGCGCCGGGCGACAACGTGTCGCACTACCTGTCGGCCGACCTGGTCGTGGCCACGCCCGTCAAGCAGGAAAAGGAAGCGAAGGAACACCTGCCGCTGCTGCGCAGCGTGGCCGTGCGCCAGCTGTCGGGCCTGTCGATGGAAAAGGCCCAGGCCATGACGATCGACCAGTTCGCAGAAGAGCTGAACAAGGCCTACGAGACGACCTACGAGGAGGCAGGCCGCGAGCAGCCCTTCACGGAAGTCATGATCGGCAAGCTGATCATTGAGTGATGCGGCGTTACGGACAGTGAGGCAAGCATGGCTTTTGTAGCTACCGAGAACTACACCGAAAGCTATGGCGCAAGCTATGGCGAAAGCTACGGCGAAGCATTCGCCGCAACCAGCGCGACCGCCGAGATGAGCCCGGCGGCCGAGCAGAAACACCTGCTGGCGTATTCGCCCCTGGTGAAGAAGATCGTTCGTCAGCTCAACTCGCAGATCGCCGGTGCGATCGACCGCGAGGACATGGAACAGATCGGCCTGATGGGCCTCCTGGAAGCGCTGCGCCGCTACGGCGAGCCGGACGCTGCCTTCGGCAGCTATGCCAGCCTGCGCATCCGCGGTGCCATCCTGGACGAACTGCGCCGGCAGGACTGGCGCCCCCGCGCCGTGCGCCAGCAAAGCCACAAGCTGCGCGACGGCGTGCGCCAGCTCACCCGCAAGCTGGGCCGTGAACCGTCCGAAGCGGAAGCCATTGCCGGCCTGGGCATCACGGCCGACGAATACATGGCCTACCAGCTCGACGAGAGCGCCGAAGTGCTGGCCAGCTTCGACGACCTGCTGCAGGAGCAGCAGGCGACCGACGGCAGCGGCGGCAGCTCGCCCAGCCCGGAAGACCAGCTGATGCTGCGGCGCAGCCTGGAACAGGCCCTGAACGGCCTGAACGAACGGGAACAGCGTGTCGTGCAGATGTACTACGAGTTCGAGCTGAGCTACAAGGAAATCGCGGCCGTGCTGGACCTGACGGATGCCCGCGTGTGCCAGCTCAACAAGGCGGCCCTCAATAAGATGAAAGCGGTGTTGCAGGCATAGGCCGCGCACGCTAAAAAAAGGATTTCACCATGCAGCAGATTATTGGCTTTCTGATTATTTTCGGCAGCGTCTTCGGCGGTTACACGCTGATGGGCGGCACCTTCGCGGCCATCTGGCACCCGATCGAGATTCTCGTCATCGCCGGCGCCGGCGCGGGCGCCCTCGTGCTGGGCAACCCCGGCCACGTGCTGCACGAGCTGACCCACCAGCTGAAGAAGATCGTCGTACGCAAAAAATACGACTCGGAATTCCAGCGCCAGCTGCTGCTGCTGATGTACGAGCTGCTGCAACTGGCCGCCGGCGGCCTGAAGGCCCTGGACGCCCACGTGGAAGCGCCGAAGGACAGCGCCATCTTCCAGCGCTACCCGCTCGTGCTGGAAGAACAGAAGCTGCTCTCTTTCATCGTCGACAACTTCCGCCTGATGGCGATGGGCAAGATCAACGCCCACGAGCTGGAAGGCGTGCTGGAGCAGGAACTGGAACTGATCCACGAAGAACTGACGCAGCCGGCCAAGTCGCTCAACAAGATCGGCGAAGCCATGCCCGGCTTCGGCATCCTGGCCGCCGTGCTGGGCATCGTCATCACGATGGGTACCGTGGGCGGCGGCGCCTCGTCCGGCGAAATCGCCGAGAAGGTGGGTGCGGCCATGGTCGGTACCTTCATCGGTATTTTCCTGTGCTACGGCCTGATCGATCCGATCTGCAATATGCTCAAGCAGCTGGTGGGCGAGGAAGCGTCGACGATGGAAATCGTCAAGGTCGTGCTGGTCACGCACGTGGCCGGCAAGCCGGCCCTGCTGGCAATCGACTCGGGCCGCCGCCTGGTGCAACTGAACACGAAGCCGAGCTTCGCCCAGCTGGAAAGCTGGATCACGGCAATGGAAGGCGGCGGCGACGATTCCGGCGGCGATGCTTCGCGTCGAGGAGGTGGCCGTGCTAAAGCCGCATGAGAAACACCATGAAACCACCATCGTCAAGCGCGGGGGCGGCAAGCATGCCCACGACGAGCACGGCGGTGCCTGGAAGGTAGCCTTCGCCGACTTCTGTCTGGCCCTGATGTGCCTGTTCCTGGTGCTGTGGCTGATGGCCGCCCGCAACACGGAAAGCCTGGAACAGATCCTGACGGAAGCGGACGGCAACAAGACCAACCAGGGCAAGGGCGTCATGCCCGAGCAGGTGGGCGGTCCCCGCGGCAGCATGATCGACCGCTTCCCGATGCCCCGCACGGGCAATACGGACACGGACGGCAAGGCCGAGAAAAGCACGGAAAACAGCCCTCAGGCGGCACCGTCGAAGGTCAGCTATGAAACGCCGGACGACCTGCAACTGCTGGCCAAGGCCCTGGCCGAAATGAGCAAGGATGCCGGCCTGGCCAGCAATCTGCAGTCGGTGGTGACGCCGTACGGCCTGCGCGTGATGTTGCACGATACTGATCGACAAGGCATGTTTGTCCGGGGCAGCGCAGTGCCGACGGGCAAATTTACGACACTTATGCGCAAGATGGGCCCCCTATTTGCACGCATGGAGAACCAAATGCTGATCGTTGGGCACACGGATTCGTTACAATATGCGGACACCAGCCATTCCGCATTTTCGAACTGGAACCTGTCGTCGAACCGTGCCATGTCGGCCCGGGCCCAGCTGCTGGCCGGCAGCATGCCGACCGGCAGCGTGCTGCAGGTGGTCGGCATGGCCGACCGGGCACCCCTCGATACCAAACATGCCGCCGCCGGCGTCAACCGCCGCATCGAACTGCTGATCCTGACCCGCGGGCAGGCCGGCGCGATCGCCGCGATGTTCGGCATGCCGGGCAACAAGGAAGAACTGGCCCCGGGCATCGACGCGGAAATCCCCGATGTCGGCGCCCTGAAGCAGCTGCGCGACAAGCTGCAGCCGGGGAGTAACTGACATGGCAATTGAAACGAAGTCAAGAGGTCAACGTATGCGTATTTCAAGTGGTGCGCCAGGCAGCATGGCAGTGCAGACCGTGACGGATTCGGCCCCGGCCGACACCGTGCGCGCACCGGCCCGCGTGGCCGGGGAAACCCTGCAGTCGGCGGTCATGCAGCCGGCCCTGCAGGCGATGAAGGAAATGCCCGACATGGACCATGAAAAAGTGGCCATGTTGCGCGATGCGCTGGCCAAGGGCGAGCTGCCGTTCAATGCCAACAAGCTTGCCGGGTTGATCCAGCGCTTTCACGGAGAGCATTGAGTGAAGCCGCTTGGTGCCCCTGCGCCGCTGTCGCGCCAGGAGGCCATGAAGCAGTTGCTGCAAGGCCTGCTTGACGACCGCGACGGCTACGGCCAGCTGCTGGGACTGCTCGACGAGCAGTTCGACGCCGCCATCCGGCACCAGCGCGAACGGCTGGGCGACATCGCCGCAGCCATCGGCACGCTGGTCGATACGCTGGAAAGCCGGCGCGCCCGGCGCGTTGCACTGGCGACAATACTGACCGGCCCCGAGCCGACGATGGAAGCCGCATTCGCCCTGCTCCGGGCCGATGCGCGTGCGCGTGCCCTGTCCGACTGGACGGCACTGGAACAGATGGTGGGAGCGGCCAAGGCGGCCGGCAAGCGCAACGGCGAATTGCTGGCTGAACAATTCACGATCATGCAGCGCGTGCTGCACGGAGATGATCAACTCTATGAACCGGTCTGATTTCACGTTTGCCACCGTGCCGACCCAGGCGACCGCCGCCACGGCATCGAATATGTCGGCGGCCCGCCCCGCCCTGCCCGCCGGCTTTTCCGCCGGCACATCGGCCGGCGCCGGCTTTTCCGCCGCCTTCCGCCAGGTGCAGGGCGACGTCGCCAATTTCATTGACAACGGCGGCGGCAGCTTCACGGGCCAGTCCGACGGCACGCTGACGGCCGACGGCGCCGCACTGCGCGCCCGCCTGGCCGCCAGCGCGCCGGACAGCAGCGGCGTCATCGATGGCGACATGGCCAACAGCGGCATCGACGGCGACCTGCAGCAGCAGTTCCTCGCATCGATCCGGCCGTATGCGGAAGAAGCGGGCCGCAAGCTGGGCGTGTCGCCCGATCTCGTCGCCGCCCACGCTGCGCTGGAATCGGGCTGGGGCCAGCGCCCCTTGCGCAACGGCACGGCCGACAGCAACAACCTGTTCGGCATCAAGGCCGGGGGTTCCTGGCAGGGCGACGTGGCCGCCAACGTCACTACCGAATACGAGCACGGCGCGGCCCTGAAGAAAGTGGAGAAGTTCCGCAGCTACCCGGACCAGGCCAGTGCCTTCCGCGACTACGCCACCCTGCTGGCCGATAATCCCCGCTACAGGAATGCCCTGAACACGGGCGCCGACGCCCATGCCTTTGCCACCGGCCTGGCCAAGGGCGGCTACGCCACCGACCCGGCGTATGCGCAGAAGTTGTCGAAGCTCGCTGCCAGGGTCGCTTCGGGGTCTGTCCCCGTTAAGTGAAGGCCGCAGCGCTCGCCCTCAGCGTAACAAGGGGACTGACCCCATTTTTTTTGCTGGATCAGCCTACCCAGCAGCAAAAGCAAAAAATGGGGACGGTCCCCGTGCGGGGACAGTCCCCTTCCGCCATAACCCCAGCCCCACCAAGCCCGCCAGCAGCATCGCGTACGTGCTCGGCTCGGGCACGGGCGTCATGACGATATCGCGGCCGAACAGGGTGACGTTCGAATAGTCCGGCACATTGCCGCCGCCGTTGACCCACTCGATCTGCCATGTGCCGTCCAGCGTCTGCTTCGCCAGCACGGTCTGGTTGTCGAACAGCCAGGCCCCGCCCGAGCCGCCGGCATGGATGGCAAACACCAGGTCGAGCGTGACGTTCATCGTCGTGCTGGGATTGGTGACGCTCCACAGGCCGCTCGTGCCCGTATCCTGCGTCAGCGTGAAGGTGAGGACGCCCGTGCCGTCGAAACCGTGCGTCGTGTCGGCCCGGTCGATCATCGTCCACGCCCCGGCGCCGTAAGCATCGAAGGCGGTCCCGAAGCCGCTGGTGTCGCCGTTCGGGCCCGCATGGGGGTTCCAGCCGTCGGCGAAGGCAAAAGCATCGGCCGGCTGGCCGGCCAGCGTGACGTCGGAAGAGTCGGCATTGCCGATGGCGGCGTGGGCGGACGCGGCAAGCAGCAGGGAAGCGGCGGTCGCGGCAAGGGCGCGGCCGACGTGGTGCATAAAGCCGGCGTGGTGCATGGTGCGTTGGGCAAGCGTGTACATGGTGGCTCCTCGAGTTAGTGTGGGCGATGCCGGCACCGTACCGGCATACGCCTTCAACTTAGCAGCCGCGGCCACGTCTCACAGGAGCGTGTGGCGTGCCTTTGATTCCCTTCTAAGTGTCTGATTTTTCGACATAAATTGCTTTTCGGCCAGTCCCTATTCGACCGGCTCGACCTGCCCGATGTCCGTCACGCGGGCGCGGATGGTAACGCCGCTGGCGTTCTTGACACGGATGCTGGCGCCGCGCGCGCCCGTGTCCAGCGCCTCGCCGGCCATGCTCACTTCGATCTGGTCGCGCTTGGCGACGATGCGCACCGGCTCGCCGCGCTTGACGAGGGTGGGTGCCACCAGCATGTTCTGGCGCAAGACGGAGCCGGCGCGGATCGTGCGGCGGGTTGCCATGTCCTGCACGGCGGCCAGATCCGAGAAACTGTCGGGCATGCCACTGATATCGTGGCGCTCCAGCAACACGTCTTGCGTGGACAGAGTTTTCCCACTTGACAAGTCACTTGCCGCCACAGCAACTTCGGCGGATATCCGGGCCCGCGTGAGGAATTCATAACGCCAGCCGCCCTGGTCTGGACAGATTGCCACGAAACGCATCCGCGCCGGCGAGCGCGCATCGACCGTCTCCACTCTGGGGGCCGCATTGCACGGGCCGATGGGACGGGTATTTTTGACAACCTCGATTTCGAAGCGCGGCGCGGCCCAATTGGCCAGTTCGGCATGCCGCTTCAGCTCGCCTTGCGCCGCTTGTTGTACCTGGGCGACAAGCCGCTCGGGTGTCACTGTGGCGGCGCCCGAAATTTCAATCGTGCCGACGAGCAACAACACGGGAAACCAAGGTAAAATTCGTTTATTGAACATGGGCAATACCTTTAAAACAGGTGTTCGAGGTCGTAACGTTTGATGCAATCCAGGTCGTGGCCATTTTACATGGGCTGTTCCGCCATGTAGGCGGCCCATTCAGGAGAGAAACAAATGGGAATCAATTTTAAGGAAGCAACCGGCGTGCACGCCAACGCGCTGCAATTGCGCTCGGAGCGCACCCGCATCCTGGCATCCAATATCGCCAACGAGAACACGCCGGGCTACCAGGCCCAGGACATGGACTTCGCGGCATCGATGGCACAGGCACAGTCCAGCGCCGATGGCGGCCTGGCGCTGCTGTCGGACAGCGATCCGCTGTACCGCGTGCCCTTCCACCCGACCGGCGACGGCAACACTGTCGAGATCGGCATCGAGCAAGCGGCGTTCTCGCAGAACGCCACCGATTTCCAGACCAGCTTGACCTTCATCAATATGAAGCTCAAGGGTCTGGCCAAGGCCATCAACGGCCAGTAAGGGAGGTACCGCATGAGTTTCAAGGATATTTCGCAGATCGCCGGTTCGGCAATGGCCGCGCAAACGGTACGGCTGAACACCGTCGCATCGAACCTGGCCAATGCCGACTCCGTGTCCGGCAACGAAAACGACACCTATCGTGCCCGCAAGCCCGTGTTCGCGGCCGTCATGAACGAAGGCCCGAACGCCGAAGCAGGCGGACGGGTGCAGGTGCTGGACGTGGTGCAGAGCGCCGAGCCGCTGCGCAAGGTATACGAGCCGGACAACCCTGTCGCCAACGCCGAGGGCATGGTGTTCTACCCCAACGTCAACCAGGTGGCCGAAATGACGGACATGATGTCCGCCTCGCGCGCCTTTGAAACCAATGTCGAAGTCATGGGCCGGGTACGGTCGATGCAGCAATCTCTGCTGAAACTGGGTGAAATGTAATGGAAACCAATCTCTTCACGAACGCGACCGGCAGCGGCGCCAATTCCACCGGCGCCTCGCCGCTGGCCAACGGTACCAGCGAAAGCAAGGAAATGTTCACCAAGCTGCTGGTGGCGCAGATCCAGAACCAGGACCCGCTGGAGCCGTCCGATCCGTCGCAATTCGTCCAGCAGCTGACCCAGCTGTCCCAGACGGAAGCGTTGCAGAGCCTGGCTTCCCTGACCAGCAACAACGCCAGCGTGCTGCAAAGCATGCAGGTGCTGGCACTGGGCGGCCAGGTCGGTTCCGAAGTGATGGCCAATGTCGGCACCGTCCAGCTCGATGGCGCCAAGGTCAACGGTGCCGTTACCCTGTCGGGCAACAGCAGCAAGACCACCCTGGTGCTGACCGACAGCGGCGGCCAGGACCACGAACTGGCACTCGGTCCGCTGTCCGCGGGCAGCGTGCCGTTCTCGATCGATCCGACGGCAATGGGCTTGCCGGCGGGTTCCTACAAGATGAAGGTCGTCACCAGCTCGGGCGAGCTGCCACCGGTGGATATCGCCGGACGCCTGAACAGTGTTCGACTCAGCTCGACCGGCAGCATTGTGCTGAACATCGCCAACGTGGGCGAAGTCGCACCGAGCAACGTTACCGCTTTCAACGGTAAGCCCAATACCGTCGCCGCTGCCGGCGCCGTCACTTCTACTTTGTAAGGACTTCCCATGAGCTTCAATATCGCACTGTCCGGCATCCAGGCCATCAACGAGCAACTGAACAGCATTTCGAACAATATCGCCAACGCGGGCACCTACGGCTACAAGGCCCAGCGCGCCAACTTCTCGTCGATGTACGCAGGCAGCCAGCCCACCGGCGCCCAGATCGGTTCGACCACGCAGAACATCGCCCTGACCGGCGGCGTGCTCAACACGGGCCGTTCGATGGACGCGTCGATCGACGGCCGTGGCTTCTTCATCAGCAAGACCTCGTCCGGCCAGGAAGTCTACAGCCGCGTCGGCATCTTCACGAAGGACGGTTCCGACTTTCTCGTCGACAGCGCCGGTCGCCGTGTCCAGGGCGCCAAGCTGACCCCGGGCGTGGCCGCACCGGGCCCGAAAGGCGACATCCTCGTGCCGACCACGACCCTGGCAGCCAAGGCATCGACGGCGATCGATTTCGCCGCCAACCTGTCGGCCGACTGGAAGGCACCCGTCGGTACCTTCCCGGCCGCGCCGACGGCGGCCACGCCGCCCGACCCATCGACCTACAATATGTCGAAGACGACGGTTGCATTCGACACCCAGGGCGTGGCCCACACGGTGACGCAGTACTTCGCCCGCACCGGCGACGCTTCCCTCGACGTCACCGTGCACACGCTGGTGGACGGCGCGCCGGCCCTGACGGGTGCCAGCACCACCCTGAAGTTCGACAGCTCGGGCAAGCTCGACACGACGACGGCCACGAATGCCATCACGTTCGCCGCGCCGCCGGCCGCCAACGGCGCCATCACTGTCGACTACACGGGCACCACCTTCCAGGCCGGTGAAGCGACGACGTCGACCAACGTGGCCGACGGCTACACGACGGGCCAGTACGTGGGCGTGGAACTGGGCAGCGACGGCAAGGTCATCGCCAAGTACTCGAACGGCGAGCAGCAGGCCGTCGGCCAGATCCTGATCGCCACGATGTCGAACGAAGATGCGCTGACTCCCGTGAACGACACCAGCTGGAGCGCCAACGGCGACGTCGGTACGATTACCGAGAGCAACCCGGGCGAAAGCGTCGCCGGTGGCCTGGCCATCGCCACCCTGGAAGGCTCGAACGTGGACATCACGTCGGAACTGGTCGGTCTGATGGGTTCGCAGCGCAATTACCAGGCGAACTCGAAGGTCATCACGACCGAGAACCAGATGCTGCAGTCGCTGATGCAGGCACTGTAAGCGGAGCCGGCTCATGGATGCGCTGATCTACACCGCGATGAGCGGCGCCGAGCGGGCCCTGCGGGGCCAGCAGGTGCACGCCAACAATCTCGCCAATGCCGACACCACCGGCTTCCGGGCGAATATGGAACTGGCCACGGCGCAAGCCCTGCCCGGCTACGGCTACGACGACCGCCACATGACGCAGTTGCAGGCCAATGCCGTGTCGACCAAGCAGGGCACGTTGCGCCCCACCGGCCGCGACCTCGACGTGGCCATGTCCGGCCCCGGCATGTTCGCCGTGCAGGGCCCGACGGGCGAAGCCTATACCCGCGCCGGCAATATCACGCTGGACGCGGACGGCACGATGACCGTCAACGGCATGCAGCTGCTGGGTGAAGGCGGTCCCATCACCCTGCCCCAGCACAGCAGGATCGAAATCGGCCAGGACGGCACCGTGTCGATCCAGAGCCCGGGCGGTATCGGTGAAATGCAGGTGATTGACAAGCTGAAACTGGTTCGGGCCGAAGGCAGCGAACTGACCAAGAATGAGGCAGGCCTGCTCGTCGCACGCGACGGCCAGCCCCTGCCCACGGATAACACGGTGGAGGTGCGCGCCGGTCATCTGGAAGGAAGCAATGTGTCGGCCGTCGAAGAGATGGTCGCCACGATGAGCTTGACCCGCACCTTCGAAGTCCAGATGAAACTGTTCAAGGCCGCCGACGACATGACGCAGGCGGGCAACCGCCTGATCGGTGGCGGCTAAGCCACGGCAGGAAGTTTATTTCCTACTGCTGAGTAAAGTTGCCCAGCAGCATGCCGTAAAATGAACTAGCGCAACACTTACACGGAGTAATCGATGAATCCAGCAATGTGGATCAGCAAGACGGGCGTGCAGGCACAAGATGCCAAGCTGCAGGCCATCGCCAATAACCTGGCCAACGCCAACACGGTCGGCTTCAAGAAGGACCGCGTTGTTTTCGAAGACCTGTTCTACTCGGTCGAAGGCCAGCCGGGCGCCCAGCGCGCGGACAACAACACGCTGGCGCCGACCGGCGTACAGCTGGGTAACGGTACCCACGTCGTCGGCACGCAGAAGGTGTTTACGACGGGTAACGCGCAGATCACCAGCAACCAGTATGACGTCATGGTCAGCGGTAACGGTTTCCTGCAGGTGCGCCGCCCGAACGGCGAAGCGGGCTTCACCCGCGCCGGCCAACTGGGCCTGGACGCGAACGGCGTGCTGATCAACGCTCAGGGCCTGCCCCTGGTGCCGCAGATCACCGTACCGAACAATGCCACGTCGATCACGATCGCCGAGAACGGCACCGTGTCGGCCACGATTCCCGGCAACACGACGCCGACGGAACTGGGCCAGCTGACCTTGACGTCGTTCATCAACCCGGCCGGCCTGCAAGCCCTGGGCGAGAACCTGTTCATGGAAACGGCCGCCTCGGGCGCCGCCACGGAAGGCCGCCCCGGCGACGCCCAGTTCGGCAAGATCAAGCAGGGTGCGCTGGAAGCGTCGAACGTGCAGGTCGTGGAAGAAATGGTCGACATGATCGCGGCCCAACGTACGTACGAAATGAACACGAAAGTCTTGTCCGCAGCCGACAATATGCTGCAATACCTCGCCCAGGCAGCCCGATAATGATGAAAGCGCAACTGAGCGCAATGGCCGCGTTGTTGCTGGCCGGTTGCGCCACCCTTCAACCGCCGGCAGTGCGCCCCGGTCCGTTCGACGACGCGCCCACCGTGGCCCGCTCGGCCGCGCCGCGCGGCGTCTCCGGCGGCGTGTTCTCGGCCGACAGCGGCCTGTCGCTGACGTCGGACAGCCGCGCCTTCCGTGTCGGCGACCTCGTCACGGTGATCCTGCAGGAAACCACGCAGGCGTCGAAAAGCGCCGGCACCAAGCTGGGCAAGGACTCCGGGGTCGGCGTCGCCGCCCCTTCCCTGCTGGGCAAGGTGTTCCCGAAAGCCGGCGTGGAGCTGAACTCGACCCACTCGTTCCAGGGCGACGCCACGGCGACGCAACAGAACGCCCTGTCCGGCGCCATCACCGTCATCGTCCAGGAAGTCATGCCGAACGGCCTGTTGAAAGTGGCGGGCGAAAAAGGCCTGACGCTGAACCAGGGCGAGGAATTCGTGCGCCTGCGCGGCTACCTGCGCGCGGCCGATATCGACGCCAACAACCAGGTGTCGTCGCAACGCATCGCCAATGCCCGCATCGCCTATTCGGCGCAGGGCACCCTGGCCGATACCCAGCAGCCGGGCTGGCTGCAGCGCTTCTTCCTCGGCCCGTTGATGCCGTTCTAAGGTGCAGATGAAAAACCGTGCTCTGAAAAACCTCGTTGCCGGCGTCCTCGCCGGCAGCGCCCTGCTGCTGGCCGCCGCGCCGGCCCACGCCGCCCAGGTGCTGCGCAACCTCGTCTCCATCGAGGGCGTGCGCGAGAACCCGCTGGTCGGCTATGGCCTCGTCGTCGGCCTGAACGGCAGCGGCGACTCGACCCAGGTGAAGTTCGCCAGCCAGTCCGTCGTCAACATGTTGAAGCAGTTCGGCGTCAAGATGCCGGACGGCGCCGACGCGAAAAGCAAGAACGTGGCGGCCGTGATGGTGTCGGCCGTGTTCCCGCCCGGCTACCGCCGCGGCCAGCCGATCGACGTGACCGTCTCGTCGCTGGGCGACGCCAAGAGCCTGCGTGGCGGCTCCTTGCTGCTCACGCCACTGCGCGCGGCCGACAATGAAACCTATGCACTGGCCCAGGGCAACGTGGTGGTGGGCGGCCTGTCCGCCGCCGGCAAGAGCGGCTCCTCCGTCACGGTGAACACGCCCACAGCCGGCCGGATTCCGAATGGCGCCATGATCGAACGGGAAATCGCCACCGATTTCTCCACCAGCGCCACCGTGCGCCTGTCGCTCAAGCGCCCTTCGTTCGAGACGGCCACCAATATCGTCGACTCGATCAACAAGAAATTCGGCAATGTCGCCAGCACGGACGACGCCACCAGCATCGCCGTGGTGGCACCGGAAAACCCGACCCAGCGCGTGGCCTTCATGGCCCGCCTGGAAAGCCTGTCGATCGAACAGGGCCAGGAAAATCCCCGCGTCGTGTTCAATTCGCGCACGGGCACCGTCGTCATCGCCGACGGCCTGCGCGTGAAGGCCGCGGCCGTCACGCACGGTTCGCTCAAGGTGGTGATCTCGGAAAGCTCCAAGGTCAGCCAGCCGGGCGCGTTCTCGGGCGGCCAGACGGCCGTCACACCGAACTCGAACGTCAGCGTGGACCAGGGCTCCGGCCAGATGTTCAAGTGGCCGGCCGGCGCCAAGCTGCAGTCGATCATCGACGTCGTCAACAGCCTGGGCGCGACCCCGGACGACATCATGGCGATCCTGCAGGCGCTCGACCAGGCCGGCGCCATCGAAGGCGAACTGGTGGTGATCTGATGGACAACCGCCTGCCCGCCCTCCCCGCCTCCGGCCTCGGCCTGGGCCTCGACAAGGCCGACACCGGGCTGGCGAAAACGGTGGCCCCGGCCGCCGCCTCGCCCCAGGATGCCGCCTTCCTGAAGAAGGCCGACGAGGCCGCCGTCAAGTTCGAAAGCTTCTTCATCGGCCATATGCTCAAGCAGATGCGCAGCTCGACGAAGGAAATGGCGGGCGAGGACAGCATCTACAAGGACTCGATTAACAGCGACATGCTGGACATGGCCGACAACCTCGTGGCCGACCAGCTGGCCGGCCAGCGCGCCTTCGGCGTGGCCGACGCCATCCTGCGCCAGCTGCTGCCGCCGGCCGTCAACAAGGTTGACAACGGCACCAATAAAATTGTCGACGCGAAAAATTCGCCGGCGGTTTAATAAATCCCAAGGCCCTGTCGCCTTATACAAGTAACGGTGCTGACGGGAACGATTCCTGGCCGGCACGCCGAGACCAGGAATTCCGCCATGACCATTATCAACAACGCACTGTCGGGTGCCGTCGCCGCCCAGGCTTCGCTGAACGCCGCCAGCCAGAACATCGCCAACCTGCAGACGCGCGGCTACACCCGCCAGGGCGTGCTGCTGACGGCGGTCACGGCCGGCTACAACGCGCAAGGCGCGGGCTCCGGCGTCGAGGTCAGCTCGATGCTGCGTTTTTCCGATTCGTACAAGACCCAGCAGATGTGGCGCTCCAACGCCGAGCTGGGCCAGCGGACCCAGGTGCAGCCTTACCTGACGCAGCTGGAACAGGTGATGGGCGACGACCAGTCCAGCCTGTCCAACGGCATTGACAACTTCTTCAAGGCCCTGAACGCCGTCGGCGAAGACCCCACGTCCGGTCCCCTGCGCGGCCAGGTCGTCACGGCCGCCCACGCGATGACGGAAAGCTTCAACAGCATCTACGCCGTCACCCGTACCCAGCAGATCTCGGTGCAGCAGCAGCGCGAATCGGTGCTGCCCAAGTTCAATACGCTGACGGCGAACATCGCTTCGCTGAACGAACGCATCACGACGGCCGGCTCGCTGGGCACGAACACGTCGGGCCTGATCGACGAGCGCGACGTCGCCATCGACGAGCTGTCGAAGCTGGCGGCCATCGAAGTGCTCGAGCAGCCGGACGGCTCGCGTACGATCTCGCTGAAGACGGGCCAGCCGCTGGTGGTGGGCAAGCTGGCAGGTTCCCTGAAGATCGACACGACCAGCGGTTCGCCGCAACTGCAGGTGGCCTTCACCAACTCCACCTACGCCGTCGACGATTCGAAGATGGGCGGCCAGTTGGGCGGCCTGGGCAATTTTGAACGCAATACCCTGCTGCCGCTGCAGCAGTCGATCCGCGAACTGGGCGAGCAACTGGCCACGGCCGTGAATACCCAGCTGGCGGCAGGCACGGACCCGGCCGGCAATCCCGGCAAGGCCCTGTTCTCGGCCAGCGGCGGCGGTGCCGGCGGCATCCTGTCCGTGCCGGACGACTTCACGGCGGCCGACCTGGCATTTGCCGAAGCGGGCCAGCCGGCCGGCGACAGCACCAACCTGCAACTGCTGGTGGCGATCAAGCAGTCGACCGTCACGCTCGGTTCCATCGGCACCGTGTCGATCGGCGACGCCGACACCCAGCTGGTGGGCAAGCTGGCCATCGACAGCCAGCAGAACCAGTCGCTGATGAACACGGCCAAGACGATCCGCCAGCAGGCCGAGGACGACTGGGCCGCCACGAGCGGCGTCAACCGCGACGAGGAAGCCATCAACCTGGTGGAGTTCCAGAATATGTACCAGGCCAATATGAAGGTGCTGTCGGTGGCGAACCAGCTGTTCGATTCCACCCTGGCCATGTTCGGTTAAGGAGTCCACCATGCGTATCGCAACCACCCAGTACCAGGCCACGATGAACCGCTCGCTGGAGCTGAACCAGACGATGACGTCGCGCCTGACGCAGCAGATGGCCACCGGCAAATCGATTATCGTGCCGTCGGACGACCCCGTGACGAACGTGCGCATTTCGCGCCTGACGCGCGAGGAAGCCATCGTCGGCCAGTACCGCGAGAATATCGGCGCCGTCAAGATTCGCCTGACGAAGAACGAAAGCTACCTGTCCGGCATGGTTGGCGACCTGGGCGCGGCCCACGACCTGCTCGTATGGGCGGCCGATGGCAGCAACACGCCGGACGACCTGAAGTCGATGGTAAACAGCCTGGAAGCCTTGCGTGACAGCGTGCTGTACAACGCCAACACGCGCGACCAGGAAGGCAAGTACATCTTCTCCGGCACGGAAACGACGAAGCCGCCCATCGTGCTGGACACGGACGGCGTCACCTACAAGTTCGACGGCAACACGAAGGAACAGAAGGTCGTCGTCGGCAATGGCATCACGCAGACCGTCAATGTCGACGTGGGCGGCGTGGAGACCCTGCTGAACGATTTGAACACGGCCATCGACGCGTTGAAGAACACGACGACGGATTCGTCGCACGATCCGCTGAAGAGCATCCTCAGCAACGCCATGGGCAGCGTCGAGGCCACGCAGGAAATGCTGTCGGGCAAAATCGCCAAGTTCGGCGGCGCCCAGAACGTGCTGACGACCCTGGACGGCAACCACGCCAACGTCAGCCTGTCGAACCGCACCGCCATGCACGATTTGGGCGCACTCGACTACGGAGTCGCCTCCAGCGAGCTGGCGGGATACAATATGGCACTCCAGGCCAGTTATCAATCGTACGCAAAAATCAGCAATTTATCGCTGTTCAGCGTGCTGTAACCATGTAGTAATTTCGCACTGACATCGCCATGCAAATCATCCAGCGCTCCAGTACCTCCGGCATCGCCACCGACTCCTCCGGCTCAGCATCCTCGCTGGACCAGGCCGGTGTTGCGAACGCGGGCGCTGCCCAGGACCCCGGTTCCTCGCTCACCGCCAGCACGCCAGCGCCGCTGCGGCGCGGACTGAGCAACTGGGACCAGCCCCTGCAGAACGATATTTCCAGCGCTCAGCAGGCGGTCGATTTCCTGGAACAGAGCGCGGCGCAGTTGCGGGCCCTGAAGTCGGACCTGTCGGCCAAGCTGGCCGCGCGCCAGATGCGCGACGGCCAGGTCGAGCAGCAGGTACGCCAGTTCAACGACACATGGCGCACGCGCCGCGAGGCCACCGGCGGCTCGCTCGACGCACGCCTGAACTTCAACAAGGGCGAGCCCGCCAGCCAGCGCTTCGCCGTGCGCGGCATGAACCTGGCCAACCTGCGCAACGGCGGGCGCGAAACCCTGGCCATCTCGGTGGGCGGCGGCACCCAGGGCATGCGCTCGGTGCACCTGGGCCCGGGCCTGTCGGACAGCGAGATCGTCAGCCGCTTCGACCAGGCCCTGGCGCCGGCCGGCGTGCGCGTGTCGATGGGCCAGGATGGCGAGCTGACCTTCTCCACCGACGAAGCCAACTACCCGGCCGTGCGCGATGCGATTGCCGTGCAAGGCAGCGGCATCCGCTTCCCCACGGGCCAGCTGAACCGGCTGAAGGTGGAAGCGGAAGCGCCGGCCGTGATGCCGGAGAACTGGGGCACGGGCGATATCGAAGCCATGCGCGAGACGCTGCAGCAGGTGATGCAGGCGCTGTCGCACGTGGAAGCGGCGTTGTCGAAGGTGCGCCAGGAGCTGAACGCGGCGACGATGCGCGCCGAGAACAGCATGCCGGAAATCGAAACAGCCGGCGTCGAGGATATCGCCGACAAGTTCGCCACCATCGCCAAGGAACCGGGCTACCAGTCGCTGCAGGCCCTGACGTCGGCCCTGGTGGGCATCAACCGCGAGCGCGTCGTCTCGCTCCTTACGCTGCGCTGACACCGTTGCGGCCGACGCCGCCGTCGGCCGTCAGGGCCGGCACGGCGCCGGCGCGTGCCAGCGCCAGCAGCTCCGACGCGGGTGCCGGCCGGGCATACACATAGCCCTGCGCGTAATCGCAGCCGGCTTCCCGCAGCAAGCCCAGCTGCGCTTCGCTTTCCACCCCTTCGGCCACCACCTCCAGTCCCAGCTTGTGGGCCAGCACGATGATGGCTTCGCACAGGGCCAGGTCGCCGTCGTCGCCCGTCAGGCCGGAGACGAAGCTGCGGTCGATCTTCAGGTAGTCGATTTCCGATTTCTTCAGTTGCGACAGGGCCGCGTGGCCCGTGCCGTAGTCGTCCAGCGCCACCTGCAGGCCCATCGCTCGCAGACGGCGCAGTTGCGCCAGCGCCTCCCCGTTCGGTTCGTTCAGCAGGTCTTCCGGCACGTCGATGACGATGCTGCGCGGCGGCAGGGCCAGGCCCGTCACATGGCCCTGCCAGCGCTGGTTGTCCGTGCGCAGCTGGCCGGGCGACTGGTTGATGCTGATCGAGAACGGCCGGCCCAGCTCCTTCTGCCACGCCTGCACCTGGTCGGCCGCGCTGCGGAAGGCCCAGTCGCCGATTTCCTGCAGCACGCCGGACGATTCGGCGCCCGCGATGAACTCGCCCGGGTTCAGGAGGCCCCGTTCCGGATGGTGCCAGCGCAGCAGGGCCTCGGCCCGCTCGATGACACCGCTTTGCAGGTTGATGATGGGCTGGTAGTACAGTTCGAATTCCTGGCGCGCCACTGCGCGGCGCAGGTCGGCGGCCAGGCGCATGCGCTGCTGGGCCTGGGCCTGCATGTCCGGCGTGAAGTAGCTGTAGCGGTTGCGCCCGCCGTTCTTGGCCGCGTACATGGCCTGGTCCGCGTGGCGCAGCAGTTCCTCGGCATCGGCCGCGTCGGACGGATACAGGGCGATGCCGACGCTGCCGGAGATATGGCCCTGCTGGCCGGACAGGTCGAACGGGCGGTTCAGCACGCCGATGACGTCCTCGGCCACGCGCTCGGCATCCTGCACATGGGCCAGGCCCGGCAGGATGGCGACGAACTCGTCGCCGCCGATGCGGGCCAGCGTGTCCGAGGCGCGCATGCAGTCGCCGATGCGGCGCGTCGCTTCCACCAGCAAGGCATCGCCCTGGTCGTGGCCGAAGCTGTCGTTGATCTGCTTGAACTGGTCCAGGTCGATGAACAGCAGGGCCAGGAAGGCGCCGTCGCGGCGCGCCTTGCGCATTTCATGGCGTAGCCGGTCATGGAACATGTTCCGGTTCGGCAGGCCCGTCAGCGAATCGAAATTGGCCTGGTGCCAGGCCAGGTCGGCCGACTCCTTGTGCTCGGTGATGTCGCTGGCCAGCGCCAGCGCGCCCCGGTAATTGCCGCGGGCGTCGAAGATGGGATTGCTGGCCAGGTGCACCCACAGCTCGGCGCCGTCCTTGCGGATGAACTTGAACTCGCGCCGCTGCGCCATGCCCTGCTGGCGGCGGGCGATATTGCGTTCCAGGATCGAGCGCCCTTCCGTGTCCATGAAATGCACCAGCGGCTGCTCCAGCATTTCCTCGATGCGGTAGCCCAGCATGTCGGCCATGCGCGGGTTGACAAAGGTGGTGCGGGCCGACGTGTCGAGTTCCCAGATGCCTTCGCTGGCCGTCTGCACGATGCGGCGGAAGCGTTCCTCGCTCTGCTCCACCAGGGTCAGGCGCCCTTCGGCCGGTTCCACCGTCAGGCTCAGGTACTGGCTGCCGGCGTGGCCGATCAGGGTAACGGGAATGCCCTGGTCGCCGCGGCGTGCCGTGAGCTGCAGCTGGCAGCGCAGGGGCTTGCTGCTGGAGCGCACGCGCGCCAGCCACGCATCGAAGTCGCCCAGGAAGCGCGGCGCGACGAAACTGCGGAAGCGGTGCCGGTCCGGCGCCAGGCGGTCGATGCCGATCTGGTCGGCGCCGACCAGGTTGGTCTGGAGGATGGTGGTGCTGTCGCCGTCGAGAAGGAAATAGCCGATCGGCGCGAGCAGGTGCAGTTCGCCGAACAGGGCCTGCTCGCGCTCGACGGGCACGCGGCCGGGCACGCCTTCGGGGCGCACCGCGGCGCCGCCGCCGATGGCCATCAGCATGGCCTCGTGCGGCAGCAGGCTGGCCAGGCTGCCGAGGTCGGCCAGGCTGCCGGTCGTGCTGGTGGAGGATGACGACTTGCGTTCGTGATTGTCCATGCGTGCCCTGGAAGTCTAGCGCCCGAATGCCCTCCCGCGCCTGTCGAGAGTGCCGGATCAGACTACCATGCACGATTGAACAAGTCGAGCGCGCGCGGCCCGCGCCTGTCAGAACATGCGGCGGCGGCTGAACGGGTGATCGACCACCAGGGTCGTGCTGGCGATCAGGCTGGACAGGCCCATGATCAGCTGCACCAGCTTGTCGTCCGGCAGTATCCACAGCGAACCCTTGGGCGGTTCGGCGCGGGCAATGGCCGTAATCAACGGCGCCACCCAGTCCGCATCCGGCGTAACATCGAGGACGATGGCATTGTCCACCGTCTGCATGAAGATGTCGCCGCCTTCGGCCAGGGTGAACTTGACGCCGAAACCGGTCTCGTTGGGGCGGATATGCTCCTGCAGGGCCAGGTTGTGTTCGGCAATCCACAACTCCACGTCGGCCGGCGTCTCAAGGCCCGTCCAGGGCACTGGCCGGAAGCGTGGCCGGGCCGTTTCGTCTTGATCGGGAGAGTCGTGCATGGGGCGAACCTGAAAGGATGACAGGCCGGCAGTGTAACCGAAGAAAGGAGGAAAAATGAAGCTGACCCGCTACGTCTCGGAATATGAGCAGTTCCTGGACAGTTATATCGCCGAGCACCCCGCCGTGGTGGAAGACCAGCGCCGGGGCTGGCAGATCTGGTGGGACCGGATCGTCGACCTGGACGCGCAGAAGCGTCAGGCCAAGGACAGCGTGCCGCCCAAGCCCTACTATTATTCTTGAAGGGCCCGGGCCCTTCCTCTATTGCAGGACGGGCGCCAGTCCTTCCACTGTTGCTGAAGGGCCCGGCCCTGCCACTATTGCAGCACGGGCATCAGCCCTTCCACGTGCGCTTCAGGCCCGTGTCGGCATGGATCCAGCCGCCGCGCGGGCCGCCCCGGTAGTAGAAGCCGACGCCGCCCTGGCGGAAGCTTTTCACCAGGCCGCCCAGCACTTCCTCGTTCAGGTTGGCGATGCGCACGTCGGCCGCCTTGCCTTCCATGTGCAGCGACTGGCGCGCGGCGGGAATGCCCTGCTCGCGCAGGCGCTGGTTCGACGCGGGCGTGCGGTAGCCGGACAGGATTTCGACGGGGCTTTCGATGCCGTAGCGGGCCACGAAAGCCTGCGCACCCCACAGCGTTTCCAGCAGTTTCGGGTCGATCGGCGCCGTTTCCTTGCCGTTCACGTCGCGCAGCAGGTGGCACAGCTGCTGATAGGCCGACTCGATCACTTCGCCGTCCTTCCAGTACAGCACGGAGGCCTTTTCGCCGCTTTGCGGACGCGTCACCGTGATGGTGCGGGGCTTGACCCAGAACTCCAGGTCCAGGGCCTGGGCATCGAAGATGTCGGGCGGAGGCGCCAGGCCGCCGTCCTGCTGGGCGGCCCTGGCCGGCGCGAGGCCGACCAGCGGTGCGCCGATGAAGCTTGCGGCCGTCAGGCCGAGGGTTTTGTTCAGAAATTGTCGTCGCGTTGCCATGGCTATCCCGTAAAGCGAAATCGTTCGCCACATTTGTCCGCCACTATAGCCGATCGGGCCCACACTTGAGAAATCACTTTAACTGTGTGGCGACAATTGCATCGCCTTTAAGCCTCGTTTAAGCCGCTTGTACAGCCCATGAGTCGTGATAAACTTGCTAACGTTTAACTTTTTCAAGGCGGATGATGCAGACCGGTAGTACCCCGATGCCCAGGACCACAGGGGCCTTGCTGATTCTCGCCGCCGGCCTGACGCTGGTCGTCGGCCTGTGGCTGGCCTGGCCCGGCGAAATCATCGGCTGGGTGTACGGTAAGGTTCAGGCCAATATTCCGGCAGCCACGCCGCCAGCCGCCGGGGCCGATGCCAAGCCCGGCTCGGCCGGCGGCGACAAGGAGGGCAAGGACGGGACGGAAAAGAAACAAGAGAAGGTCCCGGACGCCGAGCTGTACGCCCGCTATGGCCAGACGGGCGATCTGTTCGGCGGCCTGAACACGCTGCTGGCCGGCATTGCCGGCGCCGCCGTGCTGTGGGCCGGTTATATGCAATATCACACGATGAAGAAGGCGCTGGCCGATTCGGAAGACGAACGGGCCCACCGCTACCAGCAGGAATTCGAGTCGTTCTTCTTCCAGCTGTTGCAATTGAGCGAAGCCACCACATCCAAGCTGGTCTATACGCGTGCCGGCGAGGAAACCCGCAAGGGCTCGCGTGCGCTGGACAAGCATGCCTACGAGATCCACGCTGCCGTCAAGGCCGGGCGCCTGGACGACCCTGCCGCCGTACTGGAAGCGCTCGTCACCCACTTCATGATCGATGCGTATGACCGCCGGCCGTCGCTGTTCGGGCCGCACTACCGGCTGATCGTCCAGACGTTCGAGTATGTGGCCCGCTCGACGTTGGCGCGGGAAGACAAGTGCCGCTATGCCGATATCGCGCGCGGCCAGATCGGCGAAGGTGCCGTGCTGATGCTGGCCCTGTACGGCCTGACCGCCGAGGGCCAGGCGCTGCATCCCCTGATCGAGGAGTTCAACCTGCTTGAACACCTGCACCGGCGCTACCGGCACGCGTACAAGGATGCCTTGTCGCTGGCGTATCGATCGACTGCCTTCGGGCGTACGCCGAACACGGCCGGCGCGACGCCGATGCACTCCCCAAGCCGCAGTGTGAAGCTCGATATCAGGCGCCGTGTGGCCCAGCGCGTGGCCGACGACAAGTATGAGGCGCAGCGCACGACCTCGGGGCTGGGCGGCAACTGACGTTCAGGCGGCGATCCTCGCGGCAGCCTGCCCCAGCGGCGGCAGCACGGCCCGGGGCTGGTCCAGCGCATAGCCCTGCACCAGCGGCACGGCCGCCGCCCCGTCGGCGACGGCATGCAGAGCCGTCAACGTCTCGGGCCGTTCGGCGTGGTGGAACAGCACCTTGCCGCCCGCGTCGGACGCGGCGTTGATCAGGCGGACCAGCGCCGCGCCGTCCTGGCCGTTGCCGGCGCCGCGGGCGTCGATGCGCACGATGTCGGGGCGCACCCGCGCCACCAGCGCCAGGCCCTCGTCGGCCGTGGCGACATTGACGGCGAAACGGAAGCCGTTGCGGCGGTAGTTGTCCGCCACATAGCCCAACAGCCAGGTCTGCTGCGGCACGGTGGCCGGCAGTTGCAGCACCACCCGGGCCAGCGGCAATTCCAGCGCGTCGAGGATGCGACGAAAGGCATGGCCATGATTGGTGCTGACGGCGCTGAGCAGGCGGCCGTGCACGTTCAGGTGCAGGTCCGCGTGGGCGCTCTCCGCCTGGCGGAAAAAGTTAATGGCGTGAAGCATGCGGCACAGCCGGTCCAGCGCCACGGATTCGTCGTCGCTGGCCGCGTGCTCCAGCAGGCGCCACAGCGACAACCCTTCATCTTCGGCCGACACGCCGCGGGCCAGGCCTTCGCAGGCCAGCAGCGACCCGCTGTCGAGCGAGCGCACGGGCTGGAACACACTCGTCATCATGCAGTTGAAGAAGCGGCCCTGGGCCCGACCCGAAGAGTCCAGCCACAGCGAGGACGACGCATCGGCCCGTTGAACGAGCCCCGCCAGATATTGATGAAGGATGGGATAGCGCATTACTGCCTTTCGCAACAAGGATGTCATGCAGGACAGCGTACGCTGCCCGGCCCGAACGCAGAACGAATCAATTCGCCGTTTCTTATGCGCAGGCTGAATAACCGCAGCGCAAACGGAGACAAGCACGGCGCGGCATTGTCTGGCATGCTGGCAGATCCGCTCAGTTTACTTGTCAGCTTTGAATCATCACCTTTGAAAGGACCGCCGCGTCGCTGCCGCCCGCCCCCGCCACCTTCCCCGCCGCCTGGCAACCCATCGTCGACCGCGCCGCCGACGCGCTGCGCGCTCTCGCGCTGGACGAAAGCGCCAAGGCGCGCTTCTGCACCGATCCGGCCCTGCTGCCGTTCATGCACCGCGTGGCCGAACGCTACGTGGCCGGCGCCACGGTGCCGGAGGCGGTGCGGCGCGTGGCGGCCAGCGCCGCCCGGGGCCACCGGGGCTCGGCCGAATACATGGGCGAGAGCGTGCAAGACGAGGCCGTGGCGATGGCCGAGACGGAAGTCTTCCTGGAACTGGTGCGCGCGCTGGACGAAGCCGGGCTGGACTCGTCGATCTCGTTCGACCTGTCCCATATCGGTGCCAGCGTCGATCCGGAACTGGGCTATCGCAATGCCGTGCGGCTGGGCCAGGCGGCGCGAGCATCCGGGCGCGAGCTGATGATCTCGATGGAAAACATCGAACGGGCCGACGCCATTTACGCCACCTATATGCGGCTGCACGACGAAGCGGGACTGGCCAATGTCGGCATCACCGTGCCGGCCAGGCGCCGCCGCTCCGTGCAGGACCTGCCGCGCCTGCTGCGCTATCCGGGCCGCATCCGGCTCGTCAAGGGCGCCTTCCATGAAAGCGCGGCCCATTCGCATGCCCGCAACAGCCCGGAACTGGCCGCCGCCTACCGCGAACATGCCGCCACCTTGTTGGGAAGCGGCCACCTGTGCTCGATCGCCACGCACGACCGCGCCATCCAGCATGACCTGGCCCGCCTGATCGACGACATCGCGCCGGACCCGGCCGCCTTCGACGCATTTGAGTTCGAGTCGCTGATCGGCCTGGGCACGGAGCAGATCGACACCCTGCGGGCGCGGGGCCTGCCGACGCGCGAATATACCGTGTTCGGCCACGAGCATTTCCTGTACGTGCTGAACCGCATCGCCGAGGAGCCCGTGCGACTGTACCAGGCCGTCACTGATGCGCTGGGGCCGTGGTTGTTGCCCGCCGCAGACGGCGCCGGCGGCGATGTAGTTGACGGGCAACAACACACATAAGCATATTGGAAAAGATTCGTTTTCATCCCAGCCGTGCAAGGGTATTGTTACCCTACATCAACGCGCGAGGTCGCCCACAGGGCGCCGCGCACTACACGGATCGGGTGTCCCATGTGCCAGCTTCTCGGATTGAACAGCAGTCTCCCCGCCGCGCTCGGCCCGTTCTTCGACGTCTTCGCCGAACGGGGCGGCCGCACCGACGAGCACAAGGACGGCTGGGGCATCGCTTTCCACAGCGGCAAGCGCTGCCGCCTGTTCACCGACCACCGCGCCGCCATCGATTCGCCGCTGGCGGCCCGCATCCGCCGCCGTCCGCTGCGTGCCCGCAATATCCTGGCCCATATCCGCAAGGCCACGCAGGGCCGCATCGCACTGGAAAACAGCCACCCGTTCGCGCGACGGCTGTGGGACCAGACGTGGAGCTTCGCCCACAACGGTGACCTGAAAACCTTCGCGCCGGCCCCGGGCCTTTACCGTCCCCAGGGCGACACGGACAGCGAAGCGGCGTTCTGCCACCTGCTGTCGCAACTGGCCCGGCGTTTCCCGCACGGCGCGCCGGCAGCGCATCTGCTGCACGCGGCGATGGCCGAAGTGGCGGCGGACATCGCCTCGCACGGCACCTTCAACTTCATCCTGTCCAATGGCGACACCCTGTTCGCCCACTGCTCGACCAACCTGCACTACCGCCTCGATGCCGGCAAGGCCATCATCGCCACCCAGCCCGTCGACACGGCCGAGGGCTGGATCGCCTTCGCCGCGGGCGAACTGAAGGCCTTCGGCCAGGGCCTGCTGCGCGCCTGACGTACCTGCCTGGCATGCCAGGATGGCAAGGCGCGCCGTATAATGGCGTGCCTCCTTCTCCCCATGTCCACATGCCCGACCCACATGATCCGTCCTTCGCCGACCGCGCCGGCGCGCAGTTCCGGCGCCGCCTCCTCACGCTTGCCGTCGTCGCCCTGGCCGGGCTGGCGCTGCTGACCGTCCGCCTGGTCTACCTGCAGGCCTGGCAATGAACGAGGCCGGATGGTGGGCGCGCCTGCGCCCCGTCGTGGCCGTGGACGTACCGCTGCTGCTGTGCATCGCACTGCTGCTGGTCACGGGCCTGGTGACGGTGTATTCCGCCGCCGCCGATTTCCCCGGCCGCTTCGCGGCCCAGCTGCGCAATATCGGCATCGCGCTGGCCATCATGTGGGTGGCCGCGAATGTGCCGCCGCCCCGACTGATGCGTCACGCGCCAGCCGTCTACGCCATCGGCGTGCTGATGCTGCTGGCCGTGCTGGTGGCGGGGGTGAGCAAGAAGGGCGCCACGCGCTGGCTGTACGTGGGCTTCGACTTCCAGCCGTCCGAGATCATGAAGATCGCCATGCCGCTGATGCTGGCCTGGTTCTTCCATCATTTCGGGGCCGCGCGGCGCTGGCAGAACTTCGCCGTCGCCGCCCTGCTGCTGGCCATTCCCGTCGGGCTCGTCATGAAGCAGCCGGACCTGGGCACGGCGCTGCTGGTGCTGGCGGCCGGTTTCTACGTGATCGTGCTGGCCGGCCTGCCGTGGCGGGCCCTGGCGGCACTGGCCGTGGCGGGCATCGTGGCCATGCCGCTGTCCTGGCCCCTGCTGCACGACTACCAGCGCCACCGCGTGATGACCCTCTTGCATCCGGACGCCGACCCGCTTGGCAAGGGCTTCCAGATCAAGCAGGCCGGCATCGCCATCGGCTCCGGTGGCGTCTCCGGCAAGGGCTGGCTGGAAGGCACGCAGGGCCACCTGGGCTTCCTGCCGGAACGCTCGACGGATTTCATCTTTTCCGTCTATGCGGAGGAATTCGGCCTGGCCGGCAATATCGCCCTGCTGGTGCTGTATTTCCTGCTGATCGTGCGGGGGCTGCAGATCACGGGCAGGGCGGCGACGCCCTTCTCGCGCCTGCTGGCCGGGGCCATCACGATGATCCTGTTTACGTATGCCTTCATCAATATCGGCATGGTCAGCGGCATCTTCCCCGTCGTCGGCGTGCCGCTGCCCTTCATCAGCTACGGCGGCACGGCCTTGATGACCCTGGGCCTCGGTTGCGGCATGCTGATGGCGATCGCGCGGGAAAGTGCCGCGCTGGCGCGCGGACGGCTGGGCGGGCTGAAGTAAAATTCAGAAAATTCAGGCCGAGCTGCAATTGCAGAAGCGCTTGCGCTGGCTGTCCGGCGCGCCGGCATGCAGGGCCAGGGGCTTCCAGAACAGCACTGTGTCGACCCCGTACGGCGCCCGCACATTGCCGTCGCGGCGATAGCCGTGGGCGGCGAAGAAGCCTTCGGCCGTGGCGGTGCTGTGCAGGAACAAGGTCTTGATGCCCAGGGCCAGCGCCCGTTCCTCCATCCGTGCCAGCAAGGCCCGGCCGGCGCCCCGGCGCAGCGCGTCGGGATGCAGGTAGCACAGGGCCAGCTTGCCGGCCGCCGTCAGCAGCGCCACGCCGACGACGGCGTCGTCCTGCACGGCCACCAGCGACACATTGGTGGGCGACTCGAACCAGGATGCCACCGTCTGCGGCGTCTTGTTGCCCAGCCAGGCGGACAGCACGGCGGCATCGCCCCGGTGGTCGAGCACGCAGCACTCCGCGATCGAGCGGCGCAGCACTTCACAGGCGGCGGCGGCGTCTTGCGGGACGGCTGGTCGAATATCAAAACTCATCTGCAGAAAATTCCATGACGCGGTTACAGCGGGACTATACACGAAGGCGTCCGCCGCCGTGGCGACACTGGCCAGGGGGCCGTTTTCCGGCGCCATCTAAGCATATTACGAAAATTTAGTATCTTTTTCGCGCGCAATTTCGCACCATTGATATCTGTTTTCCATTTCGGGACTACCATGTCACATAAGAAAATCGCATTTAGCGCCGCCCGCCGGTTGTTGCTGGCCTCCACTTTTGCCGCTGCCGTGGGCCTGCCCGTGGCCGCCTCGGCCGCCGATGTCACCCTGCTGAACGTCTCCTACGACGTGGCGCGCGAACTGTACCAGGACATCAATCCCGCCTTCGAGGCGCAGTTCAAGCGGACGACGGGCAAGACCATCCAGATCAAGCAGTCGCACGGCGGCTCGTCCAAGCAGGCGCGTTCCGTGGCGGACGGACTGGAAGCGTCCGTCGTGACGATGAACCAGGCCAACGATATCGACATGCTGGCCGACCGTGGCCTGGTGGCCAAGGACTGGGCCAGGAAGTTCCCCAACAACGCCGCCCCCGCCTATTCGACAATGGTCTACCTGGTGCGCAAGGGCAATCCGAAAGGCATCAAGGACTGGACCGACCTGGCCAAGCCCGGCACGAAGGTGGTCATCCCGAATCCGAAAACGGCCGGCAACGGCCGCTACACCTACCTGGCGGCCTGGGGCTCGGTGCTGCAGAACGGCGGCACCGACGCGCAGGCGCGCGAGCTGGTGACGAAAATCTTCAGGAACGTGCCGATCCTGGACACGGGCGGCCGTGCCGCCACCACCACGTTCACGCAGCGCCAAATCGGCGACGTGCTGGTGACGTTCGAGAACGAAGTGCAGCTGGTGCGCAAGGAATTCGGCGATAACTTCGACATCGTCTACCCGGCCTCGTCGATCCTGGCCGAGTCGCCCGTGGCAGTCGTCGACAAGGTGGTCGACAAGCGCGGCGTGCGCAATGAGGCAACGGCCTACCTGAACTTCCTGTACAGCGAGCAGGGCCAGGAAATCATCGCCAAGCACTACCTGCGCCCCCGTTCGGCTGCCGTGGCAAAGAAATATGCCGCCACCTTCCGTCCCATCAAGCTGTTCACGGTCGACGAAGTCTTCGGCGGCTGGCGCGCGGCCCAGAAGCGCCACTTCGACGACGGCGGCGAGTTCGACAAGATCTACGGCGGGCAGTAAGAAAAATCGGGGACAGTCCCGGAAAATTCGGGGACAGTCCCCGAATTTCGGAAGTGTGCGTTGGGACTCGTCCCAGAGGCTGACTGTTATTCTTAGGTCAAACTTAAAAGGAGGCTTTGGCCTCCTTTTTTGCATTCTTTGCCCCTGCTATCGAGGCGCGCACTGCTGACATCGTCTGGACTCGGCCGGTGCTTTGATGCTATCTTCTCAGCTTGGAAAATATTGCCGTATAGACAGATGGTCTTCCTGCGTTTGTCGCTGCGCCGCGCCCCGCACCCTTCCCCGAATTCACTTTAAAAAATGATCAAGAAAATTGCCGCCGCCCTGCTGTTGTCGTGCTCCGCGGCCGCCGTGCTGGCCGTGCCGATGGGCTCGCAATCCGTGCTGGTGGTCGAAGACGGCACTGGCAAGATTTTGCTGGAAAAGAATGCCACCGACGTCGTGCCCATCGCGTCGCTGACGAAGCTGATGACGGCCATGGTGGTGCTGGACTCGAAGCTGGACATGAACGAACAGATCAGCATCGACCGGCAGGACGTCGACATGCTCAAGCACAGCACCTCGCGCGTGCCCGTGGGCGCAACGCTGTCGCGCGGAGAAGTGCTGCAGCTGGCGCTGATGTCGTCCGATAACCGCGCCGCCGCGTCATTGGCGCGCACCTTTCCCGGCGGCCCGGAGCGCTTCAAGGCGGCCGTCAACGCCAAGATCCGCGCGCTGGGCATGACCCAGACCCGCATCGACGAGCCCACCGGCCTGTCGCCGAACAATACGTCGACGGCGACGGACCTGGTCAAGATGGCCACGGCCGCTGCCGCCTACCCGACGATCACCCAGTACACCACCGATACCCGCGAAGTCATCAACATCAAGGGCCGGGGTGTGGAATACCACAACACCAACCGCCTGGTGGGCGCCAAGGGCTGGGATATCGGCCTGTCGAAGACGGGCTACACGGAAGAAGCAGGCCGCTGCCTGATCATGCGCATCAAGGCGGCCGGCAAGAACGCCACCATCATCCTGCTCAACGCCCGCGCCAATTCGGCCCGCATCATGGATGCCCTGAATATCCGCCGCCTGATCACGGGCGACGGAGGCCGCGCCACCCTGGCCCGCGCCACCCGCTCGGCGCCGACGTCGCTGATCAAGGCGTCGGCGGGCCGCATGACGAAAGGTAAAAGCGCCGCCAAGGCCAACAACTACCGCAAGAAGGCGGCGCCAACGAAGAAGCCGCGCCGCCGCCGCGCCAACTGATCAGGGCCGCGCCGCCCGCCAGGCGTCGCGCTTGTCGCTGACGGTCGACACCGCGTCGGCGATCGCCACCAGCGCGTCGAGCAATTGGGCGGGCGTGCGCTTGCCGTCCGCCACCTCGCGTGCCTGCGTCACGCCCGCGTGCAGCAATGCCAGCGTCTGGGCCGTGTCAAGGGCCGCCAGGCCGCGGTAAAGGCGCATGTTCGCCACCAGGTCGTCAACGTTGCGGCGCCCGTCCGCCGTACCCAGGCAGTCCGGCCAGCGGCAGTTCTTCAAGGCGCGCTGCTGCGCCAGCAGGGTCTGCGCCACCATCCATCGCCGCAGCGTCACCATCGCGCCCAATGTCGTCTGGTTCATCGCGCAGGCCGCCGGCGCGCTGGCCGGCGCATGCTGGATATACGGTCCGAAGGAACTGCCCGGCGCCTGGCGCAGCACGGCCTCGGCCTGTTCCAGCTTCGGCACCAGCCGCTTCACCGTTTCCGTCACCGCCTCGTCGCGGCTGGTCGCCTCCAGCACGGCCAGGATCGAACGGGCCAGGTCGTCCAGCGCCAGCATGGGCGCGATGCCGGGCAAGGCGGCCGGGCCCACGCCCGGCTGGTACTGGCCGACGACGCCGGCCGCGTCGGCGCTGAACAGTTCGCGGCAACGCTGCTGGGCAGCCGTGGTGCCCGTGCCGGCCGCCGGCAAGTCGGCCTCGCGCCGGTTGGCCGCGTTCAGGCGCAACTGGGCGATATAGCCGGCGTAGCCCACATCATCCGGCGTGGCGCCGACCTGCTGCACCAGGGCCAGCGCGTCGCCGAACACGCCCAGGGCGGCGTCGGCCGCCGCAGGACCGCTGACAGGCACGCACACCTTCCGGCCGAAATCGATTATCTGGTACGGCCCCGCACCCAATACGTACAGCTTTTCCGCGTCGTCGGCGGCCTGCCGTGCCAGCAGCCTTGCTTCTCCGGCGGCAGCGGCCGGTTCCGCCAGGGCCTGCGTGAAGCCCGACCGGCTGGCAGGCGTGGCCGCGCAGCCGGCCAGCAGCAGGGCCAGCACGGGCGCGGCCATTTGCAAGGTTCGTGACAACGGCATCAAGGCAAGCCACATGGGCATCTCCTCCTTCTGGTCGTGACCGGCACGTGCCGGCCCCGTCATTATGACGCCGACCGCCCCGTCCCCGCGCGCAAGTTTCAGGCCAGCAGTGCCTCGCGCAGGCCGCTGGCGCGCCGGGTACGCTCGGCGATGGCCTGGCCGAGCACGGCCCCGTTGGGCGCCACCAGCGTGAAGAATTCGCGCGCCCGCGTGATGCCCGTGTAGACCAGTTCGCGCGCCAGCACGGCATTGGCCTCGCGCGGCAGCACCATGGCCGTGTGCGTGAATTCCGACCCCTGCGACTTGTGCACCGTCATGGCGAACGCCGTCTCCACGTTGCGCAGCCGCGTGGCCAGCACGCTGCGAATGACGTCGCCGTCGGCGAACCACACGCGCAGGGAGCCGGGGCGCAGCGGGTCCGGAAGGGTCAGGCCGATATCGCCGTTGTAGACACCGGTGGCATAGTCGTTGCGGGTCACCATGACGGGCCGCCCCACGTACCACTCGCCGCGCCGCCGGATCAGGCGCAGCTGGTCCAGCCGCGTCTCGATGGCCTCGTTCAGGCCCGCCACGCCCCACTCGCCCGCGCGCACGGCGCACAGCAGGCGGAATTGTTCGAAGCGGCGCAGCACGGCGCGCACCCAGCCCTGGTGATCCATGTCCCAGGCCTCGGGCCCCGCCTTGACGACGGTGAGGTAGTCGCGGTAGCCCTGGCCCGCGCCTTCGCGCCCGTCGATGGCCAGCGCCAGTACGTCGGCAGGCCGGGCCCCTTCGAGCCACAGGAGGCGGGCGCCGTGTTCTTCCGGCCCGGCGCGCAACACGGCGCGGGCAGCTTCCGCGTCGCCCCGGTTCACGGCCAGCGCCAGCGCACCGATCGGGCCGCCGAAGCGGCGGCTGCGGCGCAGCATGACGATACTTTGCGCCAGTACGCCGCCATCGCGTTCGCGGTACGGGGCGGGAATGGTCTCGCCCGTGGCCCGCGCCACGTAGTCGACGGTGCCTTCGGCGTAATGGCCGCTTTCCGCTTCGGCGCACAGGTCGCCCAGCACGGCGCCCGCTTCCACGGACGCCAGCTGGTCCTTGTCGCCCAGCAGGATCAGGCGCGCGTGATCGGGCAACGCTGCCAGCAGCGCCGCCATCATCTCCAGGTGCACCATCGACGCCTCGTCGACGATCAGCACGTCCACGTCCAGCGGATTGCCGGCGTGATAGGCAAAGCTGCGCGTGTCCGGCCGCGCGCCGAGCAGGCTGTGCAAGGTGCGCGCCGCGCCCATGCGCGCCGCCAGTTCACGCAGCGGCAGGGTCTCGCCCAGTTTCTCGGCCAGCTCGTCCAGCGCCGTGTCGATCGACTGCTTCAGCCGCGCCGCCGCCTTGCCCGTCGGTGCCGCCAGAGCGATGCGCAAACCGGCCGCGCCGCCTTCGCCGTCGGCCATGGCGAACAGCAGCGCCAGCAGTCGCGCCACCGTATAGGTCTTGCCGGTGCCAGGGCCGCCCGTGATGACAGCCAGGTCGCTGCGCAGCGCCACGGCGCAGGCGATCTTCTGCCAGTCCGGGCCCGGGTCGGCATCGCGCGTGTCGAGAGGGGCCTCGAACAGCCGGTCCAGCCAGCCCCGGACGGTATCGGCATCGACGGCGCGGGCGCTGCCGGCGCGGCGCCGGATCGAGGACGCCACCGTCATCTCGTCGCGCCAGTAGCGGCGCAGGTACAGGCGCTCGCCATCGAGCACGAGGGGCTGCTTGAAATCGAGGTCGCCCACCGGCCACACCTGCTCGCAGGCCTGCAGCAGCGCGCGCCAGCCGGCGCCGTTCTTCGGCAGCGGGCCCGCGGCCGCGCGCAACGCGGCCCATTCGCCATCGAGCCAGCCCAGTTGCGGCGACGGGTCGCGCGCCAGGTCGGCCAGCACCAGGCAGCTGTGGCCCCGCCCTTCCAGCTCGGACAGCAGCGCGCAGGCCACCAGCAGCGGCGCCGGTGCGTGGCCGAGGGTGCCGACGAAGCGGGCAAAGGCGCCGGCCAGGCGGCGCAGCTTGCCCGCCTCGGTCAGCGCGTCCAGTTGCGCCAGGGTCGCTTCGATGCGCTCCTCAAGGCCGGGGTTCATCGCGGGCTTCATTCATCGTCTTCCAGTGGGACCAAGGCATCCTGGCGCAGCAGCGAATCCAGGCCGTCCAGCAGCGCCGCGTCCGGCGCCAGCACGTAACATCCCCGCGTCACCGGGTTCCCGATACCGCGCAGGAAAAAGAACACGGCGCCACCCAGGTGTTCGGCCGGGTCGTAGGCCTCGCCCAGCCGGCTGGCCAGCAGGCGGTGCAGCGCCAGCATGTAGATGGCACCCTGCACGTCGTAGCGGTGTTCGGCCATGCCGTGCGCCAGTGCCGCCTGGTGATATGCCGCGTCGCCGCCGCCGAGCGCGTTCGATTTGTAGTCCAGCACCCAGTAGCGCCCTTCATGTTCGAACACGAGGTCGGAAAAGCCTTTCAGCATGCCGTGCAGGGCCCGCTGCGGCAGGGCGGGACGGGCATTGCCGCCCAGCAGGTGCTGCCGGCACAGCGTATCGAGCCGGCTCGTGGCCAGGTGCTCGCTGGGGAACCAGAATTCCATCTCCGGCAGCAGCGCGCCGATATCGCGCAGCGCCGCACCCAGCGGCGGCAAGGGCGTGGCCACCAGTTCGCGCAGCCACGCGATGGTGTCGTCCAGCCGGTGGCCCCAGCCGGCCCGTTCGATGCGCCGGCCGATGCGGGCGTCGAAACCGGGGTCGTCGATGCTGTCGAAGCCTTCCTGCGCCAGCCATTCGAGCTGCTCGTGCAGGAAGTTGCCGGGCACGGAGCCGCGCGGGAAGCGGTGCCACGGCGCGTCCTCCACCTTCGCGGCCGGCGTGCCGTCCTCGCCCTCGAGCAGGGTTTCCTCCAGTGCGTCCTTCGGCACGGGCACGGGCACGGCCGCCTGGGTGCCGCGCGTGAGGGACGTGAAGCTGCCGACCGACCAGTTGCGTTCGAACGTGCCGTTGTAGGGTGCCGGATCGACCAGCGGCGGCACTTCCTCGACGCGGGCCAGCATCGTCACCTGCTCCGGCTGGTCCAGGGTGGCGATGCCGATGGCGTCGCAGTCGCCCCGCAGGTGCTGCCACCGTTCCTGCAGGTGCTCGGCCGGCAGCGGCGCGCCGCCCGTCAGCAGGTAGCCCAGCGCCGAGTCGTGCAGCACGTTGCTGCCTTCCTTGCGCGCGGGCAGTGCGGCCACGCCCAGCCACAGGAAGTGGCGCGCCCGCGTCAGCGCCACGTACAACAGGCGCAGGTCTTCCTCGATGCGGGCCGATTCCACCGCGGCCTGGGCCTCGTCGGACAGCGCCATGTCGATGCGCCGCACGCCGTCGGCATCGGTGTATTCGAAGAAGCTGCGGTTGCGCTTGTCCACCTTGCGCGCCGTGACGGCGAACGGCAGGTACACCAGCGGATACTCCAGGCCCTTCGACTTGTGCACCGTGACGACCTTCACCAGCTCCGCGTCCGATTCCAGCCGCAGCACCTGCTCGTCGCTGTTGTCGCCCTCCCCTTCGACCTGTTCGGCCAGCCAGCGGATCAGGGCCTGTTCGCCATCGAGCTGGCGGCTGGCCGACTGCAGCAGCTCGGCCAGGTGCAACAGGTTGGTCAGGCGCCGCTCGCCGCCCGGCTGGGCCAGCAGCGCGGCCGGCAGGCCCAGTTCATGGATGAAGCGGCGCAGCATGGCCAGCACGCCCTGGCGCTGCCAGATCGTGTGCAGGGTCTTCAACTGCTCGACGCGCTGTTCCCACGCCAGCTCGTCGGCCGACAGGCGTGCCAGTTCGGCCAGCGACAGGTTGGCCGTGCGCGTGGCGAAGGCGGCCCGCGCCAGGCTGCCATCGAGGGGATTGGCCAGCGCCGTCAGCCAGCGCAGGATGTCGCGCGCCTCATCGCTGTCGAGCACGGAGTCCTTGTCGGACAGGTAGACGCTGGGCACGCGCCGGCGCCGCAGCGCCAGCCGGATCGCCTGCGCCTCCTTGCGGTCGCGCACGAGGATGGCGATATCGGCCGGTTCCAGCCGCCGCCAGCCGTCCGGGCCGTCGAAGCCCGTGTCCGGGTGGTTCAGCAGGGCCACGATATGCTCGGCGCAGTGATGGGCGAAGAAATCGCGGTAGGCGTCGGCGCGCAGCTCGCCGCTGACGGCGCAGGAAATCGTCAGTGCCTGCAACTGGCCGTCGACGCCGACCAGCCGCTCGCTGCGCCCTTTCGCGTCGACCGCCTCGAACGGCAGCGGATTGACGGAGCCGGAGCGGAAGCGGAACGCGCCCCGGTCGAAGCCCGTGTCGTTGGCCAGCCGCTCCGCGTGGAGGAACACGCGGTTGACGGCGGCCACCACTTCCTGCGTGGAGCGGTAGTTGGTGCCCAGCTGGAAATGACGGCCGAGGGTGGCGCGGCGCGCGGCCAGGTAGCTGTGGATGTCCGCGCCGCGGAAACCGTAGATCGACTGCTTCGGGTCGCCGATCAGGAACAGCCCCAGCGTAGGGTCGTTGTGCGCCACGCGGTACAGCAGGTCGAGGATGCGGTATTGCGACGGCGCCGTGTCCTGGAATTCGTCGACCAGCGCCACCGGGTACTGCTCCGTGATGCGCTGGCGCAGCGCGGCGCCGTTCTCGCCCTCCAGCGCGTGCTGCAGGCGCACCAGCATGTCGGCGAAACCGAACTGGCGCTTCTCGCGCTTGAGCGCTTCCATGCGCGCGGCGATCACTACGGCGGCATGCCGGTACAGCCGGTGGCGCAGCGGTTCGAAGGCACCCAGCGCCGCCTGCAGCGCGTCGAGCGCGGCAAAATCGTCCGGGATGTCCGGGCCGCTGTAGGCATCGGCGATCCCGGCCGGCACCAGGCGCTTCCAGCCGGACTCCGACATGCCCGGATCGACCATGGCCGGATCGAACGCCCACGCGCGCAGGCTGGCGAACCAGCCGGCCAGCCAGTTTGCCTTCATCTTCTGGCCATTGAGCAGTTTGGCGGCCTTCTGCCGCTCGAGCCACTGCTCCATCCGGTCCAGCCGCTCGCCCCAGCCTTCCTTCAGGCCGGCCAGCCATTGCTGCTGCTCGCGCAGCGCCGCGCCGATCATGCTGCCCAGCGGCTCGCCCGGGTCGGCCCCTTGCGTCCAGCCGGCCGTGCCGGCGCGCCGCACCAGCTCCTTCAGGCTCACTTTCAGGCGCCCCACGTCCGGCCAGCATTCCAGCAGCGCGCCCAGGGCCGGCTCGCGCAGCGGGTAGACGTGCTGGCGCCAGTAGTCGTGCGCCGCATCCTCGAACAGCGCCCCTTCGTCGCTGACCAGTTCCTCGTCGAACAGGCTGCCGCTGTCGAAGGCGTGCTCGCGCAGCATGCGCTGGCACCATGCGTCGATGGTGAAGATGGCCGCTTCGTCCATCGTCTCGGCGGCCAGCATCAGCCGGTGCGCCGCCTGCTGGCGGGCGCTGACGTCCGGATACGCTTCCAGCAGCGCGTCCAGGTAGCCGTCGCCGTGGCCGGCCTGGCCCCGGAAATACGCCGCCGCCTCGACCAGGCGCTCGCGCACGCGGTTCGACAGCTCGCGCGTGGCGGCGCGGGTAAAGGTCATGACGAGGATATCGGCCGGCAGCAGGGGCCGCGCGAAGCCTTGCGTGCCGCCGTGGCCCAGCACCAGGCGCACGTACAACGCGGCGATGGTCCACGTCTTGCCCGTGCCGGCGCTGGCCTCGATCAGGCGCGTGCCATGCAGGGGGAAGGTCAAGGGGTCGAGCAGTTGCGCAGCGCCGTCGCTCACGTTGTTGCCGATGTCGTCGCTCATGCCGCCTCCCCGTCGATGGATCGCACGGTCACGTGCTTGTCCAGCCACTCGGCCAGCGGGCCGTACAGGGCGCGGGCGACCCGGGCGTGGTCCGGCTCGGCCGCCAGGGCGCTGTATTCCGGCCACAGGCGCGCCAGGCATTCGTCGTCGCCCTCGCCGCTCACCTCGAAACCGCCGTCATAGGTGGCGCGGGGCTCGCCCCCGGTCACCAGCGCCAGCGCCGCCTTGCAGGCCACGGGCAGCGGCGAGTCCATGCCCTGGCGCCACCACTGCACCAGGCCGGCCAGGGTGGCGCGGGCCGCTTCCTGGTCCAGGGGCGGCATCGTCACGACGGCGTCGCGCGCCACCAGCATGCCCGTGATGGCGGCGCCCTGGGCGCTGGCGGCCAGTTGGCGCAGCCACATGGCGATCAGCTTGTCGCCGCGCGGGTGGCCGGCCTTGTCCAGCGCGCGCGACGACATCTGCAGCAGCCACACGGTGTGCGCACCGGGGCCTTCGCCGTCGCTGCGCAGGCCGTCGATCCAGTCTTCCAGCACGATGCCGTCCAGCGCCAGGCCGACGGGCAGCTTGCCGGCCGCATGCGGATAGGCCGCGCCCAGGCGCAGCCACGCGCGGCGCACGGGAACCAGGGCCTGCACCAGCGCCTCGCGCACGCCGTCGCCGATCAGGCCGATGGGCAGCACGCCTTCGCGCTGCAGGCGCCGGGCCCGCGCCGCCAGGCTTTCCAGCGCGTCGGCCTGGGCTTCCGGCGCCACCAGCGTGTCCTCGAGCAGCGCGTCTTCGAGCAGGTAGCGTTCCAGCGCGTTCAGCGAGAACGGCTCCTCGTCCTCGCCCACCAGGGCCGATTCGGCGAACATGACGCCCAGGCGCTGGCGGAAGAAATAACGCACGGGCTGGCGCAGGAAGGCTGCCAGCATCGACAGCTTCAGGCGAAAGCGCGCGTCGATCTCGAACGGCGGCAGCACCGTGGCCGGGTCGATCTCCCCGCCTTCGTCGCGCGCATCGGCCAGATGCGCGGCACGCCACTCGCCGGCGAACGTCAGCAGGCCGCCCTGCTCGAAGTAGCGGCGCGAGAACGGCTGCAGTGCGTGTTCCGTCGTGCGCGCCTTCAGGTCCGGCAGCTGCCAGCCGGCGCGCAGGTAGTCCATCAGCTGGGCCACCAGCACGGACGGCGGCTGCTCGCTGTTGTCGCGCACGTTGCGGCCGCACCAGCTGATATACAGCGTGTCGCGCGCGGCCAGCACCGCTTCGAGCATCAGGTAGCGGTCGTCGTCGCGGCGCGAACGGTCGCCCGGCCGCGCCATGCCGGGCAAGGCCAGCAGGTCGAAATCGAGCCGGCTGGCGCGGCGGGGGAAGTCGCCTTCGTTCATGCCCAACAGGCACACGACGCGAAACGGCACGGCGCGCATCGGCATCAGGGTGCAGAAGGTGACGCCACCTGAGACGAACTGGTGCTCCAGCGACGGCTCGTCCAGCGCCGACAGCCATGCTTCGCGCAGCACGGACAGGGGCACGGGCTCGTCGAAGCCGGCCATGTCGCACGTCTCCAGCCAGCAGTTCAAGGTCTCGTTCAACTGGTTCAACGTGAGCCGGTCGGCTTCCTCGCGCGCGTCGAAGAACGCGGCGAGCAATTTTCTCGCCTGCTCGCCCCACTCGCCCGGGGTGCGCGCTTCGGCCAGCGTGGCGCGCCAGGCCAGCAACTGCTCGACCAGCTGGGCCAGCGAGCCGGCCAGCGCCGCATCGAGTCCGCCCACTTCGCCATACGGTTCGATCTCGCCGAAGGCGTCGCCGTTGCCGCTGGCATAGCCCAGCAGCATGCGGCGGATGCCGAAGATCCATGCATTCTGTTCGCCGGCCGGGCCCAGGCCCAGGCCTTCGCGGTGGCGCCGGTCCAGGCCCCAGCGCACGCCCGAGCCTTCGATCCACTGGCCCAGCACGGGCAGGTCGTCCGGCGCCAGGCCGAAGCGGCGCGCCACGGCCGGCACGTCCAGCAGGTCGCGCACCTCGCTCTGGCGGCAGCGCTGCTGGGGCAGGCGCAGCAGCCATTCCAGCGCCACCAGCAGCGGGTTGACGCTGCGGTCGTTGACGTCGCCGATCTCGAAGGGGATGTGGCGCGGGTCGCCGGCGGCACCGCCGGTTCTGGCACCGCGCCGGTACTGGCCGAATACGGCATGGATGGCGGCCGTGAAGACGTCGATATCGGGCACCATGACGACGATGTCGCGCGGGCGCAGGCCCGGATCGCGCGCGAACATGGCCAGCAGCTGGTCGTGCAGCACTTCCACTTCGCGCTGCACGCTGTGGGCGACGTGGAAGACGACGGAGCGGTCCTCGCTTCCCGGCGTGGGGAACTGGTGCTCGGCCAGCGGCAGCAGGTCGCGCACGGCGGCTTGCATCTGGTGCAGCAAGGTGTCGCCCGCGTCGTCGCTGAACAGATCCACCCGCAGGTGGTCGCCGTCGCCCGCGGCCGCCGTCGCTTCGTCGAATTCGTCGAGCATGCGGATATAGTCGCGCCCTTGGCGCCCCCAGCTGGCCAGCAGCGGGTGGCTGTGGGCGTGCAGTTCCTCCAGCGGGATGCTGCCCAGGTCCAGGCCGTTGCGGGGATGCTGGCGCCGGCGCGCCGCGCGCAGCAGATCGCGCCCGTCGATGATGTCGCCCCAGTAGAAACGGCAGGGATTGGGCACGGCCACGATGACCTGGGTGAAGCGGGCCAGCGACGCCAGCGCCTGCAAGGTCTGGTACGGCAGCGCGGACACGCCGAACAGCACGACCCTGCGCGGCAGCGGCGTGACGGGCTCGGCGCCCCCGGCCACGGCCTGCACGAATTCGGTATGCACGCCGGCCCGGCCCAGCGCCCGTTCTTCCGCCGGCACGCTGCCGACGATGGCACGCCACAACGCCGCCTGCCAGCGCTGGCCTTCCGGCAGCGGGTACACGACGCCGCGCGGGCAACGGGTCTGGTCGCGCCCCGCCTCCCAGTCGGCCAGCCAGTCGGCCCGGTATACCTGGTACTGGTCGAACAGGTCGGACAGGCGCTCGGACAGCTGCAGCCGGCGTTCCGGGTCGCCGCCGGCGAGGAAGTGACGCAGCGGCGCGAACATGTCGTCGGCCAGCAGGGCCGGCAGCAGGCGCATCAACCGCCACGTCAGGGGGCCCTTGTCGAAGGCGGAGATGCGCGGCACCCGCTCGCGCCCCAGCATGGCCCGGTAGGCCTGCCACAGGAAACGCGCCGGCAATGCCACGCGGGTAGCGGCGCACACGCCCATTTCCTCGGCCAGCGCGATCTTGAGCCACTCGGCCACGCCGTTCGACTGCACCAGCAGCACATCCGTTTCCAGCGGGTCGAGCGGATGGTTGCGCAGCCACTGGAACACGGCGGCACGCAACTGCTCCAGCTGGTTGCCGTGCAGGATCAGCAGGCCGGGGGAAATCGACGATTGGTGCAGCGTGGACATACGAGGGTGGCGACCGACGGGACGGTGGGACAGGGCGCTATTATCGCATCTTGGCCGCCGCGGTAGAGCTGCCGCCTTGCATCGTGCTCCCCGCAACCGGCAGCCGGCCCGTCACGCGCCCGGGATCACGCATCCCCCCCCAGGCGCGCCTCCAGCTCGTCGCCGATATGCTCGTCCAGCTGCTCCAGCAGGGGGCGCATATGGCCGACGATGGCGCGGGCCTCGTCGATGCCGCCGCCCTTGCGCAGCCGTTCCAGGGCCAGGCACAGCTCGGCGAAGCTGTGGGCGCCGACGGCCCGCGCCGACGACTTGATGCGGTGGCCCAGCTCGGCCAGCCGCGCCAGGTCCTGGTGCGCCAGCGCCTCGTCGATCTCTTCCATGCCTTCACGGGCCGAGTCGAGGAACATCAGCGCGTATTTGCGCATCTTGTCGGGCTTGTTGCCGAAGGTCTGGCCCAGCGCCGACACGTCGAACAACCTGGCGTCGGCGGCGGCTGCGGGCAACGGCGGCCTGGGGGGCTTGGCCAGCGCCGTCACGGCAGGCCCCAGTACGGCCGGCGCCAGCGCGGCCGGCGCCGTCGTGCTGCGCACCTGGGGCTGGCGGGCGTGGGCGGCCCGCTGGCTCAACCACTTGGCCAGCACGCCGAACAGCAGGGTTGGGGCAATCGGCTTCGTGATGAATTCATCCATGCCGGCGGCCAGGCAGCGCGCCTCGTCCTCGCGGCCCGCATTGGCCGTCATCGCGATGACGAGGGTGCCGCACAGCGTCGGGTGGGCCCGGATCACCCGCGTTGCCTCGTAGCCGTCCATCACGGGCATCTGCACATCCATCAGCACGCAGTCGAACTGGCCCTTCTGCAGCAGGTCGATGGCTTCCTTGCCGTTATTGGCCACGACAACGGTGGCACCGGCATCCTCCAGCAGTTCCTGGCCCACCTGCTGGCTGAAGATATTGTCTTCCACCAGCAGGATGTTGGCGTCGCGGATGGGTGCCAGCACTTCGTCGGCCAGCGCCTTGCCGGGCGCCGGCGGCGCCAGTTCCGCGCCCTGCTGCAGCCGCGCCGTGAACCAGAACGTGCTGCCCACGCCGGGTGCGCTTTCGACGCCGACGGTGCCGCCCATCAGCTCGGCCAGCTGCTTGCTGATGACCAGGCCCAGGCCCGTCCCGCCGTATTTGCGGGTGGTCGACGCGTCGGCCTGGTGGAAGGACTGGAACAGGTTGCCGACCTGCTCGGCCGACAGGCCGATGCCGCGATCCTGCACTTCGAAGCGCACCAGCAGGGCGCTGTCGCGCGCTTCCTCGGCGCGGGCGCGGATGTAGATGCGGCCGTTCTCGGAAAACTTGATGGCATTGCTGGTGAAATTGAGCAGCACCTGCTCGAGCCGCAGCGGGTCGCCACGCAGCTGGGCCGGCAGGCCGGGCCACGTCTCGAACACCAGCTCCAGCTTGCGCCGGGCCGCTTCCTCGCCCAGCTGGCTGGCCACGTTGGCCAGCAGCGCGTCCAGGCTGAAGTCGAGCACTTCCAGGTCCAGCTTGCCCGCCTCGATCTTCGAGAAGTCCAAAATATGGTTGATAATGCCCAGCAGGTGCTGGCCCGAATGGTAGATCTTCTGCAGGTAGTCGCGCTGGCGCGGGTCGCTGACGGACTTCAGGGCCAGGTGGGCCATGCCGATGACGCTGTTCATCGGCGTGCGGATCTCGTGGCTCATGTTCGACAGGAAGGCGCTCTTTGCCCGGCTGGCCGCCTGCGCCTCGTCCTTCAGGCGGTGCAGCTGCGTGACGTCGGTCGACAGCGCGATGACGGCGCGGCCGCTGTCCAGTTCCACGGGGGCCTTGACGGTCCACAGGTGCCGCACCGTGCCGTCGGCGTCCTGGTACTGGCCTTCGCCGGAGCGCTTGACGCCGCCGGCCAGCACCTGCCGGTCCTCGGCCCATGCCTCCTCGGCCGCCTGGGCCGGCAGCAGCTCGCGGTCCGTGCGGCCGACGATGGAATCGGCCGGGCGCCCCATCACCTCGGCCATGCGGGCGTTGACGTAGACGTAGCGACGCTCGCCGTCCTTCAGGTAGACGTGGGCGTCGACGTTGTCGAGCACGCTGTCGAGCAGGCGGCGCTGTTCCTGCGCCTTGCGCCGCTGCCACGTCAGCAGGAAGAAGTAACTGTAGATCAGCATCGTGCCGACGAAGCCCGTGGCCAGCGCCGCCAGCGGCAGCGAGCGGTCGAAGCCGCCCATCAGGTCGCTCTTGCGGGCATAGAAGCGGGCCTTCCACAGGCTGCCGTTGAAGTCGATCGGCAGCACGACGACGAAATACGCGTCCAGGTTGCCGTGCAAGGCCGGCGGCGCGTCCAGCGAACCGTTGTCGTTGTACAGCAGCCGGTCGTCGCTTTCGATGTCGAGGCGGCGCTTGTCCGGGTCGGTATTCCCGTCGGAGTACAGAATCATGTGGATCTTGCGATCGGCCATCTCGTCGATGGCGCCCTGCACCAGCGCCGCCACGGAAAAGCCGACACCGACCGAGCCCAGGTAGGCCGCGCGGCGGCTGGCCACGTCGTTGACCTGGGCGCCGCGCCGGTACACGGGCAGGCGCATGCCCAGGCCGATATGAGGCGCCACGCTGAAGCCCCGGATGGGCTGGCCCGACGCGCTGATGCGGCCCGTGTCGCGCGATAGGGCCATGGCCCGGTCGATGGCGGGATTGGCCGTGATGTCGACGCCGAACTTGTCCTTCAAAGTGCCCATCGGTTCGAGCCACGTCAGCGGCGCATAGTAGGCACGCTTGCCAGGCGGGCGGATATCGAAGTCGGGATAGCCGCCCGGCGCGACGCTGGTATCGGCCCGCACGGCCGCCACGAAGGCATCGCGCGCCTCGTGCGGCACGTGGGGCGCGTAGGTAATGGCCTCGATGGCGGGGAAATGCTGTTCGATCCCCAGGTTGTGCACATATTGCTGGAATTGCAGCCGCGACAGGCTGTCATTCGTCTGGAACAGTGCGACGAGGCCGCGGATCACGTCCGAATAGGCCTTGACCCGCGCCGAGATGCTGTACTGGGTAGCACGCGTGGCGTTGTCGAAGCGCTGGCGCGCGTCTTCCTCGACACTGCGCGCCGCCAGCATATGGAACGACAGGCCGACCGCCGTCGCCAGCGCCAGGCCGATGCCCCACTGCAGGATGCGGGAGAGTCTGGGTGCTGTCCTATGCATCATTCTCGATGAAAACATATTGCATTACGGCAGGATACTCCGAAAGGCCGCCACAAGCCATCGCCACTGCTACACTGCGCCCGGTGAAAGACATCATAACGCCGACCCTGCAACAGGCCGAGCACGTGACGCCCCTCGGCCACGTGCAGGCCATCGTGCTGCGCCCGCAGCGCGAACGACCGCGCGTTGCCACCCGTTGCGCCCTGGCGCTGGGCGGCATCGGCCTGGAAGGCGACGTCCACGCTGACCCCGCTTCGCCCCGCCACGTGCTGCTGGCCGGGGCGCCCGCCTATGCCCGCCACGGCCTGGCACCGCACAGCTTGCGGGAAAATCTGTTGCTCGATATCGACACCGCGCGCCTTGCATCCGGCACCTTGCTGCAAATCGGCGACACGGCCGTGCTGTGCCTGAGCTTCCAGTGCGAAGCCTGCGGCGCCCTCGACGTGGAACGTCCTGGCCTGGCCCGGGTCATCGGCAACGGACGCGGCATGCTGGCACGGGTGCTGCGAGGCGGCCCGATCCACGTGGGCGACCCGGTGCTGCGGCTGGCCGCCACGCTCCCGCCCTGGCCGGATGACTGGCGCGCCCGCGTGGCCCGCATCCTGGCAGCTGTGCCGGAGGGCATGGTGGTGGAATACGGACAATTCGCACGGCTGGCCGGCGTGCAGGCCAGCTACTGCCGGGCACTGCCGGCCGTGGCACACAAGCTGGGCCTGGCACACCGGAGCGTTGCCAAGGGCCAGCACCCGGACCTGCGGCGCTGGCTGGGGGATGGCGTGTTCGCCGGAGTGCCGGATTAGTCCGCCTGCTGGGCCGCCTTCTTGCGGGCCGCCTTCGGCTTGGCTGCGGCGGTGGCGTGCGGGGCGCCGGCCGCGCGATTCAGGTCCAGCTCGATCCACGTGGGGGCGTGGTCGCTGGGTTTTTCGCGGCCCCGCACGTCGCGGTCGACGCCGGCTGCCACCAGGGCTGGCGCCAGTGCGGGGCTCAGCAGCAGATGGTCGATGCGCAGGCCCGCGTCGCGCCCGTAGGCATTGCGGAAATAATCCCAGAAGGTGTAGATCTTCTCGTCCGGATGCATGGTGCGCAGCGCATCCGTCCAGCCCTGGGCCACCAGGCGGGCAAAGGCGGCACGCGTCTCGGGGCGGAACAGCGCGTCGTCAAGCCACCGTTCCGGCTTGTAGACGTCCAGTTCGGTGGGCATGACGTTGTAGTCGCCGGCGATGACGATCTTCGCGCCGGTGGCCAGCAACTGTTCCGCCCGGATGATCAGGCGCTCGAACCACTTCAACTTGTAGTCGAACTTGGGGCCCGGCGCCGGATTGCCGTTCGGCAGATACAGGCAGACGACGACGACATCGTCCACCACCGCCTCGATATACCGGCTCTGTTCGTCTTCCGGGTCGCCCGGCAGGCCCCGCCCCACTTCCGCTGGCGCCTTGCCGCGCACGAGAATGGCGACGCCGTTCCAGCTTTTCTGGCCGTGCCAGATGGCATGGTAGCCGGCCGCCTCGATGGCCGCGATGGGAAACTTCTCCTGGGGCGCCTTCAACTCCTGCAGGCAGGCCACGTCCGGCTGTTTTTCTTCCAGCCATTGCAGCAGGGCGGGCAGGCGGGCGCCGATGCCGTTGATATTGAAGGTGGCAATACGCATGGAAGCTCCGCGAAAGAATCGATGGGCGCTATTGTGACGGCAGCTGCGCCATCCGTACCACACGAATCGGTGACAACTGTCGGTATTCTTTACACCTGACGCTGTGACAGGCGCGCAAGCCTTTGATATCAAACAATGTCAGAAATCGGTATGAATTTTGCTCCGTTGGCGTTTTTCGTTTGACGAGAGAAAAAACATGAAAAACCTGATGACGGCCGTCGCCTTCGGCGCGGCGTTGTGGGTAGCCGCTGCCACCGTGCATGCCGCCCCGGTGGCGCTGGACCTGGAGGCCAGCGCATCGGCGACGATGCTTGGCAATAACGCCGGTGTGCTGGACCAGACACTGTTTCGTCTGAATTACCTGCCTGTCGCCAACACGGATGACTGGGGCGGCGGCGCCGATTTCCCCGACTGGCAGAACGTCGTGCGCTTCGATACGAGCGCGCTGGCCGCGCTGGCCGGCGCGGGACGCACCGTGGCGATCAACTCGGCCAGGCTCCAGCTCGATTACCTGGGCCAGGGCGGCACCCCCACCGACACCATCCTGCGTGTCGGACTGGGCGAGATCGACGACTGGGACCTGCTGTCGACCAGTTCGAACCTGTGGGGTCAGTACAGCAGGGAGCTGGGCAGTCGGTGGTTCAGCCCGGACATGCCGGCCGGTCTCGTCGAAATCGACCTGTGGGGCCTGTCGGTCCAGGAAATCGGCGACGACGGCCTGCTGTCGCTGCTGCTGCATGCCGATGAAAACGCCAACACCCTCGTCAACCAGCTGCAGTTCGGTGCCGGTCCGCTGGGCCTGGCGCCGCGCCTGCTGCTCGATGTCACGGTCAGCCCCGTGCCGGAACCGGGCACGCCGGCGATGGCCGGTCTCGGTCTGGCCACCCTGCTGCTGTGGCGGCGCCGGCGCAGCTGAGCCGTGCCGTCGCGTTCCACGGGCTGGTGCAGGCGCTCTGGTGCAGGCGCTCTGGTGCAGGCGCTCTGGTGTAGAGTATGGCATTGACTTCCACTGGAGAACCGATGCCTTCCCCCATGTTCCGCCCCCTGCCCCGCCGCAAGCTGGCCGCCGTGACGACCGCGCTGCCGGACGGCGGCCACGGTGCTCCCGCCATTGACCCTTACCTGTGGCTGGAAGACGTGATGGGCGAGGCACCGCTGGCGTGGGTGGCCGCGCAGAACGCGGTGGCGCTGGACGAGCTGCAAGGCAGGCCCGAGTATGCACCCCTGCGCGAACGGCTGGGCACCATCCTCGATTCGAACGAACGCATTCCGCACGTGCGCAGGCATGGGGCGTACTACTATAACTTCTGGCGCGACGCCAACCACGTGCGCGGCATCTGGCGCCGCACCACCTTGGCCAGCTACGCCTTGCCCGAACCGCAATGGGACACTGTGCTGGACCTCGATGCGCTGGCGGCCGACGAAGGCGAAAACTGGGTCTGGCATGGCGTTACGTCGTTGTATCCTGCGGGCGAACGCTGCCTGGTGTCGCTGTCGCGCGGGGGCGGCGACGCGGCCGTCGTGCGCGAATTCGACGTATCGTCGCGGTGCTTTGTCGACGACGGGTTCCAGTTGGCCGAAGCGAAAAGCGACGTGGCGTGGATCGATGCCGACACGATTTTCGTGTCGACCGACTTCGGCCCCGGCTCGCTGACGACGTCCGGCTACCCCCGTATCGTCAAGGAATGGCGGCGCGGCACCCCGCTGGCCGCCGCCCGCACCGTGTTCGAGGCCGCGACGGACGACCTGGGCGTGGGCGCCTGGAAGGACTTCACCCCTGGCCACACGCACCAGTTCATCTCGCGCCAGATCGGCTTCTACAGCAGCGAACTGTTCCTGCGCGACGGCAACGGCCTGACCCGCATCGACAAGCCGCTGGACGCCAACGCCTTCACGGTGCGCGACCAGCTCGTCATCGAACTGCGCTCGGACTGGACGGTTGGCGACAGCACCTATCCGCAGGGCGCCCTGCTCGCCACCGGCCTGCAGGCCTTCCTGGACGGCACGCGCCGCTTCGACGTGCTGTTCGCGCCGACGGCGACGTCCTCGCTGGACGGCGTGGCGGCCACCCGCTCGGCCCTGCTGCTCAACGTGCTGGACAATGTAAAGAACCGTCTCGTCGAGCTGTCGCACGTGGACGGCGCCTGGCAGCGGCGCGACGTCGACGCCCCCGCCTTCGGCACGCTGGAAGTGTCGGCCCTGGACGAGATCGAATCGAGCCAGTACTTTTTGACCGTGACGGATTTCCTCCACCCCACCACCCTGTACCTGGCCGAAGCGGGCACGGATGCGCGCGCGCCCCTGAAATCGCTGCCCGGCTTCTTCGACGCGGCCCCGTACCAGGTAACGCAGTACCACGCCACGTCGCCCGACGGCACCCGGGTACCGTATTTCGTCGTCATGGGCGCCGATGCCAAGCTGGACGGCAGCAATCCCACCGTGCTGTACGGCTATGGCGGCTTCGAGATTTCGCTGAAGCCCTTCTACAGCGGCGTGACGGGGGCGGCGTGGCTGGGCCAGGGCGGCGTGTATGTGCTGGCCAATATCCGCGGCGGCGGCGAATTCGGGCCGCGCTGGCACCAGGCGGCCCTGCAGCAGCACCGCCAGCGCGCGTTCGACGACTTCATCGCCGTGGCCGAGGACCTGGGCCGGCGCGGCATCACGAGCCCGCGTCACCTGGGCATCATGGGCGGCAGCAACGGCGGCCTGCTGGTGGGCGCCGCGCTGACGCAGCGCCCGGAACTGTTCAACGCCGTCGTCTGCCAGGTGCCGCTGCTGGACATGCGCCGCTACCACCGTTTGCTGGCCGGTGCGTCATGGATGGGCGAGTACGGCGATCCGGACGACGCGGCCGCGTGGGACCATATCGCCCGCTATTCGCCCTACCACAACGTGTCGGCGGACCGGCGCTACCCGCGCGTGCTGTTTACCACGTCGACCCGCGACGACCGCGTCCACCCAGGCCACGCCCGCAAGATGGTGGCGCGCATGCGCGAGCAGGGCCACGACGTGCTGTACTGGGAAAACACGGAAGGCGGCCATGCCGGCGCCGCCAACAATGCCCAGCAGGCGCAGATGTGGGCGCTGACGTACACCTTCCTGCTCAACCAGCTGCGCTAGCGGCAACATTGCCGAAAAAATGGGGACAGACCCCATTTTTTCGGCAATACCGCAATCGTGCGCACCGTCGTCCTGCTCTGCAGTATGCTGTTCGATGTTTCCAAGTGGCATTGCATTTAAGATACAATTTCTCCCGCCATCCGGTGAATTTGCTTGACTCGCGCCCGCACAGGCGTATCTTTTACTGCAACTAAACAAGAAGAACAATTGCAACATCCCCTGGATGACGCCCCCGTGCATACGCCCAAAGTGCTTCTTGTAAATGACGATCCGGCCAGCCTGCTGGCGCTGGAAAGCATGCTGACCGGTGACGCCGGCCGGCTTGGCTACGAGCTGGTCAAGGCCAGTTCGGGCGCGGCCGCCCTGCGCCACGTGCTCCGGCACGATTTCGCCGTCATCCTGCTCGATATCGACATGCCCGACATGGACGGCTTCGACGCCGCCGCCGCCATCCACTCCCACCCTCGCAGCGGCGCCGTACCCATCATCTTCGTAACGGCCCATTACGGCGACGAGCTGCACCGGCTGCGTGCCTATCAGCAAGGCGCCGTCGATTACCTGTTCACTCCCTTGATTCCCCAGGTGGTCCAGGCCAAGGTGGCCGTCTTCGTCGAGCTGTCGAAGAAGACCATCCAGCTGCGAGAACAGGCCGAGGCGCTGCAGCGGCTGAACCAGGATCTGCAGGTGCAGCGCCTGCGCGACCTGGAACAGGCCAACCGCGAGCTGGAACTGGAGGTGGCCGAACGCAAGGGCGCCGAGCTGCGCGCCCACGAGCTGTCGATCCGCGACGTGCTGACGGGCCTCGTCAACCGCCGCTCGCTGATCGAGCACCTGGAACACGCCGTCGCCTCGGCCGACCGGCGCCACAGCGAATTCGCCCTGCTGTTCCTCGACCTGGACAAGTTCAAGCAGATCAACGACAGCTTCGGCCACGACGTCGGCGACGAGCTGCTGCGCCAGGTGGCGGCGCGGCTGTCGGCTGCCGTGCGCGCGGCCGACGTGGTGGCGCGCCTGGGCGGCGACGAATTCGTCGTCCTGATCGAAAGCAAGGATTCGGCTGGCAACGCGGCCCGGGTGGCGCGCAAGATCGCCAGCGCCCACGCCCGGCCGTTCGCCATCGCGTCGCACCGCATCCACACGTCGACCAGCATCGGCATCGCCATCTACCCACAGGACGGCGGCAACGCCAGGGCGCTGATGAAAAGCGCCGACCTGGCCATGTACCAGGCCAAGGCCGAACGGGGCAAGTCCGGCAGCCAGGGCGCGCAGATCCGTTTCTTCCACGCCGAGATGAACGCGCGGGAGCAGGAACGCGAACAGTGGACGACAGAGCTGCGCCACGCCCTGATCGGCGGCCAGTTGTCCCTGCTGTACCAGCCCGTGCTGGACCTGGCGGACGAGCGTGTGCGCGCCGTCGAGGCCCAGGTGGTGTGGCGCCATCCCCGCCTGGGGCCGATCGACGCGGCCAGCTTCGTGCCGGGCGTGCAGGACCGCGGCCTGCTCGAACGCATGGACGCCTGGACTATCGCCAATGCCTGCGCCCAGGCAGCGCAGTGGCGCGCCGGCAGCTCGCCGCTTGCCACCGCCAGTGTGGCGCTGAACCTGGCCACGCCGGCGCTGGGCGCGGACCTGCCGCCACGCCTGCTGGCCGAAATGCGCAAGCACCACCTGCCACCGGGCAGCATCACCCTGGAGCTGGACGAAGCGCTGCTGGCGGCCAGCCCCCAGGGCATCGAACCGCTGCTGCGCCAGTTGCAGGCCGGCGGGGTACTGCTGGCACTGGATAATTTCGGCCATGCCGGCAGCTCGCTGGCGGCCTGCAAGAAGCTGGGCCTGGACATCCTGAAAATCGACCGCCGCTTCGTGCGCAATATCGGCGACAATGCCGGCGGCACGGACCTGGTGGCCGCTATCGTCCACCTGGCCCGGGCCATCGCGGCGCGGGTCTGCGCCATCGGCGTGGACCGGCCCGACCAGCTGGCCGTGCTGGCATCGCTGGGCTGCGACCACTATCAGGGCCAGCTGTGCTGTGCGCCGCTGCCTGCCCCCCATTTGCTGGACAACCTTGCCGGACGAGCTGCCGACGCATCCGAACAAACTGCTGCAAACGCCGGCGTCCACCGCGATGCCGGCGCACACCTACCTGAGTGAATGAGGAACCGTCAATGAACGACATGACCGAACTGCCGGAAGAACTGGACCTGAAACTGATCCTGTCCACCCTGATGGCGTTGAAAAAAGGCGATTTCTCGGCGCGCATGCCGTCCGACTGGACCGGCGTGTCGGGCAAGATCGCCGATACCCTGAACGACATCATCGAAACGAATGAACGCATCGTCCGCTCGGTCACGGAAACGAGCCGCGTCGTGGGCCGCGAAGGCCGCCTGACGCAACGCGCGCCGGTGACGAACGTATCCGGCGGCTGGGCCACCATCATCAGCGCCGTCAACACGCTGATCGACGACCTGGTGCGCCCCACCACGGAAATGGCGCGCGTCATCGGCGCCGTGGCCAAGGGCGACCTGTCGCAGACGATGGCGCTGGAAGTGGACGGTCATCCGCTGAAGGGCCAGTACCTGCGCGCGGCCACCACGGCCAACACGATGGTCGAGCAGCTGCTGTCGTTCTCGTCGGAAGTGACGCGGGTGGCCCGCGAAGTGGGTACCGAAGGCAAGCTCGGTGGCCAGGCCCAGGTCAAGGGCGTGGCCGGCACGTGGAAGGACTTGACGGACTCGGTCAACTCGATGGCGGGTAACCTCACGTCCCAGGTGCGTAACATCGCCGAGGTGACGACCGCCGTGGCAAACGGCGACCTGTCGAAGAAGATCACGGTGGACGTGCGCGGCGAGATCCTGCAGCTGAAGGACACCATCAACGTCATGGTGGACCAGCTGCGCTCCTTCGCGTCGGAAGTGACGCGGGTGGCGCGCGAGGTGGGTACCGAGGGCAAGCTCGGTGGCCAGGCCTATGTGCCGGGCGTGGGCGGTACGTGGAAGGACCTGACGGACAACGTCAACTTCATGGCGTCGAACCTGACGGGCCAGGTGCGAAACATCGCGGCCGTGACGACGGCCGTGGCCAACGGCGACCTGTCGAAGAAGATCACGGTGGACGTCAAGGGCGAGATTCTCGAACTGAAGAACACCATCAACGTGATGGTGGACCAGCTGTCTTCGTTCGCCTCGGAGGTGACGCGCGTGGCGCGCGAGGTGGGCACGGAAGGCAAGCTCGGTGGCCAGGCCCAGGTCAAGGGCGTGGCCGGCACGTGGAAGGACTTGACCGACTCGGTCAACTCGATGGCCGGCAACCTGACGGGCCAGGTGCGTAACATCGCAGACGTGACCACGGCCGTGGCGAACGGCGACTTGTCGAAGAAGATCACGGTCGACGTGAAAGGCGAGATTCTCGAGCTGAAGAACACCATCAACGTGATGGTCGACCAGCTGAACTCCTTCGCTTCGGAAGTGACGCGGGTGGCGCGCGAGGTGGGTACGGAAGGCAAGCTGGGTGGCCAGGCCAACGTGCCGGGCGTGGCCGGTACGTGGAAGGACTTGACGGAAAACGTCAACCAGCTGGCCGGCAACCTGACGGGCCAGGTGCGCAACATCGCCGAGGTGACGACCGCCGTGGCCAACGGCGACCTGTCGAAGAAGATCACGGTCGACGTCAAGGGCGAGATTCTCGAGCTGAAGAACACCATCAACGTGATGGTCGACCAGCTGTCCTCGTTCGCCTCGGAAGTGACGCGCGTGGCGCGCGAAGTGGGTACCGAAGGCAAGCTGGGTGGCCAGGCCTATGTGCCGGGCGTGGGCGGCACGTGGAAGGACTTGACGGACAATGTCAACTTCATGGCGTCGAACCTGACGGGCCAGGTGCGAAACATCGCGGCCGTGACGACCGCCGTGGCGCGGGGCGACCTGTCGAAGAAGATCACGGTGGACGTGAAAGGCGAGATTCTCGAGCTGAAGGACACCATCAACGTGATGGTCGACCAGTTGTCCTCGTTCGCGTCGGAAGTGACGCGAGTGGCACGCGAGGTGGGTACGGAAGGTAAATTGGGCGGCCAGGCCAACGTGCCTGGCGTGGCGGGCACGTGGAAGGACTTGACGGAGAACGTCAACCAGCTGGCGGCCAACCTGACCAACCAGATGCGAGCCATCGGCGAAGTGGCGACGGCGGTGACGCGGGGCGACCTGTCCCGTTCGATCCAGGTCGAGGCGCGCGGCGAGGTGTCCTACCTGAAGGACAACATCAACGAGATGATCCGCAACCTGAAGGAAACCACGCAGAAGAACGCGCAGCAGGATTGGCTCAAGACCAACCTGGCGCGCTTCACCCGCCTGCTGCAGGGCCAGCGCGACCTGCAGGCCGTGACGAAACTGATCCTGTCCGAGCTGGCACCGCTGGTGTCGGCCCACCACGGCGTGTTCTACATGATGGACTCGCAGCTGGACGACGCGCGCCTGCGCATGATCGCCAGCTACGGCTACCGCTCGAACCGCAAGCTGCCCACCTCCTTCCTGCCGGGCGAAGGCCTGGTGGGCCAGTGCGCGCTGGAGAAGGTGCGCATCTGGCTGACCGACGTGCCACGCGACTACATCGTCGTCTCGTCCGGCCTGGGCGCGGCGCCTCCGACGAATATCGTCGTGCTGCCGATCCTGTTCGAGCAGCAGGTCAAAGCCGTGATCGAGATTGCGTCGCTGGACCGCTTTACGGAAACCCACCTGTCCTTCCTGGACCAGCTGATGGAATCGATCGGCGTGGTCCTGAACACGATCGAGGCGAACAGCCGCACCGAGTCGCTGCTGACGCAGTCGCAGTCGCTGGCGCAGGAACTGCAGCAGACCAACCAGGAGCTGGCCGAGAAGGCGCGCCTGCTGTCCGAGCAGAACATCGAGGTGGAGCGCAAGAACCGCGAGGTGGAACAGGCCAAGCTGGCGCTGGAGGAAAAGGCCACGCAGCTGGCCCTGTCGTCGAAATACAAGTCCGAGTTCCTGGCCAATATGTCGCACGAGCTGCGCACGCCGCTGAACTCCCTGCTGATCCTGGCGCAGCAGCTGGGCGACAACCCGGAAGGCAACCTGTCGTCGAAACAGGTGGAATTCGCCAAGACCATCCACGGCTCCGGCTCCGACCTGCTGACCCTCATCAACGACATCCTCGACCTGTCGAAGATCGAATCGGGCACCGTCACCCTGGACGTATCCGAATACCGCTTCGGCAACCTGCGCAATTACGTTGACCGCACCTTCCGCCACATGGCCGAGGCCAAGCACCTGGGCTTCACGGTGTCGCTGGCCGACAGCCTGCCGCAGTCCCTGATGACGGATACGACGCGCCTGCAGCAGGTGCTGAAAAACCTGCTGTCGAATGCCTTCAAGTTCACCTCCCACGGCCAGGTCTCGCTGGAGATCGGCGTCGTCGGTGGCGGCTGGAGCGCGGACAATCCGAACCTGGCCAATGCCGACGCCGTGCTGGCCTTCTCCGTGTCCGACACGGGGGTCGGTATCGCCTCGGACAAGCTGCAGCTGATCTTCGAGGCCTTCCAGCAGGCCGACGGCTCGACCGCCCGCAAGTACGGCGGCACGGGCCTGGGCCTGTCGATCTCGCGCGAGCTGGCACGCCTGCTGGGCGGCGAGATCCGGGTCGAATCGACCGTGGGCAGCGGCTCCACCTTCACCCTGTTCCTGCCGTACAACCGGGCCGGCTTCGTCAACTACGAGCAGCCCCGCCCTGCCCCGCAGCGCCTGGCGCCGCAGCCGCCGAAAGTCATCTACAGCCAGCCCATCACGGACGTGCAGATCCACGAGCGCACGCCGGAGGAAGGCGAGAGCTACAGCTCCACCATCGACGACCGGGGCCTGACGGCGCCGGGCGACCCGTCCGTGCTGATCATCGAGGACGACGAACGCTTCGCCAAAATCGTGCTGGACTTCGCCCGCGAGAAGAACTTCAAGGGCATCGTCATCCACCAGGGCGATTCGGCCCTGTCGCTGGCGCGCGACTACCTGCCGTCGGCGATCCTGCTGGACCTGGATTTGCCGGACATCGACGGCTTCACGGTGCTGGACCGCCTGAAGCGCGACCCCAGCACGCGCCACATTCCCGTGCACGTGATGTCGGCCTCGCGCGAGCGCGAACGCGCCCTGCGCAGCGGCGCCATTTCGTTCATGAACAAGCCGGTCGACAAGGAAGCGCTGCAGGAGCAGTTCACGCGCATCCAGAAGTTCCTGATGGGCGGCAAGCGCAGCCTGCTGATCGTCGACGACGAACAGAACCAGCGCGATTCCATCGTCGCCCTGATCGGCGAGACGGACGTCGACATACAGGCCGTCGGCACCGGCGAGGAAGCGCTGGCGGCACTGCGCACCAGCCACTTCGACTGCATGGTGCTGGACCTGACCCTGCCTGACATCTCCGGCTTCGAACTGCTCGACATCATCGGCAAGGACATCAAGCTGCGCGACCTGCCCGTGGTGATCAACACGGCCAAGGAACTGAATAAGAAGGAAGTGGCGAAACTGAAGCGCTACGCCAAGACCATCGTCATCAAGGATGCCCGCTCGCCGGAGCGGCTGCTGGACGAAACGGCGCTGTTCCTGCACCGCTCGCAGGCCAACCTGCCGGAAGCGCAGCGGCGCATGCTGGAACAGGTGCACGCGGCCGATTCCGGCCTGGCCGGGCGCAAGGTACTGATCGTCGACGACGACCTGCGCAATATCTTCGCCCTGTCCTCGCTGCTGGAACGCCAGCAGATGCACGTCTCGTTTGCCGAGAACGGCCGTGACGGCATCGAGGTGCTGGAACGCGATCCCACCATCGAGATCGTCCTGATGGACATCATGATGCCGGAGATGGACGGCTACGACACGATGCGGGCGATCCGCCGCATCCCGAAATTCCGTTCGCTGCCCATCATTACCCTGACGGCGAAGGCGATGAAGGGCGACCGCGACAAGTGTATCGCCGCGGGCGCTTCCGATTACATCACCAAACCGGTGGACGTGGCCCAGCTGCTGTCGCTGATGCGCGTCTGGCTGCATTGAGCGGCGCCGCGATGGGTTCGGCCATGATGCGGGCCACGCCGGACGAGCCGGCGCCGTCCGGCGTGCCGGCCGTCGAGGAACTCGAGCTGGAGCTGCTGCTGGAAGCCCTGGTGCAGCGCTTCGGCTTCGACTTCCGCACCCACGACCGCGCCCCGTTGAAGCGCAAGCTGTTCGCGCTGATGCAGCGGCGCGGCCTGCGCACCCTGTCGCAGTTGCAGGACCGGGTGCTGCATGACGTGGCGACATCGTCGGCGCTGCTGCGGGCACTGTCGGTGCCGGCGGCGCGCATGTTCGACGATCCGGCCGAGGCAAAAGAGCTGCTGCTGGTGGCCGAGCAGTGCCTGCCCGGCGCGCCCCTGCCCAAGGTCTGGCTGGCCGACTGCGCCGGGGCCGAGCAGGCCTGGACCGTGGCCGTGCTGCTGGCCGAGCGCCAGCTGCTGTGGCGCACTGAGATCTATGCCACCGTGGCCAGCGACGAACTGCTCGACGAGGCCCGCAGCGCCGCGATCGCGCCGGAACGCCTGCAGGCCTGCCAGCGCGCCTACGAGCAGGCCGGCGGCAGCGGCGTGCTGGCCGACTATTTCGAGCTGGCGGACGGCGCCCTGGTGCCGAAGGCGCAGCTGCGCAGCCGCATCACGTGGGCCCAGTACAACCTTGTCACGGATGCATCGTTCAACGAGTTCCAGCTGATCGTCTGCCGCCGCGCGCTGCCGGACTTCGGCCCGCTGCTGCGCCACCGCGTGATGCAGCTGTTCCACGACAGCCTGGCCGTCTTCGGCGTGCTGGGCATCGACCGCGAGCTGGACGAGCGGGAACGGCAGGCGGTGAATTACCAGCAACTCCTGACGCACCAGCCCTGGTACAAGCGTCTGGGCTGAGTTCGCGTCACTTCGGCCCGACTATTGCCGGAAAAATGGGGTCTGTCCCCATTTTTCCGGCAACTTGCTTCGGAACAGGGGACTGTCCCCGGTTTTACGGTTGCCGCCTCAGGCGCCCGCGCTGGCGCTGGGCCGGGTGGCGATGCGGTCGCGCCAGGCTTGCACGTGGGCGAAGCCTTCGTGGCCCGGGCGCAGCTTCATCAGGCCGCGGGCGAATTCAAGGGCACAAAAGGCCGTGATGTCGGCAATGGTGAAGCGCTCGCCCGCGACGAAGGGCTGGCCGGCCAGCACGCCGTCGAGCCAGCGCAGCGTGTCGCGTACCCGTTCCCCCTGTACGGCGCCGAAGTCGGGAAACTGGGGGCTTTCCAGCACGGCCAGGCCCGGGTGCGTGTGCCGCACGCAGTTGGCGATTCCCATCAACAGGTGCAACTCGATGCGGCGGTCCGCCATTTCGACAAAGGCGCGCTCCGTCGCGTCCACGCCCATCAGGTTCGGTTCCGGGCACACTCCTTCGAGGTAGGTGCAGATGGCCCGCGTTTCTGTCAGCACGCGGCCGTCGTCCAGCGCCAGCGCCGGCACCCGGCCGAACGGATTGATGGCAAGGAAGGCCTCGCTACGGTGCTCGCTTCTACCCAGGTCGATCGTTTCGGTGGCGATGTCCAAGCCCTTCTCGGCCAAGAACATGGCGACCCTGCGGGGATTCGGCGCGCGTGCGCTCATATACAGTTTCATTGGCCGAGCCCTCGGCCAAAGCATTCCCGCCTATTCGCCGGCACCGCCGTGGAATTTAAAACAAACATGTTATCTCCTTATTAATTATGTAAACGGCAAAGCCTGCCGCCATTTTGTACCGACTGTATTTTTGGTGCAACGGATTAATAAACCGCGATACAAAAAAAAGGCAAAAAAAGACCGGCCGCAATCTGAGGAGGGGACCGGTCAAAACGCTTTCTATTATGAGAGCGCGGGGATTTCACAAGGATCCAGCTGCTGAGCCGAAAGAAAACCGTGCCGGATTTGAGGAATCCGGCAACCTGCCGCCCAACAATTATTGCGCGGTACGGGTTACACTTTGCCAGTTTTCATTCAAAAGAGGCTTAGGACTTCATTAAGGAAAGAATGAAAACGTTTCAAAACCGGCATGGCATGAACCGGATCGGGAAGCGAAGCGCTTCCACGACCGCAGGACCGCTTCCAACGCCGGCTCTGGCAACACCGTTTTGAAGCGACAAAACTTAGGATTATTACATGAAAAAATATTCACTCAATCCCGCAAGCTGGAGCGTGGGTACGCGTATCACCTTGCTGACATTCGGCCTGATCAGTGTTGTATTAAGCTGCCTGATCGTCGTTATCAGTTTCGGCACGACGCGCCTGCTGGAAGAACGGGCCACCGACAGCGTGCGCCAGGAACTGACCGGCGTCGTCAATATGGTCGACCTGTTCAATACCGCCGTCACCAGCGAAGCCAACAGCTTCGCGCGCATCCTGGCCGCCTCGTTCGAAAATCAGTACACGCTCGATACGGCCACCACGGTCGAGGTAGGCGGCAAGCCGGCGCCGACCCTGAAAGACGGCGACCGGGTCCTGAATAACGACTTCACGATTCCCGACCGTTTCACGACCCAGAGCGGCGCGACGGCAACGATCTTCGCCGCCACGGGCGAGGACTTCATCCGCGTGTCGACGTCGGTCAAGAAGGAAGACGGCAGCCGCGCCGTCGGCACGATGCTCGACCGCGCCCACCCCGGCTATGCCCTGCTGCGCGCGGGCCAGAGCTACACGGGCCTGGCGACCCTGTTCGGCAAGCAGTTCATCACCCGCTACGATCCGATCCGCGATGCCGCCGGCAAGGTGGTGGGCGTGCTGTACGTGGGCGTGGACGTGTCCAACGAGATTGCTTCGCTGAAACAGCGCATCAAGTCGATCAAGGTCGGCACCACCGGGTACTTCTACGTGCTCAATGCAGCGCCTGGCGCCAACCAGGGCAAGCTGATCGTGCACCCGGCCCGCGAAGGCGACAGCATCCTCGATGCCAAGGATGCCGACGGCAAGCCCTTCGTGCGCGAAATGCTGGAGAAGAAGGAAGGCGTGATCCGCTACCCGTGGGCCAATCCGAACGAGACGCGCGCCCGCGAGAAGATCGCCGTGTACGGCTATTTCAAGGAATGGAACTGGGTGCTGGCAGGTGGCGCCTACACCGAGGAAATCACGGCCGAAGCATCGGCCCTGCGCAACCGCTACATCGTGATGGGCATCGTTGCGCTGCTGGTGTTCTCCGTCCTGCTGTACCTGGCCGTGCGCCGCTATATCACGCGGCCGCTGGCCGAAGTGGAAGCGGCGGCCAGCCAGATCGCCGACGGCGACCTGACGGTGCAATTGGCCGTGCGGGGCGAGGATGAAATCGCCCGCCTGACGCAGGCCATGAACGGCATCAGCCAGAAGCTGTCGTCGGTGGTCGGCAAGGTGCGCGTGGGCGCCGAGCATATCGCGTCGGCCTCCAGCGAAATCGCCACCGGCAACCAGGACCTGTGCGAGCGGACCGAACGCCAGGCGGGCGACCTGGAACAGACCGCCAGCTCGATGGAAGAACTGACGGCCACCGTACGCCAGAACGCCGACAACGCGCGCCAGGCCAACCAGCTGGCGCAAAGCGCGTCGGACGTGGCGCTGCGCGGCGGCGCCGTCGTGGCCCAGGTGGTGCAGACGATGGGCTCGATCAACAGCTCGTCGCAGAAGATCGTCGACATCATCGGCGTCATCGACGGCATCGCCTTCCAGACCAATATCCTGGCCCTGAACGCGGCAGTGGAAGCGGCCCGGGCCGGCGAACAGGGCCGCGGCTTCGCCGTCGTGGCCGGCGAAGTGCGTACCCTGGCGCAACGCAGCGCTGCCGCCGCCCGCGAAATCAAGGAACTGATCGGCAACTCCGTCGGCCAGGTCGAGACGGGCAGCCGCCTCGTCGAGCAGGCCGGCACGACGATGGAGGAAGTGGTCGACAGCGTGCGCCGCGTCACCGACATCATGGCCGAAATCCGCAGCGCCAGCGACGAGCAGACGGCCGGCATCGAGCAGGTCAACACGGCCATCACGCACATGGACCAGGTGACGCAGCAGAACGCGGCCCTCGTCGAGGAAGCGGCCGCGGCGGCCAGCGCCATGCAGGACGAGGCCTCCGGCCTGGCCCAGATGGTGCGCCAGTTCCGCCTGGACGAACGCGATGCGCCGCTGGCAAAAAAAACCCGCGTCGGTGACGCGGGCGAAAAATTTCAAATCGGGAGAGATTTGAAAGAGCGCAGTCATCTTCTCACGGCAAAATGACGGCCATGTGACGGCGGCGTGACGGGTCGATTGGGGAAACGGTGGCGCTTGCGCTACACTGCCCCATCGCCACTCACCCCGTCACAGCATGCGCATCCATCCCGGGGCCGCTATCGCGGCCCTGTCCTTTTCGGCCCTGGCCCTGTCGGCCTGCACCCTGGCGCCGCCGCCCGCCGTGACCGCCCCGCCGCCCGCGGCCGTCGCGGTCCCGACACCCGTCGCCGGCGCCCTCACCATCGACGGCGGCGCATCGATCATTGCCATCACCGTGCGGCGTGGCGGCCCCCTGGCCCGGCTGGGTCATGACCACGTCGTGGCCGCCCGCACCATCGAAGGCCGGGTCGACCCGGCCGCCAACCGCGCCAGCCTGCGCTTCCGGCTCGACGCCCTCACCGTCGACGAGGCGCCGCTGCGCCAGCAGGCCGGCCTGGACACCCAGCCGGGCGAGGATGCCATCGCCGGCACGCGCCGCAATATGCTGACGAAGGTGCTGGACGCGGAGCGCTTCCCGTGGGTGGATGTCGCCATCGAACGGCCCGCCGCCGGCGGCCCGCTGGCCACGAGCATTACGCTGCATGGCGTCACGCGGCGCTACCAGGTACCCGCCACCGTCGTCGCGGACGGCGGCACCGTGCGGGCCACCGGCAGCCTGACCTTGCGCCAGACGGACTTCGGCCTGGTGCCATTCGCCGTGCTGGGCGGCGCCATGGCCGTGCAGGACGCGCTGGAGCTGCGCTTCGATATCGTGGCGCGCTGACGGCGGCCTGACGCCGACCCTGTTATACTGTACGCATATACAGTGTAATATCCAGTCCCCCGACGGCCCCCCAGATGACCTTCATGCAACCCGACCTGTTCAACAAGCCCGACGGACGCACGTCCATCCTGCTGCCGTCCGGTTTCGTGCTGGATCTGCAGGCGCCGGATGCGGCCGGCCTGCCCATCGACGATATCGCCCTGTGCCTGGCATCGCAGCCCCGCTGGGGCGGCGCGGCGCGGCCGTGGTATTCGGTGGCGGAGCACAGCGTGATGGTGTCGCGCCTGGTGGCGCCGGAGCTGGCGTTCGCCGCCCTGCTGCACGACTGCGAGGAATTCCTGGGCGACTGGCCGTCGCCCGTGAAAGTAATGCTGGGGCTGAACTATGTGAAGGGGCGGCTGCAGCCCGTCAAGGCCGCGCTGCGCCGCCGCTTCGGCTTCGACGACCGCCACCCCGCCATCAAGCACGCCGACCTCGTGAGCATGGCCACGGAGCTGCGCGACCTGCTGCCGCCGGCCTGGATCGACTGGGGCCACCTGCCGCCACCCCACCCGGAGCGCATCGTGCCTGTCGGACCGGAGCGGGCCCAAGCGCTGTTCCTGCAGCGTTTCGAGGAACTGAAGCACCTGTCAACGGTGGCGGGACTGGCATAGACTGCCCGCTTTCAACCGCTATCAGGTACACCTCTTCTCGCCGTGTTGCCCGCGCATCGTGGCAAAACCGGCACCGTGACCCGGCAACATCGCATGCGGGCGCGGACTGCGTGCCGCGCCGTTGTATGATGGCACGCAGGGCGCACCCTTCGTCTGCGCCGGCCACAGCCGCAACGCCTCGCGCCGATACCTTGACCATTCAACAAACCCGGCTAAGGGGACGTTTTTAAAGCTGTTTTTGGAGTTATCCACTTCGTTTGTGGATAACAATGTGGAAAAGCGGCACTTGACAGGCTGCAAACCCAGCAAGCATGCGGGTTTCAACAAATTGCCTGTTCAGTAGGCAAATATTTTCATCCATTAAATCAAGCACTTGCGGACGAGCTCGGTACACGCCGGCCGGCGCCCGGCGTGGCCCGAAAATATATTTGTACCCTGCGCATGCGCCCGCCACCGGCAGCGAAAACTTTGACAAAAATGCCGACGAGGAATACTGTCACCCTAGACCCTTGCCACGAGCAAAACATGGACCCACAAGCCGACGACGCCAGCGAAGGCTGGATGATTGAAGACGAAGCGCCCGCCACCGACGAGGCCGCCGTAGCGGCGCCGGCGCCGTGGAAAGTACTGATCGTGGACGACGACGTGGACGTGCACGTCGTGACGAAATTTTCGCTCAGTAACGCCGTCTTCATGGGCCGCCGCTTGTCCTTCCTGCATGCCTACAGCGGCGTCGAAGCACTGCAAACCTTGCGCCAGCACGATGACATTGCCTTGGTGTTGCTGGACGTCATCATGGAGACGACGGACGCCGGCCTGAAGGTGGCCACGCGTATCCGCGACGAATTGCACAATGCCCTCGTGCGCATCGTGCTGCGCACCGGCCAGCCGGGCCAGGCGCTGGAACACGGCATCATTCTTGACTACGACATCAACGATTTCTGGTGCAAGACGGACCTGACGACGCGCAAGCTGTTTACCACCGTGATCGCGTCGCTGCGGGGCTACCACAGCCTGCGCGAGGCCCAGCGCCGCATCGACCTGGCCCAGGCGGAGACGGCGCAGTTGCGCCAGCAGGCGCTGGCCGCCCTGGATGCCGTGCGGGGCGGCAGCAGCTGGACCGGCGTCGTCACCCTGGGCGAGCCGCCGCTGCGGATCGAGCTGGCAGCCCAGCCCGGCGGCGAGGGCGAGCGCTTCACCATCGCCGGCCGCGTCCTGCCGGACACTGTATAGGCATACAGCCATCAACGTGCAGCCTTCGTCCTGCAACTTGCTTGCAAGGCCGCGCATCGGCTCTTCCTTACAGCGCTAAGTAACGGATTACAAAGCGTTTTTGGGAATATCCACACCCGCTGGGGATAACTTTGTTGATAACGCCCCCTTGACAAGGCAAGACACCAGCAATGACGCCATTTTCCTTAAAGTGCACGGAGAACAGGCAGAATCAGCCCTCAATGAAATCAAGGACTTACGGCCTCATCGGCGGCCCACCGGCAGCATGCATAAAAATTCTCGTCACTTTTCGTTTTGACAAGGTTTGTGCATAACTGCCGTGTGCGGCGTGATGGGGGCGTCGCGCGATCGCCGCCAGTGTTAGCTGCCTCGCAGTGCGACACACCACGCCGCGCTAAGCTGGCCGCACCACCTTCCACAGGAGACCAAGATGAGCACACCTCCCCTCAATCCAGGCGACGAAGCGGCCCCGGGCACACCGGGCTCGGGCGAAGACACTTGCCCATCCTGCAACGGCAGCGGCAAGAGCAGTGACGGCAAGCCGTGCCCCACCTGCGGCGGCAGCGGTACCATCGTCGAAGGCATCGGCGGCGGCTGACGCCGCACCTGCCGGCGACACCCCGGGTTGGACAGGCGACGACGGGGGGCGGATAATGCCCGAATGACTTCGCCGCCCGACGCCCCGCCTGCCTGCCCGCCTCCGTCCTCGTCGTCGCCCGCTTCCTTGCCTGCTTCCCCGCCCGCCTCCTTGTCCAATCGTTCGGATTCTTCGCCCGATGCTTCGCCGCAACCGCGGCCCCGCTCGCTGACGGAGCTGTTCGTCGCGTTCACCGTTCTGGCCCTGCAGGGCTTCGGGGGCGTGCTGCCCGTCGTGCAGCGCGAGATGGTCGAGCGCCGCCGCTGGATGACGCAGGAGGACTTCATCGAGGAGTGGGCGCTCGCGCAGACGATGCCTGGGCCGAACGTCGTCAACCTGTCCCTGGTCATCGGCAACCGTTATTTCGGCCTGCGGGGCGCCTGCGCCGCGCTGCTGGGCATGCTGCTGGTGCCGTCGCTGGTGGTGCTGGCGCTGGCCACCGCGTACGCCCGCTTTGCCGCCAATCCGCACGTGGCGGGCGCCCTGCGCGGCATGGCCGCCGTCACGGCCGGCATGATCGCGGCCACGGGCATCAAGCTGGCCGCCTCCCTGCACCGCCATCCGCTGCCCCTGCCGCTGACGGCCTCCGTGGCCGTGCTGGCCATCGTCGGCCTGGCCTTCCTGCGCCTGCCGATGCTGCTCGTGCTGGCCGTGCTGGGCGGCCTGGGCTGCGTGCTGACCTACCGCAGGCTCAAGCCATGACGGCCCCGCAAATCGTCCTTGGCTGGCACGACTGGGTGGACCTGTTCGCCCATTACCTGGTGCTGTCGCTGATGTCGGTGGGCGGCGCCATCTCCACGACAACGGAAATGCACCGCTACCTGGTCGAACAGCAGGGCTGGCTGACACCCCAGCAGTTCAGCGACGCCATTGCCATCGCCCAGGCCGCGCCCGGTCCGAACGTGCTGTTCGTCGCCCTGATCGGCTGGACCGTCGGCCTGAATGCGGGCAGCCACGTGGCCGCCGTGCTGGGCGTGCTGGTGACGATGACGGGCATCATGCTGCCCAGCAGCCTGCTGGTGCTGCTGGCGGCCAGCTGGGGCCAGCGCAACCGCGAGCTGCGCGCCGTGCGCGCCTTCAAGCAGGGCATGGCGCCGCTGGTGATCGGCATGCTCATTTCCACCGGCATCGTGCTGGGCAGCGCCCACCGTGACCCGGCCAACGACTGGCCCCTGTACACGCTGTCCGTGGTGGCCGCGCTGGTGATCTGGCGCACCCGGATTCACCTGTTGTGGCTGCTTGGTGCCGGGGCCGTCATCGGGGCACTGGGCCTGGTCTGACGGCCCGGCCTTGCTACCGGCCCGGTGCCGCCAGGCGGGCGTCCACCGAATAGCGCCCGCCCCCGGCCAGCGCCAGGGTGCCGAACACGATGATCAGCAGCCAGCCGAACTGGCCCTGCTCCAGCGTCCAGTCGGGGTGCACCAGCACCATCGACACGGCCAGCAGGAACACGACGGGCAGGCAGGCCAGCCGTGTGAACAGGCCCAGCGCCACCAGCAGCGGGCAGACGATTTCGGCAAACAGCGCGCAGGCCAGTGTCAGTTGCGGGCCCAGGCCGAGCGGATCGTCGATATGGGCCAGCTCCGTGCGCCAGTGGGCCAGCTTGGGCAGGCCGTGCACGGTGAGCAGCAGCAGCGCGCCGGCCAGGCGGGCAAACAGCAGGCCCAGGTCCGGCGAGCCGGGGTCGATCAAGCGTTTCAGTGCGCGCATGGTCGCCTCACCGGTTCTGGTAGCCGCCGTACACCTTGACGGGGCTCCACGACGGCTCCACCGGCGGCGCGGCCGGCGCTTGGCGCGCAAACGGGCCGGCGCCGTACACTACCTTGCCGTTGACGATGGTGAGCAGGCTTTCCAGCTTGCGGATGCCATCGGCGGGGATCGTGAAGTAATCGCGCGGCAGGACCACCAGGTCGGCATACTGGCCCGGCGCGATCTGGCCTTTCACGTTCTCCTCGCCGCTCATCCAGGCACTGCCCCGTGTCATCAGGCGCAGCGCATCGAAGCGGCTCAGCGCATCGCCCGGCTGCCACAGTTGCAGGCCACCGGCCGTCTTGCCCGTCACGGCCCAGTACAGCGACGGCCACGGGCCATAGCTGCTCACGCGCGTGCCGTCCGTGCCCAGGCCGACGGGAATACCCATCTTCAGCATCGTGCGGATGGGCGGCATCTGGCGCGTCTGGGCGCCGTAGCGCTTCCAGTAGGCTTCGCCCTGGAAGTACATACGGTCCTGCACGGCGATGCCGCCGCCCAGCGCCTTGACCCGCGCCAGCTGGGCGTCCGTGATGGTTTCGGCATGGTCGAAGAACCAGCGCAGGCCGTTCAACGGCGTGTCGGCGTTGACCTTCTCGATGACGGCCAGGTCGCGCTCGATCGATTCGCCATAGGTGGCGTGGATGCGGAAGGGCCAGCGGTTCTTCACCAGCAGGCGCAGCACCGGTTCGAGCTCGCTTTCCATATGGGCCGGCATGTCGGGGCGGGGCTCGAGGAAGTTCTCGAAGTCGGCCGCGCTCCACACCAGGTTCTCGCCGCCACCTTCCGTGTTGTAGCCGTTGGCGTAGAACAGGTGGTCGTTGCGGTCCGGCCTGGCCAGGGTCAGCCACCGTTCGTAATCAGCCAGCTCCTTGCCGGGCTGCTGGGCGAACAGGTAATAGGACGTGCGTACCGTCAGCTTGCCGTCCTTGGCGAGCTCCAGGCTGACGGCGTAATCGTCCGGATAGGCCTGGCCGCCGCCACCGGCGTCGATGGCGCTGGTCACGCCCAGGCGGTTCAGTTCACGGTAGTATTGCAGGGTCGAATTGACCTGCTGATCACGGGGCAGCGCGCCCGTCTTGGCCAGGGTGCTGTACAGGATCATCGCGTTCGGTTTGGCCACCAGGAGGCCCGTCGGCTTGCCGTCCGCGCCCAGCTCCACGACGCCGTCCTTGTAGCGGGTGTCCTTGTCGTAGCCCAGCGTGGCAATGCCCTTCTGGTTCAGGAAACCCAGGCCGTACAGGTAGAGGATGAAGACGGGTTTGTCCGGCACGGCCTCGTTGATTTCTTCCAGGGTCGGCAGGCGCCGTTCGGCGAACTGGTATTCGTTCCAGCCGCCGACGACCTTGACCCACTGCCCTTCCGGCGTGCGCGCGGCCTGCTCCTTCAACATGCGCAGCGCTTCCTTCAGCGACGTGACGCCGTCCCAGCGCAGTTCGGCGTTGTAGTTCAGGCCTTCGCGGATGATGTGCAGGTGCGAGTCGTTCAGGCCGGGGATGACGGTGCGCCCGCCAGCATCGATGACCCGGGTGCCGGCCTTCTTATGCTTGAGGATCTGCGCCGTGCTGCCGACGGCCGTGATCTTGCCGCCGTCGATGGCGACAGCCTGGGCGAAGTCGCCCTCCTTCACCATCGTCGCCACCTTGGCGTTCGTGACGATCAGGTCGGCCGCCAGGGCCGCCGTGGACAGTTGGCCCGTCACCAGGCCCGCCGCCAGCATGGCAGCGTATTGCATCGGTCGTTTCATTGTTTTCCCTAAAATTGCTGCTAAAAAAACGGGGCGACCGATGCAGCAAGGCGCAACGGGGCGGCGCAGGCGCGCCGCCGCGGCATTACTCCTTGATGGCTTCGATCGCGAAGGTCAGCTTGACGTCGTCGCTGACATTGGGCGCGTACTTGCCGGCGTTGAATTCGGTACGCTTGATGGTGGCCGTCGCGTTGGCGCCGCAGGCATCCTTCTTCGCCATCGGGTGCGGCATGCACTTGAAGGACGTCACTTCCAGCTTCACTGGCTTGGTCACGCCCTTGATGGTCAGGTTGCCGTCGACCGAGGCCAGGGTGTCGCCGTTGAAGTTGAACTTGGTCGACTTGTACGTGATGGTCGGGTACTTGCCCGTGTCGAGGAAGTCGGCGCCCTGGATATGGGTGTTGAACAGGTCCGAACCCGTGTTGACGGACTTGGTGTCGATGGTGACGTCGACCGAACCGGTCTTGGCGGCACGGTCCAGCGTGATCTTGCCCTTGGTGGTGTCGAAGCGGCTTTCCTGCGTCGAGTAGCCGAAGTGGCTGTAGGCGAAGCGCGCATACGTGTGCGCGCCGTCGATGACATAGGTCTCCGGCGCGGCCTGTGCGGACAGGGAGGCGGCCATCGAAACGGCGGCTACGGCGAGGGCGATCAGTTCTTTCATGTAGGACTCTCCAGGATTGAATGGGTTAGGCTCTGTGCACAGGCATTATGCGCGGGGCACGTTAGAGAGTAAAACGGAAAATTTACCGCTTTACTATCGAAAAACTCGATAGTACGCCGGCACATCGGACAGCGCTATGGTAGCGCCCGGGCGGGCGTCGGCACATCTGCCAGAAGGGATTGCCGGACGCCCCCTGGGCAGGGGACGGGGTCGGCCCTGTTCGGGTCCGACCCGGCACCCGGTGTGAGTCTTGGCCTGGGTTAGGCCGGCGTTTGGCCGGGGTTCGGCAGGCGTCGCTTGGCCGCTGATGACAGCGGGCCCGCAGCCGTTCAGGCGTGCAGCAGCCGCGCCAGCAGGCGGCTCTCGATGGCGGCGAATTCGCCCGAGCCGCGGGCGCTGGGACGCGGCAGGTCGACCGTCACGTCCAGCGTGATGCGCACTTCCTCGATCAGCAGCACGCGGTCGGCCAGCGCCACCGTGGGTGACGAGAACGGCCGTGAAGCCGCGTGCCCGCCACAGCGACCCGACCAGCTGCTGCATTTCGATGCGGGTCAGCGCGTCCAGCGCGCCCAGGGGCTCGTCCAGCAGCAGCAGCGAAGGCTCGTGCACGAGGGCGCGCGCCAACGCCACGCGCTGGCGCTGGCCGCCGGACAGTTCGGCCGGCCAGGCCCCGGCCCGTTAGGCCCCACCGCCGCCAGCGCCTGGGCCGCCGCGCCGACGCCGCCCTCCAGGCCAAGCGCCATGTTGTCCAGCACTGTGGTACGCATCGACGCGGCGCGCTCGCAGTCGGTGGCTTGAATCTTCACCTCAACGTAAAACAACAACACAGGAATACGCATGCAACGCCGCGCCTGTTTCCGTGGCGGACGGGTCCCGGGCAACGTGGTCTTCGGGCGGCCTGGCACAGCCGGCGCGGAAACGGCCGCCCTGCTGGCGGAAGTGGGTCTGGGGGGAATGGGCGACTACCTGCCGCGCCAGTTGTCCGGCGGGCAGGCGCAGCGCGTGGCCATCGCACGGGGCCTCGTGACGCAGCCGCGCGTTCTGCTGCTGGACGAACCGTTTTCAGCCGTGGATGCACTGACGCGCGTGCGGCTGCAGGACCTGCTGCTGCGCATCGCGCGCCGGCACCGGCTGACGGTACTGATGGTGACGCACGACCTGGACAAAGCGCTGTTCCTGGGCGACCGGGTGATCCTGCTGGGCAGCGAGCCCGGTGCGGCCTGCCGCGATTACCGCGTGCCCCACCCGGCCGGCATGCGCCGGCGGGCCGCCCCGGCGCTGGGCGCACTGAAGGCGCACCTGCTGGACCGGCCGGTGGCCGTGCCGGTCCAGTGACAGCCCGGTCTCGGGCCCGGTCTCAGTCGCAGCCGCTGCCGCTGCGCATCTGCGCCTGCGACACATTGCTGTTGGCCGGCACGCTGTGGGTCAGCCAGACATTGCCGCCGATGGTGGAGCCGGCGCCGATGGTGATGCGGCCCAGGATCGTGGCGCCGGCGTAGATGACGACGTCGTCCTCGACGATCGGGTGGCGCGGCGTGCCCTTGATCAGCATGCCGGAGGCATCGGCCGGGAAGCGTTTCGCGCCCAGCGTGACGTGCTGATACAGGCGCACGCGCTCGCCCAGGATGGCCGTCTCGCCGATGACGACGCCGGTGCCGTGATCGATGAAGAAGCTGGCGCCGATCGTCGCGGCCGGATGGATGTCGACCCCCGTCAGCGAATGGCTGATGTCGCAGATCATGCGGGCGATGAAGGGGCAGCCCAGCTTGTGCAGCCGATGCGCCAGCCGGTAATGCAGGATGGCGATGGTGCCGGGATAGCACAGCATGATTTCAGCGATCGACGTGGCGGCCGGGTCGCCCGCATAGGCGGCCTGCACGTCCGACACGATCAGCGCACGGATTTCAGGCAGGCTGGCCGCGTAGGCGCGCGTGATCTCGTGCGCCTGCCGGGTCAGGGCTTCGTCCTGGCCCTCGACGCCATCGGCGAACTGCAGGCCGCGCCGCACCTGCTCGGTCAGGCGGTTCAAGGTCGTGTTCAAGGTGTCGCCGACGAAGTAGTCGATGCTCTCGTCGGTCAGGTTCGGGCGGCCGTAATGCGTGGGGAAGAGCACGGCGGCCAGGCCGTTGACGATGGTGGACAGCGCCTCGCGCGAAGGCAGCTCGCGGATGCGGCGCTGGTGGCGGATATTGTGGGTCGCCTCGCGCGAGACGCGCAGCGCCGACACCACCTCATCCAGGTCCCAGTGGGCCGGCTTGACGCCGGTGCCGTCGAAAGTGTCGATTGTCATGGTCGTGATCGAAAAAGCTCGGTGCCGGGAGTGCGGGCACAAGGGGAGCATTCTAAAGAAATATCGGGTCCGGCGTCAGTCGTTCTGCGCATATCGATATGCGCCGCGCGTTGGCAGGCCGGCCCCGCGCGGCAGGGCCTGCCATACTGGCGTAAAATACGCGGCCAAATCAGAGCATCAAACAATAAGCGTTCAATAATAATACTGCGTCCATGAATTTTCTGCTGACCCTCCTGCTGGCCGGCCTGTCGATGGTCGGCCCGCTGGCGATCGACACCTACCTGCCTTCATTCCCCGCCATCGGCCGCGAGTTCGGCGCTACCCCGCTGGCCGTGCAGCAGACCCTGTCGCTGTTCCTGTTCTGCTTCGCCTTCATGATGCTGTTCTACGGCACCCTGTCCGATACCTTCGGGCGCCGGCCCATCATCCTGTGGTCGCTCGTGCTGTATGTCGCCGCCTGCATCGGCGGCGCGCTGGCCGGCTCGCTCGGCCTGCTGCTGGCCTGCCGGGTGCTGCAGGGCCTGGCCTCGGGGGCCGGCTCCGTCGTCGGCCGCGCCATCGTGCAGGACCGTTTCTCCGGTGCCGACGCGCAGAAGATCCTCGGCCATATCATGATGGTGTTCGGCCTGGCGCCCGCATTGGCGCCGATCCTGGGCGGCTGGCTGCAGGTGTCGTACGGCTGGCGCTCGATTTTCTGGTTCCTGGCCCTGTTCGGCGTCGTCATGCTGGTCGCCGTGTGGCGCTGGCTGCCGGAGAGCCTGGCGCCGAAGGACCGCCATCCCTTCCATTTCCGCACCATCGCGGGCAACTACCTGATGGTGCTGCGCCACCGCCAGTTCCTGCTGCTGTCGGTCGCGCTGGGCGTTGCCTTCGGCGGCTTCGCGCTGTACATCGGCTCGGCCGCCTACTTCGTCATGCATATCCTGCAGCTGCCGGAGACATCGTTCGCCTGGCTCTTCATTCCGCTGGTGGCCGGCATGGTGGTGGGGTCGGCCGTGTCGGGCAAGGTGGCGCACCGCTACGCGCAATCGACGCTGATCTGGGTGGCGTATGGCGGCATGGCCCTGGCCGCGCTGGTCAACGTGGCCTACACGTGGTGGTTCACGGCCACCGTGCCGTGGGCCGTGCTGCCGCTGTTCTTCTATTCGCTGGCGCTGGCGCTGGCAATGCCGCCGCTGTCGCTGATCGCGCTGAACCACTTCCCCCAGCACAGCGGGCTGGCCGCGTCGATGCAGTCGTTTATCCAGATGACCTTGTTCGCGCTCGTGTCGGGGCTGGTGGCGCCCCTGCTGTTCGACAGCGCCTTCAAGCTCGCGTGCGGCGTGCTGGGCTGCCTCGCAGTGAGCCTGCTGGCCTGGGTGATGGCGCGGGCCGGCGAGCCGGCCCTGCATCGGGGCTGATCGAGAACTGATCAGGGCCAGGGTGCCGGCGTGACGTCGACATACTGGGGGCCGCCGTCTTCCGGCTCCGGTGCCGGCTGCGGTTCCTGCTTGAGCTTTTGCGCGGCCGGCAGGCCCAGGCCCAGGATCTCCTTGCGGCCTTCGACGAAGTCGGAGGTCGTCAGCGGATGTTCGCTGTCGGGCCAGTTGGCGATGGCCCAGTTCTGCAGTTCCTCGAAACGGTGCCACACGTCGGCCACGAACTTGCGGCGCACTTCTTCTTCCAATGCCATGTTAACCTCCCTTGTGTTTTTGACTACTCTACACGAGCGGCGGGATTCATGTCGCCAGCCGCGCCGGCGCGGCCGTCACGCAGCCACGATCGGCACGATGCGGTAGGCGCAGCGGCGCGACCCGGACAGCTGGTGCTCCGTGCGCTGCACGCTGCAGTCCGGTCCCAGCACGCGCTGGAACACTTCCAGCTCGGAGCGGCAGAAATTCTGGCAGGCCCGCGCCGCCGCGCAGATGGGGCAATGGTTCTCGACCAGCAGCAAGGCGCCGTCCGGCGCCGTCTCCACCTCGGCCATATAGCCTTCCAGCTCGCGTGCGCGGGCCAGCGCCTCGACCCGTTCCGGCAACGGGCTGCCCACGCCGACGGTGTCGCGGTAGAAGGTCTCGCTGGCCGCCTCGCGCGAGACGATCAGCTTTTCCATGCCGGCTTCGCCGAACAGCTGGCGCACCTGGTCGATCAGCTGCACAGTCAGGTCGGCGTGGCGGTCCGGGAAGCGCGCATGGCCCGCGTCCGTCAGCAGCCAGCGGCGCGACGGCCGCCCTACTTTTTCGGCCACGTCGTCGTAGGCTACCAAGCCTTTTTCCTGGGCAGCCTCGAGGTGGCGGCGCGTGCCCATCGACGTCAAATCGAGGATATCGGCCAGTTGCTGGGCCGTTTTCGGGCCGCGGGTCTTGAGCAGGAACAGGATCTGGTCGGCGGTATTCATGGGGTGGTGCGGTCGGTTGCGCTCATCGTTGCGATCATTGTCGGCGTAGTTGTTGCGGTCGTTGTTGCGTTAGATATTTCGTTCCTCGACACGGCCCGGTCGGCATGTGCCAGCTGGGCGCGCCAGCGGTGCAGGCGCCAGCCTGCCCACAGCGACAGGGCCGCACCCGCGGCAAGCACGAGGCGGGTATCGACCAGTACCAGTACCGAGCCCGCCAGCGCCGTGGCGATGCTGGCCAGGCAGAAGGTGGTGGACAGCATGCCCATCACGGCGCCCTGGCCGTGCGCGGCGAAGCGCTCGGCCGCCCACGGCTGCACGGCCGCATTGTAGAACGCATTCGGGATGCCGAACAGGACGATCGCCCCGATGCCCAGCCACAGGCCGCCGCCGGCCACGCAGGCCACGGCCGCGCCGATGGCACAGGCGAACCAGCCGGCCCGGCGCAGCGGATCGCCGCCACCGACGCGACCGGCGGCGATGGCGGCCGCCGTCATCACGCCGCACAGCAGCGTATTGACGATGGCGATGCGCTGCGTGCCGAAGCCGCCCACCTCCACCAGCCACAGGGGAAAGAAGTCGTAGAAGGCCGTCACGCCGGAACAGCAGGCCAGCTGGATGATGAACAAGGTGCGCAGTTCCGGATGGCGCAGCAGGTGCAGCACATGGTTGTCGCGCGCCACCTGCAGCAGCGACGTGGCCGCGCCGCCGGAGGGCTGGCGCGGCACGGCGGCCATCACGAGCAGGCCCGCCAGCACCAGCGCACCGATGGCCACCAGGAAGGGCACGGCAAGACCGAAGCCCACCGTCAGCCCGGCCAGCAGCGGGCCGGCCAGCCAGCCCAGGTGGAAGGCACCGTTCAGCCAGGACAGGGCCTTGACCCGCTCCGGGCCCGCCAGTTTTTCCGCCAGCAGGGCCCGCGCCACGGCGCCATTCCCCTCCATCAGTCCCGTGGCGAAGCGGGCGACGATAAACAACGGATACGATTCCGCCACCAGGGCCAGCGCCGTCACGGCATGGCCGGCGGCGGCGCCGAAGGCGGTGGCCAGCAGCACGGGCCGGCGGCCATAGCGGTCCGACACGGGCCCCAGCAGGGTGGCGCCGATCAGCAGGCCGACGGGATTGACGGTCAGTGCAATGCCGAACAGGAGCTTCGGCGGCAGCCCGAGGAAACCGTTCAGGCCATTTTCCACGCCGGACGCGAACAGCGGCGGCAGGATCGGATACGGCAGCGACGTGCCGACGGTGGATAGCAGCGCCAGCAGGCAGGCCGCCGCGATCAGGAGCGTATGTTGGGGTGACTTGTTCATGCGCCAACTATACGGCGCAAGCACTGATAAGTAAACTGTTTTGATTACATATTATCCAGCCGATCGTCGCTGCGTCTGGCGGCCTGGTGTCGGTCAGATTATTTCGGCCGATAAATCCCGCACAGCTTGTTACCGTCCGGATCGCGTACATAGGACAGGTGCAGGGTACCCATGCTGCTGTCGCGGGGGCCGGGCGGCTCCTCGATGGAGGTGCCGCCGTTGGCCACGGCCACGTCGTGGAACTGGACGACCTGTTCCGGCGAATTGCATTTGAAGCCGATGGTGCCGCCGTTGGCGGGACAGGCTGCTTCACCGTTGATGGGTTCGCTCACGCAGAAGCTGTTGCCGTCGTGCCGGTAGAACAGGCGCGTGTGGCCGGACGGCGACGCGTTGCGCACCGGCTGGCCGGCGCCGAGCAGGCCGAGAACGGCGTCGTAGAAGCGTTTCGACCGTTCGATATCGTTCGTGCCGACCATGATGTGATTGAACATTGTGTCTCCTTGTATTGTGGATCGCCGGCGCTTCGGCGCCGGTCGGGTCAGGTGCCCAGGTTGCGCTGCACCCAGGCGAGTATATTGCCGGCATCCATCGCGCCGGGCTGGCGCGCCACTTCGCGGCCGTTGCGGAACAAGGCCAGGGTGGGAATGCTGCGGATGGCGAAGCGTGCGCCGATATCCTGGTTCGCCTCCGTATCGACCTTCACGACGCGCAGGCGCGGCTCCAGCTGGCGCGTGGCCTGCTCGTAGAACGGCGCCATCGTGCGGCAGGGGCCGCACCAGGGGGCCCAGAAGTCAACCAGCACGGGAATGTCGCTGCGTTCGATATGCTTCAGGAAGCGGGCACTGGCCAGGTCGGCCGGCTTGCCCGTGAACAGCGCCAGCTGGCATTTGCCACAGGTAGGGGCATCAAGCAGGCGTTCGCCCGGGACGCGATTGACGGCGTCGCAGTGGGGGCAAACGATGTGCAGTGCGCCGTGGGATTCATTCGTGCTCATGCGGTATCGGGTCCCTTCTCGTTTTTCAGGATGCCGCGCACATTGGTGGCGGCAAGGCAGCAGTTTAATACGATCAGGGCCCAGGCGTCATCGTGCCAGCCCCAGATCACCCACAAGACATTGCTGCCTAAAAATACGAAGAAGCCCATCAGCCGCCGTTTCGCGCTGCGCGAGCCAACCAGCCACGCCGCCAGCAACGATGCGGCCATCGCGGGCCATTGCAATAGCTCGATCCAATCCATGCCCTGCTCCTCTACTCATCCGGAAGACGAGTGTAGCGCCGGGGACGATTTGGCGGCGCCAGCCTAGCGCTCGCCTGCGGCGGCAAACCCGGGCAAGGAAAAACCGCATGGCGGTGCAGGCGCCACGATGGGCCGCCGGGGAATCGCAGCGGGAGTGATGAGCGGAACCAAGGCTCGGACGTGAAGAAAGAATGAAGCGAGAAGGTGTCCAGCGAGCTTAACCGATGGGACGCTCCATGGCAGCGCGAGGAAGGACTGGGAACAAGGGAAGCGATGGATGGCAATGTGCAGCGCCAGGATGCGCCCGGCCACTGAACCGGACCCACATCCCGCACCGCCTGCCAGGGACGGGCCAAATGCCCGCCCCCGTTACATGGCGCCGCGGCCGGCGCCATGCCGCCTTTCCGGCTATCGGGTCAGGACGTCTGCCCTTCGCGGCGGCCCGGCTGGCGGCTTGCCGCCTGGGCAGCTTGGGCCGTGTGGGCAGCGGCCTGTGCCACGTGATCGGCGGCGTCATGGCCGTTGCCCATGGCGGCGCGAGCCTGGCGCTGGGCCGAATCCATCATGCTGTCCAGCGGGTTGGCCAGCTGGCGCATCGTGTCCTGCTGCCGGCGCATGGTTTTCTCCGTTTCCTCCGACGTCACGCGGGTGACCTCGTCGGTCAGCTCGCGGGCGGCGCGGGCCGTTTCCTCGGCATGCTCGCCGGCCACCTTGACCAGCTTGGTCTGGCTTTCGGCGGCGATGCGCGACAGCTGCTGCTGGTAGGCGCGCAGCTTCTCGGCAGTCGGCTGGGCCCGGGAGGCGGTGACGCTGAAGACTTCGGTCGGCTTGTCCGCGGTGATGACGGCCTGGCTCGTTTGCGCGCCGTCTTCCAGCATGCTTTGCGCCACTTGCAGGGTCAGCTCGTTGACTTGCTGCGCGGTCTGGAACAGGGAACGGGACAGATCATTGAAGAAGGCGATTTGCGCTTGCACGTGGTTCTTCGCTGCAGGCGTGATGCTTTGCGAGAAAGGGAACATAGTTGCCTCGAATGAAATAGTTTTGGAATGGCCCCGCGACGGGGTCGCCGCGTGGAGTGACAAGGCTACGTGTCCCTGACCACACCGGGCATGATCCTGATCAAACGTGCATCACGAATTCAGGCTTGCCTTTTTTCACAGTTTTTGGTTGGCATCTTTACCCACCTTTACAGGTGCCGCCGTTCAGAAAACTCTGCAGCGCGCCGATAAATTCCTATCGAATATGGCTGAAAGGAAAAGTATGGTGGCGGCAATTTCAGGATCCAGCGTGGCCGTGCAAGGCAGCAGCAACGCCGCGTCCGGCACCAGCGCGAAGATCGCCAGCCTGCAAAAGCAGCTGGTGGCAAAGCAGAAGGAACTGACCGCGGCGCAGAAGGATACGAGCGAGACGGGGCGGGAGGAAGCCGGCCAGATCCAGCTGGCGATCCAGGCCCTGCAGCAGCAAATCGCCCAGTTGCAGGCGGAAGCAACGGGCAAGGCGGCGGAACAGGCCGCCGCAGCCCAGGCCCACCAGCAGGCCCGGCAGTCATCCGGCGCGGGCGGCCAGGGTGTCCAACGCAGCAATACGTCGAACGTGGGCAGCGTCGTCGATACCTACGCGTAAGCCGCCCGGCCGGCAACCCCGGTCAGCGCGCCGACGGGAAGAACAGCTGCTGGCCGGCCGGCTTGAAGGCGGCGATCCGGGCCTGCGCGTCGTTCGACGTGATCCACTCGATCAGCTGTTTGGCACCCCGGTAGTTGATGCCGGGGTGCCTGGCCGGGTTGACGGCGATGATGCCGTAGGGGTTGAACATCCTCGGATCGCCCTGCACCATCACGGCCAGGCCTGTCTTGGCCTGGTAGACGCCGTAGGTGGCGCGGTCCGTCAGGGTGTAGGCCTGCAGCTCGGCGGCCATCGTCAGCACTTCGCCCATGCCCAGCCCGGCCGACACGTAGCGCGTGCCGGCCGGCTGCGTGCCGGCCTGCTTCCAGTAGGCCTTTTCCATGATGTCGGTGCCGGAGTTGTCGCCCCGCGAAATGAACCTGGCCTGGCCGGCGGCCAGCTTGCCGAACGCGGCCAGCACGTCCTTGCCGCCCTTGATGCCGGCGGGATCGGCGACGGGGCCCACGACGATGAAGTCGTTGTACATGACGTCGCGCCGGTCCACGCCCCAGCCTTCGGCGACGAACTTGTCCTCGGCGGCGCGGGCGTGCACCAGGGTCACGTCGACGTCGCCGTTTTTGGCCAGCTCCAATGCCTTGCCGGTGCCGACGGAAATGACCTGCACCTTCATTCCCGTCTTCGCCTCGAAGGCCGGCAGCAGGTAGGCCAGCAGGCCGGAGTTTTCCGTGCTGGTCGTGGTGGACAGCTTCAGCACCTGCTGGGCATGGGCACCGCCGCAAAAGGCCAGGGCGGCCAAGGCGGGCAGCAGGATCAGGGCACGGCGTTTCATCGATACTCCTTCGTTCTTCATTGCGTTCATCGTTGCTCCAGGCTGCCATTGCGCAGCTTCAGGCGGCGCACGGACGGCAGGTTGATCAGGTCGCGGTCGTGGCAGGCCATGACGACGCTGGCGCCCTCCTCGATCAGCGTGGGAATCAAGGCGATGACCTGCTCGCGCGCAGCACCATCGAGGTTGGCGGTCGGTTCGTCCAGCAGCAGCAGGCGCGGTTGCAGGACCCGGGCCCGCGCCAGTGCCACCCGCTGGCGCTCGCCGCCGGACAAGGTGGCCGGGTCGTGCCCGCGCAGGTGCGCCACGCCCGCCCACGCCATCGCTTCCTCGACCCGCTCGCGCACCAGCGGGCGCGCCATGCCGCGCGCTTCCAGGCCGTAGGCGATATTGGCCGGGACCGAGGTGGAAAACATCACGGGATGCTGGTGCACGTAGACGACGGCCGCGCGCAGCGCCTTCGGATACGGATGCAGCAGCACCGGCCGGCCGTCGAATCGGGCCCCTTCGACATCGGCTTGCGCCAGCCCGGCCAGCACACGCAGCAGGGTGCTCTTGCCGGCGCCGTTCACGCCCGTCAGCACGTAGGCGCTGGCCGCATCGAGCACCAGGTCGCGCAGGTCGAACAGGGCCCTGTCGCCGTAGCGCTTGTGCACCCGTGCGATGGACAGCAGCGCGGTCATGCCCGGCCCCGTGCCGCGTGGGCGTCGCCTTGCAGCAGCATCAGCGCGCCGTTCATCGCCAGCGCGATCGTCACCAGCACGATGCCCAGCGCGATGCCCTGCGCGAACTCGCCCTTGCTGGTCTCCAGCGCGATGGCCGTCGTGATGGTGCGCGTCTCGCCGGCGATATTCCCGCCCACCATCATGGCGCAGCCCACTTCGGAAATCACGCGCCCGAAGCCGCTGATGACGGCCGCCATCACGCCGAAACGCACCTCGTACAGCAGGGTCGTCATCACGCGCCAGCGCGAGGCGCCGTGGGCGATGGCCGTTTCGGCCACGCGCGGATCGGCAGCCTGCACGGCCGTCAACGTGAAGGCCAGCAGCACCGGCAGGGCGATGACGACCTGGCCGGCGACGATGCCGGGTTGGGAAAACAGCCATTGCAGGGGGCCCAGCGGCCCATGGCGCGACAGCAGCAGGTACAGCAGGAGGCCGATCAGTACCGTCGGCAGGGACAGCGCCGCCTGGGCCAGCCAGATGACGACGCGCCGCCCGGGGAACTGGTGCATGGCGATGGCATAGCCCGCGCCCACGGCGAACGGCGTGGCGATGACGAGCCCCATCATGCTGGTGCTGACGGAAATCCACACGATGCGCCACAACACCGGGTCGCCCGTCAGCAGCAGTAAGAAAGCGGCGCGCACCGCGTCCATCAAGGCCATCAGGGCGCCAGCAAGCCAGGCTCGAACACGATGCGCTGCGGCGCGGCCAGTACCGTGAAGTGCGGCCCCGAGCAGCGCGCCAGCAGGGTCATGCCCGTCTGCAGGGCCACGGCGTGGCCCATCTCCGTCGTGCCCGAGCGCGACAGCAGGAAGGGAATGCCCATCTGGGCGCCCTTGATGACCATCTCGGAGGTAAGCCGCCCGGTCGTATAGAACACCTTGTCGCCGCCGCCCTCCCCGGCCAGCCACATCAGGCCGGCGATGGCATCGACGGCGTTGTGCCGGCCCACGTCCTCGACGAAATGCAGCAGATTGCCGGCGCTGTCGAACAGGGCGCAGCCGTGCACGGACCCGGCCCGCTTATAGACGGAAGCCTGGGTGCGGATGGTCTCGACGATGCGGTAGACCACCGACTGGCGCAGCCGCGCGTCCAGCGGCAGCACGATGTTCTCGACTTCGTCCATCACGGCGCCGAACACGGAACCCTGGCCGCAGCCGGTCGTCACGGTGCGCCGCGCCGTGCGGCCGGCCAGGTCGTCGACACCGGCGCGCGTTGCCACGTCGGCCGTGCCGGCCTCACCGTCTTCCTGCCACGCCACCTGCACCGACACGATATCGTCCAATGGCAGCAAGCGCTGGTTGCGCAGGTAGCCCAGCACCAGCGCCTCCGGTGCCGCGCCCAGGGTCATCAGGGTGATCAGCTCGATCCCGTCCAGCCGCACCGTCAGCGGCCGTTCGGCGGGAATATCGAGCGCCTTCACGCGCTCCTGCTCGTCCAGCGCCGTCACCGGTGCCGTCAGCGGCAGCCGTGCCGCCGACATCAGCAAGGCGCGCGGCAAGCCGGGCGACTGTACAAGGTCCGCGCCGCTCATGCGACCGGCTCGGCCAGCCGGGCCAGCATCTGGCCGCCGCCGAAGCTGCCCTGGGGCGCCACGGCACCGCCGGGCGTGATGCGGATGGCGCAGTACTTGAATTCGGGGATCTTGCCGAACGGGTCCAGCGCCGCGTTGGTCAGCTTGTTGATGGCCGCCTCGTAATAGCAGAACGGCACGAACACGGCGCCCGGCGGCGAGCTGTCGTCGGCCCGCGCGTACAGCGCCACTTCGCCGCGCCGCGAAGCGAGCGTGATGACGCCGCCCGGCGCCACGCCCAGCGCGGCCAGGTCGAGCGGATGCACCAGCGCCACGGGGTCCGGCTCGATCGCATCGAGCACGGTGGCGCGGCGCGTCATGCTGCCCGTGTGCCAGTGTTCCAGCTGGCGGCCCGTGATCAGCACCATCGGATAGTCGGCATCGGGCCGCTCGTCGGCGGGAATGATATCGGCCGGGACGAAGCGGGCGAGCCCGTCCTCGCTGGGGAAATCGTCCGTGAAGACGACCGGCGTGCCGGGGTGGCCCTCCTCCGGGCACGGGTGCACGACGGCACCTTCGCGTTCGAGCCGCGCCCACGTGATGCCGGCCATGCTGGGCATCAGGCGGCGCATCTCGTCGAACACTTCGGACACGTGGCCGTAATCCCAGTCCAGGCCCATGCGGCGGGCGATCTGCTGGACGATCCACAGATCCTGCCTGGCCTCGCCGGGCGGGTCGATGGCCTGCCGGCCCAGCTGCACGAGGCGGTCCGTGTTGGTGAAGGTGCCGGTCTTTTCCGGGAAGGCGCCGGCCGGCAGGATCACGTCGGCAAGATACGCCGTCTCGGTCAGGAAGATATCCTGCACCACCAGCAGGTCCAGCGCCGCCAGGGCTTCGCGCGCATGGTTGGCGTCGGGGTCGGACATGGCCGGGTTCTCGCCCATGATGTACATGCCCTTCACGCCGCCGGCCAGGATCGCCTCCATCACTTCCACCACTGTCAGGCCGGGGCGGTCGTCCAGCGCCGCCACGGGCACGTTCCAGGCCTGGGCGAAGCGCTCGCGCACGCCGGGTTCCGTCACGCGCTGGTAATCGGGGAACATCATCGGGATCAGGCCCGCGTCCGACGCGCCCTGCACATTGTTCTGGCCCCGCAGCGGATGCAGGCCCGTGCCGGGGCGGCCGATCTGCCCCGTCAGCAGCGCCAGGGCGATCAGGCAGCGGGCATTGTCCGTGCCGTGCACGTGCTGCGAGATGCCCATGCCCCACAGGATCATCGAAGCCTTCGACGTGGCATACAGCCGCGCCACCTCGCGGATGGTGTCCGCGTCGATGCCGCACAGGGGCGCCATCGCTTCCGGGCTGTAGGCGGCGACATTTTCCGCCAGCGCCTCGTAGCCGCTGGTGCGGCTGGCGATGAAGTCGCGGTCGGCCAGGCCTTCGGCGACGATCACGTGCATCATGGCGTTGAGCAGCGCGACGTCGGTATCGGCCTTGAACTGCAGGGTGCGGTGTGCATGACGCGACAGTTCGGAGCGGCGCGGGTCGCACACGACCAGCTTCGTTCCCCCCTTCACCGCGTTCTTGATCCACGTGGCCGCTACCGGGTGGTTGACGGTGGGGTTGGCGCCGATGACGATCACCACCTCGGCCTGCAGCACGTCCATCACGGGGTTCGACACGGCGCCCGAGCCGATGCCTTCCAGCAGGGCCGCCACCGACGAGGCGTGGCACAGCCGGGTGCAATGGTCGACGTTATTGCTGCCGAAGCCCGTGCGTACGAGCTTCTGGAACAGGTAGGCTTCCTCGTTGCTGCCCTTGGCCGAGCCGAAGCCGGCCAGCGACTTCGGTCCATGCGCGTCCCGGATGCGCGCCAGGCCGCCGCCGGCCAGCGCCAGCGCCTCTTCCCAGCTCGCTTCGCGGAACACTTCAAGCACCCGCGCCGGGTCCATCGGCGCCGTGGCCGATTTGGCCACGCCTTCGCGGCGGACCAGGGGCCGGGTCAGGCGCTGCGGGTGGTGGGCGTAATCGAAGCCGTAGCGGCCCTTGACGCACAGGCGGCCGTGGTTGGCCGGGCCGTCGCGCCCTTCGACATACAGGATCTTGTTGTCGCGCACATTGTAGGTCAGCTGGCAGCCGACGCCGCAATACGGGCATACGGAGGCCACCTGCTTGTCCGGCACCGCCATGGCCGCGCCCCGCGCCGGTGCCAGCGCCCCGGTCGGGCAGGCCTGCACGCATTCGCCGCAGGCCACGCAGGTCGAGGCGCCCAGTGCGTCGTCCATGTCGAAAACGATCCTGGCGCCGTCGCCCCGCAGGGCCAGGCCGATGACGTCGTTGGCCTGCTCGTCGCGGCAGGCGCGCAGGCAGCGCGTGCACTGGATGCAGGCGTCCAGGTTGACGGCGATGGCCGCGTGGCTGTTGTCCTGGCGCGGCTGCGCGCGGGCGGCGAAGCGGGGCTTGCCGACACCGAGCTTGCCGGCCCACAGGTCCACTTCGTTATGGCGCGTGTAGGCCGTCTCCGGCATGTCCGACTGCAGCAGCTCCAGCACCATCTTCTGCGCCGCCACGGCGCGCGGGCTGGCCGTATCCACCTTCATGCCGGCCGAGGGCAGGCGGCAGCACGACGGCGCCAGCACGCGCTCGCCCTCCACTTCCACGACACAGGCGCGGCAATTGCCGGCGGCGGCCAGGCCGTCCTTCCAGCACAGGTGCGGCACCTCGATGCCTTCGCGGCGCGCCACGTCCAGCAAGGTTTCGTCGGGATGGGCCTGGACATCGCAGCCGTTCAGCTGAAAACGGGTCAGGGTGCTCATGCGCCCACCTCATGGGGAAAATAGCGGATCACGCAGTCGACCGGGTTCGGCGCGGCATGCCCCAGCCCGCAGATCGACGCATCGCGCATCACCTGCGACAGCTCGCCCAGCAGGGCCTTGTCCCATTGGGCTGCTTCGATCAGGCCGACCGCCTTGGCCGTGCCGACCCGGCATGGCGTGCACTGGCCGCAGGATTCGTTGCGGAAGAAGGCCATCATGTTGCGGGCCGCCGCGGCAGCGCTGTCGTGCTGCGACAGCACGATGACGGCGGCCGAGCCGATGAAGGCGCCGTGCGCTTGCAGGGTGTCGAAGTCGAGCGGCACGTCGCCCAGCGCGGCCGGCAGGATGCCGCCGGAAGCGCCGCCGGGCAGGTAGGCATACAGGCTGTGGCCGTCGGCCATGCCGCCGCAGTACTCGGCGATCAGCTGGCGCACCGTGATGCCGGCCGGCGCCAGCTTGACGCCGGGCTCGCGCACGCGGCCGGACACGGAGAACGAGCGCAGGCCCTTGCGGCCGTTGCGCCCCTGGCCGCCGAACCAGTCCGGCCCCCGCTCGACGATGTCGCGCACCCAGTACAGGGTTTCGAAGTTGTGCTGCAGGGTGGGCCGGCCGAACAGGCCCACCTGCGCCACGTAGGGCGGACGCAGGCGCGGCATGCCCCGCTTGCCTTCGATCGACTCGATCATGGCCGATTCCTCGCCGCAGATATAGGCGCCGGCGCCACGCCGCAAATGGATCGCGGGCAGCCCGGGCACCGGCGGCGCGGCCTTCAGGCGGGCCAGTTCGGCGGCCAGCATGGCGCGGCAGTCGTGGTATTCGTCGCGCAGGTAGATGTAGATGTCGTCGATGCCGACGGCCCATGCGGCCAGCAGCATGCCTTCGAGGAAGCGGTGCGGGTCGCGCTCCAGGTAGACGCGGTCCTTGAACGTGCCCGGCTCGCCTTCGTCGATGTTCACTGCCATCAGGCGCGGGCCCGCCTCGGCCTTCACGATGCGCCACTTGCGCCCGGCCGGGAAGCCGGCGCCGCCCAGGCCGCGCAGGCCCGAATGCTCCAGCGCCTCGATCAGCGAATCGGCCGAACGGATGCCGTCGGCACAGTCGCGCAGCAGCGCATAGCCGCCGCCGGCGACATACTCTTCGTAGCCGACGTGGGTGGGTGCTTCGGCTACCGTGCCATGGACGGCGGCAACGACCGTATCGGCGGTGGCGGCAGGCACCGCCCTCTGCCCGGCCAGCACGGCCGGGGCCTGCTCGCAGCGGCCGATGCACGGCACCTGCTGGACGCGCACGCCCGCGCCCAGCA
>NZ_WNKZ01000150.1 GCF_009720835.1 Pseudoduganella buxea
GCAGGCCGGCCTGGCGCGGCGGGCGCAGAACCTGCGCCACGTCAGCAACAGCGCCAGCGACGGCCTGCCCTTCGTGCCGGGCGTGCCGGACCTGGCCAGCTTCCCGCTGGTGCTGTGGCGCCGCCTGCTGGATCGGGCCTGGAGGAGCCTCTCGCCGGCCCAGCTCAATTACGGCGACCCCGCCGGCGAACCGGCACTGCGCTCGGCCATCGCGGACCACCTGCGCGCCGCGCGCGGTGTCGTGTGCGAGGCGCACCAGGTCTTCATCACGGACGGCAGCCAGAGCACGCTGGACCTGTGCGCGCGTGCCTGTGCCGACGAAGGCGACACGGTGTGGATCGAGAACCCCGGCTACGGCGGCGCGCTGGCAGCGTTCCGCGCGGCGGGCCTGGCCATCGAAGGCATCGCCGTCGACGAGGAAGGCATGGCGCCCATCGCCCAGGACTGGCGCGTGCGCCGGCCGCGCCTGATCTACGCGACGCCTTCGCACCAGTACCCCGTGGGCACCGTGCTGTCGCTGGCGCGGCGCATGGCGCTGATCGACGGTGCCCGCGCCTGTGGCGCCCTGATCGTGGAAGACGACTACGACAGCGAATTTCGCCACGATGGCCCGCCGCTGGCGGCCATGCAGGGGCTGGCGCCGGATTCGCCCGTGCTGTACTGCGGCACGTTCAGCAAGACCATGTTCCCGGGCCTGCGCATCGGCTTTCTCGTGGTGCCGCCCGAGCTGGCCGCGCCGCTGGCGGCGATGCGGGCGCAATCGGCGGCGACCGGACGCGTGGCCGAGCAGCTGGCGCTGGCCGAGTTCCTGCGCAGCGGCCAGTTCGCGCTGCACCTGCGGCGCATGCGCCGGCTGTACCGCCAGCGCCGCGATGCGCTGGTGGCGGCGCTGGACCGGCACCTGGGCCGCATCGCCACCGTGCACGGTGCGTCCGCCGGCATGCACCTGTCGCTGCGCTTCGCCGATGCGGCGCTGTCGGACGTGGCCATCGTGGAGCGGGCGCGCCAGGAAGGCATCGTCGTCAACGCGCTGTCGACGCATGCGGTGCAGGGCACGGCCGGGTGGAACGGGCTGATGCTCGGTTATGCCCAGGTGCCGGCGCCGCAGATGGATGATCTCGTGCGGCGCCTTGCCGCCGTCATCCACCTGGCGGCATACGCGGCCGGCAGCCGTCCCGCGCCCGTGGCACGCGCGGCCGGCTCCCGCAAGCTCAGGCGCCCTGCTGGCTGAGGATCTGCCGGATGACGGCGATGACGTCGTCCTTGGCGTCGATCAGGCCGGCGATGGCCGTCTGGATCGTTTCCGCATCGGGGTGCTCGGGCCAGTCCGTGCCCACCTGCCGGTGCAGCCCGTCCAGCGCGGCGCCGATGGTATCGAAGGCGCTTGAGAAGCTGCCCAGGTCGGCCTGGCCGGTGGCTGCGGGCCACTGGTCGGCGCCCGGTGCGTCGATGGCGATGGCGTCGGGCTTGTCGCTGTGCGCCTTGAACTGTGCCGTGATGTCGTGCAGGGCCGTGTTCAGGCCGAACAAGGTGGCGACCAGGTCGCGCCTGAGCTGGCTGTCGGCGACGGCGATGCGGCCGCTTTCGATCTGGCCGAACAGGGCCGTGGTAAGGGCGTTCATGATGACGAGGCCGCGGTCCCAGCCTCGCCATGCGGTCAGCCGGGCCGCCGCGTTGACCGGGGCCGTGTCCGATACTGCCGACTGCGTGTGCGTGGTGGACATCGCGCTGCTCCTCGAAAAGACGAACCGAGCCGATACATTACCTGTGCTGGTCTGGTCAATTCGTCATGTTTCGCGGGATGATTGATTTGCATCAAACGGCTTGTTGAAACTTCGGCTTGACGCTGCCAGCCAAAAAAAAACCGTGGCGCAAGGCCACGGTTTTCTGTCCAGGATAAGACGGCTTAGAAGGCGTAGTCGGCGCGTACGTACATGCTGCGGCCGTTGACGCCGAACGGGCAGGTTTCCCAGCAGTGCGTGAAGCCCAGTTGCGGGAACGGCGCGGCGCGGGTCTTGTCCCATTCGGTCGGGTAGGTGTCGAACAGGTTGTTGACGCCGAAGGCCACGCTCATCTTCTTCGTGAAGTTGTAGCGCAGCGTCAGGTCGGCGATCCACTTGGCATCCCAGGTCTGGATGAAGCCGGGGGTGAAGCCCTGGCCCTTCACTTCGCCGTAGTAATTGGCGCGGGCGTTGGCATTCCACTTGCCGGTGCTGTAGTCGGCCGACAGCACGTGGTGGCGGCGCGGCTGGCCGTGCTCGATCAAGGTGACCTGGGAGGCGTCGAACAGTTCTTCGCCCGACAGGATCGACGACGTCGAATGGCGGTTGTTGACTTCCGTCTTGTTGAAGCCCAGCTGGGCCGACAAGGTCAGGGTGGCGCCCGGCAGCGGCATCTTGTAGTCGGTGACGATGTCCAGGCCACGGGTCGTGGTGTCGACGGCGTTGGTGAAGAACTGGGCCTGGCCGACCTTCAGCGGGTTGAGCACGGCGCCGACGACGGGGCCGTTGATCGCTTCCGAGATATTGCTGGAGAAGACGATGCGGTCCTTGATCTTGATCTGGTACACGTCGGCCGTGAACGAGAAGTTCTTCACCGGGCGCAGCACGATGCCGACGCTGGCATTGCGCGACGTTTCTTCCTTCAGCGGCGCGATGCCCAGCGCGCGCGTGACGGCACTGTTCTGGCGCGCCGTCAGGGTTTCGGTCAGCACGCCGTCGGCGTTCAGGTTGGTCGATACGGAGCTGTAGAAAGCCTGCTGCACGCCGGGCGCACGGAAGCCCGACGAATAGCTGCCGCGCACGCCCACTTCCTTGGACGGGTCCCAGCGGGCCGTGACCTTGCCCGTCGTCGTGTTGCCGAAGTCGGAGTATTTCTCATAGCGCACGGCGCCTGCCAGCAGCAGCTTGTCGGTCGGGCGGTATTCCAGGTCGCCGTACAGCGAGATATTGTGGCGGCCTTCGTCCACTTCCGTCGACGGTGTGTAGCCGGGGAAGCCCTGCGTGCCGGAAGCGGCGATGCCGCCGGAGCGGTCGATGATGGGGATGGCCGGGTTGTTGGTCCGGCCGTACTGGTACGAGACGGGGTCGCCCGCGACGATCTGGTAATTGTCTTCACGCCATTCGAAACCGGTGGCGAAGAACAGGTTGGCGCCGCCCAGGTTCAGCGGGCCCTTGAAGTCCAGGTTGAAGGTGGTCTGGTCGAACTTCAGCTTGCCCGTATCGGCTGCCAGCGGCGACTCGGCGTAGATGCCGGCGCCGTTCGGGCGCGGTTCGTACCAGTAGCTGATGTTGATGGTATTGGTTTCGGCGAAGCCCAGTTCGCTGCGGCCGTGGTTGACGCTGACGTCGGCCTTCCACTCGTTCGGCAGGTCCTGGCGGAAGCCCACGGCCAGCGAAGCGTCCTTGACGGTGGTGCGGATGGTCGGCAGGTAGCCGTTCGGGTAGACCTCGGGCACGGTACGGGCATCGCCGGCCGAGCGGAAGAAGCCGGACGAGTCGCCCTTGCGCTTGGAAGCGCCGCCGAAGGTGTACAGCTCGCCACCCTTGCCGACGGGAAGGGCAGCATTGAGCCACAGGTACAGGTCCTTGGCGTCGCTGTCGCCGATGCGCTGGGTCACGCGGGGTGGATCGGTGCGGGCCGTGTCGAGGCCGGCGCGGTTGGTTTCCTTGCGCTTGCGGGCCTCGGCCGAGACGTTGATGTAGCCGCCGTCGCCGCCCAGCGCCCAGCCCCGGTTGACGCTGCCGGAGAAGTTGTCGCCGTCACCTTCGGAGGTGGTACCAACCTGGCCGGACAGCTGCGTTTCGTTGACGTTCGATTTCAGCACGATGTTGATGACGCCGGCGATGGCGTCCGAGCCGTACTGGGCGGCCGCGCCGTCGCGCAGCACTTCGATATGGTGGATCGCCGACAGCGGGATCGCATTGATGTCGGTACCGGCCGAACCGCGGCCCACGGTCTGCTGCACGTTGACGAGGGCCTGCTGGTGGCGGCGCTTGCCGTTGATCAGCACCAGCAGCTGGTCCGGGCCCAGCGAGCGCAGGGTGGCCGGGCGGATGATGTCGGTGCCGTCACTGATGAAGGTGGACGAGAAATTGAACGACGGGTCGAGCGTCTGCAGCAGCTTGCCCAGTTCCAGCGGGCCGGCGTTCTGCATGTCCTTCATGTTGATCAGGCCGACCGGCGCGGCCGTGTCCAGCGCCGTCTTGGCGGCCGAGCGCGAGCCCAGCACGACCACGGTTTGTTCGGAGGCGCTTGCACCGGCGCTGGCGGTGTCAACCGTCTGGGCCATCGCCTGGGCCGCCATCAGCAGCGCGGCGCCGGCCAGCAGGGTACGACGGAATGCAATCGGGGCTGCAGGGGTTCGCTTCATGTGTCGGGATCTCTCTGGTTGTCGGGTATAAGCACATAGCCGAGGCAATGTGCCAGCCGGCTGATACTAACCGCCGCCTTCCAGAGCGAACAGGGCGTCTTGGCATCACTGTTGCGCGATTTGCACGTTCAAGAAATATTGCGTGCTTTATACCAAAAACTGCCGTACTCTATTTGGCCTTGACCTTCTGGCAAGCGCCTTTTTTGCCGCCGACGCGACTTTTTTACGACACTCCGGCGGGTGGTCCTGCACCATCCCGGTGCGCCTTCGTCAATCCCCTTGTTTGCCTGTTTTTGCCCAGCCTGGCGCTTATTGCTGGTCCAGCATCCACCCCTTCAGGCCGTTGACCCAGCCCCGCGCCGGCAGGTTGTACGCCTTCCTGATGGCGGCGGCACGCTCGTACAAGTCGGAAAAATCCAGCACGGGCGAGCGCTTGAACGCGATGACGACGATATTGGCATCGTGCACCTCCGGCAGCCAGACGACGGCATCGAACACCATTTCCATGTGCTGCAGGTTCTTGTCGTAGTTGGAAAACTCGCCGAAGACATTGGTCGTCATGATGCCGTCCTCGGCCAGGCAGTCGGCACAGGCCTGGTAGAACTCGGGCGAATCGAGCACGGGGCCGCGCGCCTCCTCGTCGTACAAATCGACCTGCAGCACGTCCACGGTGCCGTGGCGGGCCGGGTCGTTGACGAAGTCCAGCGCATTCATTTCGTGTACGGCCAGGCGCTCGTCGTTGGCGGGCAGGCCGAACAGCGACTCGCAGATGGCGATGACGTTCGGATTGAGTTCGGCCACGCTGACCTTCGCGCGAGGGAAGCGCTGATAGCAGAACTTGGTAAGGGCGGCGCTGCCCAGGCCCAGCTGGACGATATGGCGGGGATCGTCCTTGAACAGCATCCACATCATCATCATCTGCACGTATTCGAGCTCGATGGTATCGGGCCGCGACAGGCGCATGGCGCCCTGGACCCAGGAGGTACCCAGGTGCAGCGAACGTACGCCCTGGTATTCGGTGATGGTGGCGGGAGGGTGACCAGGTTGGTCGAAGCGTCGGTTTTGCATGCCGGCAGTTTACCAGCGGCCGTAAAAAAAGACGCCGCAGCGTCTTTTTTATACCAGCCGCATGGAACCCGCGGCCAGGGTGTAAAACTTAGGCCTTGCGGCGACGGGCCAGGAAGCCCATGACGCCCAGACCGCCCAGCAGCATGCCGTAGGTGGTTGGCTCTGGAACTGCCGAGGTCACGTCGATGGTGCCGGCGTAGCTGGCCTTGCCGAACGATTCGCCGGAGATGACCAGGGTCAGCAGGCCGGACACTGGCAGGTCGATGTACACGGTCGAGTTGTCGCCGAAGTTCGTCAGGTCCAGGGCTTGGCCGTTCAGCGTGGCGCTGGTGAAGTTGATGTCGCTTTTCTTGTTCTTGACGTTGGCAGCGAAACCGAAAGCATCGCCCGGCAGGCCGGAGTAGCTGAACGTGAACGTGTCGGTGAACAGACCGGTGCTGTGGGTGGCTTCGAAGCCAGCCGAGTAGTTGCCATCTTCAGCGGTCATGACAACCGTTGGCTTGGTGACATTTTCTGCCATGGCGGTGCCAAAAGCGGTGGACAGGATTGCTGCGAAGACGATCGATTTCATGTTCATGCCGGTTCCTTGAGTAGCTGGTTTTGTTATTGAGTTGCAAAGATAATGCAAGTCACTGCTTATTGTCAATCGTTTATTTAACTTGGCGAAAAGAAAAGAAAAATAGTCCCTCGCGGCAATTTAACTATTGCCCTACAAATACAATTTATGTGTTGTGGAAATGTTTCTTTTGGTGATGGCGTTATATCCGACGCAATCGGAAAATGCCGAATCCGGTGGGAATGATGCGAGAGGTGTGCGAAAGGGAAATTGATGCTGCGCAAAAGACGCCGAAGCGTCTTTTTGCTGCTACACGGCCTGACGACGGCGTGCCAGCCAGGCCAACACGCCCATGCCACCCAACAGCATGCCGTAGGTCGAGGGTTCCGGTATCGCCGGCGCGATGTTGATGGTACCGGCGTAGCTGGCCGATGCGAGGCCGTCGGACATGGTGCTGCCGTATACCGTCAGCACCAGCGGCCCCATGATGGGCTCATTGATCAGCCAGCCATACTCGAAGGTGCCGTTTGGCGTCATGGTCATGGCATGACCATTGATTTCGGCGGCGTAGAAATCGATGTTGGTAGCGTTATACCAACCGATGGTGACGAGGCTGGAATCGACGAACCAGCTGCCGTTGGTGGGCGAAAAGTTATAAGTGTCGACGAAGTCGCCCGGCTGTGTGTGCGTGACGCCGAAGTGCGCTGACAGGATGTCGCCGGCGTCGCCGCCCAGGTTGACGTTCTGCACCGTGTCCTCGGCGAATGCGCCGCTTGAGGCCAGCAGCGCCGCGGCCAAGGCAATGGAAGAAAGAGCTCGAAGTGTCATGATGGTTCCCCGGAGTAAAAGCGGGCCACCACGGCCCGCCTCACTACACAATAGGACGCCCGGCGAGCATTACAAAACCTATATTATTGCTATATGACTAAGCTCAAGCTGTCAGGAGTTCCGACGGCAGGAATAACGTAACGGCCAAGCCGCCACCTTCCCGGTTGGCCAGGGTAATGCGGCCGCCATGGGCCTCGGCGATCTCGCGGGCCAGCGCCAGGCCCAGGCCGGTGCCGCTGCGCTTGGTCGAATAGAACGGTACCAGCGCATTGGTCAGCACGGCCTCGCTCATGCCGGGGCCCCGGTCCAGGACGTCGATGCGCACCAGGTCCGGCACGCGGCGGATGTCCAGGCTTACCGCCTCCGGGGATGAGCCCGATTCATGGGCATTCTTCAACAGGTTCAACAGGGCCTGCTCCAGCTGGGCCGCATCGAAGGCGCACGGTTCCTCCGGCAGCGGCCCGTCAACGCGAAACGGTACCTGTTCGGCCAGCCGGGCCACGAAGCCGGCCCATTGCTGCGCTTCCAGGCGCGGTGTCGGCAGCTTGGCGAAGCGGGCGTAACCGAGGATAAAGCTCTCCAGGTGGCGGGTGCGCTCGCCGATGGTGGCCAGGATCTGCGGCAGGCGCTCGGTCTGGCCGCGCCGCACCAGTTCCGCGCCGGAGTGGGCCAGCGACGCGAGCGGCGCCAGCGAATTGTTCAGTTCATGGCTGATGACGCGAATGACCTTCTTCCACGTCTGCACTTCCTGCCGGCGCAGTTCCGACGTCAGCTGGCGCAGCAGCAGCAGTTCATGGCGGCGCCCGTTCAGGTTGAAACGGCGCCGGGCCAGGTGGAATACTTCCTCCTGCTCGCCTTCGCCCGTCGTGAACAGGCCATCGCCGCCGCGCGCGACCGCCTCGGCCAGGGCCGCCGAGGCCTGGGCCAGCAGCTCGTCGAGCCGGTGGCCTTCCAGCTTGCGCCCCTGGCCCAGCAGGTGCCGCGCCGCCAGGTTGGCGTACACCACGGGGCCGTTGTCGGCCACCAGCAGCATAGCCACGGGCGTGTTCTGCACCATCGTGTCGAGCAGCAGTTCGCGCTGCACCAGGTCGAGCCGCTGCGCGCGCAGCACTTCGCCCAACGCATTGTGCGCCGCGACCAGGTCGCACAGCTCGTCGTTCTGCGGCCAGTGCAGGCTGAAGGAAAAGTCGCCGTCCCGGTAACTGGTGACGGTGCCGGCCAGGGCCCGGTACAGCGACAGCATCGGCGCCAGCTGCGAGCGGATCGTGATGACCGCCAGCGGCACCACGCACAGCAGGCAGACGGCCAGTACCAGCAGCGGCTGGCCGGGCAGGTAATGGGTCAGCGCCAGCGCGATGACGATGCCCAGGGTGAGCAGGGTGCCGACCAGCGCGGACCAGCGCGTCAGCAGCGAAAGGCGCATGGGTGTCTTTCCCGGGCGGGCGGCCATCAGGGGCGGGCGATGCCGAGGCGTTCCATGCGGCGGTACAGGGCCTGGCGTGACAGGCCGAGCTCGGCCGCCGCCTGGGCCACGACACCGCCGGCGCGGCTCAAGGCCTGGCTGATGGCATCCCGGTCCGGTTCGCCGTCGCCGGCCGGGCCCGTGCCGGCACT
>NZ_WNKZ01000151.1 GCF_009720835.1 Pseudoduganella buxea
CCCGTGGCAGTGGCCTGCGCGCTGGCGCGGCCTGCCGCCGTGGCGCTGGCGGTGGCCTGGGCGTTGCCGCCGTGGGCAGCCAGTGGGTAATAGGGAGCGGCGCGCTCGCCGCCGCGTGCTTCGGCCTGGCTGACGGCGCGGGTGATACCGGTGCCGTTGGCCGTTGCCACGGCATCGCCGCCGCGCATGGCGTTGCCGCCGACTGCACGGGCCAGCAACGTCACATCCCGGCCATTGCCGCTGACTGTGGCGGTGCCATTGCCGCCGACACCCCAGTCGGCCTGGTTCTCGGCCCATCCACCGGCACCGCCCGTGGCCGTGCCGCGCAGTGTCAAGTTGCTCGCCGTCAGGTCGTCCAGCGACAGCGTCGACGAGCCATTGCCGCCGGTGCCGCCCACCGTGCCCGGGCTGCCCTCCCCGCCCGTTGCAAGCTGGTTCAGTACCAGCGCGCCCGTCGTGCTGCCGCGTGCAGCATTGACCAGGACGACCTGCACGCCGTCACCGCCGCGCGAGTTGTTCATACCCGCGCTGACGCCGCCCGTGCCCTGTGCCGTAACGTCCACCTTGCCGCCCGCCGAACTGCCGAACGCACTGACATCGACACCACCGCCCACGGAAAGCGGGCCGCCAGCAGTACCGCCCGTGGCCGTGGACGAAATCGTGACATCCGCCGCGCTGCTGGTGCGCCCGCTGGCGTGGCTGCTTGCCATGCCGCCGTTCGTTGCCGCTGTCGATCCGGAGGCGCCGTAGCGGTTCCCCTTCGCCGTGGCCGCGCCGACGATCGCACCATCGCCTTCCAGTGCAAGCACCGCCGTGGCATTGCCGCCGGCCAGGGCGCCGCTGCTGGTTGCCAGCGGCGTATTGCCCGTCGCGATGGCCTTGCCGTTCAGGTTGCCGCTGCCTGTCAGCGTCAGCGTAGCGCTGGCATTGCCTCCCCGATCGGGCTGTGCCTGGTGCCGCCCGGTGCCTGCGCCGGCACTGGCCTCGCTGACGGCAACGGTGGTGCGTGCCTGAACGCCCGTCAGGACGAGTTCCGCGCTGGCGTTGCCGCCGCTGCCGGCGGTAGCGTCGGCGCCGCCGCCGGCATTGCCCCCTTCCGCACGTACCGTGACGTTCAGGCCGCCGGCGCGTTGCCCCGCCACGGTCAGGCGCGAGGACGCATCGCCGCCGCGGCCGCCGGACGTTTCGCCCGGGCCGCCGTTTCCGCCCCGCGCTTCCTGCACCAGCGTCAGGCTGCCCGTGGTGGCGCCGCTGACGGCATCGGCGAGATGGGAGGCAGCGCCGTTGCCGCCCGCACCGAAGGAGTACGGATACTCGCCAGTCCCGGTCCAACTTCCGTCGCCACCGACCTGCAGTGCGCTGACGCTGACAGCGCCGCCGCCGGCCGAACTGCCGCTGGCGCTGGCCGACGCGGTGCCGCCATCGCCGTGATGCAGCAGCGGCGTATAGTACGCCGGCTTGTAGCCGTTGCCGCCATAGGCACTGGCAGCGACGGTGACGGCGCCGTTGCCGGAGCTGCTGCCATGTGCGACGGCGGTGCCCAGTCCGCCGCTATTGCCCTGGGCGTCCCCGCCGCCACCCATGCCACCGCGCCCGATTGCCGTCACGTCGACGACGCCGGCGCCGCGGCCCTGGACCAGTGCGTTGCCGCTGCCGCCATTGCCGAACGCCGAGGTATCGGAAGCGCCACCAACGCCGCCGGTACCGGTGCCGGTCAGCTTCATGCGCGTATTGCTGCTGTCGTTGACGATCACCGTCGAGATGCCGTTGCCGCCCGTCGCGCCTTGCAGGCCGGCGCTGGCGCCGCCATGACCACCCGTCATCTCCTGGCTGATCGTCAGCACGCCGCTGGTACCGGTGGCAGCGCCGATGACGCCGATGGCATTGCCGCCTACCCCGCCCATGGCGCCGCCGTTGCCGTTGCCACCGCCATTGGCATCTCCCTTGACGGCGATGGTGACGGCGCCGCTGGTGGAACGGCCTTCCGTCGTCAGCAGCGTGTCCGCGCCCCGCGCTGCCGTCCGGCCCACACCGGTGGCGCCAGTGGTGTAGCCACCAGCAGCCATGTTCTGCAGTTCGACACTGCTGGCGCCGGCCGCGACGGCGCGCAGCGTCCCGGTATTGGCGGTCAGGTCGTCACCCCCGCGAAAACCCAGGACATTCACGCTGCTGACCCCGACCACCCGTCCCTTGCCGCCTAGATCGACGGTGCTGCTGGCAACGCCGCCCGTGCTGGCTGCCCGCACGGTGCCGGTCACGTCCCCTTCGCCACGCAGCACCATGTTGCCCGTGGCGGCGCTGCCGGCCTGGTTATATTGCGACGCACTGCCGCTGGTGGCGGAAACATAGCCCCTCAATGACGCGCCGCTGCGCGTCGAACTGGCACGCAGCGCCGCGTCTGCGTGCGCCGCGGTCTTCGACGGTTCGACGGCAAAAGTGTCGCCACCCCGGGCCTTGACTTCGATATCCAGACTCGAGGCGGCGCTGTCGCTCAACTCCAGCGAGCTCGATCCGCTGCCGCCCGAGCCGGCGCCGAGCGGCCCGCTCGTCGCGTTGCCGCCGGTCGCAAATTGCTGCAGCCGCAGGGCGCCCGTGGTGGCTCCCGACACGGCGTTGACCAGGGTGACGCTGCCGCCGTCGCCGCTGGTGCGGCTGGCACTGCTGCCTCCCAGGCCGCCAGTGCTTTGGGCCAGTACCGAAACGTTGCCGGTATCGGAGCTGGCGAAGGCGATGCTGTTGGCCGTGCCGCCCTGTCCGCCTTGCCCAGCGTTGCTGGCGCGGCCCGCGCCGCCGGTGCTGTAGGCTTCGGCCGTGGCGCTGCTGCTGCCGTGCGCGATGCTGCGGGCCGCAGCGTTGGCCGTACCGCCCGTGCCACCGGTACCCGCCACGCCCGGGGTACTGCCGGTACCGGCGCCGCCAGCCGTGCCGCTGATCCCGCCAGCGCCGCCCGTCGCCTGCACATAGGTGCGCGTATCGCCAGTGGCCAGCGTGCCGTGGCCGCTGGCGACCGCATCGCCGCCGCGCCCGCCGTTGCCGCCGTTGCCACCTGGCGTCTGTGCATTGCCGGCCGCACCCCGGCCGCCGCCGCCGCCGGTACCACCCGTCGCACGGACGATGGTCAGGGCATCCTCGACCGGTCCGACATTGGCGATGCCGCTGCCGCCCGTTCCCCCCGTTGCCCCGGGGGCCCCTGGCGTGGCGCCGTTGGCACCGACGGTGCCGTCGGTGCCCTTGACGATGGTTTCTGCCGCATACCCGTGTTGGGCCAGCAGGGCCAGCAACAATGGGGTGGCGCACAGGAAACGGTGCGGTGTGGTCGATACTGGCATGGAATTCCTCTTGGTAAAAAAATAACGGTGGGCAGAACCGGCTCGGCAAGCAATCGGAATCTCGCCATGCGATAATTATCGTTTTTATAAGCATGTTACAAGTTGAAGGTTCCTGAAATTTTCCTGAAGATGGCAATGACACCCATGACTCCCGCCCGCTTCCGATTTGCCGCGTTCGAGCTGCAGCTGGGGCAACGCCTTCTGCTTCGGGAGGGCCGCTTGCTGCCCGTCACTTCCCGCGCCTTCGACGTGCTGGCGGTGCTGGCGGCACGTGCCGGCGAACTGGTCTCGAAGGAGGAACTGCTGGCAGCCGTCTGGCCGGGCCTGGTCGTCGAGGAAAACAATATCCAGGTGCAGATTTCCCAGCTGCGCAAGCTGATCGGGGCCGCCAGCATCGCCACCGTCAGTGGACGCGGCTACCGGCTGACCCTGCCGTGCACCGGCGACAACGACGCCGGTGCCGTGCCGCCGGCCCCTGCCAGCGTTCCCCGGCAGCCCGCCCTTCCGTTGCCGCCGGCACTGTACGGCCGGGACGAGGATTTGTCGGATCTGGACGAGATGGTGCGCAGCCGCCGCCTGGTCTCCGTGCTGGGGACCTCCGGCGTCGGCAAGACGGCGCTGGCAGCGGCCGCCGCGCGTCGTGCACTGCCCCGTTTCACCGACGGCGCCGCCTGGGTGGATGTGGGCACCGCGCTGGCGCCCGCGGACGTGGTTGCGGCTATTGCCGCCGCGCTGCACCTTGCCACGGACACGCCGGCTGCGGACGTGGTGGCGCACCTGGCCGCGCGGCGCCTGCTGCTGGTGCTGGACAATGCCGACCGTGTCAGTGCCGCCACCGCTGCGCTGGCCGCTACGCTGCTGGCCCACGCGCCGCGCCTGCACCTGCTGGTCACGACGCAGGTGCGCCTGAATTTGCTGGAAGAGAGCGTGTACCGGCTCGCTGCCCTGGCCGTGCCCACCGCCGGCACGCCACTGGCGGCGGCGCGTACCTTCGGCGCGCTGGCCATGCTGGAAGCAAGGGTCGTGGCCCTCGACCACCTGTTTGCGCTGGACGAGGACAATATCGCCGCCGCCATCGGCCTGTGCCGCAAGCTGGACGGCCTGCCACTGGCGCTGGAACTGGCCGCGGCGCGCGTGCCCGGCCTGGGCCTGCGCACCGTGCTGGCCCACCTGAACGACGGCCTTGGCCTGCTCAGCGGCGGCAGCGCCGGGGCAGCGCCGCGCCACCGCTCGCTGCAGGCGGCGCTGGAATGGAGCTACGCCCTGCTCGCGCCGGAAGAACAGGCCCTGTACCGGGAGCTTGCCGCATTGCCGCCCTGGTTCGGGCCGGACCAGCTGGGCGTGGGGCCGAACCGCGCCTTGCGGCGGCTGGACAAGCTCGCAGCCCTGGTCGACCGTTCGCTCGTCGTGTTCGACGGGGGCCGGGCCGAGCCGTACGCGCTGACCGAAACGGGGCGGCTGTTCGCATCGGCCAAGCGGCGGCAGGCCGGCTCGACGGACCGACGCAAAAAAGCCGGCGCAAGCGCCGGCTTCCGGTACGACTGAAGCGATCAGCCGCGGCGGCGACGACGGGCGGCGAAGCCCAGGATGCCCAGGCCGGCGGCCAGCATGCCGTAGGTGGCCGGTTCCGGCACCGCCGACACTTCCACCGTCAGCGCCGTCTGCGTCACGGTGGCATTGCCCACGCCGTCGAACCACAGGCCGGTCGAGAAGGCGATCGGGCTGTCCGGGTTGATGGCGGCGGTCACTTCGATGCCCGTGATGCGGAACTGGTCGACCGACTTGCCGAACTCGAAATGTTCGCCACCGGCGACATCGGCCGCGAACAGCTTCCATTCGCCGCCTTCCATCAGCCAGATATCGTAGCGGCCGTCGCCGACGCCCGGCAGCAGGGTCACGCCGTTGACGAGGGGGCCGTTGCTGATGGCGTAGTCGTAGCCGGTGGCGACGATCGGGTCGATCCAGATCGGCGTACCGGTCCCGACGGGCATGTTCTCGAAGATCCAGCCGGCCGTGCCGTCATCGATATTGGTTGGCAGGACCGGGTTGTACGGGGCGCTGCCCGGCAGGTTTTCGTTGCGCACCAGGAAGCGCCAGACGCCGTCCGTGCCCGTGTTGTTGTCGTTGACCAGACCCAGCACGTTCTGCGTGCCCGAACCGATCAGTGAATAGGAATTGGTCTGCGCGCCGGCGTTCCAGCCTGCCACGGCGGCCAGGCCGCCGAAGCCGTTGCTGCCCTGGCTGGCGTCGCCCGTGGTCCACTGCAGCTGGCCGTAGCGGAATTCCATGTCGAAGTCACCGCTGCGGCCGGTCGTGGCCGACTGGTCCTTCAGCACCAGCTGGAAGGTGTTCTGCTTGTCGTTGTGCTGGTTGTAGTAGCCCACCGTGTCCCACGTGACGACGACGGTCTTGTTGTCGGGATTGGCCAGGTACACGTTGTTCATGAACGGCACCGGCAGGTTGTCGGTCTGGTTGCGCGTGTCGACGTCGGCCCAGAACGGCGCGATCATCGCGGCGCGCGAGATCGGGAACAGCGACGGCGTGAAGTCGCTCAGGGGACCGGAAAACGACACATTGCCGTTGTTGTTGACCCAGTAGTTCGAATAGGCATTGCCGAAGAAGTTGATCTGGAACGGCAGCGTCAGCTGCGATGACGAGCCGTCATCGTTCGGTTGCATGATGCGCGTGCCGAAGCCGCGTTCGCCGCCGAAGCCCGACAGCAGTGGATCGGCGTAGGCGGTCGTGCTGGCAAATGCCGCCATCAGCGACAGTGCGAGGAAAGTACGTTTCATGTTTACCCTGGTGTGATGTTCTGGATGATTGGTGTGGCCACGGACGCCACGCGGCGCCATTGTCGAACATCGCGCATGACTTCGATATCACATAAGCACGTGATTGATCTCATCTTATATTTATGCTATTTTTATAAGTTACGTTTCAAATTTACATCGTTTTCAGCACAACACCACCTGGCGAAGCGGGCCATCCAAAGGGAATTGCATGCAACTGGAAGTGTTCGAGGCGGCCCTGTTCGGCGATGAGGAAACGTTCTTCGGTATGGCCGTAGCCTGGCTTCAGCGCGATATCGGCTTCGACGGCCTGCTGTGGGGCAAAGGCCCGGTCCGCGCCACCTTGCCCTGGGACGATGTGCGGGCCTACGGCCGCCCGGCGAACGGGGTATCCGGCCGGGCAGCCGTCGCCGCCGACCCCGTGGGGCAGTGCGCGCTGGCCGCGCCGGAACGGGCCCATGCGTTGACGATCGCCTCCGCCTGCGACCCCGGTTCGCCGGCCCTGCGCTTCTGGCAGGCCTGGGACGCGCGTCACTTGTTGATCCTGGCAAAGCCGGCCCACGACGACACGGCGGTAGCGTGGCTGGGCCTGCTGAGGGCCACGGACGAGCCGTTCGGGCCGGCCCACTGCCGTGCCATGCAGCACCGCGCCCACGCCATCCTGACGGCACAGCAGCTGCGCGTGGCCAAGGCTGCGCGCGCGCTGGCGTGGGCACCCGCCATCGCCCAGGCCCCTATGGAAGCTTTGACGGAGCGCGAGATGGCGGTGGCCCAGGCCTACGCGGACGGGCGCGCCGTCAAGGAAGTGGCGCGCCTGATGGGACTATCAGCCTCGACGGTGCAATGCCACCTGTCGCGGGTCTACCGCAAGATGAATGTGCACAGCAAGATGGCCTTGCGCAAGGTGCTGCAGGACCGGCGCAAGCATGCCCGACCGGCCTGAGCCGCCCGGCGGCGCCGGCACGCTGCCCCGCGCTGCTTGCACCGGGCAGCCCGATGTGCAATGATAGCAATTCGGCAATTTTAGCTGCCGTCGCTTACGCCCAGGCGCCACCGCGTCGCCGCCTTTTGCCCCACTCATCCAGATAACCGCCAATGAACGATCCTGTCCACGCCGCCCCAATTGTCACCTCTTCGACCGCCATGCGCCCGGGCCTGGGCTTGCTGCTGGGCGCAATTGCCACGGCCGCGCTGGTGGCACTGGCCGTGTTCACCTGGCGCCAGCAGGCCGGCGCGCCGTTCGCGCCGGGTCCGCTGGGCGTGCGCTACGCCGTCCAGCTGCAGAACGGCCAGATGTTCTATGGCGTCTTGCGCGAGATCGGCGCGCGCCACGTGCAGATGGAGGACGTGTATTACGTGCAGCCGTTCACCCAGCCGGACGGCCGCCAGGGCAACCGCGTCGTCAATCGCCAGAAGAACGACTGGCACGGTCCGCAGGTGCTGACGGTACCGCTCGACAAGGTGGTCACCATCGAGACGGTGGGCGCCACCTCGCAGCTGGCCAAGCTGATCGAACAGGACAAGGCCGCCGCCCCCGCGCGCTGATTGCCCTTCCCTGAGAAAAAAGGCGCTGTCACCCGGTCGCAGTGAACTGTCCACTCAGCATTCAACTTCCTGCCGGGAATAATGCAGCCCGTAAAAATTGCTGCGGCGTGCTCAGGTGACGACAGTCGAGCCCGTGTATCCAGCCCAGGTAGTGGGGCAGGTAGCGGCTGGCCACGCCGTGGAAGCGGATCAGCCAGCTCTTGAACACGGCGTGATACCGGTTCACGTTCTGGACATGGATTTCCCCCAGCGCCCGCTCGCCCT
>NZ_WNKZ01000152.1 GCF_009720835.1 Pseudoduganella buxea
GGGGCGGGGCGGCGGCGGTGCCCAGCCCCGTCCGGGCCGTCCGCCGTCCCCCCGGCCGCGGCCGCCGCGCGGGCCGTATTGGGGCCCCGTATATGGCGGCTGGCCCTATGGCGTCATGGTCAGTGATCCTGGTCCCTACGTCGCCCCGGCCCACGACGATCCTTGGCGTACGCCGCCCGGACAAGACGGCAGCTTCGAGCCGGTGGATTTTCCTTTGCAGGATGGTGACGACGACGGCGCCGACGAGCTGCAGGGCGAAGTGCAGCAGGAAATTCCGGCCAAGGTCAAGCAGGCCATCGCAAGCCTGTCGGTCAAGCTGGACTTCGAGGATGCCGGCACCCTCGCCGCCGTGCGCAAGGCCGGCAAGCTGACGGGGGCGGCCATCTACATCATCGCGTTTCGCAAGAACGGCCAGCAGCGCGCGTACGTTGGCGAAACGAAGGACATCCAGAAGCGCATCCGCAAGCACATGCTGTGCGGCGCCGTGCTTGGAGTCTCCTTGCGCAACTACCGCATCTACGTGGCGCAGCCGAAGGTCGATCCGGCCACCCGGCGGCGACTGGAGAAGGCCATCAACGTGTACATGCGCCGGCCGGAGAACGCGGGCGTGGTGACGAACCAGCGCAGTGAACTGGAAATGGAAGTGATGGGTCCCGATTGGACATGAAACGAGACGAAGGAGTCAGCCATGCATGCGAAACAATGCAGTTGCGGCCAGTGCCGCAACCAGGAAGTGTTCGAGATCCTGCCGTTCTTCCAGCAGCAGGGCAGCCCGCTGAGCGAAGAGGAGGAACTGGCACTGACGATGGAGCTGCTGGAAATCGACAGCGAGGAAGAACTGGACCAGTTCCTCGGCAAGGTCTTCAAGAGCGCCTGGAAGGGCATCAAAAAGGTGGGCTCGGTCATCGGCAAGGTGGCCAAGCCGCTGGGCGGTGTATTGAAGGGGATCGCCAAGCAGGCCTTGCCTTTCGTGGGCGGCGCGCTGGGTTCGATGATCCCGATTCCCGGCGTGGGCACGATGATCGGCCGCGCCGCCGGCACGGCGCTGTCCAAGGCCCTGGAGATGGAGCTGGAGGGCCTGGACCAGGAGCAGCAGGAATTCGAGATGGCGCGCCGCTTCGTGCGCATCGCCGCGAGCGCGGCCCAGAATGCCGCGGACGGCGGCTCGCCGCAGCAGGCCGTGCTGGCGGCACTGCGCGAGCACGCCCCCGGCATCCGGCTGCAGGGCTGAACAACCTGAGGCGCTGCCATGATCGTCGACAGCCATTGCCACGCCGGCCCCGGCGACGGCCTGACGGGCCCGTGGGACAGCAACCTAACGCTGGGCCGCTACCGGCGCCGGGCCGTCGCGGCGGGGATCGACCGCAGCGTGCTGCTGGCCGCCTTCCACTCCGACTACGCCGTCGCCAACGCGGCGCTGGCGCAAATTGTCGCGGCCCACCCGGACCGCTACTACGGCTTCGCCTTCGTGCACGCCGCGCGCGACCGGGGCCGCATCATGGAGATGGTCCGCACGGCGGTGGAGGACTACGGCTTCGTCGGCATCAAGGTGCACCGCCACGACGCGCCCATCAGCGGCGAAATCTGCGAGGCAGCCCGCGCCTACGGCCTGCCCGTGCTGTACGACCCGATGGGCGAAGTGCACGTGGCCGAACTGCTGGCGGCCCAGTACCCGGACGTGAACTTCATCTTGCCCCACTTGGGCAGCTTTGCGGACCAGTGGACGGCGCAACTGGCCATGATCGACCACCTGGTGAGACACCCGAATATTTATACGGACAGCTCCGGCATCCGCCGCTTCGACCTGCTGCGCGAAGCGGTGCGCCGTGCCGGCCCGCACAAGGTGCTGTTCGGCTCCGATGGACCGTGGCTGCATCCGGGGCTGGAGCTGCACAAGATTCGGCTGCTGCGCTTGCCGGCGGCGGATGAGGATTTGATTTTGGGTGGGAATCTTTTGCGGCTGATTGGTTAAGGCCTTAGAGGATTCTCGTTACCGTAGGAGTGCTTCCACCCCTTGCTGCAGGTCAGGCTGCCCTGTAAATGCCAGCAGCTCGTCCAATCTACTTGCGGCCGAGATGTCGTTTCCTTTCGCTGACTGATGCATTTCAGGGCCGCGCTTCAGGTCTTTGGTCTTGTTCGATGGCGGTGCCCCGATCGATGTAGCGGCAACGATGGTCCCCTCACACATCACGGGCCCGCTACCAGCCAGGTGGCGATCGATGTCTTCGAAAATGCACCAGGTCAACTCATGATTCGAGTAAGCTACGAAACCTGAACAACGTCGTCGTATGCGGTGCCGACTCGTGCGTCAGGCCGATGCCGACAAACGCTCGCATTTCCTGGCTATCGTAAATTGAATCTTCGATGCCTTCATGTGACAATCCAAAATTCTGCTGGGCGATACACATCCGCAGCATGCGCTCCAACCCAACTGGCGGCCGGCCTCGCCCATCACATTTCGGGTAGTACGGCAGGAGCGCAGAACTCAGCGCCCGGCAAAGGTGTGATGCCCCAATTCCAGCGAGGAATCGGTGGTTTGCAAAGCGCTTGTGCTGCATCGTGTTTTTGCTTGAGAGTTCACTTTCGGCCTTTCACCCCTGATTTCCGCGTCCTATACTGACCATTCCGAGCGCTGTATATGGTTAATGGGGGATATATGAAGTTACTGTTGCGTGGTTCGCTGACGAAGGTTGTACAGGTGTTTGCCATGTTGCTGGCTACCATGTTGAGTTGCCAGGCGGAAGTCTTGCAATTCAGATTCGAGTTTCGCGGATTTCTATCCGATCTTGAACCTCACTGGAATCCTTCCATAACCTTTTCAGGTTATTTTGCTGGCGAAGACCGCAATGGAGACCTAGCGCTTGAACGCAGCGAGCTTCTAGCTTTCACAATGGGTAGCTTTGATGTTTACAATGATTGCACCGGTGCCTGCACTTTCTCGTATTTCCGGTACAGTGCACTTGAGGTAGTGAAGTTTTCTTATCATACAAGCATCAATACGGGCAGCGAATGGACCGTGCACGCCATTCAGAATCTCAATCCTGCAGAGCCGTTTTCTTCGTCGTCGTGGGGTGAAGGTGTTTCTAGCAATATTTATGCAACCTCGCAAACCACGTATTCAATCACGTCCGTCGTGCCTGAGCCCTCCGCCGCGCTGATGGTGACGGTTGGGGCAGCGTTGACAGGGATTGCTCTACGCCGGCGCAGGATCCCCTCCGATTAAATGAGGGCGGCGTCAGCGCGTGGTGCAAGCTCGCTGTGGCAATCCCTTGCGTCCTGCAGTAGGGATTGGATGCGGCTGGAATGCTCTTTGGACCATAAGTATAGCTCAGGAGTGTCTATAAAATATCGTGGCGATTCAAAAATTCTCATTCCGGTCTTGCAACTCATTGCTAAGTCGGATTATTGAATTTTTCCAAGGCGTCAAGCGATCCATCCCAATCAGGTGGCGTCTGCATCTTCTTTTTCCTCTTTTTTACTATAGTGCATCCGAGGAGCATTGCACTGTCATCAACAAAAACGCACCTGATCGCAAACGTACACACATCAAAATCTTCTACACGCAATTTATTATCTCGCAACGCACTGAGCCGATGCTGCAATTCTGAGAACCCCCATTTCGCAATTCCTGCAGTGGAAGTTGTCATATCTTGTATGTGTAGGGTTGCTAGGGAAGCGCTGATCTATTCGTTTTTTTTTGCGTCGCATTTGCGCGCAAATGATCGAATGGCAAGCCGACAAGCGCATTTTCGAGCTATTTGGCGCAATACTCTGCGCCTTCCTGCAATCAAGAGGGACTACGAGATTCGGTGTAGTAAAGCGCCTGCCGGCCAGCACCAGGTTGGCGAACGCGAACAACGTAAACAGCTGTGCGGTGTTCTTTGCCAAATCTATATTAATGATATTCATGGGGATTTTTTATACTCCATGATTCGCCCTGTATCCATAAGGCTTGGCTTGTCTTTATTTTCGATAAAGTATTGTGTATCACCATCTTTCCCAAGATTTGGGTTGTTTTTAGTAAAACTAACAGCCATGCAAGTATCTTTGGTAAGAATATAGTTGTAAACTTTTGTTCGCATCGGCCTTGCTTTAGCGTTACTCCAATATTCCGTGTGAGCAACCTGCACAGAGTCGCGGCCTGTCCTTTTTGCAATCGAGTGGGCGATGAATTGGCTTTTCGGTGAGCTTCGAAAATTAATTTGTATTCTTCCTTTACCCCTTTTTCACTAACGTCGCCCCATCCTTTTATGAGGCTATCTTGACCATCAATCTTAGCCATTAAGCATTTTGTCACGCACGCTGATGAAAACGCGAAAGGCCATATCGCCTGCCGAAGATTCGATGTAATAATAGAGCGGCTCTCTGCTGCTCGCTCGCTTCTCAAGCAAGTCATCCCTGAATGCCCTTAGTGCCATATTTATCGCTCAGGAATGTATGCGAATTGCAATGATTCAAGATTTTTCCCTCCGAGGTCGCAAATCATTGCTGAGCCGGCTTGTTGAATCTTTCCAAAGTTTCGAGCGATCCATCCCAATCCGGTGGCGTCTGCATCGCTTTTCTCCTCTTCTGCACGATAGTACAGCCGAGTAAAGTTGAGCTGTCGCTATCAAACACGCATCTGATTGCTAATTCGCCCACATCAAACTCATCTACACGCAAATTGCTGTTTTCTGGCAATGCGTTGAGCCGAGTCTGCAACTCGGAGAAGCCCCACTTCTGAATGCCCGCAATGCTAGTTGTCTTATCTTGTATTTGCAAGATTGCTAGGAATCTTCCCGCCGCCAATATGTGCGTCCGCCTGAGGCAAAAGGCCTTCTCGGTCACCAGTCTCTCCAGGAGTAATGCCCACGTTTCATCGCGGTAGGAACGGCACCCATCAACAATATCGCCGATATTAATCATGGTTTATGAACCCCCAGTCCAGTACGCCTGCCTTTCAGCAGTACTTCATCTTCCCCATAAACGTCGTCGGAGAACTCCCACGACCAGCACTCTTCTTCTTTCGGGGCGCCAAACGGGGCGCTTAGCAAAACACCTCCAGGACCGTCTCTGTTTGCATGCCACTTTGCAATGCTCTTTCGCCTCGACCACGAGGTATATTGGCTTTGACCTGAATGCCCACCTTCATTGTGCGCCTTTGCCGTGGCGCCTCCGGTCTCAAGCGCCGGAGTGGCAATGCCTCGCCTCGCATCCGCGATCGCTGGATGCTTGGCCGCTACACCACGGTACAGGTGACCTGACTCAGGACACGGACAGCATTGCGGGGCCTGTTCCGCTTGGGCGCGCCTTTGCGTTCGCCGCTGAGATGAATTTCCACTAAGGCCTAGCGGGTCGACCAACTCTGTCGGGTTTGGAACATATGCGTGAACATTTATGCCCCCAAGCAATCCAATTGGGTCTTTTGATACGAACCGCCCGATGTATGGATGATAGTACCGATACCGGTTGTAATGTAGTCCAGTCTCGTCATCAAAGTATTGCCCTTGAAACCGGATCGGATTGCGTGTCCCAGCCTTGCACGCCGCGTCGCTGATCGCCTCTTTCGCCTGCCCCCACGCCTTGTACTGCGCCGACCATGCTACCTTGCCCTCGTAATCCGTCAACTCCTGCGGCGTGCCGAGATGATCGCATTGATAGAAGGCGATCTCCTCCTTCCCGAACGGCTCGGCTTCCGGTTCAAAATCGCCATTCCACAGCGGATCAAGCGCGATATCGTACTTGCCATCGTTGCCCGCCATCAGCGCGTTGACATCTGTGGTGGGCGCTAGTCGCAGCGCCTGGCTTCGCGTGGCCTGCACCAGCGGCACGAAGCTGTCACGTTCATACACATAGTGGACCGTCCGTTCGCTCCCAGCATAGCCCGGGTGTACGCTGCTCTCCAGCGCCAGCGTATCGCCATCCCAACCGTACATGGTTCGGGTCGCCCGGCCGTGCTTGGCGATGCGCCGCCCCAGCGGGTCGTAGGCAAAAGTGGTGACGCCATGCCGGGTAGTCGCACGCGTCATCCGATTGAAGGCATCCCACTCAAAGCTGTCGCGCTGTCCATTCCGCACCCACTCGACGAGGTTACCGCGCTCGTCGTAGCGGTAGGTGGTGCCCGCATATTCTTTCAACAGGTTGTCCAGCACCTTTGGCAGCGGGGCGGGGCGGGTAATCCTCTCTTGCACAGGACTGGGCGCCTGGATATTTCCGGCCGGGTCGAAGGCGAAGGTTTCGTGGCCCATGGCGCTGTTCGCCGCCAGCAGCCGTCCGATTGGGTCGTAGCGGTAGTCGATGCGGCCGCGCCGGGTGTCCTCGAGGCCTGTCAGCTGGCCGGACCGGTCGTAGCGGTAGCGCCGCTGGATGGCTGCTGGCATGCCGGCCTGGACGTCGGGACAATACGGGTCAGGGTGGAAGTCGATGTTATTTCGGCCCAGCTGCTGTTCGATCAGGCGGCCGGCCGCGTCGTACTGCATCGTTTGCAGCAGGCCGTTGGCCTGGATGCGGCCCGTTTCCTGGTACAGCGCGTCGCGCTCGAAGGACACGAGCTCTTGTCCGTCGAGCAGCAGGCCGTGCACGTGACCGGCGCCGTAGATCAGCCATTCGGTGCGGTGGCCGTCGGGGCGGGTCGTGCCGATACGTTGATTGAGTTCGTCATAGCGGTGGTGCCAGACCGCAGTGCGCTTCTCGAGGTGGAACGGGCCCTGGTAGTGCTGGTGTTCGCGCACCAGGTTGCCGGCGGGGTCGTAGAACCATTGCAGCCGGGCGTGTTCGTTCCGTGCGTCGGCCAACTGGCCGTTGGCGTTATAGGCGAACGTTTCGATCTGCTCCGGCTGGCCGGGGGCTGCGGCCCGGCGTTGCACGAGGCGGCCCATGGGGTCGAAGTCGAGTCGCGTGATCACGCCGGCGTCGATGGTTTCCGCCAGCACGCCGGTCGATTCGTCGTAGCGGTAGTCGGTGGCCTTGCCATCGAAACCCTGTTCCTGAAGCAGGCGGCCGACCGGGTCGTAGCGGAAGCGGTACACGCTGCCGTTTTCGTTCTCCAGCGCGGACAGGCGGCCCAGCGCGTCCCACCGGTACTGCAGGCTTTGCCCAAGGGCGTCGATGCGCTGTGCGATCAGTCCGGCTGCCGTGTAGCGGTAGGCGGTGGTGCGTTGCAGGGCGTCCGTGTGTGCCAGCAGGCGGCCTTCGGCATCGTGGCGCAACTGCTCTTCGCTGCCGTCGGGGTGGAGGACGGTTTCCAGTTGGCCGGGATGATTGCCGGTGTCTACGCTGTGCGCCAGCGTTTCTGCGCTGACGGGCGTGTAACGGTAGCGGGTGACGTGGCCGGCGGCGTCGATGCTCTTGACCAGACGCTTGCGCTCGTCGTATTCCCACTGGCTGCTGTGGCCGGAACAGTCGGTGTAGCTGGCGAGCTGGCCGTCTCGGTTATAAGCGAGCTGCTTGACGCCGCCCTTCGCATCGGTGACTTCGACGGGCCGGCCGGTCTTGTCGTAGGCATAGTGCGTCTTGTTGCCGCGCGGGTCGGTTTCCTCGACCAGGTGGCCCTGGGCATCGTAGTCGCGCTTCCAGGTGCCGCCTTCGGCGTCGCGGATGCCGGTGATGCGATGTTGGGCGTCGTATTCGAAATGGACCTGGCTGCCGTCGGCGCGGGTGTGCGTGAGCAGGTTGCCGTGGTCGTCGTAGCGGAAATGCTCGCTGCCGCCGTCGGTGTGGATATGACGCACGACATTCTTGGCGTCGTCGCGGAACAACCATTCCTCCAGCCCGTCCGGATACA
>NZ_WNKZ01000153.1 GCF_009720835.1 Pseudoduganella buxea
CGCGCGATCCGCGCCGCCCTGCCGGCCGCGCCGCCGGAGCAGGCCGCGCGCCTGCGGGTGGCACTGGCCGACCTGCACGCCATCTATACCTCGCTGCTCGACCAGGGAGACCGCCGTGCCCCGTGAACTGTCCGTGCTGGGGATCCTGATCCCCACCATCCTGCCCGTCTTCCTGGCCAGCCTGCTGCTGCAGGGCGCGCTCGACTGGCTGCTCAGCCACGCCGGCGTCTACCGGCACCTGTGGCACCCGGCGCTGGCGCGCCTGTGCCTGCTGGCCTGTATCTTCGGCGGCCTGACCATCTGGCTGTACCGCTGATTTCCCCAACCCTCCAACCTGAAGAAGAACACCGCCGTGAACGCTGCCGCAAAGACCTTTCGTTTCGTGCTGACCCTGGCCCTCGTGGGCGCCGCCCTGTGGGCCGGCAAGACCGGCTGGGATCGCTATATGGAGTCGCCCTGGACACGCGACGGCCGGGTCAAGGCTGATGTCGTGACGATCAGCGCCGACGTCGCCGGCGTCGTCACCGACGTGCGCGTGCACGACAACCAGCTGGTACACAAGGGCGACGTGCTGTTCGTCGTCGACGACGCGCGCTACCGCAATGCGCTGGCCACGGCGGAAGCGGCGCTGGCGGCCCAGGGCGTCGAGAAAGGCCGGCGCGGCAGCGAAGCGAAACGGCGCGCCGCGCTGGACGCGGACATCATCTCGGCCGAGAGCCGCGAAACGGCCGATTACGCGCTCGGCACGGCCACGGCCCACTATCGCGCTGCGCTGGCCGCGCGCGAGCTGGCCCGGCTGAACGTGGAACGCACCGTCGTGCGCGCCCCCGTGACGGGGTACATCACCAACCTGCATGTCCACGCGGGCGACTTCGCCGCCGTCGGCGCGGCCAAGCTGGCGCTGATCGACAATGCTTCGTTCTACGTGATGGGTTATTTCGAGGAGACCCGCCTGCCGCTGCTGAAACCCGGCGCGCCGGTGGACGTACGGCTGATGGACGGCGTCGCGCTGCGGGGCCATATCGAAAGCATCGCCCGCGGCATCACGGACCGCGACGCCAGCACGGGCCGCGAACTGCTGGCCGACGTCAACCCCACCTTCAACTGGGTCCGCCTGGCCCAGCGCATTCCCGTGCGCGTGCACATCGACCGGCTGCCCCAGGGCACGCCGCTGGTGGCGGGCACGACGTGCACGGTGACCATCGTCGCCGGCGTTTGAGCACGCAGCACAAGACCTCTTGCGCCTGGAAGCGTGAATCGCCAGGCATCATGCCCGCACCGGTATCCCCCGCCAATCCACCACCTCAAAGGCCGCGCCCCCGAAGCGTACTTGTCCACGCCGCCGTTCGACGAGGTCCAGCTCGATCGCCAATTGACCCAGGGCGGGTGAGAGCTGGCGCAGCGCCCGGAACAAGTGCGTGTTGATGTGCTGGGTGTCGATGCCCAGCATCGCCCCGAGCGACACCACGTCGCGCCAGCCAGCCTCCGAGGAGACGACGCCTTGACTTTCGTCCCCACGCCGCTCCCGGGCAAGCAACAGCAGCGTTTGATGATGTGCACGTTCGCCCAGGTCGACGGCCGAACCGCCGACACCGAGTTCGAGCCGCACGTGTTCCTCGTCCTGGCTTACCAGGAAGCGAAACGTCACACGCCGCTCGCCAGGCTTGCATCGATGAGAGTCGGCCTCCGTCGCGTCGCCGGTTTCAACCAGCCCGCCCATGCCCCCATGCGCCATGGCGTTGGAGCGGTCCACTTGTGAAGGCAGCGCAGCAATCGCAATCGTATCTTTGTCCATCATCCGTCCCCGATTATTTCGGCCGTCAGGCACGACGCCAGCGGTCCGTTGCTGTGCATGATGCGACTCGCTTTAAGCGTGCTCAATACTCTCAATGTCGTACTGGAGTGACTTGCAAGTCAGAGGCATCGACATCGCTTTTTAATGCGGGAGCAATGGCGCTTCGCACCGGGCCTGATCGTTCCGTAAAGCCGCCGATTTGCCGCTCTCGTCAACTGTCAATTCCATCAGGCATATTTACAAGCCTGGAGCGAGCGAAATCAACTGGGCAGTGCTGTGCAAGCCCAGGCGGCGAAGGATATTCTCGCGGTGCTTGCGGACGGTAAGGACGCTAAGGCCCAGCAGGCGAGCGATTTCCTTGCTCGTGTGGCCCTGCACGATGAGATCCATGACTTGCCGTTCGCGCCTGGAAAGTACTGCTCTTAAAGGGACCGGGCTCGGCTGAACTCAGCCAGTGTCTTTCCCGGGCATACGCAATCAATTCGGCTGCATTGCGTAACGCAAGTTTGTTGAGCATATTGCTCCGGTGTTTGCGCACCGTCGACTCGGTAATCGACAATCGGGTGCCGATATCCCGGCACGACAGCCCCGCCGCAATGGCCAGCAGGATTTGCGCCTCGCGCGCGGTGAGCGGCTCGAATGCATTGATCATCGATCTGCTGCCCCCCGCCTGTTTCGCGGATCGAGCGACCTGGATACCCGCACGTCTGCTATTTCGGTGAAGGCCGGGAGGGCATTGAATCGGGAGCCTTTGTTCCCGTGGTTGGCTATTGTCTGGTCATGGCTTGTCATCGACGGTAATGGTAACACCCAGGTTTAAAACGGATATTACGCATGCAGGCCGCGAATGCGGTCTGCTTCCGAAACGAACCCTTACCAATAGGTGACCAGGATGGCAAACGTAGATCAATCCCAAATGTGGGCGCAATTAATGCAGGCCATGCAGTCCAAGCTGTTTCCCAACGGCCTGGGCGCCGACACGGTGTTCTCGGCCGCGTCGGTGGCACGCGCCGTCAACCTCAACGCTACCGACCCCGGCGTCACCAACTTCGGGGTATATTCGCTCGGCGACATCGTTCCCTCCAACAGCCCCAACTACAATCCCGCGCCCAGCGGCTTCGTGACGTCGTACACGCAATTTCTCGACTGGATCGACCTGGGCGGCGACAGCAATCCGAACCTGCAGTCGCAACTGAACATCGCACTCGACGGCGATGGCGGCGCCACGCCTGGCCTGAATGCCGTCCAGGCCGGCTACAACACCGTCTACAGCGCCGCCGCGGCGCAGTACGTGCTCCAGAAGCAGGCCGCCGCGACGGTCGGGGACACCATCGCGCCCTTCAAGTCCTGGGTCCTGACCAACTACCCGCAGTACGCCGCGGCCAAGAACCAGCTCGACGGCGCGCAGTCCAAAGTCGACCAGCTGAGCAACCAGCTGTACGGGCCGGGGTATCAACAGGTGCAACTGGCACGCCAGATCACCGGTATCAACGGTGGCGCCCAGGATCCGACAACGCAGAATGCCTACAACATGCAGGTCACGTCCGCGACCTATGTGCCGCCGGGATCGACGGCAGCTGTCATCGGTGCCGCCGCGGCGGTCAGCACCAGCACGACGGCCCAGGGCGTCTCTTCGTTCGTGCCACTGTACTCGCTGGACACGGCCTATGCCGCGACCTATGCCGAATGGCAGAAGGCGAGCGCGGCCGGCACGATCGGCGAGACTTTCCACTTCGACTCGCACAGCAGCGACTACGACTACAAGGAATCGGGCTGGAACGCGTCGGCCCAGGCCAGCTGGCACTCGTTCTTCTGGTCGGCCAGCGCGTCGTCGTCGTCGAGCGCGCAGACGGTGAGCGTGGATGACAGTTCGTCCGACTTCAGCGTCGACGTCTCCTTCGTCGGTGTGAAGGCCTTCTCCATCACCCCGGGTACCTGGTACCAGAACGGTTCGCTGCTCTCGACGTACAAGGACAAGCTGAAACCGGGTGCGCCGGACTTCTTCTCCGACAACGGCGCCCTGGCTCGCCGGGCCTCGCAGATCGTGCTCGGCTTCGAACCGACGATCACGGTGAAGCTCAGCGCCAGCGACTACAGCCGGCTGAAGAGTTCATGGCAGACCCAGGAGAGCCTTTCCGTCGGGGTCGGTCCGTTCAGCTTCAGCGGCTCAGGCGGGGCTGACTCGTCGAAGGACAACATCCATTACGACGACGCGACGTCGTCGATCAAGATCGGCCCGATCCAGTCGACGATGCCCGTGCTCCTCGGCGTGGTCAGCAGCAAGGTCTAAGGCCGCGAGCCGCCCAGCCCCCGCGCGAGCGGGGCCTCGCAAAGCATCCCTGTTGGAGCGATCAATCATGACGACACCTACATGCGGACTCGACACGGCATGGTCGGAGTGGTCCCAGGCACTGGTGAGCACGCTGTTCCCTGGCGGGCTGGGACCCGGCCAGCACTTCGCGTTCGGCCAGACGACACTGATCGCCGATTTCGCGAACGCCGACCCGCAGGTCGCCAATGCCGAGATCTTCCGCATCGGCGACGCGGTGCCCGCCGCGGCGCCCAACTTCGTGCCAATGGCGAGCCTGAGCGACGCTTACGGATTCTTCCTTCAGCGTATCGCATCGCCGGCGCTGGCAACGGCACAAGCCAATATGGCCGCCGCGAACAGCGCAGCACAAAGCGGCTTCAACATGCCCGCGAAAGTGGGTACGCAAGCGCCGGCGGGCTGCCTGCCGCCGGGACCGGGCAAGCCGGGGCCGGCATTGCAGGCCACGTTCTTGCCGGCCTATGAGCTTGATGCCGGGTTTCGTACGCGATACGAGGAGTGGCAGGCGTCGAGTGCCAGGGGCGACACCCGCGCCGGCGGCGTCATCGGCTTCAGTTCGCGGCTCGGCGGTCCGGCCGCTACGTCGCCGCCGATGCAGGCATTGATGCTGCCGTCGGTCAGTGCCCTGGCCGCGCAAGCACCCTCGGCCCCGGCCGGGGCGCCGCAGGCGCCAACGCCGCCCGCCTTCTTCAGGGTCGTCACGGCCGTTCCCGCTCCCGCGCCCTTGCTGTCCATGCCAGGCGCCAGCCTGGCGCAGCCTCCCGGCTCCTCCATGGGCCCTGCGCCAGGCGCCGTCGAACACTCCCGGCCGGTGCTGCTGTCGGCCGATGGCGGCCCAAGTACTTTTTCGCTCGAGGTCTCGTTCACGGGTCTCGGCACCTTCATGATCGGGCCGGCCCGCTGGTTCAGCGACACCGCGGTGCGGCTGTTCGCCGACCAGCTCTCGCCTGCGGACAAGACCCTGTTCTTCGCGACAGGCGGCGTGCTCGCGCGCCGCATCTACCAGGTCGTCGTCGCCTTCGAACCGACCGTGATCCTCAGTTTCGACGACCGCCAGGTCTTCGACAACGCGAAGGCGCTGCTGTCCGACCCGCAAGGCGATTCCGTCGGCATCGGCCCCCTCAACTTCCACGCGAACGTGGTCTCATCGACGGGCAGCGGGGGGCCGCTCTACAGCGACGACGTCCAGACCATCACCATCGGCCCCGTTCCATCGACCTTGCCTATCCTGCTCGGCGTGGTCAGCACGGACGTGGCCACTTTCCCTCCGGCTTCATGACCGGATTTTTCAAACCTACTCCGAAGGAGAATCAAATGCCTGACTCTTACGTATGGCTCGAATACTACGCCGGTGCGCCGGTAAGCAAGAACGTGAAATCGGATGAGCTGAAGTATTCCGACAAGCACCAGCATGGCGTCCAACCGACGCAGACCCAGGTGAACGGCCTGCAGGCTTCCCTCACCAGCAATGTCCAGGCGGTATACGCGACATACAACAACGCACATCCGGGCGCGGTGGTCGCAGTGCCGACCAACGCCGATATAGAACGGGGGCGCGCCGTCAAGACCCGATCAGCCCGCTAACCGGAACGTGCACTCGCACCGCAAAGGTCGAACGCCGGGCGACTCATGAGCCTTCGTGCCCTTCGGGTGCCGGAACTCATGAGTCCTTGCCCCTTCGGGCGCCCTGGCAGAGAGGAGCCATCATGACAAACTACGCAGGATTCGATACCGACGACTACCCAGGCCCCGTCCAGCTTGCCTGGCTGAAGACCAACACCAACCTCGGATGGTGCGGCTACTACCTCGCGCCCGCACCAAGCCACGACAACACCAGCTGGATGGGCCAGCGCCAGGTGCTGTCGGCCCAGGGCTGGGGCGTGGCGCCCATCTTCGTCGGCCAGCAAACCGCCGGGCCGGGCTCCCACAACGCAGCCGGTCCGCAAGGCAGCACGGACGGTGCGCTGGCCGCCAGGCTCGCCAGCCAGGAGGACTTTGCGCCGCTGTCATATATCTTCCTGGACTGGGAAGACGGCAGCAGCCCGGGCCAGGAGGCCCAGGCTTATGTGAGCGCCTGGGCCAGTGCAGTGGCCGGGAACGGCTACAGGCCCGGCATCTACTGCTCGCACCACCTCGCGCCCGACATGGCGGCGCTGATCGGCCGGCTCGATCCGGCGCCCCCATTGCGCATCTGGGCGTGGAACGTCGCCACCGTGGCCGCCCATCCTTACGGGGGCTTGATCGAGCGCTTTCCGGACGCCGACCCCGCCGGCTGCGGCTATCCGGCCGCGGTGGCATGGCAATGCCAGCAAAACTGCGTGCTGCAGCTTCCCGGGGCGCCGGTCACCCGAATGAAGGCCGACCTCAGTTGCGCCAGCGTGGCTGATCCAGGCGCTCCCTAGTGTGGAATTCCAAGCCCGGCCGCGCAGCGTGGTGGAATTGAACCTCGTAAATGCTGCGTCGTGATTTCCCTACAAATCCTTGGTGCATTCCGTGCGCACCTTCTTCTTGCCGTGACGATAGGTGGTGGTCGTGTGCATATAGCAGGTGGGCTCGCCTTCGAGATTGACTCGCTGCGACACGGAATACTCCTCTTTCAACACCAGCCTGCCCTTCGACCAGCAATATCGCGCCGTATGGATATCGACGGCGCCACCTTTCCCGAAGCCGGTAACGCAACGCCTGTCACGCGGATCGATGTCCAGTCCCATGATCCCGGACAGCGCTTCGTGCTCGACGAAGCGCCCGCCTGCGGGGTGATACAGGAACGCGGTAGTGCTGGTATTGCCGATGCCGGCAACACTGCTGGTAACGACCAGGTCGCCGCAGCCGTCATTGTTGAAATCCCTTGTGTCCATCAGATCGACGGCGCTTTCGCTGTCGCCGTAATAGTTTTCCACATTGTCGAGCATCTGCACGGTCGCACCGGCACGGTCGGTAATGCGAATACTGCCCACGTTCGGCTCCGCTGCCGTTTTCGGTATCCACGTGAAGGTGAACCTTGCCTTCGCATCGGGCGTGCATTGCCTGTCTACGCTCCAGGCCGGCGTCGAAGCCAGTCCCAGGACGGTAATGAATATGGTGCGCCACATGTTCGTTTCTCCAGATATTGCTGCGAGTGTAAGGCGTAGTTGCCATCTTGACAAGCAGCCTGTCTATCAAGCGTTCGCCGTCAAAACCGAAGGGCCTGGGCCTGGCCGGCACCTGGCTTTTCGGTTGCTATACTGGAGGGAACAGCACGGGAGCGTGCCATGATGATGCCGACACTACGCCGCCACCTGCGCCACCTGCTGGCGCACGGCCTGCTGTCGCTGGCGATCGGCTGCTCGACCGTGCCGGTGCCGCCCCCGTCGCCGTCGTCGGGCGCCATCGACATCGCATCGACCTCGGCCGATGCGCGGCCGGGCACGACGGGCACGACGGGCACCACCGGCGGTGCCCCGACGCCAGGCGCACCGGCAGCCGCCACGCCAGCCGGTGCGGCGCCCGTTCCTGACCACGCTGGCGGGCGCTGGGGTGGCCTGCTCGGCGCGATA
>NZ_WNKZ01000154.1 GCF_009720835.1 Pseudoduganella buxea
TGCATGCTCGCCGAACGGACCGGCCGGCGCCGTCGCCAGCACCTGCCGCCAGTGCGCCCGGGCCGCTGGCGGGTACGGCTGCGCGAGGCGGGCCAGGCAGTCGGCCAGCGTGCACTGCGGTGCCGGCAGCATGGCGGCAGGGTCGTCCGCCAGCATGCGCCATTGGTCGAGCAGCAGCATCAGGCCGTGGCCGTCCAGCAGCAGGCCGTCCACGCTCAGTTGCAGCGTCGCTTGGCCGGGTGACAGCACCAGGGCCACGCGCAGCAGTGCGCCGGGTGTGCGCGCGGGGCGGGCATGCCAGGCGGCGCGGCGTGCCAGCACGGCATCGGCATGTCCCGCGGCCGGGACGTGCTCGACCTGCAATACCGGCGCGGGACCCGGCTCCAGTGCGCCATCGGGTGCCACCACGGCAGACAGCACGGTGTGATGGGCCACCAGCTGCCGCCAGGCGCACGCCAGCGCCGCCTCGTCATGCGGGCTGACGTCGACCTCGCGGTACAGGTGGCATCCGGCCGGGTCGGCCGTGAAATCGGCATCGGACGTGACGAGGAAGGCCTGCTGCAGGGGCAATAGCGGCCAGCCGGTGGCCGGCGCAAGACGTTCCGCCGCCGGCGCCGCGGCCGGCTGCTGCGCCAGCTGTACGTAAAGCTGCTGTGCCAGTGCCTCGAGGCTGAGGCCCGAGCCGAGCGCCCCGACCGGCACGGCGACACCAAGGCGGGCCTGCGCTTCCAGTGCGAAGCGGGTGGCCGCCAGCGATCCCAGGCCCTGTGCCACCAGGCCGACGTTGGCGGCGAACTCCTGTTCCGGGCTGCACGCTGCCAGCACCGCCTGCAGCACGCTCAACACCTCATCCGAGTTTTTCATCCTGTACCTTTTTGCGGACAACACCGTCCCTGGCGCAGCCTGGGCGCGCACTGGAACCGGCATGCGGGAACCGGCGGGGAGCCCGCCGGGGTGAATGGGATACTCAGGCGACCGCGCGCTCCTCGACCGGATCGAGCTGGCTGGTCTGCTCCAGCGAAAAGCCGGCCGTTTCCTTCAAGTTGCGCAGGATCAGCACCAGGGCGATCGCGGGGAAGGCGATGGTGGCGGTGACGGCCGGGCCGTAGCCGAAGCGCGAGGCCGCCCAGCCGACCAGCAGCGGCGACAGCACGAAGCCCAGGCGCCCCAGCAGGCTGTTGCACCAGGCGTAGGCGCTGGCGCGCAATTCGGTCGGGAACAATTCGACCGTGTAGGCGTTCAGGATTGGCACGACGCCGGCGACGGCAAACACCGACACGGTCAGGCTCAAGGTCAGCAGCGGGACACCCGACAGGTTGTAGCAGCCATACGCGCCGGCGAACAGCATGCCGTAGGTCAGCAGCGCGGCGCGGCGGCGGCCGGTTTCCAGCAGGCGGCCCACCAGGAACAGCAGCGGCGTGGCGCCCAGCGCGGCCATCATGATGCATTTCGAGACAGCTTCATACGTCATGCCCAGCGAGTTGATCGCGTGCAGGTTCCAGAACGTGATCAGCGAATTGGTGCACATATAGGTCAGCGCCCAGACGCTGGCCACCACCAGGACGCGGCGCCGATACGGCCCCTTGATCAGCTGGAGCAGTTCGCGGTAGCCGTTGGCACCGGCGCTGCTCTGCTGTGCCTTGAAGCGCTCCGTCTCGCGCAGGTTGCGGCGGGCGAAGGCGATCAGGATCAGGGGCACGGCGCCGACGAAGTAGATGGCACGCCAGCCCAGGTCGCTCTTCAGCAGCAGCGGCGTCATGCCGGCGCAGAAGATGGTGCCCAGCGTGGCGGCCACCTGCAGGTGGCCGATCACGCGGCCCCGCCGGTCGCTGGGGAATTCCTCGGCGGCATAGACCATGCTGACAGCCAGCTCGCCCAGCAGGAAGACCCGCGCCAGCAACTGCACGACGATGAAGGCCCAGGCGCTGCCGGCCAGGCCGGTCAGCAGCGAGCACACCGTGTAGCCGACGATGGTCACCATCAGCAGCGGGCGGCGGCCATGCTTGTCGGCCAGGTAGACGATAAAGAACGACAGGATGGCGCCGATATTGATCAGGCTGACCATCAGGCCCGTGTCGGTTTCCTGCAGGCCCATTTCGGCCACGATGCGCGGCAGCGCCTGCACCAGGGCGACAAAGTCGTAACCCTCGAAGAAGGTGGCCACGCTCAGGAATACCAGCAGGCGCCGCTGGTAAGGGGTGTATTTGCGCTTTGCCGCCGCTGCCGTGCCATCGTGTGCCGCTTGCTTCATGACTCGTATGACCTTTCTGAAAATTCGTTTCGTTGCGTAGTGCCGTGGTTGACGCTAGCGCGGCGCCTGGGCGTGCTGGAATGCGAGGATCCGGTCCATGTCGGCCGCGCTGCCCCGCAGGCCGGCGAGGTGGCCGCACGGCTCGATCTCCACCAGCGTGGCATCGAGCAGGCCGGCCAGCGCGCGCGACCCTTGCGGGTGGGTGGTGCGGTCCGCCGGGCTGTAGCCGACCAGGCAGGGCAGGTCCAGCGCCACCGCGTACTGGCGGCAGTCGGTCGCCATGATCGGATGGTTCATGTGGCAGTAGCGTGCCAGCAGTGCCGGGTTGGCGAACGGGTACAGCGCGAACGGCGCCAGGTCGGGTTCGGACAGGTGGGCCATCGACGCCACCAGCACGTCGCGCAGCCCGGCCGCTGCCACCTTGCCGTCCACGACCATGCCCATCAAGGCCTGCAGGTCGCGCTGGTGCGACGTTTTCGGGGCCAGGTCGCCCAGCTCGAAATCGCCCAGCCACAGCACCAGCGAGCGCACCCGGTGCGGGTAACGGGCCGCGAACGCCAGGGCCAGCACGGCGCCGCCGCAAACACCCACCACATGGCCCTGGGCGCAGCCCAGGTCATCCATGACAGCCAGCGCGTCGGCCACCTGTGCGTCGATGCCCAGTTGCGTCACCTGCGCCGCCCCGCTACCGAACAGGCCCCGCGTTTCCCAGCTGGCGACGCGGCCATGGCGGCCCAGGTGCCGCAGCCAGCCCGCCATCAGGCCGATCGGCATGCCGGGTGCGCCGATCAGCAGCGTGTCCGCGCCACCCGCGGTGCCGGCGCGCACGGCCGGCAGCACGGTCCCATCGGCGGAGGTCACCAGCCGGCGGGTGGCGATGCCGTCGAGACCAGATGCCCGCGCCGCACCGATGGCGGCGCGCGCATCGGCCCGTTCCGCCGCCGTCAGGGGCGCTGCTTGCAATGCAGCCAGGGCGGCCTTGTCGAAGCCGCTGAGCGTGGCGTTGTCCTCCACCGTGCGCGGACGCGGCAGTCCGGCCGCCGCGAACAGGCGGGCAATCGCATCCGCATCGGCCGGGTCCAGCCGGGCCGGCAGGCCGATGGCGTGCTCCAGCTGGCGTGCCAGCGGTGCGATACTCAGGACAGCGCCAGCCACCGTCATGGCAGGCTCGGGAACGCGAAGCCGCGCGTGGTGGCCGAGGCGATCCGGTTGGTCTCGTTGTGGTTGTCGCCCGCGACCACCACCGCGCCGTAGCGATCGAGCTTGATACGGCCGCCATATTCCTCGATGGCGTCCGAGCCTGGATACACCTGCACCGACGTGGGCACGTAACGGGCGGCGAAACCGAGCCGCATCTTCTTCGTGTTGCCCGCATGCGGGTGGGAGGCATGCATCAGCGTCGACCAGAACATCACGGCTTCGCCCGGGCGCAGCTCGATCGAGACGGCGCGGTCCACATCGGGCGTCCAGTCCGGATCGATCTGCAGTTCGCGGTAGTCATAGCCGAAGAAGCCGCGCTTGACGTCGCCGTCCTTCGCCACGCTGTTGATTTCCTGGGGCTTGTACTTCATGCCCTTGGTCTCGTCATAGAACATCTGGTTCTGCGTGCGCGGGATGAACTGCAGGCAGCCCATGTCGATGGTGGCTTCCGTGAACGCGGTCCAGACCGTGATGGTGCCGCCGAACTCGCGATTTTGCGGCCACAGGATCTGCGGCGTGCCCGATGCGTTGGCGAAGGTGTCGGCCTGGTGCCAGTCGGTGCCTTCGTCGCCTGGATACTTCGGGAAGAACTCGCTGCGCCAGCACAGCAGGTCCGGGCCCAGCACGGAACGGACCCGGCCCACGATCTCCGGCGAACACACGTGCTGCGCCAGCATTTCCGAATCCAGGTGGCGGTCGTAGTTGGCGATATTGGTGTTGCCGGAATGGCTGTCCAGCTGATACACGGCATTGCTGCGATCCATCAGCTTCAGGCGTTCGACCTTCCACCGTGCTTCCATCTCTTCCGGCTCATACACCTTGATCGGTGCGATGTAGCCGTTTTCCTTGAAAAACGCCAGTTGCTCGGCGCTCAGGGCGGGAATGGTGGAAGTGATCATGCTGCGCGCTCCATGGTGGAATTGTTTTGCTTGACGGCCCGGTTGACCGTGCTGGCGATATTGATGATCGAGCAGTCGCCGTCCAGTTCCGCGCCCGTCAGCTGCAGGGCGTAACGTGCGTTCAACTCGAGGATGATGCGGCTCAGGGAAAGCGACGTCGCGCCCTGGTCGAACAGGTCGATATCCCAGGACAGGCCTTGCTCGCCCATCATCGCCGCGCTGATCTCGGCCACCACCTGCGTGGTGCCCTGCGACTGTCCGCGCACGGCCTCCTGGTTTTGTTGATCTGATGTCGTCATGTCATTCATAAGTTTCTCTTTGTTCCGCTTACCGTTAGACGTTAGGGGAATCGCCGCCACGGGGATGACTCGGGACGGCACCATTTGCGGTGGCAGCCGGCGCTGCGCTTCCACCATCAGCGCCGGCGCCGGGAGGGCGGCGTCGGCGTCGATCACGACAAAGGCAAGCAGGCGTTTGTCGCCGTCGCCCAGGTCCTGCACCGCCGCGACGCAGTGCGTCACGCCGGCACACTGTTCCAGCTGATATTCGATTTCCCGCAGCTCGATGCGAAAGCCGCGTACCTTCAGCTGATCGTCCTGGCGGCCCAGGTACATCAATTCGCCGTCATGCCAGCGCGCCATGTCGCCGCTGCGGTAGGCCGGCACCGTGCTGCCCCCCGGCCCCAGCGGCAGCATGGGGAAACGTTCGCGCGTCAGCTCCGGCCGCCCCAGGTAGCCGCGCGCGACGCCGGCACCGGTGATGACCATTTCGCCTTGCTGGCCGGGGCCCACGGCGTCGCCGTGTTCATCGAGCAGATGCACCTGCAGGTCCGCCAGCGGCAGCCCGATGGGGCTGTGCTCGGGGCGTTCCAGGTCGCTCGCCGCCATGCGCCGGTAGGTGACGTGCACGGTCGTCTCGGTGATGCCATACATATTGATCACCTGTGGCAGGGCCGCGCCGAAGTGCGCGAACCAGCAGCGCAGGTGGCCTGCCTCGAGCCTTTCGCCGCCCAGCACAATGGTGCGCAGCGCGGGGAAGGCCAGCGCGTCGGCGGCCGCGGCGCGGGCGAACTGCCCGAACGCCGATGGAGTCTGCGACAGGATCGTGACGCCGTGGGCGGCGACGAACGCGGCCAGCCGCGCCGGCGACTCCACCACTTCGCCAGGCACCAGCAGCGCCGCGCCGCCATGCAGCAGGGCGCCCCAGATCTCCCAGACGGAAAAGTCGAAGCTGACGGAATGGCACACGCTCCAGACGTCGTCGGCACTGAAGCCGAACTGCGGCGCCGTGACGTCGAACAGCCGGGTCACATTGCCGTGCTCGACGACGGTCCCCTTCGGCACGCCGGTGGACCCGGAGGTGTAGATCACGTAGGCCGCGTCGTCCGGCCTGGCTGGACGGGGCGTCCACCTGTCATCGGCGGCCGCCGGCTGATCGGTCAGCAGCAGCCGCTGGCCTGCCAGCACGGGCTGCACGTCGGCGCTGCGGCTGACGACCAGGTCGACGGCCGCATCGGCCAGCAGGAAGCGGATGCGTTGCTCGGGGTAGCGCGGATCGATCGGTACATAGGCGGCGCCGGCCTTCAGGATGCCCAGCATGGCAACGATCATGTCGACCGAACGCTGCACGAACATTCCCACGCGTGGCGTCATGTCGTCCGGCCGCGCCGCCAGCTGCGATGCCACGCGCGCGGCCAGTGCCGTGGCGCGCCGATCCAGCTCGGCATAGGTCAGGCTGACGTCGCCACAGGCGACAGCGATGCGCCCTGGCGTTGCCGCCGCCTGCAGGCCGAAGCGCTCGTGCAGGCCGGCGGCGGTCGTGGTGGCACGGCTCATCTGGTCTCCTGTGTGGTTCATTGCAGCGCTCCTCCCTGGCTGCGCCATTGATGTTCGGCTTGCTCCATCAGGGCCTGCGCCAGCACGTCGACGTGGCGCTCCTGCCACCCGGCCAGGCCGGTATTGGCCGCGAAGGCGTTGAAGGCGCCCATCGCCGAGCCGCTGTGGATCTGGAAGTTGGCCTTCTCGGCAACGGTGCCGTCCATGGCGGCGGCGATGGAGCGCGAGAAATACCACTTGAAGACGCGCGCCATGCGGGCCTTTTCGTTCCGCTGCAGGTGCGCCAGTTCGGCCGGGCGGCTGGCCAGGCGGGCCTGGCTCAAGGTCCACACATCGTCAAGCGACGCGCCCATGAAGCGTTCGATCGTGTCGCGCGTGCGGCCGGGCAGGCTACCGATGCCGTCGAAGGTACGGTAGGCCTGGTACAGCTGGTTGGCGCGCGCCGCGAACAGCGTGCCCCGCTTGACCACCTGCACGCGGGCACCCGTGCCGAACAGGTCGCCGGCCGGCGCATAGGCCGTGTCGTGAATGCCCATGTCGGCCAGCATGTCCTTGGCCAACGGCGACGTGCCGGCCTGCGGCGTGCACTGGTGGATGGAACCGGCCACGACGAACTGGGCGCCCAACGCAAATGCCGCGGCGATCGCTTCGGGCGTGCCGATACCGCCTGCCGCGCCCAGCCGGACAACATCGTCCAGCGCCGCCGTGCGGGACAGTTCGTCGCGCACGCGGCGGATTGCCGGCAACAGCGTCAGTGCGACACCACTGTCCGTATGGCCGCCGGAATCGGCCTCGATGCACAGGTCGCTGCAGACGGGCAGGCGGCGGGCGGCCGCGACTTCGTCCGCGTTCAGGCGACCTTGCAAAAGCAGGCGCTGCAGCAGTTCCTCGGCCGGCGGGGCCAGGAACTGGCGGGCCAGCTCGAGCCGCGACACCTTGGCGAACACATGGTTCACCGCCTGTGCACGGCCCCCACGCATGCCGGCGCCACGGAAGCGGAACTGCACGATGCAGGCCGCAACCTGCGTGAAGGCGGACGCTTCCAGGTACTCGATGCCATGCTCCAGGAACAGCTCGACCATTGCCTGCTCCAGCTCCGGTCGGGTGGGCGTGGCCAGCAGGTTCATGCCGAACGGGGCGCTGCGGCCGCTCTCGGCATGGATGGCGGCGATGGCCTGACGTACGTCATCGGGCGACAGGCCGCCCGTGCCGAAGAAACTGAGCAGTCCGGCGCGGCTCATGCGGGCGATCAGCGGCACCGAGGCGATGCCCCGGTACATCGACCCGGCCACATAGGGCAGGCGCACACCGTGGTGGGCGCAAAACGCTGTGCCCAGCCGACCCGACGGCGCGCGCGGTGGCGGTGCAACGGCGGCCTGGGCCACGGCAGGCGCCACGGGCAGCGCGGCCGGTGCCGGTGC
>NZ_WNKZ01000155.1 GCF_009720835.1 Pseudoduganella buxea
TGGTGGGGTGCCACCACCGGCACCATCGCCGCCGAGGATGCCCCGTTGCCCCGGCACGTGCCGCACGGCCTGGCGCAGACCGCCCTGCCGCTGGCGGCCGCGCTGGAAACGCGCCCGCCCGAGCCGGCCCGTGGCCAGGCCGAACTGAAGATTCCCGCGCCGCCGAATGCCGTCTGCGTGTTCGCAGCCGCCACCTTCGGCTTTGCCGCGCAGCGCCTGCTGGCGCTGGCCTTCACCCGCAACGTGCTGCAGTACTGGGACCCGCTGGCGCAGCGCTGGCATGTGATGACGCCCGAAGGCGACGGCGCCACGGCCGACCTGCGTTTCACGTCATCGCAATACGCGTGGTTGCCGCTGGCCCAGCCCGAGCGGCGCGGCGAAGTCGCGCTGGTGCCGTCGCAGGACGGCCTGTTCCTCCTGCTGATCGACCCCGTTTCCGAAAGCTTCCGTACCGAGCCGCTGCTGCAGGCGCCGCTGGTGGCCAGCCCCGGCGCCGTCAACCGGCGCGTCGCCACCCTGTTTCTGAGCGGTGCCCACTACAGCCGTTCCGTTCGCCTGTGGACGGCCGACTTCGATGGCGCCGATCCCGAAGTGCTCGACATCGACAGCGCCGATCCGGCCATCGCCATTCCCGCCGAAGGCTGGGCGCGGCCGTACAGTTATGACGGCCAGCTGTGCTGGCTGCACGATGCCGGCCAGCTGCTGTGGCGTCCCGGCAGCGTGCCGCGCTGGCTGCCGTGGCCTTTCCCGTGGCAGCCGCGCCTGCAGTTCGGCGGCCCCGCGCGCAGCCGCGACGGCCGCCTGTGGCTGATCGGCCATGACGGCGCCGACTATTCCTTCCGCGAGCTGGGCACGGAAGGCGTCGCGCAGGTGATGCCGATCGAAGGCGCCCGCCTGGGCTTCGGCACCTTGCTGTTCCGCCGTGGCCACCAGGTCAAGGACGACCCGTGGGCCGTGGAAGACGTGGAGGACCAGACCCGCGGCGATGCGCTGGTGCTGCCGCTGCTGGAAAACGCCGGCGGCGCGCGCAGCCAGCCTTCCGGCCTGGTGCTGCGCTTCGAGCAGTTCACCGGCCGCGCCGAGGCGGCCATGGCGGGCGACGTGCTGCCCCGCGTGATCGTCGAATGGGTCGGCCAGCGCAACGTCATCCTCGACGAGGTGGCGCGGCTGAAGCTTCCGGGCGACTGCGTGCCCTTCGTCTACGACGGCAGCCTGTGGCTGCACCACCCCATGTGGAACGAGATCCGTGGCTGGCGGCTGAAGGACTTCGCATGAGCCGTGGCATCGCAGGCAAGGCACTGCTGGCGCTGGCCTGCACCGTGGCAGCGGCGACGCCGGCGCTGGCCGCCTCGCACGTCTTCCTGGTGCAGAATTCGGGCTGGATGGAGCCCTTCTTCGGCGACCCCGCATCGCAATACAAGCCCCTGGTCGCCGAAGTGGCCAATGCCGCCGTGCAGCCGGGCGACGCGCTCGTGCTGGCCGCCTTCAACCAGGGCCTGCCCGGTGCGCCGTCGCCGCGCGCGCTGCTGGCGCAAAAAGCCGGCGACAAGCCCGTGCGCGAAGCCGTTGCCGCCGCGCTGGCGCCGCTGGAGGTGGCGCGCAAGCCGAACGGCGGCGCCATGGCCGACACGGACCTGGGCGAGGCCGTGGGCTCGGCAATCGGCCAGGCCCTGGGCGGCAAGCCGGGCCTCGTCTGGCTGTTCACGAACAACCGCAACAGCCCGAACAACGACCAGGCGACGGCCCAGCGCAACCGCGAGTTCTACCAGCTGATCCACACAGGGCCCGACATCGCCAAGGCCATCGCCTTCCCGCTGCACATGCCCGTCAAGGGCGCGCGCTACAGCGCCAACGGCCTGATGGTGTACGTGTTCGCCGTGCGCGAGGAAGGCCGGCGCGAGCTGGACGCGCTGCTGAAAAGCGGGCGCCTGCAGAAGGTCATCACGGAGCGTCCCGCGCGTTTGAAACCGCTGGACCAGGACACGGTGCGCCTGGTGCCGACCCGCGTGGAAAACGTCCCCGGCGTGGTGTTCGCCACCTTGCCGGACGGGCGCCTGCGCGCCGACGTCGACGCGCAGGCCACGGCCAAGGGGCCGGCGCCGGCCGCGCGCATCACGTGGCGGCTGGAGAACGCCATCTACCCCTACACCATCGCCAGCGCCCGTATCGCCGCCCAGTCGTCGATTGCCGGCGCGGTGCAGCCGATCGGCCTGGCCAGCAACGACGTCAAGGCGCTGGCCCCGGGCCAGCCGCAGCCGCTCGCTTCGACCTTGCAGCTGCCGGTGGCGAACCTGCCGGGCAAGTGGTCGCTGGCGGCCCTGCAGTCGGCCGGCTCGGCCCAGGTGCTGCCGGGCCGGATCGACGTGCAGCTGGCCGACCAGCGGCTCGAGCTGTCGCAGGCTTTCCGCCAGCGCATGGCGACCCTGTTCCCGGGCGACCCGCTGCCGGACATCTTCACGCCGCCCGAACGCATCCAGGGCTCGCGCGCCGTGCTGCCGGTGGAAGTGCGCCTGCAGCATGGCGCCGGGCCGCTGCTGGCGGCGCTGGGTGGACTGTTCGCGCTGCTGGCGGCAGGCGCGGCCCTGCTGGTGGCCGCCACGCGCGGGCGCAAGGTGATCGTCACCGTCGAGGGCGAGCAGCGCACCGTGCATACCAAGGCGGGCGCCCGGACGCCCCTGTACGACCGCGCCGGCAACAAGGTGGCGGAGCTGCGCACGACCCTGTTCGGACATGCATTGACGGACCTGCGCGAAGGCGCCCAGGTCCGCATCGGCAAATAACACGATAGAACAGCAGAACAACAGAACAACGGAAGAGATCAAAGGAACCCCATGCAAACGAATGCAATCCTGCTGGCCCAGGCCGACACCGATCCAGGCTTCAAGGTGCCCAAGGCGGGCAGTGACGAAGGCAAAGAGACCGGCAAGGACAACGCCGCGCCGACGCCGCCGGCCGGCAACGATGCGCTGTCGACGACGCCGCCAGGCGAGACCGGCACCGCCACGGGCATGGAAGTGGCGCCCGTGGAAGGCGCACCGGCCACCGATACGTCGACGCGCGACATCGCCATCGGCGGCGCCGTCTTCGTCGTGCTGCTGGTGGTGTTCTTCTTTGCCCGCAATGCCTTCGCCAACTACCTGGTGCGCCGCCGCGTGGCGCCGTCGTCGGCCGATACGGCCGGCTGGCTGCTGTTCTTCGGCCTGGCCTTCCTCAGCGCCGCCGTCGTGCTGGGCTTCGTCAATTCCACCAAGTTCCTGAACGTGGCCATCACCGGCACCCTGCTGGTGTTCGGCGTGGCCGCCATCGCCGGCGCCCTGTTCACCGGCCGGCGCTAGGAGAATCCCATGGCAGATATCCCCGGCATCGACAAGAAGGCAGAGCTGAAGGTCGACCTGCGCCCGACGTTGTTCATCGGCGCCGGCGGCACCGGCATGGAAGTGATGATGCGCATCCGCCGGCGCATCCTGTCGGCCGTGTGGAACCGCCACCACCCGGCCCGGGTGGAAGCCATCGGCGACTTCCCCGTGGCGCGCTTCCTGCACCTGGACCTGGACAGCGGTTCCATCATCGACGAAGGCAAGTCGCAGCGCACCGACCCATGGTTCGAGCTCGTCAAGCTGGGCGACGAGGAACGCCTGGTCGAATCGATCGACCTGCAGCAGTACCACGAGTCCGACGACAGCCTGGCGCGCTTCCCCCTGATCGAGAACTGGATGCCGCTGCGCCCGAAGAAGCTGCGTTCGCTGGGCATCGACCCGTCGAAGGGCGCGGGCCAGATCCGCGCCGTGGCGCGCCTGTACCTGTTCGACAAATACCCGAAGCTGCGCGGCCGCATCAAGGGCGCGCTCAATTCCCTGGCCAGCAACGCGGGCCAGGAGCGCAAGGAAAACTACCAGCGCCTGGGCCTGCAGGTGGACACGTCGAAGTTCCGCATCGTCGTCATCGCCTCGAACGCGGGCGGCACCGGCGCCGGCACGGCGCTCGACCTGGGCTGGATCGCCAAGGCCATCGCGCGTCAGGAAGTGGCAGACAGCCAGGTCGACCTGGTGATGTTCATGCCGGGCGGTTACGTCAAGGCCAACAAGGAGCGCACCGAGGCCAATGCCTACGCCACCTTGATGGAAATGGAAACGGCCATGCGCGACATGAACGCGCAGGTACGCTGGGCCGACCCTGACAGCCTGACGGGCCGCGGCGCGCCGTTCGACGACGTGTACTTTGTCGACACGGCCAACCTGTCGAACAAGGCCACGCAGGACGTGCGCGACGTCTACCAGATGGTGGCCGATTCGCTGTTCGAGGATTTCGCCTCGGCCGATTTCGCCAACCGCAAGCGCTCGGTGGCCGTCAACCAGCAGCAGCACAAGCTGGGACCGTTCAACCCGCGCGTGCCGGAGCAGCGCTTCGGCGACATGCGCCTGTCGTATTCGAAAGTGTATTCGGCCTTCGGCCAGGCCGTGCTCGATACCCAGCAAAGCCTGCGCGAGGATATCCGTGCCTATGAACTCGCCGCGCTGATGGTGAAGGCCTTCTTCGGCATCGCCGGCACCGACGGCATTCCTGGACGCCGCGCCGGCGACCAGGAACGCGACATCTTCATGCGCGAGCACATGCTGATGGCCGAGCGGCCGTTCGACGAGTTTCCGGATTTCCGCAAGGGCACGGTGGACGTCACGCCGTTCCAGGAGTTCGCCCTGTCGGACCAGCTGCTGATGGACAAGGACGGCCGCTCGCTGCTTGAGCGGGTCGAGTCGAAGGTGCAGATGGAGATCGACCGCATCACGGGCGGCTACGACATCAAGATCTGGCGCGAGAAAGTGGCCGAGCTGCTGCCGCACCTGGAGCGCGATGCCATCCGCGAAGCCGGCGCCACCGCCGAGACCAGCGAGGACCGCCTCAAGCGCCACACGCAGGAAATGGTGGTGCGCATGAAGGGCAGGGTGCGCGAGCGCCTGTACGGCCTGCTGGACGACCGCAAGCAGGGCGGCCTGGAATACGTGCTGACCCTGCTGGAGCAGATCAAGGCCCGCATCGCCCAGCGCGACCTGCCGCACATGGAGCACAACGCGCGCCGCTACCGCGAACTGCGCGACGCGCTGCGCACGCGCCAGGTCGAGGAATCGCTGAACAACCTGTCGCAGGCGGCGAACAAGTGGATCAACGCCGGCGCCCAGGCGCGCGAAGTGGTGGTGCACCTGAAGCGCGATATCGCCGACTACCTGCGCTTCCACCTGCTGGCCGTGGCGGCCGGGCAGGCCACGGAAGTGCTGCGTGCGATGTCCTCGTGGCTGGGCGACATCCAGTCCGTCGACGAGCGGGGCCGCCCGGTGTGGTCCGGCATCGCCGGCGAATTCCAGGAAGGCCGGCGCAGCGTGGAAGCCATGCTGGGCGCCGTCGACCAGCGCATCGCGCAACTGCGCGCCGATGCCCAGCACGATCACGCCACCTACATGAAGCTGGCGGCCGACGTGCTGCCGGAACCGGTGCAGCTGACCGGGGATGTGAGCAGCTGGAGCGAGGAAGTGCTGGCCGAATTCGGCGGCTCGGCGCGGCTGTTCCCGCAGCTGGGCGACGAGAAGCTGCGCTCCTCGCTGCTCCTGAAACTGTTCCGCCGCGCCCAGACGCAGCTGACCGCCGACGCCGTGGCGGCCACCGGCGAAGCGCCGGCGGACCCGCTGCTGGAACGCCTGCTGGCCCTGTCGGCCCAGGAGCGCCAGCGCATCTTCAACGAGTGGCTGCGCAGCGCCATGCCGTGGGTGAATGCCAAGTTCTCGGCCGAGTTCACGCCGAATGCCGACCAGTTCAAGTGCTTCATCGGCGTGGGCGATGCCAATGCATGGCGCCGGCTGGAAGGGGAGATCCGCGCGGCCGTGCCGACCGGCTTCTTCCAGGGTGACGCCGTCAACCTGGTCAACACGGGCATCGGCGGGCGCGCCGTGTGCTATATCGAGCTGTCCGGCTTCCCGATGACGGTGCTGCGCGGCCTGCCCACGTGGCGCACCTCGTACCAGATCGAGAACCCGAAGATTCCCACCCACCTGCATTTCGACGCGACACGCTTCCGCCACCCGATCGCGCCCAGCATGGATGAACTGAACCGGCTGGCCGACGACTACGAGTGGTTCCTGCAGGCCGTCGCCACTGGCGTGTTGAAGCGCAAGGCCGACCTGACCGACCGCGAGGCGACGTTCCAGCCACGCGGCCAGTACCTGTTCGAAGTCGAGCAGGGTTCCGGCGAGTGGCTCCAGGTGGGCAATGAATTCGCCATCCGCTCGAACGGCCTGCCGGCCTTCTACCGCGAGCAGATCGTGAACGCCGTGCAGCAGCGCCTGGCCCGCATGGGCCCGCACCAGATGGTGCTGCTGGCCGCGCTGATGCGCCATTACCAGCAGCGGGTCTACCAGCCGCGCCTTGAAGTGGACGAGACGGGCGCCGAGCTGCCGTCGCCATCGCTGCCGAACATCACGGCCCGGCGCCTGCGCGACGAGTGGCTGCGCCGCGCCGCCGCCAGCGGGCAGGGCGATGCGGCACTGGAAGAACGTGCCATGGACCTGCTGGCCCAGTGGAGCGACCTGGTGGCCGGTTCGGCCCACGACGCCTATCCGTGGGAAGTGCAGAACGCCGTCGACAAGCGCGTGCCCCGCGCCGAGTACCTGGCCAGCGAGGCCGCCGCGGCGCGCCTGTTGTCCGCCGCTGCGGCGCCTGCCGTGCCAGCCGGCGCGAGCACGAGCATGAGCACCGCCGCACCCGTGGCACCGGCAGCGCTGCCGGCAAGCGCCTCGCTGTACAAGGTCTTCGTCAACCGTATGCAGCAGGGACCGTATTCCGTGCAGGAGCTCTCGCAGCGCATCGCCGCCGGCGAAGTCGATGGCGCCACCAAGGTGTGGGACATGCGCTGGACGCCCCATGTCGACCAGTGGAAGAGCGCGCGCGACATGCCGGAACTGGCGGCCCTGTTTGCCGCCGCGATTCCCGACCCGGGCGACGATATTCCGGACCCGGTGTAAGAAAGGCTGATAGTGGATTATCGTTGTGTGAACGGGGCCTGCGGCAAGGCGTTTCCCCGCCAGGTCAATTTCTGTCCTTATTGCGGCACGTCGCAGGTGGCGGGCGTGCGTCCTGCGCCTGCTGCACCCGCTGCGCGCGCGCCCGCGCCGCCGCTGGCGGCCGCCGAACCGCCCGTGG
>NZ_WNKZ01000156.1 GCF_009720835.1 Pseudoduganella buxea
GTTGCCGCAGCTTCGGCGCCCTCGCCCGGCACGAAGCCGTCGCCGCCGGCGCCGAAGCTGCGGCAACGGCCGCCCGGCGCCGTCATCTGCAGGCGCGCCTGTTGTACGAATTTGTTGGGGTGGATGGACAGGTTGACGCTGCCCACGATCGCCATCTCGATGCGGCCGGCACGCAGGGCTTCCACGGCAAGCTGCAAGGCCGTCAGCGCGGACGAACACATCGTGTCCACCGTCAGGCTCGGACCATGCAGGTCGAGGTGGTAGGAAATCCGGTTGGCGATGCCGGCCGGCGTCGCACCCGTGTCGATCAGGCGTTCCGGCGTGCTGGCGTCGCGTCCGAGCAGCGGGTACTCGTTATGCATCGCGCCCACATACACGCCCACGCGGCCGCCGGCATCATGCCGCAGGCGCTCGGGCGGGTAGCCGGCGTCTTCCAGCGCCTGCCACGTCGTTTCGAGGAGGATGCGTTCCTGCGGGTCCATGCGCGCCGCGTCGGCCGGCGCGATCCCGAACAGGAACGGATCGAAACCGGAGACCTCGTCCAGGAAGGCGCCGCGCAGCAAGGCCGCACCGGGTCCGGTGCCCTGCCGCTGCGCCGGTACGGGCCCCACCAGGTCGACGCCGGCCGCCAGCTTCTGCCACAGCGTGGCGACGTCGTCGGCACCGGGATAGCGGCCCGCCAGGCCGACGATGGCAATGGCAGCCCCCGCGTCGGACGGCGGGAGCGCCGTGGCGGCGGGCCCCCCGGCCGCAGCGGTGCACAGCGACGCCACGCTCCGCGCGACGCCATGCAGGTCGCGCGCTTCGTACAACAACGTGGCATGCAGCGCAGCGCCGGCGGCCTGTTCGTTCAACCGTGCCACGACGGCGGCGGCAATGCGCGAGTTCAGGCCATACCGTTCAAGCGGGACATGGGGATCGAGCTGCCCCACCGGCAGCCCGGCCGCGTCCGCGTAGGCCGCCATGACGCGCTCCAGCCACGTCGGCCCGGCATGGAGGGGCGCCGCCTGCGGCGCCTCCAGCCAGTAGGGCAGGCGCTCGAACGGATAGGTCGGCAACAGCGCGCGGCGCGGCGTGCCTTGCCAGAACGGCCGCCAGTCCACCTGATAGCCCGCCAGCCAGTCCTGCAGGGCACCGCGATAGCCCGATGCCGACGACTGGCGGTCCAGGTACTGCGCCTGGGCACGGGTCTGCTGCACGCCTTCGGCGCTGCCCTGGCCGAGGAACGTGGTCAGTCGCCGGTACGCCTCGGCGGCATCCACGGCCTCGACGGCGAGCCGGTACAGCCCGCCCATACGGGCCAGTTGCGAGGTGGCGCAGATGTCAGGCCAGGCGACGCCGGCCGCCTGCAGCGGTGCCCGGTAACTGCCGGCAAGCCGTTCCAGCTGGGCGGCCGAAGCGGCGGACAGCAGCAGGACAGCCGGCCCTTGGGCGGGTGCGGCCGGCGCGACCGGCACGGGCGGGGCCGCCAGGATGACCTGGACCGAGCCGCCCGTGCTGGCCACGGCGCTGATCAGTACACGGGCCGGTCCACGTCCCGTCGACGACCGCGCCAGCGGTGCGGCCGCCGTCACGACCTGGACCGGGCCGGCCATGTCGACCAGCGGCGAGGTTCGTGCCGCGACACGCGTCGGCGCCAGCTCGCCGTGAGCCAGCTGGAGCAGCACCTTCGACAGCTGCGCCATGCCCGAAGCCGCTTCCAGGTGGCCGATCAGCGGCTTCACGGAACCGATCCGTACGCCGCCTTCGAACACCGCGCCCAGCGCTTCCCATTCGGCGCTGTCGGACAGGGCCGCGCCCGAGGCGGCGCATTCCACGTAATCGATGTCGTCCGCGCCCAGCCCGGCGCGCCGCAGCACGGCGCGCAGGCCTGCCTCGACGGCGGCACTGCTGGGTGAACCGAACGGCGAGCGGGCACCGGCCTGCTCGACATGGCTGCCGCCCAGCAGCGCGAGCACCTGGTCCCCGGCGGCGTCCGTGGCATCGCGCCGACGCAGCAGCACGGCGCCGGCGCCTTCGCCCACTGCCCAGCCGGTGCAGTCGCCATCATAGATCCCATCGGGCACCGCACTGGCGACCAGGCCCATCGCCTCGAGCGTGTCGCCATGGGCGGAGTGGGTCAGCAGGTTGACGGCGCAGACGATCGCGCTGTCGCAGTCGCCCGCGGCGATGGCGCCGGCGGCGAGATGCAGGGCCGCCAGACCGCCCGTGCAGGCCGTGTCGACGGCGATGGCGGGGCCGGTGAAGCCGAACGTCTGGGCGATCCGGCCCGCCAGCTCGGCACCGCTGGCGCTGACGGTGCCGTCAGCGCCAGCGTGCAGACGGTAATCCAGCCACAGGTGGCCGCAGAACACGCCGACCCGTTCGCCGTCCCGCTGCAGCGACGCCGCATCGTGGCCGGCCCGTTCGAGGCATTCCCACACCACTTCGAGCAGCAGGCGTGCCTGCGGGTCGAGCAGCCGGGCCTCGCTGGGCGCGATGCCGAACAGGGCGGCGTCGAATCCTTCGATATCGTCGAGGAAGCCGCCCACCAGCGTGCCCTGCGAACCCAGCCCGCGCCGCTGCGGCGCCGCTCGCAACACGGAGGCACCGCCGCGCAGCATCTGCCAGAACGCTTCCGGCGTCGCGGCACCCGGATAGCGCAGCGCATGGCCGACGATGCCGATGGCCGCCGGTGCGGGCGCGGCAAACGCCAGCGGAGGCGCCGTCATGGCGGGCGTCGCGACCGGCCCGGCCAGGAAACTGTGCAGCACCTGCTGGCTGGCCCCCAGGCGCAGGCTGGCGCGCACGGCGGCATCCTCGAACGATCCGATCGGGCACAGGCCAAGCCCGCACTGCTGCTGGCCCAGCATCAGCAACTGGCCGATATAGCCGGCTTCAAGAAGCTGGAAGCGTTCCGCCGCGCTGCCGTACAGCGGTGCGATGGCGTCCTGCTCGCCCACGAGGAACAACGCCAGGGCGCACCCGTCCACCAGCGTGCGGTTATAGATGAACTGGGTTTCGCGCGGCAGCACCGCGCCCGGTGCCAGCGGCACCAGCGCGGCCGCGTCGGCGTCATACCAGTAGTAACCCGTCGCCACGCCGTCAACCCGCTCGCCCTTGATCCACACGTAGGCCTGCACGCCGTAGGTATCGCCGGCCGATGGGTACAGGTGCCGCCGCCGCCCGCCGCAGACGCGCGTGGCCAGCAGCCCAAGCAGCTGCGCCAGCTGTTCGCGGCGCACCGTGCCGGCGGCGAATGCACGGCGGGCGCCGCGGGCATCGAACCACGCATCCGGCACGGCTGGAATGCCCAGCGCCAGCCGCGGTTGACCATCCAGGTCGGCACGGCGGTCGGCGCGGCGCGCCAGGAAGGCCTGCTTGGCGGCACCGTCCAGCACATCGACGTCGGCGGCAGGCGGCATTACCGGGGCCGGCACCGGCGCCTGGGCGGCGACAGGGGCCGTGGTACCCAGCTTTTCCGCCACCATTTCGGCGATGCCGCGCACGGTGGGCCGCCGCGTCAGCCATTCCACCTGCAGTTTCAGGCCGTGCGCCGCCTTCAGCGCGGCGCTGACCTGGATCATCGTGAAGGACGTTGCGCCCTGCTCCCACAGATCGCGCTCGGTATCCGGCAGGATGCCCATGCAGCGCTGGAAGTGCGCCAGCAGCTCGGCCACGATCTGCTCGAGCGCGGGCGATGGCGCCACCGGTGCGGCCGCCGCCGCGGCCGGCAACGGCCAGGGCAGCGCCGCGCGATCGAGCTTGCCGTTGCTGGTCGCGGGGAAGCCTGCCATGCCATGCACCAGGTTGGGCACCATGGCGGCCGGCAGCTTCTGCGCGGCGAACGCCCGCAGCGCATGCGCGGATACGGGCTCGGGCGCAACGACATAGGCAACCAGCTTGACGTCGCCGTCGGCATCGCGCTGCGCCAGCACGACGACATCGCGCACCTGCGGGTGCTGTCGCAGCACGTGCTCGATTTCCTCGGGCTCGATGCGCATGCCGCGTACCTTGACCTGGCGATCGGCGCGGCCACGGAAGAACATCATGCCGTCGGGCGCGAAAACGGCACGGTCGCCCGTGCAATACATGCGCGCCCCTGCCTGCGGCACGAAGGGGTCGGGCAGGAAACGCTCCTGCGTCAGCTCGGGCCGGCCGAAGTAGCCCAGGCTGAGCACGTCGCCGGCAATGTACAAGTGCCCTTCCACGCCCGCGCCGCAGGGCTGGCCCGCGTCGTCCAGGATGTAGTAGCGGGCATTGTCGATGGGGCGCCCGTACGGAATGCTGCGCCAGGCCGGATCGATCGCGTCGACTTCATGGAAGTTCGACCACACGGTGGCCTCGGTCGCGCCGCCCAGCGACACCAGTCGCGCTTGCGGGAAGTGCCGCGCCAGCACGGGCGGCAGCGAAATGGGCGTGTAGTCGCCGCTGAGAAACACGAGCCGCAATGCCCGCGCGGCCGGCGCGCCGGCCAGGTCTTCGAAATGGGCGCTGACCTGGTCCAGCGTGGTCGGCGCGGAATTCCAGAACGTGATGGGCTGATCGACCAGCAGCGCGGCCAGCAGGGCCGGGTCGCGCTGCTCCGTTTCGTCGGCAACGTAGATGGCGGCGCCGTCACCCAGCAGGCCCAGCAGATCGAACACCGACAGGTCGAAGCCCAGCGACGTGACGCACAGGCCCAGGTCGCCCGGCCCGAAGCGGTAACGGCGCTGGCACCATTGGAACAGGTTCTGCAAGGCGCGATGCGCGACCGCCACGCCCTTTGGTTCGCCGGTGCTGCCGGACGTGAAGATGATGTAGGCCAGCGAGTCGGCCGTATTGACGGCGGCGGGATTGTCCGCCTCGTCGGCGCAGGGCGGCAGGGCATCGATGGCCAGCAGCGGCAGCGCGGCCGGCAGGCCGGTCGTGCCGTTCGCCAGGCCCAGTGCCAGCACGCATCCGGCCACCTCGGTCATGCGCGCGGCGCGGGCGGACGGCAGCGTCGGTTCCACGGGAACGTAGGCGCCGCCCGCTTTCAGGATGCCCAGCGTCGCGGCCACCATCCAGGGGCCGCGGGCCACCGAGACGGCCACGGTGGTGCCGGGGCCGATACCGCGTGCACGCAGTTGGCGCGCGATGCGGTTGGCGCGGCGATTGAGCTCGTCGAACGTCCACATGCCGCCGCGCCAGCGCACGGCCGGCAGCGCTGCGTGACGCCCCGCGCTGCGCTCGAACGCCAGTTGCACCGGCTCGGGCGCCGGCAGCGCGCAACGCAGGTGCAACCAGTCGTACAGCACGCCGCCCGGCGCCGTTGCCGCATCGCCTGCCGTGCCCAGGGCCCAGTCCGGCTGTTGCACCGCCCGCCGCACGGCCGCCGCGTAGTGCGCGAAGACGCGCGCGGCCTGCTCGTGCGCCAGCAGAGCCGTATCAACATCCCAGGCCAGGACCAGTTCGTCGTCGAGCGCCAGCGCGACCGCGTCCAGCGCGACCCCCGGCGTCATCGTGCGCCAGCGCAGCGACTGGGCCACGGCGGCCGGCAGCGTTCCCCAGCGACACAGGCTGGTGTACACCACGGGCAGCGCCAGGGTGCCGGCGGCATGGCGCGGTGCCAGGTAGGGCAGGCCCGCCAGGCCGCCGTGACGCAGGTCGTCGGCGACGGCTTGCCGGACCGTGCGCAGCAGCGCGGGGAAGGCGGCATCGGTATCGCCGCCGGCGTCGGCCGCCGAGAAGACGGGCCAGGCCATCTGCGAACGTTCGCCCGGTCCCATCGTGTCGCCGCTCGCGCTCCACCATACCGACGCCAGCGTGAATGGCTGTGCCGTCTCGCGCTGCCAGGCAGCGCCCAGCGCCGCCAGCAGCACGTGATCCAGCGTCAGGCCGGCGCCGGCGCAGGCCGCGTCCAGCGCGCCGATGCCGGCGATGCGCTCTTCCAGGCGCTGCCAGCACGACTCCCTGCCGCCTGCCTGCAGCGCGGGCCCGGACGGCAATGCCGCCATGCGCGCGCGCCAGTACGGTGCGACGGCATCGGCGGCCGCCGGTGCGGGCACGGGCACCGTTGCCGGGGCGGCGGGCGCACCACCGGCCAGGGCCCGCACCAGTTCGGCCATCACCTGGTGGATGCTCTGGCCATCGAGCAGCAGCAGGTCGAACGACACGTGCAGGCGCGCCGCGCCGGAGGGGCTGTGCAGCAGGTGGGCTTCCTGCAAGGGCCACTGCCCCAGCGGGTGAGGCAGCCGCGCCAGCTGGCCGGCGACCTGTCCGGCACCGGCCGCGAGCTCGCCATCGGCGACCGGCGTGATGGCGAGAACCGGCAGAACCCCTTGCCGCGCCAGTTGCCTGACCATGCCATCGGCGCCGGCGACGCTGTGCAGCGCAGCATGCGCCAGCACCAGCTCGCGCCAGGCCTGGCCTGCCCGGGCCGGCTCGACGTCATCGAGGGCGACGTCGAACACGGCATTGCAGCCGGCGCCCTGGGCATGGGCGGCCTGCTCATGGCGCGCCACGAAATAGGCCTGCTGCAGCGCATTCAACGGCGCCGACACCTCCGTTGGCGCCGCCAGCGCGCCCAGGCGCGCCACCAGGCGGGCCTGGCACAGCGCGGCCGCTCCCACGGGCAGCAGGGCCTCGGCCACGTCCCAATGCAGTTCGAGGGCGCCGTCCTGCTCCCACATCTGGTGTTCCAGCGCGATGCCCGACGTCTGGCAGGCGCTGACGACAGTGCGCCGGGTCCAGGCGCTGGCGGCATGCGGCATTTCCAGCAGGCTGGTAAACACGACCGGCAGCCGGCCGGGAGCCGCCGCTGCCGCCACTTCGCGCAAGGCGACGACGGCCGGCACGACGGCGTGCTGCAGATGGTCCCACAGCTCGCGATGCAGGCGTTGGGCCCGCATTGCATCGCTTTCGCCCGCCGCGTTGGCCACCGGCACCAGCATGCTGGAGGTGAACGGGCCGATCAGCCACTCGGCACCGGCCGGCAGGCGCGGGCGTTCGCTGAGCGTGAGCAGGAAGGTGGCTGCCGGCATGCCCGCCACTTCGAGCAGCGTTTGCGTCCACAGCGCGAACACCAGGGAGCTGGGCGAGATGCCCCACTGCGCTGCCGTCTCCTTGCAGCTGCCCCAGACGGCGGCAGGCACGCTCTGGCGCAGCGCACGCCGCGGCAGCGCCGCGCCATCGGCGCCGCGCCCGGCCAGGACCGCG